>NZ_CP091508.1:2211842-2949123 GCF_022870865.1 Uruburuella testudinis
AGGTCAGTGTGGGGGCAACGCAGCGAAGGGTTTTATAATCAAATGAATAAAAATACCGTCTTAAAGCCTGCTGACCATCACTGCCCCATTTCGCTTTCTTGTCATAAATTTATTTAAATTCAACCACATCAACAAACAAAGGCCGTCTGAAAAAATATTTCAGACGGCCTTGACCATGGTTGTCAAGATGACCAATCAGCGGAACACCACTTCGTCAGACAATTCGTTATCCGCCGCCGGTGTGCTGCGCGGAAAGTGGCGCACCAGAATATCGTTAACTTCTTGCAGGCCGTTTGCCAGGCCGGGCACAAACTCGTCGCGCTTAAAGCCGCTCAATATGGTTTCGCAAGCATGCTGCCATTCTTCACTATCCACTTTGGCGGCAATGCCGCGGTCGGCAACAATTTCCACCGCATGATCGGCAAACGACACATACACCAGCACGCCGCTGTTGTGTTCGGTATCCCACACGCCCAATTCGCCGAACCACTGCCAGGCGCGGGTGCGGGTATCGAGCCGCTTCAGCACGGCTTCGGTGCTGTAGCGCGATTCGATCACAAAGCGGATTTGGCCGGTGTGTTTTTGCTCCGACAAACCGATGTCGCGGCTGATACGCTGCAAACCGGCAGTCGGAAAATAACGCTCCACCCGGCCGCGCGGATGCAGCCAATGCTGCCATAAGCGTTTGAATTTATTTTGCTCTTGCATGATTACCAACCTCCTGATGCGCCGCCGCCGCCAAAGCTGCCGCCACCGCCGCTGAAACCGCCGCCACCGCCGAAACCGCCGCCGCTGCTCCAACCGCCGCCGCGGGAGCTGCCGAAGCCGCCGCCGCCCAAGCCGCCACCGCCGCCGGAAATAAATGCCCCGCTGCCCAACAGAAAGGTAATAACGGTGCCGACAAGAGCCGCAATAATAGCGGCTATCAGCCCCCAACCCAACAGCATCACCAGGCCGAACACAGCGCCGCCGGTCAGCAGGCTGCCCAAGCTGCGGCCGAACACGGCTTTCAAAAATGCACCCACAAAAAACGGCAACACCAACAACATCATCCAACCGTCTATACCATCGCCCTCAGAACCGCTGCGTTGCTCAGGCGCAGGCAGCGCTTCGCCGGCAATCAGTTTTTCAATCTGGCTGACGGCTGCGTAAATGCCTTCATCGGTTTTGCCTTGTTGCAGATACGGGCGCAACACATCATCCAAAATCCGCTTGGCATACACATCGGGTATCGCGCCTTCCAGCCCGCGCCCGACGGCCAGATGGGTTTTGCGTTCATCGCGCACCAGCAGCAGCAATACGCCGTCGCTCACATCTCTGCGCCCCGGCTCGTATTGCTGCATGGCGCGGGTGGCGTAGTCAAACGGCGTTTCCGGCGCAATCGCGGGCACGGTCAGCACGATAATCTGGCTGCCTTTTTCACGGCTGTATTGTGTGAGGTGGCTGTTGAGCTGTACCCGCGCTTCGGGCTGCATCATCTGCGCACCATCCATCACCGGCGCAGTCAGCGGTGGAATGACGGCCAAATCGGCTGCAAACAGGCACATGCCGGTCAGCAGCATGGCCGCAAACGCGCCGCAACGTTGGATAATCGATAACATGCGTTTCCTTATGTATCATTGAATGTATCTTTGAAACCCGCTTTCAGACGGCCTCAAGCATCGAAAGGCCGTCTGAAAAGGGCGTCTGATGCCCATTCACAAATGTAAGCTAGTAAGGCGGGCCAACGCCGTTAGATTATTTTGTGAATGGGTATGAACGCTGTTTATGCACGGGCGCCCGCCATAATCACCGCCATACCCGCCAGGCACAACGCCGCACCGAGAATGTCGGTCGAAGTGGGCCGCACACCGTCTGCCAGCCACAACCATAATAAGGCCATACACACATACACACCGCCGTAAGCCGCATACACCCGGCCGCTGGCGGTCGGATGCAGCGTCAGCAGCCAGGCAAACAGCGCCAGGCTGGCCGCCGCAGGCAACAGCAACCATACCGGTGCCTGCTGGCGCAGCCACAAATACGGCAGATAACAGCCGATGATTTCCGCCAAGGCGGTGGCGGCAAACAGCAATAAAGTTTTCAGCATAATTCTGTGTTTCAGACGGCCTTTTTTCAGACGGCCTTATTTATGTTGAAAAGGCCGTCTGAAACGCTTTCGTTAAAACTCAACCTTGGGTGCGTTGGATACGGCCGCTTCGTTTTCCACACTGAAATTTGCGCGTGCTTTCATGCCAAAAATTTTGGCAGTGAGGTTTTGCGGAAACTGGCGCAGAGTGGTGTTGTAGGTTTGCACCGCTTTGATGTAATTGTTGCGCGCCAGCGAAATACGGTTTTCCGTGCCTTCCAGCTGCGCCTGCAAATCGCGGAAATTCTGATCGGCTTTCAACTGCGGATAGTTTTCAGAAACCACCAGCAAGCGCGACAAGGCACTGCTAAGCTCACCCTGCGCTTGCTGAAACTGCTGCAACTTTTGCGGGTCGGCCGCATCATCGGCGCTGATCTGAACGCTGCCCACTTTGCTGCGCGCTTCCGTAACCTGGGTAAACACCTGCTCCTCATGCGTGGCGTAACCTTTTACGGTATTGACCAGATTCGGAATCAAATCGGCACGGCGCTGATATTGGTTCAACACTTCCGACCAAGCCGCATTGGCCGCTTCGTCTTGCGACTGCATGGTGTTGTAGCCGCAACCGCTCAAAGCAAATAATGAGGTAAACACGGCCACAACGGCCAACCATTTTTTCAACATGAAATATACTCCGTAAAAGTCATCATCAAACCGCTCCAGCCGCCGGCCGCTGCAAAAACACTTCAGGCCGTCTGAAACAGATTTTGCGAGTATAGCCCAAAGCTGCCGCCGCGCAAAACAGCCGGCGACAAACGGTTGCCGCCTGCTTTTGCCGCCTGCCGGTAAAATATGCAGTCATATCTATTCAAAATAACCCAAATGCACCGGCCGGCTGATGTTTTCGAATGATCAAAACACCCTTGGGGTGTTCTGACCACTCGATTTACGGATGCTTTTAGCTCCTGAAAACGCATCTGCTGCGTTAAAAAGCCTCGCAAGATGTCCAATCTTGCTGCGTTTTTTGCCCGGCATCTGCATTTCCAGAAGCAAAAATCCCCTCATAAACGAATGATCAAAACACCCCGGCCAAATAAAACACTCGCTTTTTGCACTACCATTTTCAGACGGCCTGTTTCATAATAGGGTTACAGCCGGTTACAGCCGTTGAGCCCTTGCAGGCCAAACACAGCTTTCCGACAATCTGCCCGCCATAGGGGTTTAGTGTTCCCCCAAACGCAGATGTCGGAAAAAACCGCAACCAACACCAGCACCTGACGAGCATTTTTAACACAGCAGCTATGCTTTTAACGCAAAAAGATGATATATAAATAGTCGGGATGCCCTAAACAAAACCCTGAAGGAAATGATTGAATGAGAATTCTGCTTACCGGTTCCAAAGGCCAACTCGGCCGCTGCATCAAAGACCGCCTGCCCGAAGATTGGGAGCTGATTGCCGCCGATTCGGCCACCCTCGACATTACCGATGCCGAAGCCGTGCTCAATATGGCGCACAATTTCCAGCCCGACGCCATCATCAACGCCGCCGCCTACACCGCTGTCGACAAAGCCCAAAGCGAGCCTGAAAAAGCCTTTGCAGTCAATGGCCGTGCCGTACACAATCTGGCTGCCGCCGCCCGCGCCGTGCAGGCCAAATTTATCCACATTTCCACCGATTATGTGTTTGACGGCCACAGCAAAGTGCCTTACAGCGAAACCGCCGCCCCGGCACCGCAAAGCGTTTACGGCCAATCGAAGCTGGCGGGCGAGCTGCTGGCACTGGCCGCCAACCCCGAAAGCCTGATTATGCGCACCGCTTGGGTGTTCAGCGAATACGGCAGCAATTTTGTCAAAACCATGCTCGCCGCAGCTGCCGAGCGCGATGAATTATATGTTGTCGACGACCAAACCGGCTGCCCCACCTATGCCGGCGATCTGGCTCAAACCATTATCGACATGCTCTGCAAACAGCCTTTTCCGCGCGGCATCTACCATTATGGCGGCAGCCGCTCGGCCAGCTGGCATGCCTTTGCCCAAGCCGTTTTTCAAGCAGCGCAGCAGCATCATGCCGGCTTTAACAGCCCGCGCCTGCACGCCATTGCCGGCAGCGACTACCCCACGCCGGCACCGCGCCCGGCCTACAGCGTGCTCGATTGCAACAAAATCCAATCTGAATTCGGCATCGGCGCTTCCGACTGGCAAAAAGCATTGGGCGGTGTGGTGGCGAAAATACTGTCTGCTTAAATGCCGTCATGCAGGTCTGAATACCTTTCACAAAAATCAGCCAATAAGGCAGCGATCTGAAGGCAGCACACACATACGGGGCTGGTTGACTTGGCGCTTAATGCCTTGTCCTCTTCGAGCTCCGGCGGGTCAACGCCGTTAGCTTATTTTGCGAACAAGTATCAGGCCGTCTGAAAGATAGCGATTGCCCATCGGCAGTTTCCATCTTTCAGACGGCCTGAAACGTTTTCATTTAATAATGCGAGTTCGGAATAAGAAAATGCCGAAAAAGAGCCGCCGATTTACAGCAAGCTATTGTTTACATACAAACAAAAACCACAAGAAGACTATCGTTCAATTCAAATAAATTGATGGCAGAAAACCGAGCCAAGATCATTCATGCGCACGGGCAGGCATGGCGGCACAATATTTTGCCTTTGATACAAGCCGGCCCGTCGCACACTTCTGTTCCGGCCCATATCAAGGTATCCGAGTATCCGAACATCAATTTAGCGATACGTTTTCAGGGGCAAAATCCACCCATCAATCGAAGTTGAAACATCCCAATCCCCGATACTGCCAATTTTATATTGCCCCGGCAAGGCATCGCCTAATATAATTACAGGTTTACAGCAAAAAACCGATTCGTGCTGTCCGTGCGCTTTTCTGCCATCAAACAGCTTTATCATGATCGGCAACACCCCGTTTTACCGCATTCCACCCTTACCGGAGTATCCGCCATGACTGCCTCCACCGCGTCTTCAGCCAAACCTTATCTGCAAATTCAGGGGTTGGTGAAAAAGTTTGGTGACAATTACGCTGTCGACCACATCGACCTCGACATCGAACAACACGAAATCTTCGCCCTTTTGGGCAGCTCCGGCAGCGGCAAATCCACGCTGCTGCGCATGCTTGCCGGCATGGAAACGCCCAATCAAGGCAAAATCATTCTCGACGGGCAAGACATCACCGCCATGGCGCCTTATGAGCGGCCGATTAACATGATGTTTCAGAGCTATGCCCTGTTTCCGCACATGACGGTGGAGCAAAACATCGCCTTCGGCCTCAAGCAAGACAAAATGCCCAAGGCCGAAATTGATGCGCGCGTAGAAGAAATGCTGCGCCTGGTGCAGATGAGCAAATTTGCCAAACGCAAGCCGCACCAGCTTTCAGGCGGCCAGCAGCAACGCGTAGCCTTGGCCCGCAGCCTGGCCAAACGCCCGAAAATCCTGCTGCTCGACGAACCGCTGGGCGCGCTCGATAAAAAATTGCGCCAACAAACCCAGCTTGAGCTGGTAAACACGCTCGAACAAGTGGGCGTGACCTGCATCATGGTTACCCACGACCAAGAAGAAGCCATGACCATGGCCACCCGCGTGGCGATTATGTCGGAAGGCCAGTTGCAGCAGGTGGGCACGCCGAGCGATGTGTATGATTTCCCCAACAGCCGTTTTACCGCCGAATTTATCGGTGAAACCAATATTTTTGAAGGCACGGTAATAGAAGACCATGCCGACTACGCCATCATCCAATGCCCCGAGCTAGAAGCGCCGGTACGCATCGACCACGGTTTGGGCGGCCCCACCGAGCAAGACCTGTGGATCAGCATCCGCCCCGAAGACATTGATTTATACAAAGAAAAACCGGAAAGTATGGGCAACTACAACTGGGCGCAAGGCACTGTGGAAGAAATCGCCTATCTGGGCAGCTTTGCCATTTATCATGTCAAGCTGGCCAACGGCCGCATTGTGAAAAGCCAGGTGCCCGCACCTTATTGGTATGTGCGCAACATCACCCCGCCCACCTGGGAAGAAACCGTGTATATCAATTGGCCGGAAAACCAGCCGACTCCGCTGCTGCGTTAAGAAAGACACACCATGACCTTCACCAAACTGAAACGCTCTTTTTCAGCCAAGCCGCGCAAAGGCCTGGTGGTGGGCATTCCTTATGCCTGGCTGCTGGTTTTGTTTTTGATACCGTTTGTGATTGTGTTTAAAATCAGCTTTGCCGAGCAGGAAATCGCCATTCCGCCCTATTCGCAGCTGGTCACCACTGATCCCGACATGGGGCGGTTGCACATCGCGCTCAGCTATCAAAACTATGCCGATATCTTTCAAAACTTCTGGTCTTCCCTCGGCCAGATGCTCAACCCGTTTGCCGACGGGCGCGGCAGCAACATTTATCTGCTCACCTATTGGCTGTCGATTAAAACCGCGCTGACCACCACGCTCATCTGTCTGCTGTTGGGCTATCCGATTGCCTACGCCATTTCACGCGCTAATCCTTCCATCCGCAACGGCCTGCTGCTGGCCATTATGCTGCCGTTTTGGACCTCGTTTCTGCTGCGCGTGTATGCCTGGATGGGCTTGCTCGGCCACAACGGCATCATCAATAATTTTTTGCAGGAATACGGCATCATCAGCCAGCCTTTAGATTTGTTTTACAACGCTTTTTCGCTGAACCTGGTGATGGTATATGCCTATCTGCCGTTTATGATTCTGCCGCTCTACACCCAATTGGTGAAACTCGACGGGCGCCTGCTCGAAGCCGCTTCTGATTTGGGCGCCGGCCCGATCAAAGCGTTTCTCACCATCACGCTGCCGCTTTCCAAAACCGGCATCATCGCCGGCTCGATGCTGGTATTCGTGCCCGCGGTTGGTGAATTTGTGATTCCCGAGCTGGTAGGCGGCCCGGAAAACCTGATGATCGGTAAAGTGTTGTGGCAGGCATTCTTCGATCAAAACAACTGGCCGCTGGCCTCTGCCGTAGCAGTAGTGATGGTGGCGCTGCTGGTGATTCCGATCGCCCTGTTCCACCGCTACGAAAACCGTGAAATTGAAGAAGGAGGCCGCTAAATGTCGAATCACAAGCTTTCCTGGTTTTTAAAGCTGATGCTGTTTATCGGCTTGGCCTTTTTGTATATCCCCTTATTTGTGCTAGTAATTTATTCGTTTAACGAATCTAAGCTGGTGACCGTTTGGGGCGGTTTTTCCACCAAATGGTACGGCGCGCTGCTGCAAAACAGCACCATTCTCGAAGCAGCTTGGTTGTCGCTGCGCATCGCTCTGGTGTCATCGTTTGCCGCCGTAGTATTGGGCACCCTCGCCGGCTACGCGCTGGCACGCATCAAGCGCTTTCGCGGCAGCACGCTGTTTGCCGGCATGGTGTCTGCACCGATGGTGATGCCCGATGTGATTACCGGCTTATCGATGCTGCTGCTGATTATTCAGGTGCAGATGTTTTTGCAAAGCAGCGAATTATTGAGCTGGCTCTATTTCGACCGCGGCTTTTTCACCATTTTCCTCGGCCACACCACCCTGTGCATGGCCTACATTACCGTGGTCATCCGCTCGCGCCTGACCGAACTCGACCAATCGCTGGAAGAAGCGGCCATGGATTTGGGCGCCCGGCCGCTGAAAATTTTCTTTGTGATCACCCTGCCGCTGATTGCCCCGGCCATCGCCTCGGGCTTTCTGCTCGGCATCACGCTCTCGCTTGATGACTTGGTGATTACCTCCTTCCTCTCCGGCCCCGGCTCGTCGACACTGCCGCAAGTGATTTTCTCGAAAATCAAACTCGGCCTCGACCCGCAGATGAATGTGCTGGCCACGATTCTGATTGCCATTGTCGGCACGCTGGTCATTCTCATCAATTATTACATGATGCGCCAGGCCACCCGCCGCGAACGCGAAGCTGCCGAAGCCTACCGTCAGGAAAAACTGGCGCTGGAGCAGGCCGGCCAATCTTAACGGCAAACCGCACAACGGCTGCGCTATACCGCAGCCGTTTTTTTATTTTTTTAACCGGATAAAACCTTTTCTGATGCTTGCATTTCAGACGGCCTGAAATGATAGGCGTATAATCAAAGGCCGTCTGAAAAAACATTCGCTTTTTATGCAAACCCCATTTTTCCAAAACCGCATCGCTTCTTATTATCACAGCAGCATCAACACCGATGACAGCTACCCCGCCCTGAAAGGCCGTCTGAAAACCGACACCTGCATCATCGGCGGCGGCCTCTCGGGCTTGTGTACCGCCCTACCGCTGGCCGAACAAGGCCATGATGTAGCGGTTATCGAAGCGGCACGCATCGGCTACGGCGCCTCCGGGCGCAGCGGCGGCCAAGTTATCAGCGACTACGCCTGCGGCATCGGCGAAATCGAACGTCAGCTCGGCCTGGAGCAGGCACAATGGTTTTGGCAGCAATCACTGGATGCCGTCGAGCTGGTTGACGAGCGCATATGCAAATACCATATCGAATGCGACTGGACGCGCGGCTATGCCACCGTGGCCATCCGCCCCAAGCATCTCGATGCCTTGGTCGACTGGCAGCAACACGCCCAACAACACTACGGTGTTAAACATTTCGAGCTGTGGGACAGCAACCGCCTACAACAACACCTCAGCAGCGAACGCTACCGCGGCGCCCTCTACGACCCGCGCTCCGGCCACCTGCACCCGCTCAACTACACACTCGGCATTGCCCGCGCCGCCGCCGCCGCAGGCGCCCGTCTCTACGAGCACACCCCGTTTGTACGCCTTACGCCCAAAGGCAGCAACGGCTACATCGTATACACACCTCAAGCCAGTATCGAGTGCAAGCAAGTTGTGTTTGCCATGAACACCTTTACCGGCCTCAACCGCAGCCGCACCGTGCGCCCGCTCACCCGCAAAGCCATGCCCGTCAGCACTTTCATCATCGCCACCGAGCCACTGGGCGAAGCCGCGCACAGCCTGATACGCAACAATATGGCCATTTGCGACAACCGCCATATTCTCGACTACTACCGCCTCAGCGCCGACGGCCGCCTGCTTTTCGGCGGCAAAGACAGCGAGCTGATACACGATGCCCGCCGCATGGCCAAAGCCGTACGCCGCGACATGCTCAAAGTCTTTCCGCAGCTGGAAAAAGCCCGCATCGATTATGCCTGGGGCGGCGATTGCGACATCACCCTCAACCTGGCGCCGCATTTCGGCCGCCTCAACAACCGGCTCTACTTCATGCAAGGCTATTCCGGCCACGGCATGGCGCTGACCGGTATTGCCGGGCTGGCCGCTGCCGAAGCCATTCTCGGCGACAGCAGCCGCCTCAACCGTTTTGAAAACCTGCACCACCGCAACATCATCGGCGGCCGCTACCTGCACATACCCGCCTCGGTTATCGGTGCCGCCTATTACCGCATCAGAGATGCCCGCTAGAGTGTTCTGATGTGTCGTTTATGAGGGGATTTTTGTTCCTGAAAATGCTGATGCCGGGCAAAAAATGCAGCAAGCTTGAATAAACATCTTACGAGACTTTTTAACGCAGCAGATGCGCTTGCAGGAGCAAAACACCTGTAAATTCCACTGTCAGGATACCCTTAGCTTATGACCGACTATTCCTTCGTCCTGCAACAACTGCTTGCCGCCCAAACCGGCACCATCTGCCGGCACACCCTGTCCGACGGGCAAACCGTGTGGGTACGCAAAACCGGCAAAAGCATCCCGCCGTGGCGCTACGCCCTGCTGGGCATCATCGCCCGCAGCCTGCATCTGGGTGCACTGCAACCCGTGCCCAATCTGGGCGGCAGCACCGCCATCGCCATCGAAGCCGCCCGCCTGCGTGCACTGGCCGAACACAACATCCGCACTCCGCGCCTATTGGCCGAATCTTCAGACGGCCTCATGTTTACCCATATCGGCGAATACACCCTGCTGCACCATATCGAATACAGCCCCGAACGCCTCCATTATTGGCTGCAAGGCCTGGAAGCCATCGGCAATGTGCACTGCCACGGCGAATACCTGAGCCAGGCATTCGCCCGCAACATCATCATCTGCAACGACAACACCATCGGCTTTATCGACTTTGAAGACGACCCCGGCCAATATATGCCGCTGATCCGCTGCCAAAGCCGCGACTACCTCTGCTATCTGCATTCCACCGCCATCTGGCTGCAAAAACACCGGCTGCTCGAGCCCGCCGCCAGGCTGTGGCAGCAACATCTCGCCCAACTGCCCGCCGATATGCCGCCCGACATTCTCAAAGCCAGCCGGCCGATACGCTGGATGCGCCATCTGAAAGCCCGTTTTTGGGGCAGCGACACCCTGCGCCTGGCCGCCCTCGCCGCATTTTTCGAACAGGCCCGATAAAGCGCAAGCCCGACCTGTTGGCCGATATTCAGCTGCAACGGCCATACCGCAGCCAATACACTCAAGACAAAGCAACAAAGCAGCACGGCTGTATATTTGCACAGGCCGTCTGAAACATCTGTATCCGCCCGCACAAACACGCTAAAATAAGGCCTTATTTATTTCAGACGGCCTCTTCTTATCATGTCGGAACTGCTCAACCTGATCCAAACCGAATCTGCCGGCATTGTGGCCGAAACCCTTGATTTCTGGCTGTATGAGTGCAGCATCGATGAAGCGCCCGATGCCGCCGAAGTGGCGCAATGGCGCGATATCCTCAGCGCGCGCGGCGGCAAGTTTGCCCGGCTGGCACAAATCTGCCAAACCTGGCTGGATGAAGAAACCCCATGAACATACCCACCAATAAATTTACCCTGCTGGCGCTGCTTTGGTTTGGCGCAGGAGTGTATTCACTGGTTTTCCGCGAAGCCGAAAGCGGCGCACCGCCGTTTGCCCATTTCGACAAAATCGCCCATTTCGCGCTTTTTTTCGGCCAATTCTGGCTGATTGCCAAAGCCCTGATGCAAGCACGCCAAGCCATACCGTATACCGCCCTGCTCGCCTGCGCCGTGCTCTTTGCCGCCGGCAGCGAAACCGCACAGGCGCTGTTTACCCAAACCCGCCAAGGCAGCGCGGCCGATGCATTGGCCGATATCGCCGGCGCCGCATCGGCCTTATGGCTGGCACACAAAGTGACCGCAGCCAAACTGTTGCCAAAAGCAAAGCAACCTTAAAAAAACCTTATAGCCGTTCAACCGAACCCTGCTTCACTGCCCCGCCCTGCCATGCAGCCCGACTGCTTTCAGCCCGCCCCGCAGAATGATTCAGCTGAACAGCCATAGTGGAATAAAAAAGAAGCGATACAAGGCAGCAACGCCGTAACACTTTTTTATTCATTTCACGATATCAAACCAGGCCGTCGGAACACACAATCATTCAGACGGCCTGACCAACCCGAGAGAATATTATGCACCCCTACACCCTCCGCCGCGAACAGGTATTACAGCAAATCGGCAACGACGGCCTCGCCGTATTATTCGCCGCCCCCGAACAACGCCGCAGCAACGACACCGAATTTCCATTCCGTCAAGACAGCTATTTTCACTACCTGAGCGGCTTTCCCGAGCCTGAAGCCGTTATCTTGCTCGATGGCGCAGCCGGCACCGCCACCCTCTACTGCCGCGACAAAGACCCGCTGATGGAAACCTGGAACGGCTTTCGCTACGGCGCCGAAGCCGCCCGCGACACCTTCGGCTTCGATGCCGCCTACAGCATCAGCGAGTGGCCGCAACACATCGGCAAAGCCATCCTCAACAAACGCCGCCTGTTTGCGCTGTGGGGCCAATATCCCGAACACGACCGCGTGTTGATGCAGCATTGGCATACCGTGCAGCAAACCGCCGGCCAGCGCATGCTTGCCGAATACAGCCGCGCACCCGACAGCCTTGCCGATCTGGCCGCGCTGCTCAACCCGATGCGCCTGATCAAAGACGCACACGAAATCAGCCTGCTCAAACAAGCCGGCCACATCAGCGCATTAGCCCACATCCGCGCCATGCAGAAAACCCGCCCCGGCCTCAGCGAGCTGCAAATCGAAGCTGAGCTGCTGCACGAATTCATGCGCCACGGCGCACGCCATCCCGCCTACAACAGCATCGTTGCCGGCGGCAAAAACGCCTGCTGTCTGCATTATGTGGAAAACAAAGACATCCTGCACGACAACGCGCTGCTGCTGATTGATGCCGGTGCGGAATACCAAATGTATGCCGGTGACATCACCCGCACCTTTCCCGTCAACGGCCGTTTCAGCCCGGCTCAAAAAGCCGTTTACGAAATCGTATTGGCCGCCAACCAAGCCGCCATCGAAGCCGTGCGCCCGGGCGCCTCATGGGCCGACATCCACCATCTGGCACTGCGCATTCTGGTGCAGGGTCTGATCGATTTGAAACTGCTGCAAGGCAGTGTTGAGGGCAATATCGAAAGCCAGGCCTACAAACGCTTTTACATGCACGGCCTCGGCCATTGGGTAGGCCTCGACGTGCATGATGTCGGCGGCCGCTGGCACAACGAACAACCGCGCCTGCTGCAAGCCGGCATGTGCACCACCATCGAGCCGGGGCTATACATCAGCGCCGCCCCCGACATCAGCGCCGAATTCCACAACATCGGCATCCGCATCGAAGACAATATCTTGGTTACCGAAACCGGCCACGAAAACTACACCGCAGAAGCGCCGAAACAGATTGCCGAAATTGAAGCGCTGATGGGCGGCTGAAGTGGAGCCCTCTTGCATCAACACAAGCTGACGATACTATAGATTCGGCAATTTTAATTCTAAAAATCTTTTGTTAATTTCTTTTTAAAACAATTAGATTGATTTAAAAAATTCAGTTATTTAATTGCCGTTTCTATAGGGTGTCCCGACCATTCAGAATGGTTCAGATTTTTTTTGTGATAAAAGTGCAGATGCCAGTCAACAAACGCAGCAAGATTGGGCATTTTGCGAGGCGTTTTTAACGCAGCAGATGCGTATTCAAGGGCAAAATACACCCATAAATCGACACATCAAAACACCCTAGCTCGCCTTGCCGCGCGCTTATGTCTTAGGCCTGTCTGCTTAATTGAACAGTCGATACCAACAAGTCCCACCATCTCTTGAGGCCGTCTGAAAACCATGTAGCGTTTCAGACGGCCTCACACTATCCCATCACACAGTTGCTGCACCGAATACCCATTCACAAACATAACCTGACAGCATTGGCTCGGCCTGCCATACGTGTGTCCCGTCTTCAGCCTACCGCCCGGTTTGTTGATGCTTGAATTCAAATAAATTGACGACAAGAAAGTGGACGAATATTATCCACCTGCATTTTCCAAACAAAACCCCAAAAACGCTTGAATCAAACTTGAGGCGTGGCGGTGGGCGGGGTAGAGCAGGTGCACGGGGTGGCTGGGTTGCGGGTGGTCGGGCAGCACTTCCACCAGGCCGGCGTCGCGGATGAGGCGTTCGGCGATGTAATCGGGCAATTGGCCAATCACCAGCCCTTTTTGGGTGATGTGTGCGAGGGCGTAGCTGTCGTTGGCGCCGAAACGGCACGGCAGGGTAACGCTTTGCCCGCCCAACTGCCACTGCATGGTTTTCTGGCCGTTGGTCGCCCAGCCGGCGCAGGGGAAATGCGCCAAATCCGCCGGTTCGCGCGGCTCGCCCAACCGTGCCAACAGCGCAGGGGTGGCCACCAGTTTGGCACGCAGCGGCATCAGCTCGCGGGCGATTACGCTGTCGGTGTGCAAATCGCCGACCCGAAACGCCACGTCGATGCCGTCTTCCACCAAATCCAACACCCGATCGGTCACCAGGCAATGCACCTCAACTTGCGGATGCTGCTGCTGAAACGCGCTCACCCAATCCCACACCGGCTCGAAACCGGACGGGGTCGAAATCCGCAGCTTGCCGCTCAATTGCTGCTGTGTATCGCCCAACGCCCGCTCTGCCTGCAACAGATTATCTATGCTCAAATACACGTCTTCATACAGCTTTTGCCCGAGCATGGTCGGCTTCACGCCGGTTTTAAAGCGGTCGAACAGCTGTGTATTCAGCGATTTTTCCAAGGCTTTTAATTGCCGGCTGATGGTGGCAATCGGCACATCAAGCTGCTGGCTGGCTTTGGACAAACTGCCTGCTTGCACCACGGCGACAAATAAGCGTATCGCGTTTAAATCCATCATCACACCTGTGGGTTGACTTGCACAAGAAAGTGTTGAAGAAGATGTTGAGAGGAAATCATGCCTCTCGCAGACGTTATTACGATGCAAAAATATAAGCTGAATTTATAGATTTTGCCGATATTTTTGTTTTCCGAAAATGAAAACGATATTTTCATTTTTCACCATTTATCAATCATTTTTGAAATCTTATAATATCCTTTTCTTTTTAACAAACACAAGGTTATTTTGATGAAACTCACTGTTAAACACACGATGGCCGCCCTCATACTGAGTGCGGCCTTAATGAATACTGCCTGTAACTCGATAGCCGACACCATGCATAACAACAACCCCAAACAAACCCATGATTTAACAAAAGCCGCATCGGTCACAGCATTACATTACATCAACGGCATACAAAGCCCGGAAGATTTAGTTGCCGTTCCCGATTCGAAATGGATCATTGCCAGCGGCATGGCGCCCAAAAGCGGTTTGCATCTGATTGACAGCCAAAACAAAACTGCACAAAAATGGATTGCGCCAAAAGCCTCATCGCCGTCAGCGTTATACCCCGATAGCGAACCACAGCCGCAGCCCGATAAACTTCAGGCGCACGGCATCAGTTTGCGTGAAATCGGCGGCGGCAAGGCACATCTTTATGTGGTTAATCATTATGGTGCAGACAGTTCCGCCCCCACCCGTGAAACCATTGAAATTTTTGAAGTTGATATGAACGCCGACAAACCGACGCTAGCTTGGCTCGGCAATGTGCGCTTGCCAAACGGCTTGGCCGGCAACAGCGTTGTGGCAGGGGCAGACGGCGCTATTTACACAACGGTCATGACTCATCCGGCGCACACGCTGGAGGATATGTTCGGCGGAAAGCCCACCGGAGCGGTTTATCGCTGGACACCCCAAACCCGCCGCTTTGAAAAATTACAAGGCACAGAGTTGAACGGCAATAACGGCATCGAGCTTTCTCAAGACGGAAAATATATTTATGTTGCGCATATGCAAGGGGTAAGCCAATTCACCACTGCCAACCCGGCTAAGCGTGTGGCCACAAACACCTTAAATTATGGCTTGGCAGACAATTTGCACTGGCACGGCAATGTCTTAATCACCGCCGGCTCTATGCTGCAAGACTGTCATCAAGGCATTCGCCCCGACTGCTTGAAAGATTTTCATATTACCCAAATCAACCCTGAAAATCTCACCCTCAAGCCGGTGATGAAAGGCCGCTATACTACTGAATTTAGTGGGGTTTCTACCGTATTGCCGGTGGGCAACACGTATTGGCTCGGCTCTTTTTATCGAAATAAAGCCGCTTATTTTACAGTAAAGTAAAACAGGCAGCCGCTTAAAGCATATTCCATGTTCAAGCGGTCAATCGTGCACCCCCGTTGCCATTTTGACCGCTTACTTGGCTTTATATTTCCAAAAATGAAAACCAACTTTCCATTTTCCAGCATTCATTTTAGCTTTTTGAAAATATACAATACGTTCATTCCAACTATTTCATACAGGTAAACATCATGCAAAACAACCGTATCACCCAAATTCTCGGCATTCAATATCCTATCGTGCAAGGCCCGATGAGCTGGATGACCGACGCCAAATTTGTCGCTGCCGTTTCCAATGCCGGCGGTTTGGGCATGCTGGGCCCCAACGCCGGCTTGATGAAAGCGCCGAAAACCACCGAAGCCTTGCTGAGCACCATGCGTGCCGAAATCCGCAAAACCAAAGCCTTAACCGATAAGCCTTTCGGCATGCCGATTATTTTGTCTTATGATTTCAGCACCATGGGCGCCTTGGTCGATTTGATTATCGAAGAGGGCGTGCAAGTTGCCCTTATCAATCAGTTGGACGGCATCGACTACCGCCCTTTTATGCAAAAATTCAAAGCCGCCGGGGTTAAGACCATTTTCCGTGCCGGCACGCCCACCCCGCAAAACGCCCGTGAAGCGGAACAGCTCGGCGCCGATATTGTGGTGGCAACCGGCTTTGACGAAGGCGGCACCGTGCCCTCACAAGTGATCGGCACCTTTTCCATCGTGCCGCAAATCGCCGATGCGATCAGCATTCCCGTGATGGCGGCCGGCGGCATTGCTGATGTGCGCGGCGTGCGTGCCAGCCTTGCCTTGGGTGCCGAAGGCGTGTTTGTCGGCACAGTGTTACTGCCCACCGTTGAAAACCGCATGGCAGAAAGCGTGAAACAGCGCATTGTCGACAGCAGCGCACAAGATTTACTGCTCTACCGCACTCAGCCCGCTTATTACCGCTCTTTGCCCACCCGATTGGCGCATGAATTGGTGGCGATGGACAACCGCGGCGCCAGCCGTGACGAATTGCTCGAAGCGTCTAAAGGCGGTTACGGCATGCGCTTGGGTATGCTCGAAGAAGGGCGTGCCGACGAGGGCTATATCTCGGTCGGCAACGGCATCAGCTATATCCATGAAATCCGCAGCGTGCAAGCGGTGATCAACGATTTGATGCAGGACTTTGCCGCCGCCCAAACCACACAGCACATCACCCACCATGCGGCTTAAACAGCAAACATCAAGGCCGTCTGAAACCGCACTTTGGCTTTCAGACGGCCTCAAGCAAACAACTTAACCCTAACCGACATCAAAGAAAACAAATATGAAAAACATATTCGCAAGCAGCCTGCTGGCATTGAGCCTGGCGATTGCCGGCATAACACCGATACAAACCGCCCTTGCCAACCCGGTGAACACCCCGCAAATTGAAACCATCAAAAGCCAAGACGGCTTGAATTTATATCTGCAAAAAGACTACCCGCAGACAAAACCCAAAGCGGTGGTGATTATCGTACACGGCTTAGCCAGCCATTCGGGCGTATTTGATGACGTTGTTAAGCAATTGAATCAAAACCGGTTTGCCGTATACCGTTTCGACCAGCACGGCCACGGAAAATCCGAAGGCAGAGACCGCCCGATCAACGGCTTTTCCGGCATGGTTGCCGATCTGGATGCAGTCATCAAAAAAGCCAAAAAAGAAAACCCCGGCACCCCGATTTATCTCATCGGGCACAGCATGGGCGGACACCTCGCCGCCTTATACGGCACCCGATACCCCGAAGCAGTGAACGGCTATATTCTGGCTGCCGGCCTTTTGCGTTATAACCAAATGAATTTCGGCCATCTGCCCCGCCCCGAAGACCCGAACAGCACCGTTTCCTGCACACAGGCCGCCCTCCAAACGCTCAATCTGCCGACATCGAAACCCAGCGAAGGGCTGAGCCTGCCGAACGACCCGCTGATGTTGCAAGATTGCTCGGTTGCCATGATTAATGCCTTTGACGGCGGCTTGAAATATTTGCGTGAAAACAGCTATCAATTCCGTGATCCCGTGCTGCTGCTCAACGGTGATGCCGATTTGTATGTTTTACCGCAAGATGCCATTGATTTTTACGGGCAAACCAATTCGACCGATAAAAGCCTCAGGCTCTATAGCCACATCGGCCATCTGCTGTTTTTGGAAAACGGCGGCGATATTGTGACCCGCGATATCATCGACTGGCTGAACCGCCGCACCCATCAATAAAACATCAAGGCCGTCTGAAACCGCACTTTTGATGTGAAACGGTTTTCAGACGGCCTTAACTTACCGGCAAACGCTTAACCGGCGCTGTCTACCAATACCAATTCGGCATCGCTGCGGGCGGTGATGGTGAGCAGTGTTTCGTCGTGAATGGCGGCGCCGTCGCGTGCGGCCAGCGCCACGCCGTTCACGGTGATGTCGCCCGCCGCCGGCACCAGATAGCCGTAACGCGAGGCATCGCTAAAGCGATACGTCAGGCTTTCGCCGGCTTTCAAGGTTGCCCCCGCCACACGGGCATCGGTGCGGATCGGCAACACTGCGCCATCGGCCAAATCGTTTTCTATACCGCTGGCCAAGATCACAAACTGCCCGGCACGGTCGCTTTTCGGAAACGGCTGCGTGCCCCACGCCGGCGCGCCGCCACGCTGTTCGGGCAAAATCCAGATTTGGAAAATCTGCGTGGCTTCGTCTTCCAGATTGTATTCCGAATGGCGGATGCCGCTGCCGGCGCTCATCACCTGCACATCGCCCGCTTCGGTGCGGCCTTGGTTGCCGAGGCTGTCTTGATGCGAAATCGCCCCCTTGCGCACATACGTGATGATTTCCATATCGGCATGGGGGTGCGGCGCAAAACCGCTGCCGGCGGCGATGGTGTCATCGTTCCACACCCGCAGATTGCCCCAGTGCATACGCTGCGGGTCGTCATATTCGGCGAATGAAAAATGGTGTTTGGCATCAAGCCAGCCGTGGTTGGCGGCACCGAGTTGCGAAAACGGACGGTGTTCGATCATAGAAGTTCCTTTGCTGATGAATTGATTTATCGTGCAAGCAGTATAAATTGAACAAATCAGCAAATAAATCCCCCAAACAGAATGCCATCATTTCCTAATAAGAAACTTTTAGGCCGTCTGAAAAGCCGTTCAGACGGCCTCAAACATCAATGCGCGCCCATACTCGAAAACGCATTCAGCACCACCACGCCCGCCAAAATCAGCCCGATGCCGAAAATCCCCGCCGCATCGGCTTTCTGACCGAAAAACACGAGGCTGACCAACACCGTCAACACCAGCCCAACCCCTGCCCAAACCGCATAAGCCGTGCCGAGCGGAATGGCTTTTAATGCCAGCACCAAAAAGTAAAACGCCAAACCAAAGCCGATCACCACCCCGACAGACGGCCATAATCTGCTGAAACCGTCACTTAATTTCAACATCGAAGAGCCGAAAACCTCGCTGACAATCGCCAGCGCCAAAAACAACCCATGCATCAAAACACCTCAGCCAAACAACAAAAACGGCATTGTAGCCAAACGCCGGCGGCTTGTGCAGTCTTGTTTTTAAAGATTTTTTGTGCGCAAAGTGCGGTTTTGCCGCACCGCAAACCGCCCTTGAAAACAGTCTGAAAACTGACTACAATACCAAGCCGGTCAATTTTCAGACTAAAGGCGTTCACATGCATCACATGGATCAACTCGGCGCGCTGATGGCGCAAATCAGCCGACAATACGACCGCTGGGCGAAGCAGCACGGCATCAATTACAACATCTTGGCAGTGTTCTACACCCTCGCCGTGCAAGGGCCGTGTACGCAGAAACAGATCGGCGAAAGCTGGCAGCTGCCCAAACAAACCGTGTTTTCCGTCTGCCGGCAACTGCACGCACAAGGCTATCTCAGCTTCGGCCTAAGCAGCCGCGACAAGCGCGAAAAAACCCTGCATTTCACCGCACACGGCGCCGCCTTCGCCCTGCCGATTGTCGAACAAATGCAGGCCATGGAGCGGCAGCTGTTCGAAAACTTCGGCGAACAAGCCGGCACACGGCTGATTGAAGAAATGCACCGCTTCACCGATGTCTTGGCGCAAACCATGTTCGCCGACCACCAATAATCAATCACCTTCACACAAAAAAAGGAACACACCATGGGTTGGATTTACCTGATTATCGCCGGCTGCCTCGAAATCGGCTGGCCGCTGGGCTTGAAACTGGCACAACAAGACGGCTGGCGCTGGCAAGGCGCGCTGTTGGCAGTGGCGTTTATGGCCGCCAGCGGCTTTCTGCTGTTTTTGGCACAAAAAACCATTCCGATGGGCACCGCCTACGCCGTCTGGACCGGCATCGGCGCCGTCGGCGCCTTCGTGGTCGGCGTACTGTTTTTAGGCGACGCCTCCACCCTCGGCAGATGGCTCGGCGCCCTGCTGATCGTCTCCGGCGTGGTGGTGATGAAACTCAGCAGCGGCCATTGAAATAACCTTAGGCCGTCTGAAACCGCACTTTGATGGCTTTTCAGACGGCCTGATTTCTGTTTCGGCACCTATGATTGCTTACAAAAACGAAACATATCAGCAAAGCACGTTCCGCAGCATGGCAAAATGCCGCCCTTACTCAAAATAAGCCTGCGTCCGTGGGGCTGCCTTGCAAACCGTATACTTGGCGGATTGCCGATATAAAAGCCATCTGAAACCGCACTTTAATGGCTATTCAGACGGCCTGTTTTTTTTCGCACGCAAAAAGAATTGACAAATCTAGATTTATAGATATAATAGCCGGCAATTCAACGCATGAGAAGCAGATTAATGACCACAGACATCACCGACATCTTTAAAACCCTGTCCAACGAATACCGCTGGCAGATGCTGCAATGGCTGAAAGCGCCGCAGGTGCATTTTTCAGGGGCGGAATTCAGCGCCGACGCGCTCGACGACAATGGCGGGGTGTGCGTGGTGGCGGTGACGATTAAATCGGGGCTGGCGCAGTCGGTGGTGTCGGGCTATCTCAATGCCTTGAAACAGGCGGGGCTGGTGAGTGCCAGACGTTCGGGCAAGTGGACGTATTACCGCTATAACGCCGAAGCCGCCGCCGATTTTTTGGCACGTTTGCAGCAGCAGCTGTAAAACCCCAGGCTGTCCTAAATGCCGTTGCGGCATTTTTTAAACTTGCAACACATCTATCATTCTAGATTTTAGAATCAATAAAGGAAACCAATATGAAAATCGAAATGTATTCCGATTATGCCTGCCCGTTTTGCTATATCGGCAAACGCCAGTTAGAACAAGCCCTTGCGCAGTTTGAACACGCCGATGACGTGGAAATCGTGCATAAAGCGTTTGAGCTGTATCCGCACGCCGGCGACAGCGTGAGCAACACCACTCAAGGGCGGATTGAGCGCAAATACGGCAAAAGCCCGACAGGCGCAATGCAGATGATTCGCGGCATCGAAGCCATGGCGGCGAAAGCCGGGCTGGCGATGAATTATGAAAACGTGCAAAACACCAACACCTTCAACGCCCACCGTTTGACCAAATTGGCGCACAGCCTCGGCAAAGGCGATGCGATGAACGAGCGTTTGTTTCAGGCGTATTTTATTGAAAATCTGCCCTTGGCAAACCGTGACAACTTAATCCGCTTGGCCGAAGCGGTCGGCATTGCGCGCGAACAGGTGGAAAACATGCTCGATTCCGATGCTTTCGCCGCCGAAACCCGTGCCGATTTGGCGCAGGCACAGCAAGTGGGCGTACAGGCGGTGCCGTTTTTTGTGGTCGACGGCCAAGTGTCGTTGGCGGGTTCGCAACCTGCCGCCCACTTTTTATCGGTGTTGAACCAAGTTTGGGCCGATTCGGCACAGCCGTTGCTGCAAGAAGGCGCTGCCTGCGGAGTGGACGGATGCCGTTAATCCCCCGCGCCGAACCGCTGCTGATCACGCCGCCCGCCGCCACTGCTTGCGTGATTTTTCTGCACGGGCTGACCGGCAGCGGCTTCGATTTCAAACCCGTGGCCGAACGTTTGGCGCTCCGCTTGCCGCACACCCGCTTTGTGCTGCCGCACGCGCCCGTCCGCACGGTCACATGGGCGGGCAATCAGGCGGTGTCGGCATGGTATGACTTGCCGGGCAGCCATCTTCGCCAGAGCAATTTTTTGCAAAACGAAGATGAAGCCGGCTTGTCGGCAGCCACCGCCTATCTGCACCACTTGATCGACGAACAAATCGCACAAGGCATCGACAGCCGCCGCCTCTTTATCGGCGGTTTCTCGCAGGGCTGTGCGCTGAGTTTATTGGCAGGGCTGCGATATTCCGCCCCACTCGGCGGCATTTTCGGCTTATCGGGCTACCTGCCGCTGGCGGCGCAATGGCCGCAATGCCACCCCGCCAACCGCCACACGCCGATTTTTGTCGGGCATGGCGAGCAAGACCAAACCATCACCCTCGCCCAAATCAGCAAAGGCTACGCCCTGCTGGCGCAAGAACGGGATTTCAGCTTTCAGCGCTACCCCATCGGCCACCAAATTTCAGCCGCCGAAATCGATGACTTAGCGGCCTGGTTGGCGGCACGCTCGGCATAACGCCGTCAATCCCTTCAGGCAAACAAAGGCCGTCTGAAACCGCACTTGGCAATGGTTTTCAGACGGCCTTGCCATGCCGTTTCAATTCATCAGCCATTCCCTGCTTGCCGGCCAAGCATTTGTTTTTTAAACTCAGTGTGACCACACAGGAGGCGTTATGTACAACCCGTCCACATTCCGACAAACCGACTTCGGCGAGCTTCGCCGTTTTATGCACGCCCACCCTTTGGCCACGCTGGTTGCCCGCACCGAAGCGGGGTTGGATGCCGCCCATGTTCCGCTGCTTTGGGCGGACAACGGCACCGATTACGGCTGTTTGCGCGGCCATTTTTCGCGCGGCAATCCGATTTGGAAACAGGCGCTCGGCGGGCAAAACTGGCTGGCGGTTTTCCAAGATGCCGGCCATTACATCAGCCCGAATGATTATCCGAGCAAACAGCGCGACCACAAAGCCGTGCCGACTTGGAATTTTCAGGCGGTGCATGCGCAAGGCAAATTAACCCTGATTGAAGATTCGGCGGCAGTCAAAGCCCTGTTAGCCGCCCAAACCGCGCAGCACGAACCCGACAACGGCACGGCGTGGCAGCTGAGCGACGCCCCCGACGATTACATTCATGCGCAAAGCAAAGGCGTTGTCTGCTTTGAGCTGACGATTGAAAAGTTGGAAGGAAAATATAAATTAAGCCAAAACCAACGTGCCGAAAACCGCCAAGGCGTAATCAACGGGCTACAGCAACTGGGCACACCCGCCGCCCGCCGCATGGCCGAACAAGTGGCGCAATATCAGCCGCACGACCCTGAAAAACAACGCTGAAATAAGCGCACGTTAACCCCGAATCAGCAGGCCGTCTGAAAAACCAATTCAGACGGCCTGACATTCAATCATCACCGCACTTCAAGCGCTATACTGAAACAAATAAAAAATGCGACGGCGTTTATATATGACCGCCGCCCATCTTATTGATGCCGTCTGAAAAATGCGCCAATTCAGGTCGTCTGAAACACCGACCGCACTTCTTTAACCAAGTCGATAAAAGCACGCAGGCCGGCGCTGATGTGGCGTTGGCGCGGGTAATACAAACACAGCCCGGCGTATTTCGGCGTCCATTCGCCCAGCAGCTGCACCAGCCTGCCGTCCGCCAGATAATCACGCACATAGCCTTCATACACAAACGCAATGCCGATGCCGCTCAGCGCCGCTTCCGCCATCAGCAGCGGGCTGTCGAGGGTGAGCGGGCCGGCGGCATCAATCAAAATCTGCTCGCCGCCGTGCTCGAATTCCCAACGAAACAGCTTGCCGCTGGTGAAGCGGTAGCGGATACAGGCGTGTTGGTATAAATCATACGGCGTTTGCGGGCGGCCGTGTTTTGCCAGATAGTCGGGCGAACACACCGCCATAATCTGAATGTCGGCCCCGAGCGGAATCGACACCATGTCTTGCGGCACGGCTTCGGCGAGGCGGAAGCCGGCATCGAAGCCGTCGGCGACAATGTCGATCAAGCGCCCGTCGCTCACCAAATCAATCTGCATATGCGGATAGCGGCGCAGGTATTCGATAATCACCGGCTGCAACATTTCCTGCGCCGCCCGTTCGGCGGTGTTGATACGCAAAGTGCCGGCAAGCGTGCTGTTGGCATCGCCGGCCTCCACCATCGCCGCTTCGATTTCAGCCAATGCCGGTTTGATGCGCTCGATAAATTTCTGCCCCGCCGCCGACAGGGTCACGCTGCGGGTGGTGCGGTTAAACAGGCGCACGCCCAATTTTGCCTCCAGCTGGCCGACCGCATGGCTGAGCGCCGAGGGCGACATCTCCAGCGCCGTCGCCGCCGCCCGAAAGCCGCCCTGCTGCGCCACCGCCATCACTATCTGTAATTCAACCAAGCTGGTTTTTGCCATTGTTCTATTTCCTACACTAATTTGTTCTTATTTTAGCATATTATCATTGATATTCTCATCAATTATACTGTGTGCATGGTTGATATTTCATCAGAGGAGCAACAGCATGACACCAAAAATTTGGCTGATTACCGGCGCATCGCGCGGCTTCGGCAACATCTGGGCGCAAGCCGCCCTTGCCCGCGGCGATAAAGTCGCCGCCACCGCCCGCAACATCAACGCGCTGGACGAATTGAAACAGACCTACGGCGAAACCTTTTTACCGCTGGCATTAGACGTTACCGACCGTGAAGCGGTGTTTGCCGCCGTTAAAGCCGCCCAACACCATTTCGGCCGTTTGGACGTGGTGTTGTCGAATGCCGGCTTCGGCTATATGGCGGCGGTGGAAGAAGCGGAAATGGCCGATGTGCGGGCCACATTTGAAACCAATGTATTCGGCACGCTGTCGCTGATTCAGGCGGCACTGCCGATTTTGCGGGCGCAAGGCAGCGGCCATATTCTGGCGGTCAGCAGCGTGGCCGGCTTGGTGGCAATGCCGACATCGGGCATTTACGAAGCCGCCAAATTTGCGGTGGAAGGCATGGTGGAAGCGTTGGCGGCGGAAGTGGCGCAGTTCGGCATCCGCACCACCTTGATCGAGCCGGGCGGCTATGCCACCGATTTTCTGAGCGGCACGTCGTTAAAAACCGCCCCGGCACTGGCGGCTTACGACCCGCTGCGTGCCGAACTTGCCACCATGCTCACCGCCGACCGGCTCGGCATACCGCAAGCCAGTGCAGCGGCGATTCTGCAAGTGGTCGATGCGCCCAACCCGCCGCTGCGGCTGATTTTGGGCGACCTGCTGCCGTTGGTGAAAGACGTCTACGCCAAACGCATCGAAACTTGGGAAGCCTGGGACAACGTTTCCCGTGCGGCATTGGGCAGATAAGCGCTTTCAGACGGCCTAATGCCGTCTGAAAAGCCATATTTCAGTTTATTTGAGGCATTATCATGACACAAAAATACTTTATCACCGGCGCATCAGGCGGCTTGGGCATCGAATTGGTTAAAAAAGCCCTCAACCAAGGTCACACCGTGGTGGCGGCAGTACGCAAACCGGCTGCGTTGGCGGCCTTAGCCGAACAATACGGCAAACGCTTGATTATCGAACAGTTGGACGTGACCCGCCTCGACACCCTCGCCGCAGCCGCCGCCAAACACCCCGACACCGACGTGCTGATCAACAATGCCGGCGGGGCGATTTTGGGGGCGATGGAAGAATTGAGCGACGAGCAGGTGCAGCAGCAGTTGAACCTGAACCTGCTGGCGCCGATTTACCTCACCCGTGCATTTTTACCGGCGATGCGTGCCAAAAAACACGGCGTGATTGTCTACATCACCAGCGTCGGCGGGCGGGTATCGTTTGCCGGCGGCGCCATGTATCACACCGCCAAATTCGGCTTGGAAGGCTTTGCCGAAACCATGGCGCAAGAGTTGGCAGACTTCGGCATCAACACCTTGATTGTCGAACCCGGTTCGATGCAAACCGATTTTATTCACAATCTGAACTGGTCTGAAGAATCCGAAGCCTACCGCGACAGCGCCGTCGGGCAAATGCGCCGTTATATCCGGCAATACGGCTCGGACAACATCGCCGGCGATCCGGTGAAAATCGCCGCCGTCATTGATGATTTAATCCGAATGCCGCAGCCGCCGCTGCGCACCGCACTGGGCACAGACACCTTCAGCACCCTGCAACAGGCCTACAGCCGCCAGCTCGACGAGCTCGAAGCACAGCAGGACTTGGCAAAATCAGTGGCGTTTGAGGGCAAAACCGGCTTTACCCCGAATGCCTGATGATTCGATGCCGTCTGAACGCATATTAGGACAAACCTCATGAAAATACTCGACAAAATCTATATCAACGGCGAATTTGTGACCCCGCACGGCACCGACACGCTGACCCTGAACAGCCCGCTGAACGGCGAACCGCTGACCCAAGTGCGGTTGGCCGACGGGCTTGACACCGTCAATGCGGTTGCCGCCGCCAAAGCCGCCCTGAAAACCTTTTCCCAAACCACAAAAGAAACACGTATCGGCCATCTGAAAAGCATGCATGCGGTGCTGAAACGCCGCCGCAACGAGCTGATCAGCGTGATGATCGAAGAATACGGCTGTCCGCTGCGATTCACCACGCTGCTGATCGACGGTGCGATTGATGATTTCAACAACATGGCCGAACTGCTCGAGCACTACGATTTCACCCCGCGCGTGGGCGATTCGCAAGTGCGGTTGCAGCCGGTGGGCGTGGTCGGCGTGATTGTGCCGTGGAATTCCAGCAACGGCTTTATCGCCACCAAAGTATCGGCCGCCATCGCCGCCGGCTGCACCTGCGTGGTCAAACCGAGCGAGCTGAGCGCCCGCCAAACTGCACTGATGATGGAATGCTTTCACGAAGCCGGGCTGCCCAAAGGCGTGGTAAATATCCTCAACGGCACCGGCGCACTGGTCGGCACAGAAATCACCGAAAACCCCGACATCGCCAAAATCACCTTCACCGGCTCCACCGCCGTCGGCAAAATCATCGCCGCCGGCGCAGTGGAAACCATGAAACGGGTGACGCTGGAGCTGGGCGGCAAATCAGCCAACATCATCTTGGACGATGCCGATTTCGCCGCTGCCATTCCGCAAGCCCTGTCTGCCTGTTACATCAACAGCGGTCAAGCCTGTATTGCCGCCACCCGCCTGCTGGTACCGGCATCGCGTTTAGACGAGGTTAACCGCCTCATCAGCGCAGCCGTCGGCGCCATCAAAGTCGGCAACCCCGCCGAAGCCGACACCGCCGTCGGGCCGATGGTGAGCCAAACGCAATATGCGCGGGTGCAAGACTATATCCGTCTCGGTATTGAAGAGGGCGCCACGCTGCTCGCCGGCGGTTTGGGCAAACCTGAAGGCTTGGAAGACGGCAATTTTGTCAAAGCCACTGTGTTTACCGATGTGCGCAACGATATGCGCATTGCACAAGAAGAAATTTTCGGGCCGGTGTTGTGCGTTATCCCCTATCAGGACGAAGCCGATGCGGTTGCCATTGCCAACGACAGCCCCTACGGCTTGGCTGCCTACATCACCGCCGCCGACAAACAGCGTGCCTACCGCCTCGCTGCGCAAATCGATGCCGGCCGGGTGTGCATCAACGGCGCTTTCCACGACCCGCTCGCCCCGTTCGGCGGCTTCAAACAATCCGGCTACGGGCGTGAATTCGGCGTATATGGCCTTGACGCCTATCTGGAACCGAAAGCGATTATCGGCTGAGGCAAAACCGCACTTGTGAAACCTTGTGCGCTCACACAGGCCGTCTGAAACCCGTCTTTGATCAAAGTGCGATTTCAGACGGCCTCAATCTTGCCCGTTTGTCAGAATACCCCAGCCTGCTGTGCGGCAAAGCTTTGCCATAACTGTTCCACCGCCGCCGGCAATTCGGTTTGGGCGCGGTAGAGGCGGATATCGAGCGGCAGCCACAAGCTCGGGTCGTCGCCGGCGGGGGCGATCCGGCCGTTTGCCACATCTTGCTGCGCCAAGCTTTGCGGCAGCCACGCCACACCTTCGCCGCCGTTGACCATCGCCAGCAGAGTGGCCGCCAAATCGGCGGTGAACACCCGCACCAAGTGCGGTTCCACCCGACGGAAAGCGGCGGAATCGGCGATGATGCGGCCGATGCCTGATTCGTTGCTGAACGAGAGATAGGGGATTTTTTCCGCCCCGCCGATACGCCATTGCGGGCGGCCGGCGGCGATTTTGCTGTAGGGAATCAGGCGCTCACGCCCCAAGCAAAGATGGGCAAAGCGGTTTTCCGTCAAGCGGCTGTGCATACCGGCGTGATAATGGCACAACAAAAATTGCGCTTCGCCTTGCAGCAGGCTGCGTTCGCAGGCGTGGTAGGTGTCGGACAGCAGCCGGAATGCGCCCGCCTGCGCCAGTTGGTGGTTGCGGCGCAGCAGCTCGGGGAAAAACGAAAACGAAAGCGCATGGGTGGCGGCAATCACCACCTGCGGCGGTTTGTTGTCGGCAATCGCCAGCGCTTCATCACGCAATTTGCCGACCGCCTGAATCACCTCGGGCGCATGGCGGCAAAAATAGTCGCCGGCGGGGGTGAGCGCCACATGGCGGCGGTTGCGCGCAAACAGCGGCGTGCCCACCCATGCTTCCAGCGCCTGAATGCGGCGGCTGAATGCCGATTGGGTGACATAACGCGCGGCGGCGGCTTGTGAAAAATGGCGTTTTTCGGCCAGCGCCAAACAATCTTGAAGCCAGGCCAGCTCTAGGTTATGAGAATTTTGCATCACAGCATTCCTTATCAACATTGGACGGATACGCCGCACCATCTTAATATTTGTGCAACCCGCAGTAAATATGCCGTCTGAAATTTGCTGTATTCAACCTCATAACGATGCAAATCTTGCATCACGCAACGCCATCATGGAGGCCGCTATGCGTATTGTCGACATTCTCGAAATCACCAAACCGATCGCATCCCCGATTCGGAATGCTTATATTGATTTTTCCCAAATGACCAGCAGCCTGGTGGCCGTGGTGACCGATGTGGTGATCGACGGGCGCCGTGTGGTCGGCTACGGTTTCAACTCCAACGGCCGCTACGGCCAAGGCGGGCTGATTCGCGACCGTTTCCGCAACCGCATTTTGCAGGCCGATCCCGACAGCCTGTTGAACGACCAAGGCGACAACCTCGATCCGCACCGCATTTGGGCGGCAATGATGACCAATGAAAAACCGGGCGGCCACGGCGAGCGCTCGGTGGCGGTCGGCACGCTCGATATGGCGGTGTGGGACGCCGTGGCAAAAATCGCACAAAAACCGCTCTTTCACCTGCTGGCGGAGCGTGAAGGCATTCAAGCCAACCCGCGCGTGTTTGTGTATGCCGCCGGCGGCTATTACTACCCCGGCAAAGACTTGAAAGCCTTGCAGCAAGAGATGCGCGGCTACCTCAACCGCGGCTACAACGTGGTCAAAATGAAAATCGGCGGCGCCTCATTAGAAGAAGACCGGCGCCGCATCGAAGCGGTGTTGCAGGAAATCGGCAGCGAAGCCCGTTTGGCAGTCGACGCCAACGGCCGCTTTGATTTGGAAACCGCCATTGCCTACGCCAAACTGCTGCGCGAATACCCGCTGTTTTGGTATGAAGAAGCCGGCGACCCGCTCGATTACGCGCTTCAGGCCACACTGGCGGAATTCTATCCCGGCACCATGGCCACCGGCGAAAACCTGTTTTCGCACCACGAAGCCCGCAACCTGCTGCGCTACGGCGGCATGCGCCCCGATCGGGACTACCTGCAATTCGACTGCGCCCTCTCCTACGGCTTGGTCGAATACCTGCGCACGCTCGAAGTGGTCAAACAAGCCGGCTGGTCGCCCTCACGCTGCATTCCGCACGGCGGCCACCAAATGTCGCTCAACCTCGCCGCCGGACTGGGCTTGGGCGGCAACGAAAGCTACCCCGACCTGTTCCAACCCTACGGCGGCTTCCCCGACAGCGTGCAAGTGGAAGACGGCCACATCGTGATGCCGGAGCTGCCGGGCATCGGTTTTGAAGGCAAAGCCGATTTGATCAAAGTCATGCGCGAATTGGCGGAATAAGCGCTGCCGTCGGCTGCCGTGATAAAAGGCCGTCTGAAACCCATCAAAGTGCGGTTTCAGACGGCCTGTTTGATTGCGCCGACACGTTAAAAATGCTTGTCGATATGTTTGGCAAAATCCGCTAAATCCTGTTTGATGGTCGGGTTTTTCACCACGTCGTAGCAGGCGAAGCTCGGCAGGGCGTGCATGGCGAAGAAGCGGTATACGCAGTGCACGGGGAACAGTAAATCGTCGAGGCTTTTGCCTTGAAACAGGTATTCCGCAGGGTTGCCGAATGCTTCGGCTGGGGCGTTGAAGGTGGCGCAGAGCATATAATGTTTGTCGTGCATCAGCCCGCCGGTGCCGTAGTTTTGCTTCGGTGCGGCGGCGGAGCGGCCGTCGGTGTCGCAAAACACACCGGCCATGCCGGCGGTGTACACCTCGTCGATGTATTTTTTGCACGACCACGGCACCATCATCCAATTGGAAGGAAATTGCAGCAACACGGCGTCTGCCCATTGGTGTTTGGCCACTTCCGCTTCAACATCGTAATCGGATACCTTGGCATACCGCACTTCATAACCTTTCGCCTGCAAGGTGGCGGCGGCGGTTTCAATCAGCGATTGTGTCAGCCGCCCCGGGGAAAACGAATAAGGCTGATGGCCGTTGATTATCAATATTTTTTTCATCTTTTATTACCCTTCAGACGGATGGGCAAACGACTGCCCGTCATTCCACGATACGGTGTATGCCAGCGGCAGGCGGCTGCTCAAACGCGGGGGTTTGGCGGCTTTGCCGATGGCGAGAAACATCACCGGCACATAGCGGTTGCGATCGAGGCCGAGCGCGTCAAGCACTTGTCGGCGCTCGAATCCGCCGATGGCGTTGCTGTCGTAACCGAACGCTTTTGCCACCAGCATCAGCTGCATCACCGCCAGATTGACATCCATAATGCCCTGCTCGCGAATACCTTGTTCGCCCAAATGCCGCTGCCAGCGCTGCATAAAGGCGAGGTTGTTTTGTTTGACCGCCTCCGGCATATAGCCCGCCGCTACGTTTTGGCGCTGAATGGTTTCGCCATAGTCAAAATGCTGCATGTCGCTGAGCGCCAAGATCATCGCCGAGGCGGTGTCGAGCTGGTGTTGGTTGAACATCAGCAGCCCGTTTAATTTAGCTTTGGCGGCTTCGCTTTCCACCACCACAAAACGCCACGGTTGCAGGTTGATGCTGGAAGGCGCAAGCATCGCCAGCCGCAACATCTCCTCCATGTCGGCACGGGGGATTTTCACATCGGGGTCAAAGCCTTTCACCGAATGGCGTGCCTGAATCACATCAAGCAAACGGGTTGCCATTTGATTTTGCTGCTGCAACATTACAAATTCTCCCCAAAAAACACCGTCAGTTTGTCCACCGCCTGATTGACATCATCCAAGTTGTCGTACATCGACATATGGTTCGCCCCTTTAATCAAAAACAGCTCTTTTTCAGTCGAACCCGCCTGCTCGAACACTTGGCGGCTCTGCCACAGGGAGCCGGATTGGTCGCCCGAAATCACCAGCAGCGGCTGAGTGAGCAGTTTGTCTGCCGAATTAAGCGCATCAAAGGTGATCAGATTGCCCAAGCTGCTCATCGTCATTTGGTTTTGTGCGGTCGGATATCGGCCGCGCGGGGTCAGATAATATTCGTAAGCCGCTGCCAAATCCGGCGGTGTGTCGGCGTTGACCGGCTCCAGATACGGAATGGTTTTCACCGCCGCTCCTTGCGCTTCCAGATTGCGCTGCGCCGCCACCGCACTTAACAACTCGGCTTGTGCAGCGGCGCTCATCGGCGTGCCGTCCCAAGCGGTGTTGTAGCGCACAAAGGCACTGACCGTGGCTAAGGCTTTGATGCGTTTGTCGTTAATCGCCGCATTGGCTGAAAACCCGCCGCTGGCGCAAATACCCAATACGCCGATACGCTCGGCATCGACAAACGGCAGCGTGGCCAGATAATCCAGCGTGGCGCTGAAATCGCCCACCCGTTTATACGGGTCGTTCAGATGGCGCGGCAGACCGCCGCTTTCGCCTTGGTGCGAGGCGTCAAACGCAATCGCCACATAGCCTTTTTGCGCCAACAGTTTGGCATACAGCCCCGAGGCCTGCTCTTTCACGCCGCCGCCCGGATGGCCGACAATCACCGCCGGATAGCGTTTGCTGCGGTCGAAGTGGTCGGGGTAATAAATATTCGCCGCCATTCGTATGTCGCCGTTCAAATAATGCACTTTCTGCCTATTTTCTGCCAACGAGAGGCGGTGCGCCCGTGAATACACCTGCTCGGCTTCGCTTTGTGCCTGTGCCGCGGGCAGCTTGGCGACATCATCGCCGGCCAGCGCCGGCACACTGAACGCGGCCAGCGCGGTGAGGGTGAAAAGTGCGGTTTGGGTGAATGCTTTGTTCATCCTTATGGCTCCTGAGTGGATTAATATTCGCCGCTATTGTATAAACCGCCCATTTGCTTGACTAGATAGGCAAATCTGCATACATTGGTGAAAACAAATCACCAATAAGCCGAACACCATGCCCGAAAACCTCAACGACTTGCGCACCTTTTTATCGGTCGCCGAAACCGCCAGTTTCACCAAAACCGCCGCCCGACTGGGCGTGTCGCGCTCCGCCGTCAGCCACAGCATCCGCCAGCTCGAAAGCCGCATGGGGATCAAACTGTTTCACCGCACCACCCGCAGCATCGCCACCACCGAAGCCGGCGAAACGCTGTATCAACAATTGCAGCCGCTGTTTGACGACATCGACCACAAAATCAGCGCAACCCTGTCGGCACAAAAACAACTGCGCGGCAGCCTGCGCATCAACGGCATAGAGCACGCCGTGTCGTTTGTGTTGTGGGAAAAATTGCAGCAATTCGTGCGCCGTTTTCCCGATATTGCGCTCGAAATCGCCACCGAAATCCGCTTTGTCGACATCGTCGCCGAACGCTTCGACGCCGGCATCCGCATGGGCGACAACGTCGCCAAAGACATGATTGCCGTGCGGGTGTCGCCCGATATCGACATGTGCGTCGCCGCCAGCCCCGACTATTTAAACCGCCACGGCACGCCGCATACCCCGCAAGATCTAACCGCCCACCAATGCATCAAACTGCGCCTGCCCACCCACGGCGGCATTTTGGATTGGGAATTCAGCGAACCGACCAGCCGCGCGCTTATCACCATCAGCCCGCAAGGCCGCTTCACCGCCAACACCCCCGCGCTGATGGAACAAGCCGCACTCGCCGGCTGGGGGCTGGTGTGGGCGCCGCGCTTCTCCGTGCGCCGCCAACTCGCCGCCGGCGAACTGCACAGCGTACTCGACGACTGGGCCGCCACCCTGCCCGGCTACTACCTCTACTACCCCAACCGCCGCACCCACTCCCCACTGCTCAACGCACTGGTCGACGTATTGCGCGAATAATGCCGATAAAAAACAGGCCGTCTGAAACAGCACTTCACAGCGAAATGCTTTTCAGACGGCCTGATAATTGATACGGGATTGAAATGATGATTAAAAAGACAGCATTTATTCAAAATTAAAAATATACTTTAAAAAATCAAGTTTTACTTGAAACGCTGATCATCATTAAAAAAAACAACTCAAAGGCACGCCAAATGCCGATAAAAACAGGCCGTCTGAAACCGCACTGCACAGTGAAATACTTTTCAGACGGCCTGATAATTGATACGGGATTGAAATGATGATTAAAAAGACCGTATTTATTCAAAATTAAAAATATGCTTTAAAAAATGAAGTTTTACTTGAAACGCTGATCATCATTAAAAAAAACAACTCAAAGGCACGCCAAATGCCGATAAAAACAGGCCGTCTGCAACCGCATTTTAAATACTTTTCAGACGGCCTAAATCATGATAATTAAATAATAATCCCGCTGCCTCCGTATTTATACAGCTTTCAGTTTAGCGCTAAAAAACATACCGAAAACCCGGGCGGTTGCGCTTCTCGAAACCATTTTATGAGCTCATAACAGACGCACCACAAACCCAAGTGCCATCAATATTCCGGTTTTTCCACCACTTCGCCGCGCAGGGCGGCTTGGATGGCTTGTTGGGTTTTGCGGTCTTCGGCTTTGGCGATTTGCAGCATTTCTTTGTTTTGGAAACGGGCGATGTTGGGGGCGTAGGCCTTCGACATTTCCGATACGCTTTGGCGGTCGAAGTGGAAATACACATCGCTGACTTCTTCCGCTTTGCCGGCCGGCATGCCCAAGGCTTCGAGTGCGCGGCGGCCGGTGCGCACCGCTGAATCAAAGGTTTCGCGAATGATTTCATCCGCCCCCGCCTGATAAACTTGGAAGGTGTGCAGGCGGTCGTAGCTGCGGGCGATGATGTGGATATCGGGGTTGGTTTGTTTGGCAAACTCGATAATTTGCAGGGTTTGCGGCTGGTTGTCGATGGCCACCACCAGCAGGCGCGCTTTTTCCAGCCCGGCGGCCAGCAGCAGCTCGGGGCGTGAGGCGTCGCCGAAATAGGTTTTGTTGCGGTATTGGTTCATGCCGGCCACGGTGGTCGGGTCGCGGTCGATGATGGTCAGCTCGTGGCCGCTCATGCGCAATACGTCGGACACTATTTGGCCGAAACGCCCCATGCCGATGATGATGACCGGGTTTTGTTCGTCGATTTCATCGTCTTGCAGGCCGTCTGAAACGGTTTGCAGGCGCGGTTCCAGCCATTTGCCGTAAGCAATCAGGCACAGCGGCGTGAGCACCATCGACAGCACCACCACGGCGGTCATATTGGCATGCACCACTGCATCAATCACCCCTTGCGAAGCGGCGGCGGCAAACAGCACAAAGGCAAATTCGCCGCCCTGCGCCATCAATACGGCACGTTCGGCCGCTTGCCGGCGGCTGCTTTTCGCCAGCCGCGCCACGCCGTAAATCACCGCTGCCTTGGCCGCCATCAGCGCCAACACGCCCGACACAATCAGCACCCAGTTTTGCGCCACTACCTGCAAATCAAGCGACATGCCGACGCCGAGGAAAAACAGCCCCAGCAGCAGGCCGCGAAACGGCTCAATATCGGCCTCCAGCTGGTGGCGGAACGCTGATTCCGACAGCAACACTCCGGCGATAAATGCGCCCATCGCCATCGACAGCCCGCTCTCTTCCATCAGCAAAGCCGCGCCCAACACCACCAACAGCGCCGCCGCCGTCATCACCTCGCGCGCTTTTGATTTTGCCAACAGCTGAAACAGCGGATTAAGCAGCCAGCGCCCTGCCGCCACCAGCACCGCCACCGCCGAGAGCGCAATGCCGATGCTCTGCCACAGCGGTTTCGCCGCCGCCTCTACCGCACTTGGCGGCGCCAAAAACGCCACCACCGCCAGCAGCGGCACAATCAGCAAGTCTTCAAACAGCAAAATCGACACAATCTGCTGGCCGCTTTTGCTGGAAAGCTCGTTGCGTTCGCCCAACACCTGCATCACAATCGCGGTGGAGGTGAGCACAAAACCCGACGCGCTCACAAACGACACCTGCCAGCTGAAGCCGAACAATATGCCCACCAGCGTTAACGCCGCCGCAGCCAGCACCACCTGCATACTGCCCAAGCCGAAAATCTGGCGGCGCAAGGTCCACAAATGCGACGGTTTCATTTCCAAGCCGATGATAAACAAAAACATCACCACCCCCAGCTCCGCCACATGAATAATCGCCTGCGGGTCGTTAAACAGCCCCAGCCCGAACGGGCCGATCGCCAGCCCCGCCGCCAGATAACCGAGCACCGAGCCCAAGCCGATGCGTTTGAACAGCGGCACCGCCACCACCGCCGCGCCGAGCAGAATCACCGTACTGACCAGTTGTGTTGCATTTTCCGCTGCCATGGCATACTCCGAATCAAAATCATTGAGGCCGCCTGAAACCGCACTTGGTGTCAAAAGCGGTTTTCAGACGGCATGAATAAAAAGTTATCATATTACTGCATGATGATACCCGATTGACGGCGTGCTATGCAGCTGTTTTTTAGATGCCGTTTGCAGGTTGGGGGGATTTGAGGCCGTCTGAACAGTATTGCACGGTGAAGTGCGGTTTCAGACGGCCTCAATAAAAATATAGAAAGAGAAAGATATAGAAAAATGCAGCGGCTCAAACCGCCGGTGTGCCGGTTAGATTTGCCGCACCCAGATGGCCAAGGCATCTTGCAATTCCTGCAAACGGATAAAGCGCGCCGCCCGCCACACTTCTTTGCCGTCGGCAAACAGCATCACCAGCGGCACGGTGAGCGCATGAAAGCGCCCCGCCATTTCCGGCATTTCGGCAATATCCGCAGTCGCAGCCGCCACTTGCGGCCAATCTTGCAGCAAGCGCGCCACTTTCGGCTGCACCGCATGGCACACGCCGCAATGCGGTGCTTTGATATACAGCAATGCCAGCCGGTGGTCGGCAAGGTGGCGCTCGATGTCTGCCGGTGTGGATAAGGGCTTCATGCGCATATGCCCACCCGCCCCGCCCGCAAAGGCCGCTTACGCCGTATCGTCATCTTATCCGCCTTATTTTGAATATCATCCGCTACCGATTCTAATCAAAGCAGGGCGTCCTGACAATTCAAATATCATCATCTTTTTTTGCGCTAAAAACACATCTGCTGCGTGAAAAATACTTGCAAGATGTTGCCGGAATAAACAGATGCCGTCTGAAAATTTCAGACGGCATGAGGCAATCATCATTCATGTTACAATGTCCTCTCTTTGAAACGCTCAAGAAAGGATATTCCGCCCTATGCGCGAACAATTGCTCCAATGGCTGATCCGCCAAGGCTACCCGCACAGCGATTTTATTGTGAACTTGGTGATGATTGCGCTGATTATCCTCACCACTTTATTGCTGCATGCCGCGATTCATTACGGCATTTTCCGTTTTATCGGCAAAAAGCTGGCCGAATCGAAGCTGATATTTTTCAATGTGTTGGCCGAACAGCGGCTGTTTACCCACTTGGCGCTGACCATTCAGGGCGTGTTGCTGGCGGTGCAGTTGCGCATTTGGCTGCCGGCGAGCGAATGGCGCGAAGGGCTGATTACCCTTACCCAGATTTGGTGTCTGATATTCGGCCTGCTGGCTGTTTTTGCGCTGCTCGACACCTTGCAGACTTATTTGTTCCGCCGCAATCTGGGCCAACATTTCCCCGTGCGCGGGCTGGTGCAGACCGTCAAGCTGATTGCCTCTATCGGCATCGCCATTTTATTGGTGTCGCTGCTGCTCGGCCAATCGCCCCTGATTCTGCTCAGCGGCTTGGGCGCGATGACGGCGGTGTTGATGCTGGTGTTTAAAGATCCGATTTTGGGGCTGGTGGCCGGCATCCAGCTTTCCGCCAACCGCATGCTCAATATCGGCGACTGGCTCGAAATGCCCAAATACGGCGCCGACGGCAGCGTCACCGATATCGGCCTGACCACCGTTAAAGTGCAAAACTGGGACAACACCGTCACCACTCTGCCCACTTATGCGCTGATTTCCGATTCGTTTAAAAACTGGCGTGCCATGAGCGAATCAGGCGGCCGCCGCATCAAACGCGCCGTGTATCTCGACAGCAACAGCGTGCATTTTTTAAACGGGCAGGAAATCGCCCACTTACGCCAAAGCCGCCTGCTCACCGATTACCTCGACAGCCGCCAGCAATCGATACGTGAGTTTAACGAAAGCCACCAAATCGACAACCAGAGCTACCTCAACGGCCGCCACCTGACCAACCTCGGCACCTTCCGCGCCTATTTGCAGCAATACTTGGAACACAGCCGTCATATCCGCAAAGACATGACGCTGATGGTGCGCCAGCTCGATGCCGGCGACAAAGGCATTCCGCTGGAAATCTACTGCTTCACCAACACCGTGGTGTGGGCCGAATACGAAGGCATACAGGCCGATATTTTCGACCACATCTTTGCCGTGGCCGGCGAATTTGGCCTGCGCATCTACCAAGCGCCGAGCGGCTATGATATGCAGGTGATGGGTTCGGGCAAGGATTAATTTTATTTCCCGCTAGGGTGTCATGACCATTCAGAATTATTCAGATTTTTTGTGATGAAAGTACAGATGCCAGGCAAAAAACGTAGCAGATGTGCTTTGAACGCAAAAAGATGATGATATATGACACATCAGGACACCCTAAGCCGCATCACAAACAACAGGCCGTCTGAAACCTTATCGCGTTTCAGACGGCCTGTTGTTGATAAGCCATAGTAAAATAAAAGAAAACCTGATACACACTCACAAAAATAACCTGACGGCTGCCCCGCCTTGTCAGCTTACTTTTGCAAATGCGCATGACAAAAAGATAATAAACTTCAAATCGTGCGCAGGGCGTGTGGCGCAGCCGCGCATGCGGTTTAAGCGGCTATGCCGTTTTTTTACCCTTTACAATCTGCATGATTTCCAACAGATGCGGGCGCAATTGGGCAAACAAAGGGTGGTTTTTATTTTCCAACATCACTTCGCTCATCAACTTCAAACCCAGCGTAAAGCGCTGCGCCATTTCCGGTGTCATATCTTCACGCCGGCCCATCATCTCCAGAATCGAAAAAATATTGTCGTGGTTCGGCGCATCAAACACCAGCGGCGCCTGCTCGACGGCATGACCGTCGGCATCGGCAAGATATTCAAGGGTAACGCGGTATTGGTGTTGTTTCATACGGCATGCTCTTTCAAGTATCATCTCAGGCAGATATCATATACTTTGTGATTGAAAAAAACAAACTGACCACAGGCCGTCTGAAAACTTATTGCGGTTTCAGATGGCCTGTTGCTGCTTATTATCAATGCATGACCTGCTGTAAAAACTGGCGCGCCCTTTCGGTTTGCGGGCGGGTAAAAAATGCTTCAGGCTCGCTGTCTTCCACAATCCGGCCGTGGTCGACAAAAATCACTCGGTCGGCCACTTCACGGGCAAACCCCATTTCGTGGGTAACGCACATCATGGTCATGCCGCTTAAGGCCAAATCTTTCATCACTTTGAGCACTTCGCCCACCATTTCCGGGTCGAGCGCCGAAGTGGGTTCGTCAAACAGCATCACGCGCGGCTCCATCGCCAAGCCGCGGGCAATGGCCACGCGCTGCTGCTGGCCGCCCGAAAGCTGGCCGGGCATGGCATCTTTTTTATGTGCCAAACCCACGCGTTCGAGCAGCTCCATGGCTTTCTTCTCCGCGGCGGCGCGGCTGAGTTTTTTTACTTTCATCGGCGAGAGCACGATGTTTTCCAACACGCTCAAGTGCGGGTAAAGGTTGAAGCTTTGAAACACAAAGCCCACTTCGGCGCGCACTTTGTTTAAATCGGTTTTGGCATCGGCCACATTCATGCCGTCTACCCAGATTTCGCCCTGCTGAATCGGTTCGAGCTGGTTAACGGTGCGGATAAGCGTGGATTTGCCGCTGCCCGAAGGCCCGCACACCACCACCACTTCACCCTGTTTCACTTCCAGATTCACATCGTTGAGCACGTGCAAATCTTTGAAGTGTTTGTGTACATTTTTGAATTTAATCATTTTTTATTCCGATATTTTGGCAACAAAACAGTATTCAGACGGCCTTGTCGGCCAAATAATTGCTCAACACCACATACAATTCAGGCGCGATGTGCTCGGCGCGGTCTTGTGGGTTGATGCCCACCGCCGCCAAATCTGCATCATCGGCGATGTCTTTCAGATTGTTGCGGATGGTTTTACGGCGCTGGTGAAAAGCGGCTTTCACCAGCTTGCCGAAATGCGCAAAATCCTGCGCCGTGCCGATGCGGCCCGGGCTCGGAATCATACGCACCACAGCAGAATCGACTTTCGGCGCAGGGTCAAACGATTCGGGCGGTACCTCCAGCAGCAGCTCCATCTCGAAAAAATATTGCAGCATCACGCTCAAACGGCCGTAATCGTTGGTTTTCGGCACTGCCACCATGCGCTCCACCACTTCTTTTTGCAGCATAAAGTGCATGTCTGCCACTTCATCGGCCACTTCGCTCAGGCGGAACAACAACGGCGTGGAAATATTGTAGGGCAAATTGCCGACAATTTTCTTTTTGCCGGCCACGCTGCGAAAATCAAATTGCAGCACATCGCCTTCGTGTATCACCAATTTATCGGCAAACGGCAGCGTTTTCAGGCGCTTGATGATGTCGCGGTCGATTTCGCACACGTGCAACACCTGCAATTTTTTCGCCAGCGGCTCGGTAATCGCCGCCAGGCCGGGGCCGATTTCCACCACCACATCATCGGGTTGCGGACGCACGGCGTTGACGATATCGCTGATGATGCGCGTGTCTTGCAAAAAATTCTGCCCGAAACGCTTGCGGGCCTTATGCTCTTTCATGGGTTTGAATCTCAAATTTCAAGCGCGTATTGTAACCGAATTTACCGAGGCCGTCTGAACAAGCTGCACACACCGCTTCAGCCGAAAATGCCTTTCACACCCGCCAGCAGCACGCCGTAGCGCACAAATTTGCCCGCCGTCAGCATCAGCGCGCTTTTCCAGAAATTCAGCCGCAGCCAGCCCGCCGCAATCGGCAAACCGTCGCCCACCACCGGCAGCCATGCCAGCAGCAGCGCCCACACGCCCCAGCGGCGCAACCGGCGCAATATTTTTTCAGACGGCTGTTTTTTCGGCGGAATCAGCCGTCCCATGCCGTAAGAAATCATGCTGCCCAAGCTGTTGAACACGCCGGCTGTCAGCCACGCGCCCGCCCAAGCGTGCGGATATTGGTGCACAAACACGGCAAACGCCGCCTCTGAAGTGCCCGGCAGAATGGTGGCCGAGGTAAACGCTGAAGCTGCCAGCGCCAGATATTGCCAAAATAAATCCATGTATTTTCCCAAGCGGCAGCCGTCTGAAAGCAATTAGCCCGTTCGTTTCGCAAACCGCCGGCAAAACGCCATCTTGCTGCGTATTTTTCTGAATGCAGCGTATTTAAACAGCGTTTGCGTGTTTGTTTTAAAATTTTGATGCGGGTTAGTGCAAATACACTTCGCCACCGCATGCAGCATGAGTTTGCTTTTTTGATTATGATAAAAGTTTTTATCACCCTCATTCAGGATAGTTCAATGCGTATTGCCTTACCCACCCTCGCCGCCGCAACCGCCGCCCTGCTGGCCGCCTGTTCGCCCGGGCAACAACAAACCGCTGCCCCCGCCGCCGATATGAAAACCGTGGCCATAACGCAGATTGTCGAACACCCCGCGCTGGACGATACCCGCCAAGGCATCATCAAAGGCTTGGCCGAAGCCGGTTTTAAAGAGGGTGAAAACCTGCGCATCGATTACCAAAGCGCCCAAGGCAGCACGGCTACGGCGGGCCAGATTGCCAAAAAATTCGCCGCCGACAAGCCCGATGCGATTGTGGCCATTTCCACGCCCAGCGCCCAATCGGTGGTGGCCGCCACCAAAAGCGTGCCGGTGATTTTCACCGACATCATCGACCCCGTGGCCGCCAAGCTGATACCGAGTATGGATGCGCCTTCGGGCACTAATGTAACCGGCATGTCTGACTATATTCCGTTTGCGCCGCAATTCGAAATGATGCAGAAGCTGCTGCCCGAAATCAAGCGCATCGGCTATGTATACAGCCCTGGGGAAAATAATTCCACCACCATGCTGGCGCACATGAAAGCTTATCTGGCGCCAAAAAACATCGAAGTGGTGGCCGTGGCCGCTCCGCGCACCACCGATGTGGGCGCAGCCGTGCGCAGCCTGAAAGGCAAAGTCGACCTGCTGTATACCTCGTTTGACAACGGCGTGGTTTCCGCCTATGAAGCCGTTTACAAAGCCGGCACCGAAATCAAGCTGCCGCTGGTGGCCGCCGACACCGGCACGGTCAAACGTGGGGCCGCCGCCGCTTACGGCCCTGATTTCCACGACCTCGGCGTGCAAACCGGCCACATTGTGGCACGGGTATTGAAAGGCGAGCAACCCGGCAGCATCAAGCCCGAACACCCGCAAGGCGGCACCGTTGCCGTCAACCCGAAAGCCGCCGAAGCGCAAGGCTTTACCGTTCCTGAAGCGCTGATTCAGGAAGCGTCCGAAGTGGTGCGCTGATCACGCCCGATAGAAGCGGCCGCACCGATAATGCCCGTTGGTCAAAGTCATCCGCCGCATCGGCGTACCGGCCTGCTTTATCAACAGCTCAGTGATAGTCAAATTCAAATAAATTGACGACAGGAAACTTGAAGATAATTCATGCGCATGGGCAGACGTTACAGCACAGCACTTTAATATAACGTGCGTTCGGGATTAAGATAATCCATGAGATATAAAATCCTTCATGGCTTTACCCCTACCCTAACCCTCCCCCGTTGGACAGGGGAGGAAACGAAACCATAATGCCTGCCTATTAGCTTTGTTCAACAACCGGTTGTCAGATACTTGCATCCGACAACCGGTTTGATATTCTTGTGATTCCAAATAATTTCAGCCGTCTGAAAAGCGTCGGATTCAAGAGTCCGAGCTACAGGGTGTATAACATTGATGGGTTCTGCTCACGAAACCCCTGCGCGTGCAAAGGCCGTCTGAAGGAAAATACTTTCAGACGGCCTTACCTGTTTGCAGAATAATATCCATTGATAAAAGTAAGCAAATAAGGCGAGCTGACGCAATCAGGTTATTTTGCGAATGGGTATAAGCAAGCATAGATTCAGATACTTGTATCCGACAAATCATTCGATATTCTTGTGATTCCAAATAATTTCAGCCGTCTGAAAATGCCGGATACAAGAATCCGACCCACATGATGTATAGGTTCTGCTCGCAAAACCCCTGCGCGCGCAAAGGCCGTCTGAACACTTTCAGACGGCCTTTTCCATATCCGTGCCGGTTATTTCGGGCGGCGGAACGAATCATGACAAGCCTTGCAGCTTGCCCCGGCATCACCGTAGGCCACTTTGATGGCTTCCAAATTGCCGCTTTGCGCCTGCGTGTTCAGCTCGGCCACAGCCGCATGGAATGTTTCTTCGGCAGCTTTGAATTCTTCCGGTTTTTCCCACACCGCCGGCAAGGCATCGCCGTCTTGCGGTTTACCGTCAACCAAAGCATCGCGCTCGAAATGCGCAAACGGCTTTTTACTTTCTTCGGCAAACGCGGCGGCGGCGGTTTTGAATTTTTCCACTTCGTAAGGCTCTTCACCTTTTACCATCTTGCCCATGCTGCTGAAATTGGGCATCATGGCTTTAAAAGCCGTGGTGCGCTCTTCCGAATTCGGGCCTTTGCCCGCACCTGCCGCCGAACCGCCGCAGGCCGACAAAGCCAACACGGCCGCAGAAGCCGCCACAGCCAATGTGGTCTTGATGTTTATCATGGTTTGGTTTCCTTGTGGTTTATATTTGAGTGTTGTAGGCTTATCATAACCGAAACTTCCGTAAAGACTATGTTAAGAAAAGCAAGGAGAATAAAATGGCTATTTTAATCACCGGCGCATCAGCCGGCTTCGGCGCGGCCATGTGCCGCACTTTGGTGCGTGCGGGTTATCAGGTTATCGGCGCGGCGCGGCGCTTGGAAAAACTCGAACAGCTCAAACTGGAGCTGGGCGAAGCTTTTCACCCGCTGCAAATGGACGTGGCCGATCCGGCCGCCATTGATGAAGCGCTGAAACATATTCCCGAGCATTTCAGCGAAATCGACGGCTTAATCAACAATGCCGGCCTGGCGCTCGGCCTCGACGGCGCCGACAAAGCCGATTTTGCCGACTGGCAGACCATGATTCAAACCAACATCATCGGCCTCACCTACCTCACCCGCCAAATTCTGCCGCAAATGGTGGCCCGGCAAAGCGGCTACATCATCAACCTCGGCTCGATTGCGGGCACTTACCCCTATCCCGGCGGCAATGTCTACGGCGCCACCAAAGCCTATGTGCGCCAATTCAGCCTCAATCTGCGCGCCGATCTGGCCGGCACCGGCGTGCGCGTGAGCAACATCGAGCCGGGTTTGTGCGGCGACACCGAGTTTTCCAACGTGCGCTTTAAAGGCGACGACGAGCGCGCCGCCCAACTATATGAAAACGTGCAGCCCGTGCGCCCGCAAGACATTGCCGACACGGTGTTGTGGCTGTATCAGCGCCCGGCACACATGAATGTGAACAGCATCGAAATCATGCCCACCGCCCAAAGCTTCGGCGCCCTGCCCGTCAGCCGCCAAACCCCGCCGCCCGAAGCCGCGCCGGCAGAATTCGAAAAACAAAGCACCTCGCTGTTTCAAAAAATCAAAGGCTGGTTCAAATAAAGCTGCTAAAGCTGGTTCAAATAAGGCGCATGAAGCTCCTAGGGTGTCCTGACCATTCGATTTATGGAGGGATTTTTGTTCCTGAAAATGCAGGTGCCAGGCAAAAAAACGCAGCAAGATTGGGCATCTTGCGAGGCTTTTTAACACAGCAGATGTGCTTTTAGCACAAAAAAGATGATGATATATGAATTGTCAGGATACCCTAGGCCGTCTGAAAACCGAACGCAGGTTTTCAGACGGCCTGAAACCTTTTAGCCTGCTGCAAATCAAGTTATACTATAACAATCAACACAGGCCGTCTGAAAAGGCTGCACTTTTTGGAAACAGCATGCAAAACATCAAACAAAAAATTCTCAACCAAGCCCGCCGCGACGGCGTACAGGTTACCGCGCTGCGCGAACAGGTGTTGGACATCATCCTGCAACAGAGCGGCGTAATCAAAGCCTATACCGTGCTCTCGCACATGCAGCAGGAAAGCGAAGGCGTTGTCGCCCCGCCCACCGCCTATCGCGCCCTTGATTTTTGGGCCGATCAAGGCGTGCTGCACAAAGTGGCGGCGGTCAACGGCTATGTATTGTGCAGCCACGCGCAACACGATTGCGGCGAACATTGCCATCACCACGATGAAGCCGCCCACCACAGCGCCTTTATTTTGGTGTGCACCGAATGCGGCGCGGTAGACGAGCAAACCCTCAGCAGCGAATGGGCCGCCCTCTGCGCCGGCGTGGCCGCCAGCGGTTTCGCCCTCAAAGAAGAACATGTGGTATTAACAGGAATCTGCAAACAATGTCAGTAAAAAAAACCAAAGTGCATCTGATTTCCGGCTTTTTGGGCACCGGTAAAACCACCGCCCTCAAAAGCCTGATGGCGCAAAAAAATCCCGCTGAAAAATGGGTGATTATCGTCAATGAATTCGGCGAAATCGGCATCGACGGCGCCGTATTGAGCGACAACGGCATTCCCGTAGCCGAAATCGCCGGCGGCTGCCTCTGCTGCGTGGCCGGCCCGCAAATGAGCAGCACCGTTACCAAAATGCTGCGCGACATGGCGCCCGACCGGCTGATGATCGAAGCCAGCGGCTTAGCGCACGCCGCCAGCGTGATTGACGAATTGAAAGCCCCGCCGCTAGACAAATCGCTCGAAATTGCCGCCGTGTTTACCGTGGTTGATCCGCGCCAGTTTACCGACCCCGATTACGCCTTGCAGGCTTTGTATAAAGACCAAATCGGCGTGTGCGATGTTTTGGTGGCCAGCAAAACAGATTTGTGCCCCCCCGAAACCTTGGCCGCATTCCGCGAAAAAGCCGCCGCCCTCTTCCCCCCCAAAGCGCTGGTGGCGGAAGTGGAAAACGCGCAGATGAAAATCGAATGGCTCGATATTCCCGTGGTAGAAAAATCGCGCTACCGCCTCAAAGCCCTGCCCGACAACACCATGGGCTTTCAGTCGCAAGGCTTCACTTTTCCCGCCGGCCGTGATTTTGACGGCGAGCGGCTCACGCACTTTTTCAACGACCTGCCCGCCATGGCCGAAGGCCTGGTGCGCGCCAAAGGCGTGTTTCAAGTGATGGGCACATGGGTATGGCTCAACTGGGTCGACGGCCAATGGGGCGCCAACCAAGTATCGTGGCGGCGCGACAGCCGCTTCGAGCTGATTGCCAAATCATTTGATGCCGACTTAATCGAGCAGAAATTAAACGCTGCACTCGAATAAACCAATCTTGAGAGCGTTCTAACCATTCAGAATGATTCAGATTTTTTGTGCAGATGCCGGGTAAAAAAACGCAGCAAGTGCATTTTCAAGCGTAAAAAGCACCCGTCAACCAAACAATCAAAGCGCCCTGACACCACAGGCCGTCTGAAAATTTTCAGACGGCCTGAATTTTAATGAGAATGAATGTTGACAAGCGCCTATGCTGTTTCTATAGTGGCTGCGGCACCACCTTTTTCCGGCGTTGGCAGATATTTCATCTTACGGCAGTTTTTGGCATCCACCGTGAGCGTGATACCGGCACAGCCCGGCCTTCCGCAGTTTTTATACAGAGGAATCGGCAATGGCAACATTCGAACTGACACGCAGCGACAACGGCGAATTTCACTTTAACTTTCTCGACAACAACGAAAAAACCATTTTGCGCAGCGAACAATACGGCAGCAAAGCCGCCGCACAAAACGGCATAGAATCGGTGCGCAGCAATGCCGGCAACGATGAACGCTATGAATACAGAGAAAGCAGCGCCGGCAAATTTTATTTCAACCTCAAAGCCGCCAACGGCCAGATTGTCGGCACCAGCATGATGTATGACGACGATGCCGCGCGCCGCACAGCAGCCGCCACCGTAAAAAGCAGCGCCGCTCAGGCCGGAGTGATTGAAGATTTATAAACCGCCCGCACAAGCGCTGCAAACACCATAAAGGCCGTCTGAAACCACTTTTCAGACGGCCTTGGGTGTCATGAAACGTCGTTTATGAGGAGATTTTTGCTCCTGAAAATGCAGAATCAAAGGCAAAAAACGCAGCAAGGTTGGCCATCTTGCGGGGCTTTTTAACGCAGCAGATGTGCTTTTAGCGCAAAAAAGATGATGATATATGAATAGTCAGGACACCCTAGGGTGTCCTGACTATTTGTTTATGAGGAGATTTTTGCCCCTGAAAATGCAGATGCCAGGCAAAAAACGCAGCAAGATTGGCCATCTTGCGAGGCTTTTTAACGCAGCAGATGCGTTTCAGGGGCAAAAAGCACCCGTAAATCGAATGGTCCGGACACCCTAGCGCCACAAACATTACAAAGGCCGTCTGAAACCGCTTTTCAGACGGCCGGATGCTTTTATCTTTTATCAGTTAGGGCAGCATATCGTAACACGGGCAGGTTTGTTATAATCGGCTCGTTACCCTCCACATACCGTAAGGACAGCCAGATGCCTATGCCCCGTTTTTACCCGCACCCGATTATCGCCCGCGAAGGCTGGCCTTTCATCATCGCCGGCTTGCTGCTGAGCCTGATTGTCAGCGCCTGCGCCGGCTGGTGGTCGCTGCCGTTTTGGGTATTCACCGCATTTGCCCTGCAATTTTTCCGCGACCCTTCGCGCCCGATTCCGCAAGATGCCGATGCCGTATTGTGCCCGGCCGACGGCCGCATCGTGGTGGTGGAAAAAGCCCGAGATCCTTACCGCAATACCGAAGCGCTCAAAATCAGCGTGTTTATGAACGTTTTCAACGTGCATTCGCAACGCTCGCCGATTGACGGCACCGTTACCGCCGTAGAATACAACGCCGGCAAATTCGTCAACGCCGCGCTCGACAAAGCCAGCACCGAAAACGAACGCAACGCTGTGCTGGCCACCACCCGCAGCGGCCGCGAAATCACTTTCGTGCAAGTGGCCGGCCTGGTGGCGCGCCGCATTCTCTGCTACACCCGTGTCGGCGACCCGCTGGTGCGCGGCGAACGCTACGGCTTTATCCGCTTCGGTTCGCGTGTAGACGTTTACCTGCCCGTTGATGCGCAGGCGCAAGTCGCCATCGGCGACAAAGTCAGCGCCAGCAGCACCATACTCGCCCGCCTGCCGCTCGCCGCCGCCGTGCCCGAAGCGCCCGCTGCCGAGCATCCGCCCGAACAGCAAAACGCCGCGCCGATTGCCGCCCCCACCGCCGAAGCGGTAGGCGAATATACCAATCTGCCCGAAACGCAAACCGAAACGGCCGAGCCGATAAAACCTGCGGCCGATACGGCGGCGCCCGAAACCATCGACAGCCCCACCGCCGAGCCGGTCGGCGAACATCCGCCCTTGCAAAACGAAGAGCAGAGCGAAGAGCAGATAGTGGCCGAGTCTGCCGCCAAAGTAAAAAAAGCCGTGAAACGACAACACGGCAAGCCATAATCCTGATAAAAACGGTTTTCAGACGGCCTGAAAACCGTTTTTGCTTACAGACAAAGCAGGTATAACCACCTGCAAACACTGCATCCCGCCGAATACCCAACCGGGCCGTCTGAAAACCTGCCGTTGCCAAAGGAAACCCCTTGAGCCGTAAAACCACTTTATTCCACATCGACAAATCATTGGAACAACCCGAACGGGTGATGCTTGTGAGCGTGATGTTGAGCGCCGACTACGCCGGAGCCAACGAAACGCGCGAACGCGCCTTTCAGGCCGCGCAAGACGAAGCCGCCGATCTGGTACGCGCCACCGGCGGCGAATTGGTACACATCGAAACCGCCAAACGCGACAAAGCACACGCAGCGCTGTTTGTCGGCACCGGCAAGGCCGAAGAGCTGGCCGCCGCCGTGGCGCAACACAACATCGAGCTGGCGGTATTCAACCACGAGCTCACCCCCACACAGGAGCGCAATCTCGAAAAAGCGCTGCAATGCCGCGTGCTCGATCGCGTGGGGCTGATTTTGGCCATTTTCGCCCAACGCGCCCAATCACAAGAAGGCAGGCTGCAAGTAGAATTGGCACAACTCACCCACTTGAGCGGCCGGCTGGTGCGCGGTTACGGCCATCTGCAAAGCCAAAAAGGCGGCATCGGCCTCAAAGGGCCGGGCGAAACCCAGCTCGAAACCGACCGCCGCCTGATTAATGTAAAAATCACCGCCCTCAAGCGCCAATTGCAACAGGTGCAGAAGCAGCGAGCCACCCGCCGCAAATCGCGCATGAGCGGCAGCATGCAGACCTTTGCGCTGGTGGGCTACACCAATGCCGGCAAATCCAGCCTGTTTAACCGCCTCACCAAAGCCGAGGTAGTCGCAAAAGACCAATTATTCGCCACCCTCGACACCACCGCCCGCCGCCTGTATCTGAATCACGAAACCAGCGTGATTCTCACCGACACCGTGGGCTTTGTGCGCGATTTGCCGCACAAGCTGGTATCGGCGTTTTCAGCCACGCTGGAAGAAACTGCACTGGCCGACGTGCTGCTGCATGTGGTCGACAGCAGCCACCCCGATTTCGAGCGGCAGATGGATGATGTCGACACCGTGCTCGAAGAAATCGGCGCGCATGACGTGCCGCAACTGATTGTTTACAACAAAATCGACCTGCCTTCGGAAGCCCCCCGTCAAGCCGGCATTTTGCGCAATGCGCAGGGCAAAGCGGTGGCGGTCAACATTTCCGTTACCGCCAACCTGGGCTTGGATGCGCTGCGCGAGGCAATGATTGAGCGGGCGCAGGAAAATCGGGGGGCAGCAAACCAATAAAAACCGCGCCGGCAGCCTAGGGTGTCCTAATGTGTCGTTTATGAGGGAATTTTTATTTCTGGAAATGCAGATGCAAAGGCAAAAAACGCAGCAAGATTGGGCATCTTGCAAGGCTTTTTAACGCAGCCGATGTGCGTTTAGCGCCAAAAATATGATGATATATGACACATCAGGCTATCCTAAGGTGTCTTGATGTGTCGTTTACTGCAGCGGCTTGAATATCATAATCTGCCGACACCCGAAAGGCCGTCTGAAACATTTCAGACGGCCTTGACACACAGTTTTTTTGTACGCAGCACCCACGCGATACACCTATAGGGCGGATTCTTGAATCCGACATTTTTCAGGCGGCTAAAATCATTTGGAATCACAAGCGGGCCAAGAGCCCACGCTACGGTTGCGTTGCCAACCGTTACCGGCAATTCCAGTAAAACAAGGCCGTCTGAAACCATACTTCGCAGTTTTCAGACGGCCTTTCGCATCGCAAAATCATCAGGTTATTCGTTGACCAGCACTACTTTCATGGCGCCGTTTTCGGCTGCATGTTTGAACACCTCGTAAGCTTCGTCCAGCTCGCTCAGTTTGAAGCGGTGGGTCAGCATTTTGGTAAAATCGACCGAACTGGTGGAAATGGCTTTCAACAGCATCTCGGTGGTGTTGGAATTCACCAGGCCGGTGGAGATGGCGAGGTTTTTAATCCACAAACGCTCCAAGTTGAAATCAACCGGTTTGCCGTGCACCCCCACTACCGCAATATGGCCGCCGGGCTTGACGATGTCCTGACACATGGCCCACGTGGCCGGAACGCCCACGGCTTCGATGGCGCAGTCAACGCCGTCTTCGCCCGCAATTTCGTGCACTTTGGCCGCCACATCGCCGTTGCTCGGATTGATGGTGTGGGTGGCCCCCAGCTCTTTGGCCATTTTCAAGCGGTTTTCATCCATATCGCACACGATGATGGCCGCCGGGCTGTAAAATTGCGCGGTCAGCAACACGCCCATGCCCACGGGGCCGGCGCCGGCGATAAACACGGTGTCGCCCGGTTTCACATCGCCATATTGCACGCCGATTTCATGGCCGGTGGGCAACACGTCGCTCAACAGCAATGCGATTTCATCGTTGACATTTTCCGGCAGCGGAATCAGGCTGTTGTCTGCAAACGGCGTGCGCACATACTCGGCCTGCGTGCCGTCTATCATATAGCCGAGAATCCAACCGCCGTTGCGGCAGTGTGAATAAAGCTGTTTTTTGCAGTTGTCGCATGAGCAGCATTTACTTACGCAAGAGATAATAACCTTGTCTCCCACTTTGATGTTTTTAACCGCATCGCCCACTTCTTCAACGATGCCCACGCCTTCGTGGCCGAGAATGCGGCCGTCGGCCACTTCGGGATTTTTGCCTTTCCAAATACCCAAATCGGTACCGCAGATGGTGGTTTTAACGATTTTCACCACCGCATCGGTCGGCTCGGTGATTTGCGGCTTGGGTTTGTCTTCCAGGCGGATATCGTTGGCTGCGTGATAAACCATGGCTTTCATTGTTGTTTCCTTTCTCTAATTCTGAACCTTTTATTTGTTGTGTTTTTTCCTGCTGACACAGTGTAGGGTGCGCCGGCCGCCAAAGTCAAATTACTTTTCTATTTCAATTTGTTATAACATATCACACAAACTTTGCGGCCGCCTGAACGGCTGTTTTTCAGACGGCCTTGATGCAACTGCCAATGGGTATGAAAAAGGATTGTTGTTTCTGAAAATACAGATGCCGGGCAAACATACCGCAAAATCGGCAGGGCATTTTGCGAGGTTTTGCACGCAGCCGATGCGTTTTTGGTATTAACAAAGATGATTTATAAAAAGATGATTTATAAATGGCCGGCATGCCTTTGCTGCCACAAATACCGGTTTGGGGCTAAAATACGCTCTTTTGCACCGACACACCGCCATGCCCCACACTGATTTTTCCGCCCGCCTGATTGCCTGGCAACACCGCCACGGCCGCCACCATCTGCCCTGGCAGGTGCGCGAACCTTATCTGGTGTGGCTGTCGGAAATCATGTTGCAGCAAACGCAAGTGGCCACAGTGCTGGATTATTATCCGCGCTTCACCACCCGCTTTCCCACCGTGCAGGCATTGGCGGCCGCGCCGCAAGACGAGGTTTTAAGCCTGTGGCAGGGCTTGGGCTATTACAGCCGCGCCCGTAATCTGCATAAAGCCGCGCAGCAGGTGGTTAGCGGATTCGGCGGTGTGTTTCCCTCAAGCCGCCGCGAATTGGAAACGCTTTGCGGTGTGGGTCGCAGCACCGCCGCCGCGATTGCCGCCTTTGCCTTTCATCAGCGCGAAGCCATTCTCGACGGCAATGTTAAGCGTGTGCTCTGCCGCGTGTTCGCCCGCGACGGCAACCCGGCCGACAAAAAATTTGAAAACCAATTATGGGCGTTGGCCGAAAGCCTGTTGCCGTCTGAACAGGAAAACATGCCCGCCTATACGCAGGGGCTGATGGATTTGGGCGCCACCGTGTGCAAACGCAGCAAGCCCTTGTGCGGCAAATGCCCGATGGCGGAAATCTGCCAGGCTAAAGCACAAAACCGCACCGCCGTGCTGCCGCGCAAAAAAGCCGCCGTCGAAGTGAAAACGCTGCCGCTCTATTGGCTGCTGCTGCGCAATGCCGAGGGCGCGCTGCTGCTGCAAAAACGCCCGCAGCACGGTATTTGGGGCGGGCTGTATTGCGTGCCGTGTTTTGAAAAACTGCAAGATTTATATGATTTTGCCGCACGTTACGGCATGGTTGCAGACAACCTTGCCGAAAGCGCCGCCCTCACCCACCGCCTCACCCACCGTTTGCTGCTGATTACCCCGTTGGCAGCAAAAACCCACAGGCCGTCTGAAAACGGTTCAGACGGCCTGTGGGTTATGCCGCAGCATTGGGCAGATTACGGCCTGCCCAAGCCGTTACACGATTATCTCAACCAACCGCAACCGGCCTTGTTTTAAGCATCGCGGTTGATACCAAAGGCCGTCTGAAACCTTTCAGACGGCCTTTGGCACTTTTCCGATGCTGCTTACAGCGCCCGGTCGAAATACAGCGGCACCTTACTTTGCTCACTCATTTTTTGCACGTATGCCAATACTTTGGGCGGCATTTCCAAACCGCGCACCATCGTCAGATTGCGCAACACCGGAAACACGATAATATCTTCCATCCCCAATTCTGCGCTTAAAGCATCGGGCGAACACACCAGCGTTTCCAGCTCGGCCAGCCCGGCAGCCGCACGTTTGAGATATTGCCCGGTTTTGCTCAAATTGGTTTGAAAATTGCCGATGGTTTTTTCTTTTTTGCCCACAAAATAATCAATCGCACTTTGCGTGGCAAATTCAGGCAAACCGAGCATCACATCGCGCGGCTGCACAAGCTTGTTGTAATACTCGCTGATTTGGTCAAACCACGCCTGCACTTGCGGGCGGATTTCTGCTTTCAGACGGCCTTTACCGGCATATTCATCAATAAAGCGCACAATATCCAAGCTCTCACCCATATGCGAGCCGTCGGGCTTTTGCAAAATCGGCACCTGTTTTGCCCCGATCAGGCCGATGGGGGTTGCCTCATCATCATTGAGCAACACCACCTCTTCCACCGCGACATCACGCAGGCCGAAAATCATGCGCGCACGCACGCAAAACGGGCAATGGTCATAAATATAAAGCTTCATGGCTTTTCCTCACAATTAAGTGCGACTACCTTAGCACTTTAGGCCGTCTGAAACAATCCCGCGCGCCAATCAAACCGTTATCAGTAAAGCAGTAAAAGTTATCAAACCGCCGGTGCAAATTTGCTACAATAGCCTCTGTCCATCAGCCTTATCGGAAACCGCAATTATGGCCAGCATTAGACAAGCGCCCAGCAGCATCGCCCCCAATCTGGAAAACTACCGCCAATGGTTTGACCGCTACAGCGGCCGGCTGCCTGAAAAAGATGCCAAACTGCTGCGTAACGCGCTGATGCTGGCCGAAGCCTACTACCCCGCCGATGCCGTTACCCCCAGCGGCGAACCGCTGTTGGGCAACCTGATGGGCGCCGCCGAAATGGTGGCCGAAATGGATTTGCTGCCCGATGCCATCGCCGCCACGCTGCTGACCGATATTTCAAGCTATTGCAGCAACTGGCAGGAGCAGGTCGGCAGCCAATGCAACGCCACCGTTGCCTCACTGGTCAAAGGCATCGACGAAGTGCAAAAGCTCACCCATTTTGCCAAAGTCGACAACCTCGCCACCCCCGAAGAGCGCGCCGAACAAGCCGAAACCATGCGCAAAATGCTGCTGGCGATGGTAAGCGACATCCGCGTGGTCTTAATCAAACTCGCCCTGCGCACCCGCACCATGCAATTTGTCGGCACCCAGCCCGACAGCCCCGAAAAACGCACGCTGGCCAAAGAAACGCTGGATATTTTCGCCCCGCTGGCCAACCGCCTCGGTGTATGGCAGCTCAAATGGCAGCTCGAAGATTTGGGCTTCCGCCACCAAAACCCCGAAGAATACAAAAAAATCGCCCGCCTGCTCGATGAAAAACGCACCGAGCGGCTCGAATACATCGAAAACTTTCTGCAAAACCTGCGCACCGAGCTAGACAAATACGGCATCCACTACGATGTGGCCGGCCGCCCCAAACACATCTATTCCATTTATAAAAAAATGGTCAAAAAAAAGCTCGATTTCCAAGGGCTTTACGACATCCGCGCCGTGCGCATTCTGGTCGACACCATTCCCGAGTGCTACACCACATTGGGGCTGGTACACAGCCTGTGGCAGCCGATTCCCGGCGAATTCGACGACTACATCGCCCAACCCAAAGGCAACGGCTATAAAAGCCTGCACACCGTCGTGGTCGGCCCCGAAGACAAAGGCGTAGAAGTGCAAATCCGCACCTTCGACATGCACCAATTCAACGAATTCGGCGTGGCCGCCCACTGGCGCTACAAAGAAGGCGGCAAAGGCGACAGCGCCTACGAGCAGAAAATCGCCTGGCTGCGGCAACTGCTCGACTGGCGCGAAAACATGGCCGACAGCGACAAAGAAGACCTCGCCGGCGCCTTTCGCACCGAATTATTTAACGACACCATTTACGTGCTCACACCCCACGGCAAAGTATTGTCGCTGCCCATCGGCGCCACCCCCATCGACTTTGCCTACGCCCTGCACAGCAGCATCGGCGACCGCTGCCGCGGCGCCAAAGTAGAAGGCCAGATTGTGCCGCTTTCCACCCCGCTCGAAAACGGCCAGCGCGTGGAAATCATCACTGCCAAAGAAGGCTCGCCCTCCGTCAACTGGCTCTACGAAGGCTGGGTAAAAAGCAACAAAGCCATCAGCAAAATCCGCGCCTTTATCCGCCAGCAAAATGCCGATGCCGTGCGCGAAAACGGCCGCAGCCAGTTTGAAAAACAAATCGCCAAAATCTCGCCCAAGCCCAATCTGCAAGACTTGGCCGAAAAACTCGGCTACAAAAAAATCGACGAGCTCTACACCGCCGTCGGCCAAGGCGAAATCTCACCGCGCGCCATTCAAAAAGCCTGCGGCACACTAAACGAACCGCCCCCCGAGCCGGTGAGCGAAAGCAACATCGTCAAGCAGTCGAAAATCAAAAAAGGCGGCAAAAACGGCGTACTCATCGATGGCGAAGACGGCCTCTTTACCACCCTGGCCAGATGCTGCAAACCCGCCCCGCCCGACGACATCATCGGCTTTGTTACCCGCGAGCGCGGCATTTCGGTGCACCGTCAAAACTGCCCTTCATTCCGCCACCTGGCCGAGCAATCGCCCGACAAAGTGCTGCCCGCCGCCTGGGCAGGCCTGCAAGAAGGCCAAGTGTTTGCCGTGGATATCGAAATCCGCGCCCAAGACCGCAGCGGCCTGCTGCGCGATGTCTCCGACGCGCTGGCCCGCAACAAGCTCAACGTTACCGCCGTGCAAACCCAATCGCGCGATTTGGAAGCCAGCATGCGCTTTACGCTGGAAGTCAGACAGGTTAACGACCTGCCGCGCGTTTTGGCCGGCTTGGCCGAAGTCAAAGGCGTATTGAGCGTTACACGGCTGTAAACGGCAAAAATAAACACAGGCCGTCTGAAAGATTTCAGACGGCCTGTGTTTATTTTTGCTACTGCACGTTTTGACCGGCGTTTGTTTTTCCCACCAATCTTACCGCTTCAGCAACCTAGCTCCCTCCCCTGTGGGGGAGGGCTGGGGAGAGGGCGGCAAACCGCAGGTTTGCTTCATCGCGCTATCATCATTTTCAGACGGCCTGACCGTTATGCAAGCCTTACGGCTTGTGCCCTCTCCCTAACCCTCTCCCACGGGAGAGGGAATTCGGTTGCTGTTGTGTTTGCCGTTACGCGTTTTTTACCGTTGCGTGTTTTTACCGTTGCGGTGTTCGGGGCGGCGTTTGTTTTCCCGCCAATCTTTTACTGCTTCAGCCACCTAACTCCCTCCCCTGTGGGGGAGGGCTGGGGAGAGGGCGGCAAACCGCAGGTTTGCTTTATTGTGCATTCCGCCATCATTTCAGACGGCCTGACCGTTATGCAAGCCTTGCGGCTTGTGCCACTCTCCCTAACCCTCTCCCACGGGAGAGGGAACTCGGTTACTGTTGTTTTTGCCGTTGCGCGTTTTTTACCGTTGCGTGTTTTTACCGTTGCGTGTTTTTACCGTTGCGTGTTTTTACCGTTGCGGTGTTCGAGGCGGCGTTTGTTTTTCCGCCAATCTTACCGCTTCAGCAACCTGGCTCCCTCCCCTGTGGGGGAGGGTTGGGGAGAGGGCGGCAAACCGCAGGTTTGCTTCATCGCGTATTCTGTCATCATCATTTTCAGACGGCCTGACCATTATTCAAGCCTTACGGCTTGTGCCCTCGCCCTAACCCTCTCCCACGGGAGAGGGAATTCGGTTACTGTTGTGTTTGCCGTTACGCGTTTTTTGCCGTCGTGTGTTTTTGCCATTGTGCATTTTTCCTGGCGTTTGTTTTTCCGCCAATCTTACCGCTTCAGCAACCTGGCTCCCTCCCCTGTGGGGGAGGGTTGGGGAGAGGGCGGCAAACCGCAGGTTTGCTTCATCGCGTATTCTGTCATCATCATTTTCAGACGGCCTGACCGTTATGCAAGCCTTACGGCTTGTGCCCTCTCCCTACCCCTCTCCCACGGGAGAGGGAATTCGGTTGCTGTTGTGTTTGCCGTTACGCGTTTTTTGCCGTCGTGTGTTTTTGCCATTGTGCATTTTTCCTGGCGTTTGTTTTTCCGTCAATCTTACCGCTTCAGCCACTTGACTCCCTCCCCTGTGGGGGAGGGTTGGGGAGAGGGCGGCAAACCGCAGGTTTGCATCATTCCGCCTTCCGCCATCATCATTTTCAGACGGCCTGACCATTATTCAAGCCTTGCGGCTTGTGCCCTCTCCCTAACCCTCTCCCACGGGAGAGGGAATTCGGTTACTGTTGTGTTTGCCGTTACGCGTTTTTTTACCGTTGTGTGTTTTTGCCGTTGCGCATTTTGGCCGGCGTTATTTTCCCGCCAACCTTACCGCTTCAGCAACCTGGCTCCCTCCCCAGCGGGGGAGGGTTGGGGAGAGGGCGGCAAACCGCAGGTTTGCTTCATCGCGTATTCCGTCATCATCATTTTCAGACGGCCTGTTTCTGCGTCCACTTCAGCTGCCTCGCCAACATCTCGGTGTATACCGGGCAATCTTTATTGTGCAAAACGCCCATACCCATTCACAAAAATAACCTAACAGCGTTGGCTCGCCTTACGTGTGTACTGTCTTCGGATCGCCGCCTTATCAGCTTATTTGGGAAATAAACAGGCTGTTATCAAACAGTCAGAGGCCGTCTGAACATATGAACTGTACCCCAAAAGTTGGACACCCCCACCAACCCATGAAAGGTACAGTTTTCTTATGTCCAAATACAGCCTACACTTCAAACATCAGGCCGTGATGCGTTATTATGCACTCAGAAGCCAACAACGCACCGCAGACGAGCTTCAAATATCCCGAACCCACTTACGCCGATGGATTGCCGCCTACGAGCGAGCAGGCATCCACGCGCTGGAGCACCCTCAAAGCACCATGTCCAAACAACGCAAAAACCCCTTTATTACCGACAAACCCGATGCCGAAAAAACACAGGCAGAGCTATTAGAAGAAGTCGCCTACCTCAGAGCGGAGAACGCCTATCTAAAAAAGCTCGATGCGCTGATGAAGAGCGCAAACCCAACCGAGAAAAAGCCCGCATCATCGAAGCATTAAAAACAGAACACCCGCTGAAATATCTTTGCGAATCTGCCGAACTGTCACACAGCAGCTTCTACTTCAGCAGAAAAAGCAACCAAAAGCCCGACAAAGATCAGGCAGATATGGAAGCAGTATACGCCGTTTACCAGCAGCACAAAGGCTGTTACGGACAAAGGCGCATTGCCGCCGCACTGTCATGGAACACCAAGAAAGCAGCGCGGCTGATGAAAAAAATGAATTTGAAAGCCATCGTCAGAGCCAAGCGAAAATACCACCCGCCGGCGATGGGCGAAACATCCGAGAATCTGTTGAAGCGCAACTTTAACGCCAACACACCCGACGAGAAATGGCTGACCGATGTCACCGAATTCAAATGCGACGGTCAAAAGCTGTATCTGTCGCCGATACTCGATTTGTATAACCGCGAAATCCGCAGCTATCACCTGTCGCGCCGCCCGAACAGCGAAATGGTAACGACCATGCTGTCACAGGCAGTAGCGCAGCTGGGCGCACGCAAACCGATGCTGCACTCCGACCAGGGCGTATTGTATCGTTGCCATGCGTATCGTGAGCAATTGGCAGAGGCAGGCATCACCCAAAGCATGTCGCGCAAAGGCAATTGCTGGGATAATGCGCCGATGGAGAGTTTTTTCGCAATATTGAAGACGGAATGTTTCTACAACCGGACTTTTGCTTCGATAGAGGAATTGGAGGCGGAAATACATGACTATATCCGCTACTACAACTATGAGCGATTGAGTTTGAATTTGAAAAAACTGAGCCCTGTGGCATACAGAACTCAGTTTGCAACCGCCGCTTGAAGCGTGATTGATTCAGCGGTTTGAAAATGTCCAATATTTTGGGGGGCAGTTCACGTGTTCAGACGGCCTCTGACGGATTCAAATACTGAATTTAATCTTGATATTGCTGCAATAGTTTGTCGGCCGCCACAATGGCATCGTAAACCATATCCGGCGTTACTTTAAACGGCTCGTTGTGGATGGTTTCGCCTTCTGCGCAGGAAAGTTCGGCCACTTGGCGCCATTCTGCTTCTTTGAATTCTTTCAAACCCAAATCGGCCAGCGTGAGCGGCAAGCCCACGGCTTTGATGATGCCGATCACTTCTTCCAACTCTTCCGACGGCACGCCTTCCATCACCAGCTGTGTAACCAAGCCGAACGCTACTTTTTCGCCGTGCATGGCTCCGTGCAAATCGTGAACGGCGGTCATGCCGTTATGAATAGCGTGTGCCGCCGCCAAACCGCCCGATTCGGCACCGACACCGCTCATATAGATGGTGGCTTCAATGGTGCGTTCCAGCGCAGGCGTGACGGCTTTGGCTGCCACCGCGCTCATTGCTTGCGGGGCGTAATCGCGGATGGTTTCATAACACATTTTGGCAATGCCCAAACCGGCCAGGCTGGGCTGCATCAGCACCAGATTGATGCCGTTGGTTTGGTAGCAGGTGCGTGCCTCAAAATAGGTGGCCAAACCGTCGCCCACGCCGGCAGCAAAGAAACGTGCCGGTTCGGCAGCCAAAAGCTTGGTATCGGCCAATACGGCATTGGGGTTGTTGGGCAGAAACAGATAACGGTTAAACGAACCGTCGGCATTGTAGACCACGGTCAGGGCGGTACACGGCGCATCGGTGGAAGCCAGGGTGGGGAAAATCACCACCGGCGCATTTTTGTAGTAAGCTACGGCTTTGGCGGTATCGAGCGTTTTACCGCCGCCAATGCCGACCACAAACTGGCAGCCGCCTTTATCATATTCGGCTTGCTGGCGGTTGATTTCTTCATCAGAAGATTCGCCGCCAAACACGGTAAACACAGCCTTAACTTCGTTTTCAGCCAAACTCTCACGGGCGTCGGCTTGAGCTTTTTCGGCGATAAACGGGTCGCAAATAATCAGGCCGGCCTTGCCGTATTGCTTGAGGTGTTTGCCCAAATCGCTGAGTAACCCCGCTTGGATTAAGAATTTCATCGGAGAGGTAATTGATTTAACAGCAGCCATTTTATTTCCTTTCAGATTTTGAAGATGTGTGAGAACTTCCTGACCATTCGATTGACGAATATTTTGTTCCTGAAAACGCATCTGCTACGTTAAAAATTTCACAAAACGCCATCTATGTTTCGAATGGATATGAAACTTTATTACGGATAATATACGCCTGTATCCCGCAACAATATTTGCGCTATATCAAGCAGCCAACAATGTATTAACATCTTATTGAGAGGCCGTCTGAAAGCTAGGGTGTCCGGACAATTTGTTTATGAGGGGATTTTTGTTCCTGAAAATGCAGATGCCAGGCAAAAAACGCAGCAAGATTGGGTATCTTGCGAGGCTTTTTAACGCAGCAGATGCGTTTTTCAGGAGCAAAAAGCTCCCATAAATCGAATTATCAGGACACCCAAAGGAACTAATATTGGAAACTGAAAAAATTTATTATACTGCTGTGATTTTGATTTCTGCGCTTTCCATTTTGCTCAGCCCTTTTTTCTATATCAGGCAGGGCAAAAGGCCTGTGCAAGGGCACACGGTTAAACGGCAGTGGAAAGCCGTATTGGCCGGCAACATCATTACTGCTTTAATTTTATTGACGGTTTGGTGGCTGTGGCTGCGCTAGGGTGTTCTGATGTGTCGTTTATAAGGGGATTTTTGCGTCTGAAAATGCAGATGCCAGACAAAAAATGCAGCAAAATCAAGCCGCTTCGTCAGGTTTTTAACGTAGCAGCTGCGTTTTCAAGCACAAAATATACCCGTAAATCAAACAATCAAGAAACCCTCTCATTACTGTTATGCAATCAAATGAAGGAAAAATCATGAAAGCCTTGATCACCATTCTGCTGCTCAGCGCCAGCCTGCCGGTTTTTTCAGCAACAGTGTATGAATGCACCGACAGCAACGGCCGCCGCACCTACACTCAAAACCCTGACGGCAACTGCCGCGCCAGCAAACTGGGCACGCCGAGCGTGTATACCTCCGCACCGGCATACACCGCCCCAGCCGCCACCGCCGCACCCGACCTTCCGCCCCCCTCTGCCGGCAGCGATATTGCCGCCGCCCGGCAACAACTTGAACAGGCTCGAAAAAATCTGGAAGAAGGCAAAAAAGTGCGCTATGGCAATGAGCGTAATTATGTGCGCTACCAACAACGGATTGCCGCTTTAGAACAAGCCGTCAGCGAAGCGCAGCAACAACTGGATGCGGCACAACAAGGCAGCAACCATAATGGGGTGCATTAAATTCTGACTTTCCCGGCCTTGGCAAAATTTGCACCGCCCTCTTGCAATAAACCTGTCAAGCCCGATAAACAAATAATACCCATTCATAAAAGCAAGCTGACAAAGTGGCGAGCCGAAGACCGTATCATGCACACGGGGCTGGTTGGCTTGTCGCTTCAGCGCCTTAGCGAAACCAATCCTCTTTGAGCTCGGGCGGACTAATGGAGTCAGGTTGCTTTAGTGAATGGGTATTATTCTGAAAACAAGGCCGTCTGAAAACATTTTCTTTCAGACGGCCTTTGCATGCACAAGGTATTCGTGAGCAAAACCCACGCCCTACACCCTGTAGGTCAGATTCTTGAATCCGACACTTTTCAGGCGGCTAAAATCATTTGAAATCACAAGAATATCAAATCATTTACCGGATATAAATCTCCGACCTGCACTTACTCATGCCGTCAGGTTGTTTTTGTGAATGGGTATAATGCCTATTTTACAGGCAATGCCTAGATTGAGTTAAGGCCGTCTGAAACCACATACAGCGTTTCAGACGGCCTCTTAATGAATGATTAAACATTACCGGCAAGCGGATTATTGGAGTGCATGCAATAATTTTTCATGAATGCCGCCAAACCCACCGTTACTCATCACCAAAATATGGTCGCCGTTTGCGGCCGACTCGGCAATGGTGCGCACAAAGCTGTCAAAATCTTTGCCGACATGCAATTTGCCGCCCAAAGGCGCCAGCGCTTCGGCCACATCCCAATCCACACCGCCGGCATAACAGAACACTTCATCGGCATCTGCCAAACTCTGCGGCAGGGCGGCTTTCATGGTGCCGAGTTTCATGGTATTGGAGCGCGGCTCCAACACCGCCAAAATGCGGGCAGCGCCCACTTTTTGGCGCAGCCCTGCCACAGTGGTGGCAATGGCGGTAGGATGGTGGGCGAAATCGTCATATACGGTAATGCCGTTGATTTTGCCTTTGGTTTCCATGCGGCGTTTCACATTTTTAAATGCGCCCAACGCCTCGCACGCAGTGGCAATATTCACGCCCACATGTCGTGCGGCAGCAATAACGGCCAAGGCATTCATGCGGTTGTGGCCGCCGATAAGATCCCATGCCACATGCCCGACTTGGATGCCGTTGAGCATAACATCAAATGAGCCGTCGGCAGCCACACCCGCCACCTGCCAGCCGTCGCTGTTGCCGAAAAATTCCACCGGTGTCCAGCAGCCTTGGTCTAAGGTATCGCGCAAACTTTGTTCGGTGCCGTTGCTGATGATCAGGCCTTCGCCGGGTATAGCGCGCACCAAATGGTGAAATTGGGTTTGAATGGCCGCCAAATCGGCAAAAATATCGGCATGGTCGAATTCGAGATTATTGAGTATGCAGGTGCGTGGGCGGTAATGCACGAATTTGCTGCGCTTATCGAAAAAGGCCGTATCGTATTCATCGGCCTCAATCACAAAAAACGGCGATTGGCTGTGGGCATCTTGGCGCGGGGTTTGCGGCAAGCGCGCTGATACGCTGAAATTCTGCGGCACGCCGCCAATCAGAAAACCCGGTGCCAAACCGGCATATTCCAACACCCATGCCAACATGCTGGCGGTGGTGGTTTTACCGTGCGTGCCCGCCACAGCCAGCACCCAACGGCTGTGCAATACGTTTTCCGCCAACCATTGCGGCCCCGAAATATAGGGCAGGCCGCGATTTAAAACTGCCTCAACCACCGCCATGCCGCGCTTGGCCACGTTGCCGATCACATACACATCGGCCTGAAACGCATCCAATTGCTCGGCATCAAAACCTTCATGCACGTCAATGCCGAGCGCTTCAAGCTGAGTGCTCATCGGCGGATACATTTTGGCATCGCAACCGCTTACTTTAAAGCCGGCCTCTTGAGCAATCGCCGCCACACCGCCCATAAAAGTGCCGCCGATGCCGATAATGTGGATGTGTTTCATGTTGTGTGTTTGGTTCGTCAAAACAAAACGGCATTATAGCCGAATATAAACAGGCCGTCTGAAACCGGTAGCAATGCTTTCAGACGGCCTGTCGATTATATTGACCGATCAGGCTTTTTTCTTGCTGGCAACATTCAAAATACAGCCCAGAATAAAACCTGCCGAAGCCGGCACCAACCAGCCCAGGCCGATATTGTATAACGGCAGGCTGTTGTTGATGGCCGCGGCGGTGGCTTCGCTGAAGCCGAATGCGGTTTTATATGCATCCAGCAAGCCCACAACCAGCGTGGCGAAAATAGTGCATACATAAACCAAACGGCTGCCGCCGAAAAATTTATCTAAAAAGGCCAGCAAAATAATCACCACGGTGAGCGGATACAGCAGCATCAGCATCGGAATCGAAAAGCTGATAATGCCGGCCAAACCTTTGTTGGCCAATGCGCAGGAAATCAGCGTGAAGATAATGGCAAAGTTGCGGTAAGACACGCGCGGCCAGATGCGGTTGAAATATTCGGCACATGAAGTAATCAAGCCCACCGAAGTGGTTAGGCAGGCCAAAAACACAATGGCCGCCAGCAGCACATTGCCGCCGATACCGAAATAATGCTGCGCCGTTTGCGACAACACCGCCGCACCGGTATCCAAAATACCGAACAGGCTCACACTGCTGGCGCCCATGTAGGCAATCAGCGCATACACCACCGCCAGACACACCGCTGCCAATATGCCTGCACGAATGGTCAGGCCGGTCAGCGTTTTTGTGTCGCTCACGCCGCGGGCGCGAATGGCATCAATCACAATAATGGCAAACACCAATGAAGCCAGCGCATCCATGGTGTTGTAGCCTTCAAGAAAGCCTTTTACCAGCGGCTGCGTCACAAACTCAGCTTGCGCAGGCTGCAACGCACCCATCGGCGACAACACCGCCGCGCCGACCAGCACCGCGATGCACAACAGCAACATCGGGGTCAGCACCTTGCCGATGCGGTCGATCAATTTACCCGGCGACATTGCCAGCCAATACGAAATGGCAAAAAACACCAAGCTGAAGATGGCCAATGCCCATGATTTCTGCGCGGCAGCCTCCGCCCCCAAAAACGGCACAATACCGATTTCAAAAGACACCGTGGCGGTGCGCGGAATCGCAAACAGCGGGCCGATCGACAAATACAGCAATACAGCAAACAACACGCCGTATAAAGGGGTTACCCGCGAAGCCAGCTCTTGCACATCGCGCGAACCGGAATAGCCGATAGCCGCCACACCCAAAAGCGGCAAGCCTGCACCGGTCAGCATAAAGCCCAGCATGGCCGATACGATATTGTCGCCCGCCTGCTGGCCCATGGCCGCCGGGAAAATCAGGTTCCCCGCGCCGAAAAACAAAGCAAACAGCATCAGGCCGGTGGCCCAAAACAGCGATTTTTGTGTGGACGGATGAGCGGAAGTCGTCATGCGCATACCTTTTTGTTGGTTTTATTAAACAAATGCCGCAGTTGTGCCGAAAATCAGGCCAACACAGCCGGCAACAGAAACTTTCGGCCTTTGGCCGCAGCCTCTAGATTACCGTTTCAAGCGATGAAATATAGCAGATTTTTTACTGCCGTTGACAGTTTCTTTACTTTGACAGCTGAAGGCCTTAACTTCTGCATGACAATACGAGCATTAAACCAATGATTTAATGTGAAAAGAAAGATTTACACCCATTCAAAAAAAGTAAGCGGACAAGACGGCGGGGTCGAAGACAGCACACACGTACGGGGTCGGTTGACTTGGCGCTTCAGCGCCTTAGCGACCCCGGTCCTCTTCGAGCACAGACAAGCCAGCGCCGTTAGCTCATTTTTGTGAATGGCATCAGACGGCCTCATCGGCCAGCCATACCATGCTCACCATGCGCCCGGTTTGGCCGTCGCGGCGATACGAAAAAAAGCTGTCCCGTTCCAATACCGTACAACGCGTACCGCCGTAAATCTGCGTGACCCCTTCGCGCCTCAGCAGCAAACGCGCCAATGCATAAATATCAGCCAGATATTTGCCGGCGCCAATCGGCTCGAATGCCGCTTCGGCTTGCGGCAGCGGGCGGCAAAAGGCATCATAAACATCTTGCCCGACTTCAAACGCATCCGGCCCGATAGCCGGCCCGAAATAGGCCATGATTTCCGATGCAGGCACGCCCATGGCCGATATCGTATTTTGCAGCACGCCGCCGGCCAACCCCCGCCAGCCCGCATGAGCCGCACCCACCACGGTGCCGGCATTGTCACAAAACAACACCGGCAGACAATCGGCAGTCATCACTGCACAAGCCGCCAAACCGCTGTCATCAACGCTGGCATCCGCATCCAAAGGCTCCGTCAGGCTGTCGCACGCCCGTACCACATCCGCACTGTGCGTCTGGTTCAAATAAGCCACCGGCACGCCTGTCTGCTTTGCGACAATGGCACGATTGTGTGCCACCAGCTCGGGCTTGTCCCCCACATGCATACCGACATTCATCGCGGCAAACGCTTTCTCTTCACTAACACCGCCCTTGCGGGTGCTGATTAAGGTTTTGACATTGGCCGGTGCCGGCCAATCGGCAGATAAAAATGGCGATACATCTTGGCTCAGGCCGATGGCTGCGTTTAAATTCAAATTAAGTGTTTGGCTCATGCCCATTCCTTTTTTCAGACGGCCTTTTTTTCAGACGGCCAATGATATTCTGAAGTGATTTTTATGCCACAGACACAGGCTTCAACGTAAAACCGGCGCAATACAGCACCTCAAAACATGAGCGCTGTTGAAACTGCTATCGCTGATTCAGCTAGAATCATCATACGAGGCGGCAAGCCGAAACCAGTACAAGGAGTGCGGCAAGACAGCTCAGTAGGATAATTTCAGTTGAACGGCTAGGGTGTCCTGACAATTCGTTTATGGAGGGATTTTTGTTCCCGGAAATGCAAGCGCAAGGCAAAAACGCAGCAAGATTGGACATTTTTCGAGGCTTTTTAACGCAGCAGGTGTGCTTTTAGCACCAAAAAGATGATGACATATGACACATCAGGACACCCTAGACAATCATTTACGTTCAATCACGCACATACATCACCTCCACATCATAATCATCATCGTCCCAATCGTCGTCGTCACCGCCGCCCACTTTGTCCTGCCATTCCACTTCGTTGCTTAACGAGGAATCCAGCCCGGCCTCTAAACGTAAAACTGATAATAAATGATACATATCGGCCGGAATCGGCGCTTCAAACGCTACGGCTTCCCCGCTTTGCGGATGCACAAAGCTCAAACGGTAAGCATGCAGCGCCTGCCGCGCCAATCCTTTTACCGCTTCTTTTACTGCATCAGAACAGGCATGGCGCGGGTTGCCGTATACCGGGTCTGCCGCCAACGGATGATTGGCTTCACGCATATGCACACGGATTTGATGGGTGCGCCCTGTTTCCAGCGCACACTCGATATAACTGTGCGCCAAATAACGCTCCAGCACCTTTACATGAGTGACCGCAGGCTTACCACCGAATTTTACCACTGCCATTTTCAAACGGTTATGCGGATCTCGGCCGATCAAGGTATCGATTTTGCCGTCAAACGGCACAATTCCATTGGCAATCGCACGATAAATCCGCTTAACCGTGCGTGCCTGAAGCTGCTGTACCAAATGATTTTGCGCCGGTAAGTTTTTGGCCACCACCATCAAGCCGCTGGTTTCTTTATCCAAACGATGTACAATACCCGCTCGCGGCACCTGGCTCAAAGCCGGACAATGAGCCAGCAGACCATTAAGCAGCGTACCCGTCCAATTGCCGGCCGCCGGATGAACGACCAATCCGGCCGGCTTGTTGAGCACAATAACCGTATCGTCTTCGTAAACAATGTCCAAGTCCATCGTTTCGGGCGTAAAAGCCAGATTTTCTTCGCTCTGCCGCACGGTGACACACAAATCCTCACCGCCGATAACTTTGTCTTTCGGCTGCGCAGGTTTATCATTCACCAACACCGCCCCCTCTTTAATCCAACCGGTCAGGCGGCTGCGGGAATAATCAGGCAACAATTTTGCCAGCGCCGCATCCAAGCGCATACCTGCCAAATCAACAGGAACAGTTAAATTTATGCAACTTTCTGCATTAAGGACTGCCGAAAACTCCAAATCATCGTTATAATCAGCAGCATTGTCAAAGGAAGTGTTTTGCATGAAAAAAATTCTTTTAGTAGTAACCTTAGGTTTCGCCCTGAGCGGTTGTGCCAACACCGGCACCGTCGATAAAGACGCCCAAATCACCCAAGATTGGACAGTGGACCGTCTCTACACCGAAGCGCAAGACGAATTAAACAGCAACAATTATACGCGAGCCATCAAGTTATACGAAATATTGGAATCACGGTTCCCCAACGGCCGCCACGCGCAACAAGCCCAACTGGATACCGCTTATGCTTACTATAAAGATGACGAGCCGGAAAAAGCCTTGGCTGCAATCGAGCGGTTCCAACGCATTTACCCGCAACACCCGAATATGGATTATGCCCTATACCTGAAAGGCTTGGTATTGTTTAATGAAGACCAGTCATTCTTAAACAAACTGGCTTCGCAAGACTGGTCCGACCGCGACCCTAAAGCCAACCGTGACGCTTATCATGCATTTGCCCAATTGGTGGAACGCTACCCCGACAGCCGCTATGCACCGGATGCCAGCGAACGCATGGCCAAACTTGTTGATGCTTTGGGCGGCAATGAAATCGCCGTTGCCCGCTACTATATCAATCGCGGCGCCTATCTCGCAGCAGCCAACCGCGCACAAAAAGTGGTCGAACAATATCAAAACACCCGCTTTGTGGAAGAAGCTCTGGCCATTATGGAGTTATCATACACCCGTATGAACAAACCGCAATTGGCCGAAGATACCCGTCGCATTCTGGCGCAAAACTTCCCCAACAGCCCATATCTCCAAAAACCGTGGCAAGCCAACAGCATGCCTTGGTGGCGCTACTGGAAATAAAATAGCAATTTAAGGTTAGGCCGTCTGAAACTGAATCAGTTTCAGACGGCCTTTGGCTTTATTTTTACATAGTCGAAGAAATTAAAAACTGTCACAAATCCACAAGAAATAGAAAAACAGCGTATCCAGACAATCTATCCTCCAATCTTTCCGTTTCCGCTTAATCCAAGCCCAAGTTTGCTCAATCGGATTTAGGTCGGGGCTGTAGGGAGGCAGCCAAAGAATCGTATGCCCCGCTTTTTCAATCAAGTCTTGAATATCCTGTCTTTTATGAAATGTGGCATTATCCATCACGATCACGCTGCTTGGGGGCAGTTCTGGCAGCAGTAGCATTTCAACCCAGTGATGGAAAACGGTACTGTCAATGCTGCAATTATAAAGACCTACCGAAAATAATCGGTTATCGTGAATCGCGCCAATAGCATTGGTGGTGTTTTTCAATTGCCGGTTGTCAGTGCCGTAACACTTTTCGCCTTTCGTTGCGTATCCATAGGGACGGTAATCGTTGGATTTGAAGCCACTTTCGTCAAGATAGATAATCGGTCTGCCATCTTGTTCGTAACGTGCGCGTTGCTTACTGAAACAACGGCGTTTTGCTTTATCAGCCCGAGGATGTTTCAAGGTCTTTTTTTTGAGTCATCTTCAACCGTTTCAATGCAATGCCGATTGCCCGTTGCGTGCAGTTAAAGCGGACGGCTCTCTCTCTTTGATAATGGTCGGGATACTGCGCTACATCTTGGCGTAACTTTTCCATATCGATTTTGGAGTGACGGGTGGTTACTATTTTTCGCTCCGGCTGCTTCTTCCAGTTTTGTATGGTGCTTTTACTGATGTTGAATTCAGCGGCTAAAGCTCGATAGGTTTCACCTGATTCGAGCTTTGCTAATATCATTTGTCGATAATCTTTTGAGTAGGCCATGGTTTTTCTATTGTACTAGTTTTGTTTTTCTTTGACTATATTAAGGCCGTCTGAAACATTCAAACAACCTTAGTAAAGCCCCTTAATAACAGCAAACCGCAGCCAAAGCTCCCCCCCGCAATAAGCAGATTACTATCGAAGCCACTTCCTGATATTCCTGTCTAATCGTGCCCATTCCACCAACACCAAACCATCAGCAGCTATCCGACATGCAGGCTGCAGCCCGATGCAGTAAAAGCCTTCAAGACACTTTCAGACGGCATCGTTCAAGCAACGGAGCCGGTTTAACCGCGGTTTGAATAAATGGTATCAAACGTATCGCAATCATTGAAACGAAATAAGCCAAGGTGCCGCGGCAGCAACCCGGCGGGCACCGCCGCCAACACCCGGTATTGTGCAGCCGCCATTCCCCCCTAAAGCAAAGGCCGCCCGAACGGGCAGCCTTCAAACAGCTAAACGCAGCATCACGGCTTCTTAAGCGCAGGCTTGGCCTTCTTCGCCGCCGCCCCCGATACCGAAGCCTCATCCTTCAGACGGTTGTAAATACCGTCTCCGATCCCCTTCACGTTCTTCAGCTCCTCCACACTTTTGAAGTTGCCGTTGCGGCTGCGGTACTCTACAATCGCCGCCGCTTTCGAGGGGCCGATGCCCGGCAGGGCTTTGAGCTCTTCTTCCCCGGCGGTGTTGATGTTGACCGCCGCCAGCGAGAAGCCGGTGCTTATCAGCGCCAGTGCGCCCCAAATCAGTTTTTTCATATTGTTTTCCTTCGTAATGTTGTTCGGCCTTCACCGGCAGCCTCTGCTGCATGCCGGCATTTGTTTATGATAAGGGTATTTTTTGATGCGTTCAAATATTTTTACTGCATTAACGGTTATGTGCCCGAATATTGCGCCGGTTTGTCGCAATCGGGCAACAGCAAGAGCTGCTGGGGCCGTCTGCCCGCCAACCATCCACAGAATAAAGCCCCGATACGTTTCCGTATCGGGGCTCTTGAATGGGTGTCTGGCAGTGACCTACTTTCACATGGGTATCCACACTATCATCGGCGCTGAGTCGTTTCACGGTCCTGTTCGGGATGGGAAGGCGTGGGACCAACTCGCTATGGCCGCCAGACTTAAACTGTACAAATTGCTAAAGCCGTCGCAACATGGTCTCCCATCTTGCTTTATCAACATGAACCGGGGCGCGCTCTGGGCGCTGCGCCCGCTTCCAACAAGGGTAATGTGTATCGCATGTCCGTACTGCTGTACGGCTCATGACTTCAGTAAGCTTTATCATCATTCGAAGTTCTTCAAATGATAGAGTCAAGCCTCACGAGCAATTAGTATCGGTTAGCTTCACGCGTTGCCGCGCTTCCACACCCGACCTATCAACGTCCTGGTCTCGAACGACTCTTTAGGGTGGTTAAACCACCAGGGAAGTCTCATCTTCAGGCGAGTTTCGCGCTTAGATGCTTTCAGCGCTTATCTCTTCCGAACTTAGCTACCCGGCTATGCCACTGGCGTGACAACCGGTACACCAGAGGTTCGTCCACTCCGGTCCTCTCGTACTAGGAGCAGCCCCCGTCAAACTTCCAACGCCCACTGCAGATAGGGACCAAACTGTCTCACGACGTTTTAAACCCAGCTCACGTACCACTTTAAATGGCGAACAGCCATACCCTTGGGACCGACTACAGCCCCAGGATGTGATGAGCCGACATCGAGGTGCCAAACTCCGCCGTCGATATGAACTCTTGGGCGGAATCAGCCTGTTATCCCCGGAGTACCTTTTATCCGTTGAGCGATGGCCCTTCCATTCAGAACCACCGGATCACTATGTCCTGCTTTCGCACCTGCTCGACTTGTCGGTCTCGCAGTTAAGCTACCTTTTGCCATTGCACTATCAGCCCGATTTCCGACCGGACCTAGGTAACCTTCGAACTCCTCCGTTACTCTTTGGGAGGAGACCGCCCCAGTCAAACTGCCTACCATGCACGGTCCCCGATCCGGATAACGGACCTGGGTTAGAACCTCAAAGTCACCAGGGTGGTATTTCAAGGACGGCTCCACCAAGACTAGCGTCTCGGCTTCTAAGCCTCCCACCTATCCTACACAAGTGACTTCAAAGTCCAATGCAAAGCTACAGTAAAGGTTCACGGGGTCTTTCCGTCTAGCAGCGGGGAGATTGCATCTTCACAACCATTTCAACTTCGCTGAGTCTCAGGAGGAGACAGTGTGGCCATCGTTACGCCATTCGTGCGGGTCGGAACTTACCCGACAAGGAATTTCGCTACCTTAGGACCGTTATAGTTACGGCCGCCGTTTACTGGGGCTTCGATCCGATGCTCTCACATCTTCAATTAACCTTCCAGCACCGGGCAGGCGTCACACCCTATACGTCCACTTTCGTGTTAGCAGAGTGCTGTGTTTTTAATAAACAGTCGCAGCCACCGATTCTCTGCGACCCTCCAATGCTTACAGAGCTAGTCTTTCACATCAGAGGGCATACCTTCTCCCGAAGTTACGGTATCAATTTGCCGAGTTCCTTCTCCTGAGTTCTCTCAAGCGCCTTAGAATTCTCATCCTACCCACCTGTGTCGGTTTGCGGTACGGTTCTGATTTAGCTGAAGCTTAGTGGCTTTTCCTGGAAGCGTGGTATCTGTCACTTCGCATCCGTAGATGCTCGTTATCACTTCTCGGTGTTATGAAAGTCCGGATTTGCCTAAACTTTCCACCTACCGGCTTGAACGGCCTATTCCAACAGACCGCTGACATAACCTTCTCCGTCCCCACATCGCACTAAATCAAAGTACGGGAATATTAACCCGTTTCCCATCGACTACGCATTTCTGCCTCGCCTTAGGGGCCGACTCACCCTACGCCGATGAACGTTGCGTAGGAAACCTTGGGTTTTCGGCGAGCGGGCTTTTCACCCGCTTTATCGCTACTCATGTCAACATTCGCACTTCTGATACCTCCAGCAACCTTCTCAAGTCACCTTCTTCGGCCTACAGAACGCTCCCCTACCATGCTAATCTAAATTAGCATCCGCAGCTTCGGTTATAGATTTGAGCCCCGTTACATCTTCCGCGCAGGACGACTCGACCAGTGAGCTATTACGCTTTCTTTAAATGATGGCTGCTTCTAAGCCAACATCCTGGCTGTCTGGGCCTTCCCACTTCGTTTACCACTTAATCTATCATTTGGGACCTTAGCTGGCGGTCTGGGTTGTTTCCCTCTTGACAACGGACGTTAGCACCCGCTGTCTGTCTCCCGAGGAACCACTTGATGGTATTCTTAGTTTGCCATGGGTTGGTAAGTTGCAATAACCCCCTAGCCATAACAGTGCTTTACCCCCATCAGTGTCTTGCTCGAGGCACTACCTAAATAGTTTTCGGGGAGAACCAGCTATCTCCGAGTTTGTTTAGCCTTTCACCCCTATCCACAGCTCATCCCCGCATTTTGCAACATGCGTGGGTTCGGACCTCCAGTGCGTGTTACCGCACCTTCATCCTGGCCATGGATAGATCACTCGGTTTCGGGTCTACACCCAGCAACTCGTCGCCCTATTAAGACTCGGTTTCCCTACGCCTCCCCTATCCGGTTAAGCTCGCTACTGAATGTAAGTCGTTGACCCATTATACAAAAGGTACGCAGTCACACCTCTAGGGTGCTCCCACTGTTTGTATGCATCAGGTTTCAGGTTCTGTTTCACTCCCCTCCCGGGGTTCTTTTCGCCTTTCCCTCACGGTACTGGTTCACTATCGGTCGATGATGAGTATTTAGCCTTGGAGGATGGTCCCCCCATCTTCAAACAGGATTTCTCGTGTCCCGCCCTACTTGTCGTATACCTAGTACCATACTTGAAATTTCGAATACGGGGCTTTCACCCACTATGGCCAAGCTTCCCAGCTTGTTCTTCTATCTCAAGTATTATCGTATACAGGCTCCTCCGCTTTCGCTCGCCACTACTTGCGGAATCTCGGTTGATTTCTTTTCCTCCGGGTACTTAGATGGTTCAGTTCTCCGGGTTCGCTTCTCTCAAGCTATGTATTCACTTGAGGATACCGTACAGAATACGGTGGGTTTCCCCATTCGGACATCGCGGGATCTTTGCTTTATTGCCAGCTCCCCCGCGCTTTTCGCAGGCTTACACGTCCTTCTTCGCCTATCATCGCCAAGGCATCCACCTGATGCACTTATTCACTTGACTCTATCATTTCAAGAACCTCATTGACTTCGCCCAACCTCCCGTTGACTAGGGGACCGGACTTGAGGTGCCTACTTTGATAAAGCTTACTGCTTTGTTGTGTGATTCACTCTGCCTTTTGTGTTTCAGAGTGAATCCGATACAATCATCACCCAAATTTTTGTGCTCCGATTGCTGCTGGGCTGTCGCCGGATATACCGGCTCTGCTTTTGCTGAAACGCATTCCGTTGCAACGGTTTGCGCTTCCAATCGAAACAACATTGTCTTTGTTTGTTGATTTCGGCTTTCCAATTTGTTAAAGATCGATGCGTCTGCCGCCGCGGATTTTGCCCGGGCTTCAGAATAACTTCGCAAATCAAAATGAGCTGGCCATTATAACAGCCGCTTTCGCTCTGTCAATTAAAATAAGAAGCTGCCGCTTCTTTTTCCTTTTCCAACTCGCTTTGATTTGGGAAGCTTTTGGTGGAGGCAAACGGGATCGAACCGATGACCCCCTGCTTGCAAAGCAGGTGCTCTACCAACTGAGCTATGCCCCCAGTACCGGCCGTGCGGTGCTACTTCTGTTTGGTGGGTCTGGGAGGACTTGAACCTCCGACCCCACGCTTATCAAGCGTGTGCTCTAACCAGCTGAGCTACAAACCCAAGGCCTTTGCTTCTTTAATTCTGCATCTCTTCTACAGTTTACCGATAAGTGTGAATACGACAACGCCTCTTCTTTCTCTAGAAAGGAGGTGATCCAGCCGCAGGTTCCCCTACGGCTACCTTGTTACGACTTCACCCCAGTCATGAAGCATACCGTGTTAAGCGGGCTCCCGAAGGTTACCCTACCCAATTCTGGTATCCCCCACTCCCATGGTGTGACGGGCGGTGTGTACAAGACCCGGGAACGTATTCACCGCAGTATGCTGACCTGCGATTACTAGCGATTCCGACTTCATGCACTCGAGTTGCAGAGTGCAATCCGGACTACGATCGGTTTTCTGGGATTGGCTCCACCTCGCGGCTTGGCTACCCTCTGTACCGACCATTGTATGACGTGTGAAGCCCTGGTCATAAGGGCCATGAGGACTTGACGTCATCCCCACCTTCCTCCGGTTTGTCACCGGCAGTCTCATTAGAGTGCCCAACTTAATGATGGCAACTAATGACAAGGGTTGCGCTCGTTGCGGGACTTAACCCAACATCTCACGACACGAGCTGACGACAGCCATGCAGCACCTGTGTTACGGCTCCCGAAGGCACAACTCCGTCTCTGGAGTCTTCCGTACATGTCAAGACCAGGTAAGGTTCTTCGCGTTGCATCGAATTAATCCACATCATCCACCGCTTGTGCGGGTCCCCGTCAATTCCTTTGAGTTTTAATCTTGCGACCGTACTCCCCAGGCGGTCAATTTCACGCGTTAGCTACGCTACTAAGGCATCATGTACCCCAACAGCTAATTGACATCGTTTAGGGCGTGGACTACCAGGGTATCTAATCCTGTTTGCTACCCACGCTTTCGAGCATGAACGTCAGTGTTATCCCAGGGGGCTGCCTTCGCCATCGGTATTCCTCCACATCTCTACGCATTTCACTGCTACACGTGGAATTCTACCCCCCTCTGACACACTCTAGTTACCCAGTTCAAAACGCAGTTCCCAGGTTGAGCCCGGGGCTTTCACATCTTGCTTAAATAACCGTCTGCGCTCGCTTTACGCCCAGTAATTCCGATTAACGCTCGCACCCTACGTATTACCGCGGCTGCTGGCACGTAGTTAGCCGGTGCTTATTCTTCAGGTACCGTCATCACCACCGAGTATTAGCCGGCGGCTTTTCTTCCCTGACAAAAGTACTTTACAACCCGAAGGCCTTCTTCATACACGCGGCATGGCTGGATCAGGCTTGCGCCCATTGTCCAAAATTCCCCACTGCTGCCTCCCGTAGGAGTCTGGGCCGTGTCTCAGTCCCAGTGTGGCGGATCATCCTCTCAGACCCGCTACTGATCGTCGCCTTGGTGGGCTCTTACCCCACCAACTAGCTAATCAGACATCGGCCGCTCAAATAGCGCAAGGCCCTAAGGTCCCCTGCTTTCCTCCTCAGAGAATATGCGGTATTAGCCATCCTTTCGGACAGTTATCCCCCACTACTCGGTACGTTCCGATGCGTTACTCACCCGTTCGCCACTCGCCATCAAAAGAGCAAGCTCTTCTATGCTGCCGTCCGACTTGCATGTGTAAAGCATGCCGCCAGCGTTCAATCTGAGCCAGGATCAAACTCTTATGTTTAATCTCTAACTTTTTTTAACTTCTGGTCTGCTTCAAAGAAATAAACGAAGATATGTTAAAACATTTCTTGTCTATCTTTTTCAACAGTGTGAGGCGTCACCGCACTCACACTTATCGGTAATCTGTTTGTTAAAGAGCAAGAACGAAATTATACAACACCCAATCTTCTTGTCAACCGCAGAATCTAAAAACTTTATCTATAAAGCCTTCTCAATCCCACCGTCCGTGCTATAATTATCAGTTCGTTTCGTCACCGCCGAAGCAGCGAAGAACCGAACTATACCCCCTCCCCCAAACACCGTCAACCAAAATGCCGGAAGTTTTTTTACCCAAAACCGGCATCACCTTGTTTTAGATGCGCATTTTGTTTCAACGCTTTTAGATTCCAACACTTTCAGCGTCTCGAAAACAGCACTTTGCTTTTATTACTATTGTTCCAGGCGTACAATATCCCTCTTGATTAAATGTCCGAACAGGTTATTTGAATGAACTTCCCACCGCGTCATATTTATTCAACCCGTATGCGCCGCATGCGTAAAGATGATTTTTCCCGCCGCCTGATGCGCGAACATATCTTAACGGCAAACGACTTGATTTATCCGGTATTTGTTTTAGAAGGACAGAATCAGGAAGAAGCCGTGCAGTCTATGCCGGGGGTTAAACGCCAAAGCTTGGACAAGCTGCTTTATACTGCTGAAGAAGCGCTAAATCTCGGCATTCCGATGCTGGCGCTCTTTCCTGTGGTTACTCAAAACAAAACCGAAACTGCCGAAGAGGCTTTTAATCCCGAAGGCTTAGTGCCGACAACCGTACGGCAATTACGCGAAGCATTCCCTGAGTTGGGGATTATGACAGATGTGGCACTCGACCCCTACACCACTCACGGACAAGACGGTTTGATTGATTCAAACGGCTATGTTTTAAACGATGAAACCATCGCGGTGTTGGTTAAACAGGCTTTATGCCATGCAGAAGCAGGTGCGCAGGTGGTAGCGCCGTCGGACATGATGGACGGTCGGATTGCCGCCATCCGCTCGGCTTTGGAGGATGCGGGCCACATCCATACCCGCATTATGGCTTATTCGGCCAAATATGCCTCAGCTTTTTACGGGCCTTTCCGCGATGCGGTCGGCAGCGCTGCCAACTTAGGTAAAGCCGATAAATACACTTACCAGATGGATCCGGCCAACAGTGATGAAGCCCTGCATGAAGTGGCTTTGGATTTGCAGGAAGGTGCAGACATGGTGATGGTTAAACCCGGTCTGCCTTATTTGGACGTTATTCGCCGGGTCAAAGATGAATTCGGCGTGCCAACGTATGCTTATCAGGTATCGGGGGAATATGCGATGTTGCAGGCGGCCATTCAAAACGGCTGGCTGGATGGCGATAAGGTGATTTTGGAAAGCCTACTGGCCTTCAAGCGTGCGGGTTCAGACGGCATTCTGACTTATTTTGCCATAGAGGCGGCAAAACAGCTGCGCAAATAACGGCTGCTCCGCATTGATATCTTTGAGGCCGTCTGAACTTTCAAACTGGTTTGTGAAAGTTCAGATGGCCTCAAAGATTTATCAACCCGTTTATTACATTCGGTTTAACAAAACACGCTAAATATTTTAAACTTTACGGCGGCGCTCGCCCGGCAGCGGCATATCCGCCCACTTCATGATATTGGCCACTTCTGCGGGATTTAATTCATAAAACTGACCGCGTTTGAGGCGGTTGGGCAGGCCGATCGGGCCGAAACCGACACGCACGAGACGGCTCACGGTTAAGCCTTGGCTTTCAAAAATGCGGCGCACTTCGCGATTGCGGCCTTCTTTAATCACCACGTTATACCATTTGTTTGCGCCCTCGCCGCCCTGCTCATAGATACGTTCAACCTTGGCCAGGCCGTCATCGAGCATCACACCTTCTTCGGTGAGCATTTTCATCTGTTCGGTGCTCATTTCGCCCAACACGCGCACGGCGTATTCGCGCTCCACTTCAAAGCTCGGGTGGGCAAAACGCTGCACCAGCTCGCCCGAAGTGGTGAGAATCAGCAGGCCGCTGGTATTGATATCAAGGCGGCCGATGGCCACCCAACGGCTGCTGGCGGCTTGCGGCAGACGGTCGAAAATGCTGACACGGCCTTGCGGATCATCGCGCGACACGATTTCGCCTTCCTGTTTGTAATAAAGAATGATGCGCGGCAGGCGATCGGCCCATTTCAGGTTGATATTCTGCCCTTTTACCTGCACATGATCGCCCGGCGCTACTTTATCGCCAAGCTGAGCCACTTTGCCGTTTACCTTGACCATGCCTTGGGTAATCCAATCTTCCATTTCACGACGGGAGCCGACGCCCGATGCGGCCAGCACTTTTTGCAGGCGCTCAGGCCCGATGTATTCGCTGTCGACACGCTTGTCTTTCAAATCACGCGCGCGCTCTTGAATTTTTTGGTTCGGCGCACGCACAATCAGTTTTTTGGCGCGAGTGGCACGGTTTTTCGGTGCGGCTTGTTCTTGTGCAGCAGCTTGACCGGCTGATTTATTGCCTGATTTACCGGTTTGCGCAAACGGCGGTTTGCCGGTTTTTACAGTTTTTTTGGCATCGGTTTTCAGGCCGTCTGAATGTTTGCGGGGTGCTTTTTTGGCGGCAGGCTTTTTGCTGCTGCCGCCATCGCGGAATTCGCGTTTGCTGGTGGGTTGTTTGCTTGTCATTTCAGTTCTCCTAACACATTTTCCAAGCGGGAAAACGGTTCTTCTGCGGCTTGCGCGGCAGGATGGTTAAAGTGCACGGCTACCCGTGCGGGGTATTTTTCAGACGGCCTCAGTTTAACAAAGATGAGCCCTCTTCTGTATAACTTTCCACAATTTCGGCCGCTTGCGTATCCGCCGCTTCCTCTTCCGCTTCAGACGGCATCTCCATCAAATCAGGCAACACCAATTCGCCCAGCTCGGTCAGCGGCGGCAGTTCGGTCAAATCACTGAGTTGCAAATCACTGAGAAAGGCTTCGGTGGTTGCCCATAAAGCAGGGCGGCCGACAGTGTCACGGTGGCCGATGGCCTCAATCCAGCCACGGTCTTGCAGGGTTTGCATCACATTGCTGGAAACAGCCACGCCGCGTATACCTTCGATGTCGCCACGCGTAACCGGCTGCTGGTAAGCGATAATCGCCAGCGTTTCCATGACTGCACGCGAATAACGTGGTGTGCGCTGCTCCTGCAGGCTGCCCAAACGCTCAAATGCACGTGCATCGATTTGAAACCGCCAGCCTTCATGGGTATGCACCAATTGCAGCGCACGGTTGTGCCAGCGGGCTTTCAGGGTAGAAAGCACATCAATCAGCTTATCGGCAGAAAGCGGCGGCACACACAATTCACGCATGGCTTTTTCGCTCAACGGCTCGATTTGGGTCATCAACGCAGCTTCAATCAGCGCGTCAGGGGCAAGTTTGTCGTTCATGGTTTTTATCGGGTTTTCAGACGGCCTTATTGATTAAAGGCCGTCTGAAACAGGGTTAATCGGTTTATTCAACACACTGAAACCGCGCTTTTCCGCTTCAGCCTGATTTTGTGTATCAATAGTGTAAACATTGATACTGCCCGTACCGCCGCCACACACCGCCGGAAAAGCCACGCCTTCAAGCCGGCTTTTTTCGGCATGGTAAATGCGGATGCCTTTCAATTCGTTCTGCATCGTTTCAGGCAGCACACCCGCACCTTCACATTGGCGCGAACCATCATGCTTATACACTTGAATGGTTTGGCCGTCTGAAAGATGGGCGCAGGCGGCGAGCAGGCTGCATAATATAGAGATAATCAATGCTTTCATGATGTGTCCTTATCCGGCTTTTCAAACAGCGTTTCAGACGGCCTTCCAATCCGCCATCCGAGGCCGTCTGAAAATATTTCATGCCCATTTACAAAAATAACCTAACGGCATTGGCTAGGGTGTCCGGATAATTTGTTTATGAGGGGATTTTTGTTCCTGAAAATGCAGATGCCAGGCAAAAAACGCAGCAAGATTGGACATCTTGCGAGGCTTTTTAACGCAGCAGATGCGTTTTCAGGGGCAAAATACACCCGTAAATCGGATTGTCCGGACACCCTAGCCTTGCCGTCTTGTTCACTTACTTTTGTGAATAACTATCAGCCTTTGCGGGCGGCTTTTCTGGCTTCGCGTTCGGCCTTCAGCACAGCTTCGTTTTGGCGGGCTTTTTTCAGCCAAGCTTCCCATTGGTGCGGGGTTTCCAATGTGATGCGGCCGATTTGGCCGTCGCGGAAATCGGTAAGAGTGTTTTCGGCCGCTTTTTGGTGGTTGATGCGCCCACCGGGCAGCAAGGCACCGCGTTTGCGGCCTATCCATTCGAGCCAGTCGCTGTCTTGCCAGTGGCTGCTGGCATCTTTGTCGGCCTGATAACGCGCTTGCAGTAAGGCCAGATAATGGCGGCGCAGATAGTCGAGCAGCTCCAGCGCCACCACTTCTTCATCCAGCGCGTTGCGACCGACGGCCCCGCTGGCGGCCAGATTGTAGCCGCTTTCTTCAACGATGATTTTCGGCCACAACATGCCCGGGGTGTCGTAAAGCCAGAAGTCATCGGCCAGAAACAGGCGCTGTTCGGCTTTGGTGATGCCGGGCTCGTTGCCTGTTTTGGCGGATTTCTTGCCGAGCATGCCGTTAATCAGCGTGGATTTTCCCACATTGGGAATACCGCAAATCAATACGCGCAAGGGCTTTTCGATGCCTTTTCGGTGCGGCACCAGCTTACGGCAGGCTTCAATCATTTTGGCGGCGGCGCTGCGGTCGGAAGCATCGAGTGCGATGGCGTTGGTGTTGGGGCGGCTTTGGAATTCGGCCAGCCAGATATCGGTGCGCTCCGCATCAGCCAAGTCTTGTTTGTTGAGGATTTTCAGCTTGGGTTTATCGGCGGAAAGTTTTGCCAACAGCGGGTTTTCACTTGATGCCGGCAGGCGTGCATCAAGCACTTCAATCACCATATCCACGCTTTTTAAGCGTTCGATAATGGCTTTTTTGGCCTTGTGCATGTGGCCGGGATACCATTGGATTGCCATATTGTTCTCTTTATGGTTGCATTATCGGGCATTAGGGTATCCTGACAACGCACATATCATCATTTTTTTTGCGCTAAAAGCACATCTGCTGCATTAAAAATACTCGCAAAATGTCCACAATCTTGTGTACTTTTATCACAAAAAATCTAAATCATTCTGAATCATCAAAACACCCTAGAGAAAAAAGCCGTCTGAACGCTGCTTTTTCCGCCCACTTTGTTCGCAGGCCGGTTTATTCAGCCAACTTCGCGGTTAGGGTATTTTCAAACTGCTGCCGGTGCTGCACATCGGTAAACGCATGATCAGAACCGGCAGGCAGATACCTTTCTCCGTCCGGATAATCAGAAAGCCTTTTATCTTAGCCACGCCGTCAATCCGGTGATACCAATCAGGGCATCGCCATTCTGGCTTTCACAATAAACACCCTCTGCCTGCAAAACCAAATGATTATTTTGTCTATCGCCAGCCTCGGCAAACAGGTTTTTAGACCCATTCACAAAAATCCCCTAACAGCGTTGGCTCACTTTATCGGCTTACTTTTGTGACTGGATATCATAACGTAATCAGGCAGCCGGTAAAAGGCTGCCTGAAATCATGACGGCATTATAGCAGATTGTTTTCTTTTGGTCTTTTTTAACATTTCAGACGGCCTGCTGCTTACCTGTTGCTTACTTAGGCCGTCTGAAAGCGGCTCAACGCCCGGCCAAATTTTGCGCTTGGCGGTGGCGCACCAGTAATTCATATTTTCCGGCCAATTGTTCGGCCAGCTTTTCCACCATATACACCGAACGGTGCTGTCCGCCAGTGCAGCCGATACCGATGGTAACATAGCTGCGGCTTTCTACCTGCATGCGCGGCAGCCAGCGGTTTAGAAAGCTGCCGATGTCTGCCAGCATTTCCTGCGCCAGCGGCTGATCATCCAAATAATTTTGAATCGCTTGATCCATGCCGTTAAAGGGGCGTAATTCAGGATCGTAATACGGGTTGGGCAGGCTGCGCATGTCAAACATAAAATCAACATTGGTAGGCACGCCGTATTTGAAACCGAACGACTCCAATATCACCAGCAAGCCCTTGCTTTCCAGCTTCAGCCACTGCTGCACGCTATAGCGCAATTGCTGAGCATTCATTTTAGACGTATCGATACAATAAGCGATTTCGCGTAAGGGCGAGAGCCATTCGCGCTCTTTATGCAGGCTTTCCAGCAAAGTCAGATTCTGGCCCGACAAAGGGTGGCCGCGGCGGGTTTCGGAGAAACGGCGCACCAACACGCCCTCTTCCGCTTCCAGAAACAACACCTCCACATCATGCCCTTGCCGGCGCAGCGCGCTGATTTGGATTTGCGCTTCTTGGATATCGATGCGCGAACGGATATCGACACTAACGCCCAACTGTTCCACTTCTTCTTGGTCGATATGATGCGACACCAGCGCGGGCAGCAGATTTAACGGCAGGTTATCTACGCAATAATAGCCCAAATCTTCCAAAAGCTTGAGCGCAACCGATTTTCCCGAGCCGGAAAGGCCGCTAATCAATACGATTTTCATGGTTGAGTCCGTCTTCCTTCAGCATGGTTTGATGGCGTTCGAGGAATTCTTTGGTGCTGTCTTTTCCGCGCAACTGCAAAATATAATTGCGCACCGCAGCTTCAACCAGCACGGCCAAGTTGCGGCCGACGGCAACAGGCAGCGTTACCGAGCGGATGCTGACATTCAGAATAGATTCGGTTTCGGTGCGGATACTCAAACGGTCGAGCTGTTTCATATACTCATCGTCAGCCGCAACCAAATTAATGATTAATTGCAAGATTTTTTTCGGACGGATAGAAGTTTCACCGAAAATATGGCGCACATTGAGCACACCCAAACCGCGTACTTCCAAAAAATCACGCAGCATCGGCGGGCAGCGACCGTCGAGCGTTTCCGGGCCGGTGCGGTAAAGCTCCACTGCATCATCGGCTACCAGACTGTGGCCGCGCGAAATCAGCTCCAACGCCAACTCGCTCTTGCCCAAGCCCGACTGGCCGGTAATCAGCACGCCGATTTCAAACACATCGAGAAACACCCCGTGTTTCACCGTTGAAACCGCCAGCCGGCGTTGCAAATAAATCCGCAACACATCCATCAGATAAGGGCTTTCCAGCTTTGAGGTGAGCAGCGGCACATTATGGGTATGGCAGTAGTCGCGCAAAATCGGCGATACCGGCAGGCCGTTGGCCACAATCACCAGCGACATCGGAAAGTCAAATAATTGGTCGAAGTTATAGCTGATTTCGCCCGCCTCCATGCGCTGGAGGTATTCCACTTCGGCCACGCCCAACACCTGCACCTGATTGGGGTGGATAAAATTCAAATGGCCGACCAGCGCCAAAACGGGCTTGTCGGCCTCTACACCGATACGGTTGTCGGCGCCTGCCGTGCCGGCCGCCCAAGCCAGTTGCAGTTTGTGCTGATTGTCTTGATAAAGGCGGCGGACAGATACACTCGGCATAAATTACTCTTCAGTCAGCAAGCGTTGCACTTCTTCCGGCGTGGCCGCAGCGGCCAGCGCTTCACGCACGGCTTTTTGCGAAAATTTGCCGGCCAGTTTTGACAACACTTCCAGATGCTCGCCGGTGGCGTTTTCAGGCACCAGCAACACAAAAATCAACGACACCGGCTTGCCGTCGGGCGCATCAAACGCCACCGGCTCTTTGGTGCGGATAAATGCGCCCACGGCTTTTTTTACCGAAGCATGGCGGCCGTGCGGAATGGCCACGCCCTGCCCTAAGCCTGTGGTGCCGAGCTTTTCACGGGCAAACAGGCATTCGAATACATCCGCGCGCGCCAAGCCCGCTTCATTTTCCAGCAACAGGCCGGCTTGCTCGAATACACGTTTTTTACTGCTGACTTCCAGGTCCAACATAATGTGAGACACCGGTAAAATTTGGCCGATCAGGCTCATAGAACATCTCTTTAACGAGGGTAAGCAAAACAGTTGCCGATTGTACCCACTGTTGTATCAAATCTCAATCCTTGCGCGGCATTTTACATTTCAGACAGCCACCGCAAATCTTAAAATACCTATACATATCAATTAATTAAATTACAAGCACAACCTTACATAAGGCCGCCTGAAACCCGAAGGGGTGATGATAAAAAGTTCCCCCATGCACATAAAAAATCAAAATACACCGTGCAGCGGGCACATACCGAGTTCAACTTATCCACAGATAATGCGCCACAATGGCAAAAAACCAGGCCAAACCGATGCGGTTGTTTTCAAGAAACACACGAAAGCAAGCCCAGCGGTCGCGCGTTTTAATCACCTGATATTGCTGCCACTGCCAATACACCACCAGCGGCAACACCAGCCAATACGGCCATGATGCGCCGATTTGCCAGCCCAGCACCATCATCAGCACGGTAAACCAAAAATGGCACAACATAACTGCCGACACATCGTGATGCCCAAACGTAATCGCCGATGTTTTGATGCCGATTTTCAAATCGTCTTCTTTATCTGCCATGGCATAAATGGTGTCGTAAGCCAGCGTCCACAACACATTGGCCGCAAAAATCAGCCACGCCAGCGGTGGCACGCTGTCGGTCACGGCGGCAAACGCCATCGGTATGCCAAACGAAAATGCCAACCCCAAATAAAACTGCGGCAACGGAAAAAAACGTTTGGTAAACGGATAGGTTATCGCCAGAAACAAAGCCGGCAGGCTCATCAGCCAAGTGAGGCGGTTGAGCGGCAGTAAGCACAACGCCGCCAACAAACACAAAATCAGCAGCAGCAACAGCGCCTCTGATTTGGTGACCAAACCTTGCGCAAACGGGCGCTGATTGGTGCGCGCCACCGCGCCGTCGATGTCGCGGTCGGCAAAATCATTGACCACACAGCCGGCGCTGCGCATCAGAAACGTGCCCAAGGTAAACGCCAATAAAATGGTGAAATCGGGCAAGCCTTCCGAAGCAATCCACAAGGCCCAAAATGTCGGCCACAGCAGCAGCAGCGTGCCGATCGGTTTTTCCATCCGCATCAGCCGGCCGTACACACACAGCCGCCCCACCACATAACGGGGTAGAAATTTAAGCAGTAATCGTTTGATATTCATCTATAATATTATTACGCATTTATGATTGACCGAGGCCGTCTGAAAGTTTTCAGACGGCCTCGAATTATAATCGAATTTGCTCAAAATTTAATGTTGCGTATACATTTTAAAAAATCGCCTGACAGCACCGAGATGCGCCGACCGGCTTTTCAAACCGCCATTATTTGTTTTTACTGCCAACAGCTTATCAATTAGCATCAACAAGGTAATTTTTCAGCGCCGGTAAAAAGCACTCTACCAATCCTAGGGCTTCGCCATGCAGCTTGAAAAACGAGCGACGCGCCGCAAACGCCGTGCCGCCGAACCCGGACAAATCCGTTGCCGCATCCGGCACCGCATATTCAAATGCCGAACGGGACAACGGCAGCGAGCCGTCAAACAAACGCTCGCCCAAAGGCCGGGTGCCGCAATCAAGCAGCGTGCGCCAATGCTCCGCCGAATGTGCACACAAACTGCGCGCCCAAACCACCGGCGTATCGTTCACACACAACAATACATCACGCGCAAACCACTCCGGCGCATCGCCCAAACCATCGGCGAGCCAAACATCTCCGCCAACCGCGCCCAAATGCAGCAGGCGCACGGAAAACCCGTGCCCCAGCGCGCGCAGTGCCACAGTCAGCGAAGGCGCCTGCATCAATGCGGCCGCACCCTCCGTCTCAAGCAAAGGCGGCAATGCCTGCCGCCAAGGTATTAAAACATTCATGCGCCGCATTATATAGGCCGTCTGAAAAGCGCGCTATAATCTTTCACTCGTTCGACAAACAATCCGGCTGCATTGCTTTATCGTCTCTCAATAGAGAGACGGCAATTAAATAACTGCATTTTTTCAATCAATCTAATTTGTTTAAAAAGAGAAATGAATAAAAGATTTTTAGCATTAAAATGATCGGGTGTATAAAACATTCTAGCTTTTATAAACCGACATTATTTTTTAGAATTCGAGCGGGCATGATATTCGGATCGGAAAAGCGGTTGCACGGTGCTTAAGATAGTACACACCGCCCAAACTGCTGTCACGAGCGCATCCCGCCAACATACCGACACCCCGCACAGGAGCCGCAATATGAACCTGATTCTCTGGCGCCACGCCGAAGCTGAATACGGCCCGCCCGATTTAGCGCGCCAACTCACCGAAAAAGGCCGCCGCCAAGCCAGCACCGCTGCCGCCTGGCTGCGCAACCGCCTGCCGCAAGACACACAGGTATGGGTTTCGCAAGCCGCACGCAGCCGCCAGACCGCTGATTATCTGGTGCAGGATTACACCATTCTCGCCACTCTCAACCCCGACATCTATGCCCGCACCCTGCCGCGGCTATTGGAAACAGCTCCCCGCAACGGCACGCTGGTAATTGTCGGCCACCAGCCATGGTTAGGCCAATTAAGCGCATTTCTGCTCAACGGCGATTGGGGCGGCGATGCTTATTGGTCCTATAAAAAAGGCGGCTTTTGGTGGTTTCAGCTCAAACAAGACCATAACGGCTTCCATGCCAAGCTCAAAGCCGTGTTAACGCCGGAGATGTTGGCATAACGGCCGCGCACAACACCGAATCGGCATCAGCCCGGAAACAATATGTGAAAAGAATATGTGAAAAAGCCAACAGCGCAACAGTTGATAATAATTCTTGAATGCGCTATAATTGTTACATTATAACATTTCACAAGGAGTTTTTATGAAACCGAATACCCATCCCGAAAACTACCGCACGGTGCTGTTTTTCGACAGCGGCGCCGATGAGGGCTGGCTGATCCGTTCGTGCGCCAACACCCACGGCAAAACCATGCAGTGGCGCGACGGCAACGAATATCCCGTATTTATGCTTGATACTTCGTCTGCTTCACACCCCGTTTACACCGGCAAACAGCGTGAATACAACACCGAAGGGCGCGCCAGCAAATTCAACCAGCGCTATCAAAGTATGCTCGGCTCATTTAAAAAGGAAAAATAATGCAGGTATTGTCATCTTTAAAAACCGCCAAACAACGCCATCGCGACTGCCAAATCGTGCGCCGCAAAGGCAAGGTTTATGTGATTTGCAAAAGCAATCCGCGTTTTAAAGCACGCCAGCGCTGAGTGCAAACATCTCTTCATAAACAAATGATCAGGATACCCTAGGCATCCTGACCATTCATATATCATTATCTTTTTAACACAGCAGAACAAAGGCCGTCTGAATCATTTAAGCTTTCAGACGGCCTGGTTTCAGCCGAAACCCGCTATTCGATTTTGAGATACGCTACCGATAAAATCTCAATCACCTCGCGCCCGTCCGGGCCGTGGAGCACCACCTCGTCGCCTTCACGCGCTTTCATCAGGCAACGTGCCAACGGCGACACCCATGAGATTTTGTTGCGGGCGGTATCGATTTCATCCACGCCCACAATTTTCACCGTCTGCTCGCTGCCATCGCCGCGCAGCAGCGCCACCGTGGCGCTGAAAAACACCTGATCGGTGGGCTCGCGCGCTTCCGGGTCGACCACCACCGCCGCTTCCAGCCGTTTGGTGAGAAAGCGGATGCGGCGGTCGATTTCGCGCATCCGCCGCTTGCCGTAAAGATAATCGCCGTTTTCGCTGCGGTCGCCGTTGCCCGCCGCCCAGTTGACAATCTGCACGATTTCCGGGCGCTCTTTGTGCACCAATTGATAAAGCTCGTCTTTCAGCGCCTGCCAGCCGCCGGGCGTGATGTAGTTTTTAGGGGGAGATTGCGGAGTGTCGCTCATGATGCCGGATGCCGTCTGAAAAAAAAAGAAGAGGCTTATTCTACTGCTTTTGCTGCATGATACCAATGCAAAAAAAGCAAACGGCCTGTGTCGGGTTGCTTTGCCTTTCCGGCTGATACCCTTCACAAAAATAACCTAACGGCGTTGGCCTGCCTGAGCGCGAAGAGGATCGGTTTCGCTAGGGTGTCCTGACCATTCGTTCATGAGGGGATTTTTGTTCCTGGAAACGCAGATGCAAGGCAAAAAACGCAGCAAGATTGGACATCTTGCGAGGCTTTTTAACACAGCAGATGCGTTTTCAGGGGCAAAATACACCCATAAATCGACACATCAGGACACCCCAAGGTGTTGAAGCGCCCGCACTCATTGTACTGTCTTCAGCCCACCGTCTGGTTCGCTAACTTTTGTGAATGACCATGGCTTTGTGCACATAAACATAATAGCCGGCTTAACAGCATCTGTAAAAGTTTGAGGCCGTCTGAAACATTTCAGACGGCCTCAAACCGGATACATTATTGATACTTCGATTATTTATTCCAAATCACCGCTCACATAAACTTTGCCGCCGCTTTTATCTTCCGGCAACACCAAGTTCAGCACCACGGCCATGATGCCGCCGGCTGAAATCGAATTTTGAAACAACACCGGCAGGTTTTTAAACACTTCCGGCTCAAACGCCACGCCGAGTCCGAGGCCTACCGAAGTGGCGGCAATCACCGCTTCGCGGCGGCGGATGCCGTTGCTCACCAAAATGCGCACGCCCGCAATCGCAATCAGGCCGAACATCAATACCATCGCACCGCCGAGCACCGGGCTGGGAATGGTGGTAAATACCCGCCCGATAACGGGAAACAGCCCCAACAGCACCAAAATCACAGCAATATACTTGCCCACATGGCGCGAAGCCACGCCGGTCATCTGAATCACGCCGTTATTTTGCGCAAACGTGGTCAGGGGCAGCGAACCCAATGCGGTGGCAATCACCGACACCAGGCCGTCGGCCATCACGCCGCCTTTCAGACGGCCGGTATATTCCTCACCTTCAATCGGGCGGTCCGACACCATTGCCGTGGCCGTTAAATCGCCCACCGCCTCAAACACGCTCAACAAATAAATCGCACCGGCCACAATAAAAGCATGCCAGTCAAACGCGAAACCGTATTTAAACGGCACGGGAATGGTAATCAACGGCAGATTTTGCAGCGCTGAAAAATCCACCTTGCCCATCAGCAAAGCCACAATATAGCCCGCCACCAAGCCCACGGCGATACCGCTCATGCGCAACAGCGGGTTTTTCAGGCAGTTGAACACCAATACAATCAACAGCACCAATGAAGCCAGCCCCAGATTTTCCATCGACCCGAAGGTGCCGTCGGCCTTGGCGCCGAAACCGCCGCCAAAATCGGTGATGCCCACATGAATCAAGCTCAAACCGATCAGCATCACCACCACACCGCTCACCGTGGGCGTAATCACTTTTTTCAAATAAGGCAGCAGCCAGGCGGAGAAGCACACCAGAAACGCGCCCACAAACGACACCCCCAGCAGCGTGGAAATCATAGCATTTTCATCCATACCGCCCTCTTTCATGCCCATGCCCAGCGCAATCATCACGGTTACAAACGAAAAATTCACCGACTGAATCGACAACATGCCCGAGCCGACAGGGCCGAAGCGGTTCACCTGCAAATAAGTGCCGATGCCCGAAGCCACCATCGCCATCGACACCAGATAAGCCGTCATTTCTACCGGCAATTGCAACGCCCCGCCCACAATCAGCGCCGGCGTAATCATCGGCACGAAAATCGCCAATAAGTGTGTAACCGCGCTTAAGAGCGCATTCATAAACGGCGGCTTGTCTTCAAGCCGGTAAACCAAATCGGGCGCATCGGCGGTTTTCGGGGGCATGGCCATGGCGGTTTCCTTATTCAATTAAAGTGCTAAAAAATGTAAGCCAAGATTGTATACAATTAACGCCGGCTTTTCAATTTCCACACATGCTTTCATACACTTTAACACCGCCCTGCCCGCCCCTGTTCAGACGGCCTCCGCCCGCTTTGCAAAGCTTTGCAGGCCGTCTGAAACCAATATTTCACACAAACCGTAAAGTAAGCTACAATCACAAGCAATTTTCTGAATATTTCGAGAAATAAAGGTTTAACCATGTTACAAGGCAGCCTGGTCGCCCTGATTACGCCGATGAATCAAGACGGCAGCGTAAATTTCGAGCAACTCGAATCTTTAATCGACTGGCACATCGAAAGCGGCACCAACGGCATCGTCGCCGTCGGCACCACCGGTGAGAGCGCCACCCTGGCAGTAGACGAGCATCTGGCCGTGATCGAAGCCACCGTCAAGCATGTCGGCAAACGCATTCCCGTGATTGCCGGCACCGGCGCCAACAACACTGCCGAAGCCATCGAGCTTTCCAAAGCCGCCGAGCGGTTGGGCGCCGACTACACCCTGTCTGTCGTGCCCTATTACAACAAACCCTCGCAAGAAGGCATCTACCGCCACTTCAAAGCCATCGCCGAAGCCACCTCGATTCCGATGATTGTGTATAACGTGCCCGGCCGCACCGTGGTCAACATGAACAACGACACCATTCTGCGCCTGGCCGAAATCCCCAATATCGTCGGCGTGAAAGAAGCCAGCGGCGACATCGGTCGCGAAACCGACCTGATCAACCGCGTGCCCGAAGGCTTTGCCGTATATTCCGGCGACGACCCCACCGGCATGGCCTTTATGTTTTGCGGCGGTCACGGCGTGATTACCGTTGCCGCCAACGCCGCGCCCAAATTGTTTGCCGATATGTGCCGCGAGGCGCTCGCAGGCAACCTCGCCGCCGCCCGCGCACTCAATGCACAACTGATTCCGGTGTATGATGTGATGTTCTGCGAGCCCAGCCCCGCCGCGCCCAAATGGGCCGCCGCCGCCCTCGGCCATTGCAGCCCGCATGTCCGCCTGCCGATTATTGAACTTTCCGCCGACGGCCAAGACAAAGTACGCAGCGCACTTGCCGCCGCCAAACTGATTTAAACCACAGGAAAAACTGTATGAACCATATGAAACCGGCCGTAATCGCCATCGCCATGCTCGGCCTGGCCGCCTGTTCCAGCAATAAAGAACAACCCCTGCTCGACTACCAAACCCAAAACCGCAAAGTCGTAGACTTGGAAGTGCCGCCCGATCTGACCAACCCCAACCAGGGCAACCTGTATCAGATTCCTGCCGGCAGCGGTGCCGTGCGCGCCAGCGACATCAACCGCACCCAAGCCGTGCAGCAGCCTGCCAACCAGGCCGTGCTGCAAAATGTGAAAGGCGTGCACATGGAGCGCGACGGCAGCCAGCGCTGGCTGGTGGTCGACGGCAAAACACCTGCTGAAATCTGGCCGCTGCTGAAAGTGTTCTGGCAGGAAAACGGCTTCGACATCCAATCTGAAGAGCCCGCCATCGGCCAAATGGAAACCGAATGGGCGGAAAACCGCGCCAAAATCCCGCAAGACAGCCTGCGCAATCTGTTTGAAAAAGTCGGACTCGGCGGCATTTATTCCACCAGCGAGCGCGACAAATTCATCATCCGCATCGAACAAGGCCGCAACGGCAACACCGATGTATTCTTCGCCCACAAAGGCATGCAGGAAGTTTACGGCGACCGCAACCAAGACACCACCATGTGGCAGCCGCGTCCGAACGACCCCAACCTCGAAGCCGCTTTCCTCGCCCGCTTCATGCAATATCTGGGCGCAGACAACCAACAGGTTGAAAACGAGCTGACCAAAACCGCCCAATCCGACCGCCCCGCCGGCAGCGCGGAGCTGGCGCGCATCGACGGCAACAGCGTGCTGGTGAGCGGTGATTACGAACGCAACTGGCGCCGCACCGCGCTGGCGCTCGACCGCATCGGCCTGACCGTGCTCGGTCAGAATACCGAACGCCACGCCTTCCTGGTTCAGCCTGCTCCGCAAGAAGGCCAAGCCGTTGCCAATAAAAAACCCGGCCTGTTCAAACGCCTGCTGGGCAAGGGCAAAACCGAAACAGCCCCCGCAGTGGCACCTGAAATCATTGTGCATGTCGAGCCGGTTAGCGGCGGCTCGCGCATCAGCCTGCTCAACCGCGACGGCAGCGCCTATGCCGGCCGCGATGCCTCTACTTGGCTGAGCCGCCTGCACACCGAATTGCGTTGATTGTTTTCCTGTCAAGCAGCCCCAGATACAAATCGGGGCTGTTTTTCTTGCTCAGGCCGTCTGAAAACTTTCAGACGGCCTGATTTATCAGATATATCCACTTTTAAAAATAAAATTAATAGTGATATTCACTGGTTTCATTTTTTTGCTTTTGGTCAAATCACGCAGCAGCAACGGCGTATAATATTGCGCTTTCTTATCAGATTAACAAATAAAATGTCTACTCCCATGCCCCGTCAAACATGGTCTAACCGTTTGACCTATATCCTCACCGTGGCCGGCGCCACCGTGGGTTTCGGCGCCACTTGGCGCTTTCCTTATTTGGTCGGCGAAAACGGCGGCGGCGCCTATGTGCTGCTGTTTTGCGCCGCCATGCTGGTTATCGGTATTCCGATGATTTTGGTAGAAAATGTTATCGGCCGCCGCAAAGGCATGAATGCGCTGGATGCGTTCGGCGGTTCGCTCAACGGCAAACCGGTGCCGAAAATCTGGAAAACGGTGGGCTGGCTCGGCCTGGCCGGCGCATTCGGCATCATGGCTTATTATATGGTGCTGGGCGGCTGGGTCATCAGCTATATCGTCAACATTATCGGCGGCGGTTTGCCGCTTGCCGCACCGATAAACGGCGGCGCCACCCGGGCTTTTTTTATGGAACATATCGAAAACAGCCCTTGGCAAATCGCATTTTATACCTTGCTGTTTGTGCTGGTGAACCACTGGATTTTGGTTAAAGGTGTCATCGGCGGTATTGAAAAAGCGGCCAAATATCTGATGCCTTTGCTGTTTGTGTTTTTGATTTTTATGGTCATCCGCAACCTTACCCTGCCCGGCGCGATGGAGGGGGTTACGTTTTATCTGAAACCGGATTTCAGTAAAATCACGCCGCAGCTGTTTGTGTTTGTGTTGGGGCAGGTGTTTTTTGCCCTGAGTTTGGGCTTCGGGGTGATGATTACCTTGTCAAGTTATCTCGATAAAAAAGAAAATCTGGTGCAAACCGCCGTTATTACGGCACTGACCAACACCTTGATTGCGGTGTTGGCGGGCTTTATGATTTTCCCATCCCTGTTCAGCTTCGGCGTTGCCCCTGATTCGGGGCCGACACTGGTGTTTCAGAGCCTGCCGATTGTGTTTTCCCATATGTGGGCAGGGCCTGTGTTTGCGGTGGTGTTTTTCTCGCTGCTGCTGATTGCGGCGCTCACCACATCGCTGACCATTTATGAAGTGCTGATTACCGCGTTGCAGGAAAAAACCCGCATGCGCCGCCGGGCAGCCATCACCCTTGTGTTGGGGCTGATTTTCCTGCTCGGCAACCTGCCTTCGATTTTAAGCTACGGGCCATGGCGGCAGATACGTTTTTTCGGCAACAATATTTTCGACAGCTTTGATTATCTGAGCGGCAATATTCTGTTTATGCTCACCGCACTGGGCTCGGCGCTGTTTGTCGGCTTTGTGATGAAAGAGGAAGCCAAAGACGAATTGCTTCATCACGGCAACCACCGCACAGTAACCTTTTGGTTTGCCTATGTGAAATATGTTGTTCCCATTGTGATTGCCGCTATTTTCATCAGCAATCTGCTGTAAATATCTTGAGGCCGTCTGAAAGCCATACAAAAATAAGCCGGCAACGTAATGCCTGGACACCCTAGCGGCTTATTTTTTGTATGGCTTTCAGACGGCCTTTCCCCTATCCCGCGCATAATATTGTATAATTTCACGCTTTTAGCGCCTATTAACAGATACACTCGGCGCATCCTGAAATTTTTATCCGATGCCGCAAACCGCCGCCTGTTTTTCAGACGGCCTTCCACACAGAATATTATGGCTACCAAATCTCCTAAAGCATCTGCGAAAAGCCCGACCAAACCCACGCCCAAAGCCAACGCCAAAACCGTGGCCGATACCAAGCTGCCGCGCCGCCCCAAAGGGGTGGTGAAAAACGATGCCAAAGCAAACCGCCCCGCCCATGTCGTCAACTTGGTCAACGATACCTTATGGCTGCTCGGTTTGGTGGCCACACTCTATATGGCGCTCTCACTTGCCAGCTTTACCATGGACGACCCGGCTTGGTCGCGCAGCGTACCCGCCGGCGACGAGGTGCACAATCTCGGCGGCCTGTTCGGCGCTTACTTTTCAGATATCGGCTATTATCTTTTCGGCCTTTCTTTCTGGTGGTGGGTGATTGCCGCCTGTGTGTTTCTGTATAAAAACTTCCGTCCGCTGCAAACTGAAGAGCGCAAGCCCTACAACCATACCGTTGCCGCCGTGGGGTTGGCGGTATTGTTATTGTGCAGCCCGATTTTGGAAGTTTTTGCCTTTCAAAACCAACTGGCCGAAGCGCTGCCGGTCGGCGCCGGCGGCCTGCTGGGTGCGTTTGCCGCACAAGGGTTGAGCTGGCTGTTGGGAACCTCAGGCAGCCTATTGATTTTATTGGTGATTCTGCTGCTGGCGCTTTCACTGCTGGCGCAAGTATCGTGGCTCGACATTCTGGAAAGCACCGGCGCCAAGCTGGAATGGCTGTGGATGAAATTGATGCGCAAAGAACACAAATACATCAAAGAGCTGCCCGATGCCAAAACCACCCGCCGTATGGTGCGCGAAGCCAAAAACATTACCGCCGAGCCGGTAGAAAAAATCGAGGGCAGCAGCAGTAACCGCAAAGCCGTAGCCGTGTCTGTGGCGCCGCCGCCCGCTCCGGTGCAGCCGACTTTGTTTGACGACAAAGGCAATGCCGCCGAACCGCTGCCGCCGGGCGAATACAGCAAACCATCTTTAGCCCTGCTGCGCCAGCCGCAAGGCGAAGCGCCGACCATCAATCCTGATGTATTACAGCAAACTGCCGAACGCATCGAAGCCAAACTGGCCGAGTTCGGCATCGGCGTGCAAGTGGTTTCTGCCACCGCCGGCCCGGTGATTACCCGCTTTGAAATCGAGCCGGCACAAGGCGTGAAAGGCAGCCAGATTGTCGGGCTGGCCAAAGATTTGGCGCGTTCGATGTCGTTGCAGGCCGTGCGCGTGGTGGAAACCATTGCCGGTAAAAACACCATGGGCATCGAGTTGCCCAACGAGCGCCGCCAAGATGTGATGCTGAGCGAAATCCTCTCTGCCAAAGTATTTACCGATGCCAAATCCAAGCTCACCGTAGCGTTGGGGAAAGACATCGCCGGGGTGCCGGTGGTGGGCGATTTGGCAAAAATGCCGCACTTGCTGGTAGCGGGCATGACCGGCTCGGGCAAATCGGTGGGGGTTAACGGCATGATTATGTCGATGCTGTTTAAAGCCACGCCCGAAGAAGTGCGCTTTATCATGATCGACCCGAAAATGCTCGAGCTGAGTATTTACGACGGCATTCCGCACCTGCTCTGCCCGGTAGTCACCGATATGCGCGAAGCCGGTCAGGCGCTCAATTGGTGCGTGGCCGAGATGGAAAAACGCTACCGCCTGCTCTCACATGCAGGCGTGCGCAATATCGACGGCTTCAACCAAAAAGTGAAACAGGCCAAAGAAGCCGGCAAGCCGCTGCTCAACCCGTTCAGCCTCAACCCCGACGACCCCGAGCCGTTGGAAACGCTGCCGCTGATTGTGGTGGTGATTGACGAATTGGCCGACCTGATGATGACCGAGCGCAAATCGGTGGAACAGCAAATCGCCCGACTGGCGCAAAAAGCGCGTGCCGCCGGCATTCATATGATCGTCGCCACGCAGCGCCCGAGCGTAGACGTGGTTACCGGCCTGATTAAAGCCAACATCCCCACCCGCATGGCCTTTACCGTGCAAAGCAAAATCGACAGCCGCACCATTCTCGACCAAATGGGCGCAGACGAGCTGCTGAAATACGGCGATTCGCTGTTTCTGCAACCGGGCAACGCCGAGCCGACCCGTTTGCAGGGCGCGTTTGTGTCGGATGACGAAGTGCACCAAATTGTTGCCCACATCAAGCGCCAATCGCCCGCCAACTATATTGAAGGTCTGCTCAGCGGCGAAGCGGCGTTGGAAACCACCAATGTGGTCAACCCCAATGCCAACAGCGATGAATTGTTTGATCAAGCCGTAGCCTTTGTTTTAGAAACCCGCAAAACTTCAATTTCCTCATTGCAACGCCAACTGCGCGTGGGCTACAACCGCGCCGCCAACCTGATGCAGGCTTTGGAAGATGCGGGCATCGTCTCTCCCGCCGATGTCGGCGGCAGCCGCCGTATTCTGGCGCAGAAAGACAATCTGTAAATATTCACCACAGGCCGTCTGAAAGCTTTCAGACGGCCTTTCCAATCAATATTGATGATTGCAAATTACCGGATACCGACAGATGCACGGCATTCGTTTATCCAAGCAAATAAGGTTGCTGAAGCGGCAAGATTGGCAGGAAAAACAAACGCCGGCCAGAACGCGCAACGACAAGCACAACGGCAACCTAGGATGTCCGGACAATTTGTTTATGAGGGGATTTTTGCCCCTGAAAATGCAGATGCCAGGCAAAAAACACAGCAAGATTGGACATCTTGCGAGGCTTTTTAACGCAGCAGATGCGTTTTCAGGGGCAAAATACACCCGTAAATCGAATTGTCCGGACACCCTAGCGCCCTCTCCTGTGAAAAAGAGGGTTAGGGAGAGGGCATAAGCCGCGAGGTTTGAATAACGGTCAGGCCGTCTGAAAATGATGGTGATGGCAAAATGCGTGGTGAAGCAAACCTGTGGTTTGCCGTCCTCTCCCCAACCCTCCCCCGCAGGGGAGGGAGCCAGAGTATCCTGATGTATCATCTATCATCATCTTTTTTGCACTAAAAAGTACCCATAAATCGAATGATCAGGACACCCTGGGTTGCTGAAACGGTAAGATTGGCGGAAAAATAAACGCCGGTAAAAAAAACACGCAACGGCAAAACAACGGCAGCCGAGTTCCTCTCCCGCGGAACCAGGATAGCCTGACCGTTTCCCCTTCTTCACAAAATCACGTAAGATGCCGTCTGAAAAGATTGCCAGGATAACCATCATGCCCCACTTTCTGCCCGAGCCCGCCCGCCCCTTTACCCCGCAAAACCGCAGCGCCGTGTTGCTGCTCAACCTCGGCACCCCCGAAGCGCCCACCGCCCAAGCCGTTCGCCCCTACCTGCACGATTTTCTTTCCGACCCGCGCGTTGTCGAGCTGCCCAAACTATTGTGGCAACCCATTTTACGCGGCCTGGTGCTGACCTTCAGACCAAAAAAAAGCGCCCACGGCTATCAAAAAGTGTGGCTGCCCGAAGGCTCGCCGCTGGCCGTATTTACCGAACGCCAAGCCGCCGCCCTCGCCAAAGCCCTGCCCGATGTTGCCGTATGCCACGCCATGACTTACGGCGAACCGGCTGTTAAGCGCATTATTGCCGAACTGAAAGCCCAAGGCATCAACCAACTGCTGGTGCTGCCGCTGTATCCGCAATACGCCGCTTCAAGCACAGGCGCCGCGCTGGACAAAGTGTTTGAAGTATTGCTGCAACAACGCAACCAAATGAGCATCCGCACGATAACACGCTTCTACAACGATGCCGGCTATATCGCCGCCATGAAGCAGCAAATCGAAGCCTATTGGGCGGAACACGGCCGCGGCGACAAACTGATGCTGAGTTTTCACGGCATCCCCCAAGCCAACGAAGACAAAGGCGACCCTTATTCATACGAATGCCGCCAAACCGCCACACTGCTGGCCGCCGCACTGGGTTTAAGCGAAAACGATTACATCGTCTCTTTCCAAAGCCGCTTCGGCAAAGCCAAATGGATAGAACCGAGCACGCAAACCCTGTTTGACGAACTGCCCAAACAAGGCATCACCAAGCTGGATGTCTTCTGCCCCGGTTTTGTCAGCGACTGTCTCGAAACCATGGAAGAAATCGCCATTACCGGGCGCGAACAATTTCACGCTGCCGGCGGCACACAATACCACTACATCCCCTGCCTCAACACCAACGAAGCCTGGCTGGAAGCCTTAACCTCATTGGCGCGGCAGCACTTGCAAGGCTGGATGTAAACCAAGCGGGCAATTTCTTTACGGCGCCCGGCTGTCGTTTTATCAGCTTTTGTCTGCTGCCACCCATCATCAATATTTCAAGCCATAATATTTCAGGCCGTCTGAACCATTTCCGTTCAGACGGCCTGAAGTTTTTAACATATAAACATATAGCCGTTATCAGGCTGAATAAGATCTCATGCCCATTCACAGGCCGTCTGAAAAATATTTCATCACCTATTGATCACAGTAAGCCGGCTCAAGGCAATACGGTCAGGTTGGTTTGATTCGTGGCATATCATTAAGGTGTCCTGACCATTCGATTTATGGGTGTATTTTGCCTCTGAAAACGCAGCTGCTGCGTTAAAAAGCCTCGCAAGATGCCCAATCTTGCTGCGTTTTGCGCCTTGCATCTGCACTTTTATCGCAAAAAATCTGAATCATTCTGAATGGTCAGGACCCTAGGGCCTTTCTCGACCCGCTGCCACAGTAAGAATACAACCTCACCATGAACAATAACTACATCTCTGCTACTTTAGACAACCTCACCGCTATCTCATCACAACAAGTGCTCATTACCCGATTGGCCTAAGCATGGTGCAGCACGCTTTGTTTTTACATGTATTTCCCACAGATTTTTGCCATTCGTCAAATTTATATTCACGCCCGTCCGTATAATAGCGCCAGAAAAGCCCACAGCCATATAATATTTTTAACAGAATTATTGTGTTTTATTACAGGCAAAACTAATAAACCTACACATTATCTGAATACAAACGGCTTAAAAACAGAACAAACTACCCCGCTTACCAGCTGTCCCAGCCATCACCAACGAGGAAAACAGGCCGGTAAAGCGATACAACGCAGTCAAATGATTTTTGCAAACAGGCAGCAACCCGCATTTATTTCTCAACTTGTGTACACAAAGGATGCTTTATGAACCAGTCTAAACTTCTTTTCTGGTCGATTACCGTCGCGCTGGCAGGTTTTCTGTTCGGCTTTGACACCGTTGTCATCTCCGGCGCAGACCAAGCGCTGCAAAAAATGTGGGGCAGCTCCAGCCTGTTTCACGGCGTGGTGGTGATGTCGTCCGCGCTGTGGGGCACGGTTATCGGCGCACTTTTCGGCAGCATTCCCACCGATAAATTAGGCCGCAAAAAAACCCTGATTTGCATCGGCTTTCTCTATATTGTCGGCGCCTTGGGCTCTGCACTGGTCTCCGACCCGTGGCTGTTTGCCGCCTTCCGTTTCCTCGGCGGCTTGGGCGTGGGGGCATCCACCATTGCCGCGCCGGCCTATGTGTCGGAAATTGCGCCGCCTGAAAAACGCGGCCGTTTGGTGGCGATGTATCAATTCAATATCGTATTCGGTATTTTGATGGCCTACCTTTCCAACTTTATGTTTACCAGCTTGGATTTGGGCGAAAACACTTGGCGCTGGATGCTCGGTATCCAAGTGGTGCCGGCAGTGCTCTACACGCTGATGGTGATGAGTGTGCCGATGTCGCCGCGCTGGCTGATGATGAAAGGCCGCTTCGACGAAGCGCGTGCGGTGTTGCTGCAAATCAACCCCGACGCCAATCTTGATGAAATGATGAGCGCAGCCAAAGCCGACAGCGAACACAAAAAAGAAAGCCTGTGGCTGAAAAAATACCGCACACCGGTGCTGCTGGCCTTTTTGATTGCCTTTTTCAACCAAGTGTCCGGCATCAATGCTTTCCTTTACTATGCCCCGCGTATTTTTGAAATCGCCGGCTTGGAAAAAAGCGCGGCCATGCTCAGCAGCGTGGGTATCGGCGTTGTCAACCTGATTTTCACCTTTGTCGGCCTGGCGCTGATTGATAAATTCGGCCGCCGCCAGCTGATGTATATCGGCTCATTCGGCTACATTATTTCGCTCGGCCTGGTATCGCTGGCTTTCTTCCAACACTGGCAGGGCATGGCCGTACCGCTGTTTTTCTTCCTGTTTATCGCCGCCCACGCCATCGGCCAAGGCACCGTGATTTGGGTGTTTATTTCCGAAATTTTCCCCAGCTATCTGCGCGCCCAAGGCCAATCATTGGGCAGCTCCACCCACTGGGTGTTAGCCGCCGCCATTCCCGCCGCCATCCCCTTCCTGTTTGACAGCATCGGCGCCGCTTGGGTATTTGTGGTCTTTACCGCCATGATGGTCTTGCAATTGCTGTTTGTCATGTTTATGATGCCCGAAACCAAAGGCGTGCCGCTTGAAGAATTGTCTCAATCACTGATTAAGGAAGATGCATAATGAAAGTAACCAGTTTCGGCGAAGTGCTGTGGGATGATTTTCCCGACGGCAAAGTATTGGGTGGCGCCCCGCTCAACGTGCTCGTCCGCCTTCGCTCACTCGGCGTCGACGGCAGCATCATCAGCCGTCGCGGCGATGATGCCGACGGCGAAGAATTGTTGCGCCAGATTGAAAGCAAAAACGTCGGCACCGAGCTTTTGCAAATCGATCAAAAACAGGCCACCAGCCTGGTGAAAGTGAAGCTCGACAGCAAAGGCAGTGCCTCTTACGACATTGTTTACCCCTGCGCGTGGGACCGCATCGAGGTGCAGCAGGAAGCGCTTGAGCGCGTGGCCGATTCCGACGCCTTCATTTACGGCAGCCTTTCCACCCGCGATGAAGTTTCCCGCGCCACGCTTGAAAAACTGGTCGAGCAGGCTAAATTTAAAATTTTCGATGTTAATCTGCGCCCGCCGCATTACGATACCGGCCGCCTGCTCGAAATGATGAAAACCGCCGATTTAATCAAGCTCAACGATGATGAGCTGCACGAGTTGGCCAAAACATACGGTTCGAAATACAACTCGCTGGAGCAAAACATCCGCTTTTTGGCAGAGCTGAGCGGCACACCGAGAATGTGCGTAACCCTCGGCTGCCACGGCGCCATCTACTATCAAGAAGGCCTGCTTTACCATCACAGCGGCTTTCGTGTAGACGTGGCAGACACCGTCGGCTCGGGCGACAGCTTCCTCGCCGGCCTGACCTACAAGCTGCTGAATAATGCCGCACCGCAAGAAGCCGTAACCTTTGCCTGCGCACTGGGCGCACTGGTGGCTTCACACCACGGCGCCACACCGGAAATCAGTCTGCAACAAATCGAAAGCTTTATGAATCCGGCCTGATGTTTCAGACGGCCTCAAAAAAACGGTATCCGAATAAGATACCGTTTTTTATCGGGTATGATGCCCATTCATAAAAAATCAATTTATACCGATTCACAAAAGTAAGCCAACAAGGCAGTGAGCCGAATACAGCACAGTTAGTTTTCCGTAAGCCAAACCCACGCTGCCATGCTGCTCACCATCATCGCCCGCAGCAATGCCGAATGGGTGTTGATCGACAAGGGCCGGTTAAGCGTTTTCCGATATATTCAGGCCGTCTGAAAACAGTGAAAATGCAGTTTCAGACGGCCTGGCTTGAATGAAATTGCCGATAACGGCTGACAATGCAGATGTAGCATGAGCTCAGCCCGTGAACCTTCTGTTTGAGTTAAACCCATTCACAAAAGTAATCCGGCTGCATTGACCTGCCTTATCTTACTTTTTGTGAATCTGCTTCAATCGATAATGCTCATTTAATGCCCACAAAAAATGCCTTCTCAATAGAAGGCATTTTTGATTTGCACCGATTATTGTGCTGAAGCGGCAGAGGCGGTAGCCGAAGCTTCAGAAGCGGCACCGACGGCAGCACCTTCGCCCCATACAGCCGGATATTTGTAGCCGGCGAAACGTTTGTGGGCATAAGCTTTGAATTCATCCGAATTATACGCTTCGGTAACATCTTTCAACCATTGGCTGTCTTGATCGGCGGTTTTCACGGCAGACCAGTTAACATAAGCGAAGCTCGGTTCTTGAAACAGCGCTTCGGTCAGCTTCATGCCGCTGCTCATGGCGTAGTTGCCGTTCACAATGGCAAAATCGACATCGGCACGGCTGCGCGGCAGCTGCGCGGCTTCCAGCTCAACAATTTTGATGTTTTTCAAATTTTCGGCAATATCGGCTTTTGAGGCAGTGAGCGGGTTAACGCCTTCTTTCAGGGTAATCCAGCCCAGCTCGTTGAGCATCACCAAGGCACGGGCGAAGTTGGAAGGGTCGTTCGGTGCAGAAACGCTGGCGCCCTCTTTCACTTCATCCAGCGATTTGAGCTTGCCGGGATACAGGCCCAAAGGCGCAGTCGGCACTTGGAAAGCTTCGGTAATGTCCAGATTATGCTCTTTTTTGAAATCATCCAGATACGGTTTGTGCTGGAAGACGTTGATGTCCAACTCGCCCTCGGCCAAGGCCAGGTTGGGGCGCACGTAATCGGTGAATTCTACCAATTTTACGGTATAGCCTTTTTTAGCCAGCGCCGGCTGGATTTGGTCTTTGACCATATCGCCGAAATCGCCCACGGTGGTGCCGAAAACGATTTCTTTTTTCTCAGCACCGGCGGCAGCCGAAGCATCTGAAGCGGCCGCAGGCGCAGCAGTTTCTGTTTGGCCGCCGCAAGCAGCCAATGTTAGCGCCAGCGCAGCGGCAGAGAAGGTTTTCAATAATGTGTTGACTTGCATGGAACGGCTCCTTCGTTAAAAAAATGTTCGTCAGGCCGTCTGAACGGTTTTCAGACGGCCTCAAATACGGTTCAACGTTTATCCAGCTTGCGGGCGATAAAGTTACCCAAACTTTGAATAATCACCACCAATAATACCAAAACAGCAACAATAAAAATAATTACCTCGGTTTGATAGCGGTAATAGCCGTAGCGGATGGCCAAATCGCCCAATCCGCCGCCACCGATCATGCCCGCGGCGGCGCTGTAGGAAAGCAGGCCGATGGCCAGCACTGTAATGCTCGACACCATACCAGCGCGCGCTTCGTTGAGCAGCACTTTGCGGATAATCGTTAGCGGTGTTGCGCCCATGCTGGTCGCCGCTTCAATCACGCCGCGCGGCACTTCACGCAGGTTTTGCTCAACCAGGCGGGCAAAGTAAAACAGGCCGGACACGCTCAACACCAGCGAAGCGGCCACGGGCCCGATGGTGCTGCCCACAATCGCACGGGTGGCGGGAATCATGGCAATCATCAGAATCACAAACGGAAAGGCACGCATCAGGTTGACCAGATTATCAAGCACCAGATTCACCGGCCGGTTGTAATGCAGCTGGCGGTTGGCGGTAACAAACAGCCATACCCCCAGTAAGGTGCCGAACACGGTCGCAAACGTGGTGCTCAAGCCCACCATAATAAAGGTTTCCCATATGGCCTGCACGATTTCGCCGCGCATACCGCTGATGGTGCTGACGGCTTGTGCCAAGGTTAAATCCGCCATTTCAATCCTCCTGAATCAGTTCGCGCCCGATTTCGGATTGGGCATAGATTTGATTGTCGCGCACTTCAACCACTTCCAAAAGCTTGCCTTGATGCAGCAGAGCCGTGCGGTCGCACAGGCGGCGGATAACGCTCATTTCGTGCGTTACGATAACAATCGTAACATTAAATCGCTGATTAATGTCTTGCAGGCATTCGAGCACGCTGCGGGTGGTGGCCGGATCAAGCGCGGAAGTCGGCTCATCGGCCAATATCACGCTGGGGCTGGGTGCAAGCGCGCGGGCGATGCCCACCCGCTGTTTCTGGCCGCCGGAAAGCTGGGCGGGGTAATGTGCAGCACGGTCTTCCAAACCGACAATTTCCAGGCATTCGGCCACGCGCTGTTGGATTTTCGCGACATTCCAACCGGCGATTTCAAGCGGAAAGGCCACATTCTCGGCCACGGTACGGTTGCTCAGCAGGTTGAATTGCTGGAACACCATACCGATGTTTTGGCGGGCACGGCGCAAATCGGCGGCATTGAGCGCGGTCAGCTCCTGATGACCCACGGTTACTTTGCCGCTGTCGGGGCGCTCCAGTAAGTTAATCAGGCGCAGCAGCGTCGATTTACCCGCGCCCGAATAGCCCATCAGGCCGAAAATTTCACCCTGCTCGATGGTGAGGCTGATGGGCTCTACGGCCGTAAACCACGATTTATCGCGGTGTTGGTAACGTTTGGTGACGTTGTCCAGAATAATCATTTCGGTTCCAAAATACAACAAAGCCCGATGTGCGACACAGCGGGCTGAACGGTTCATGAGGCTATGATTTATGTATAGCCGCACGCTTTAGCTGTTTTCGCGCCCGCAAGCTGTGTCAAATCGGCGCATCAATAATAGCTGCTTACCTTACTGCAAATCGCTACCACAGTCAAGTTTTGTAAACCAAGAAATAAGGCCGTCTGAACGGCGCAGCGGCTTTTGCCAACCGTTCAGACGGCCTTTTCCCCAACCGGGTTTATTTCATGGCGTCGCTCAACACCCGCACGTTGTAGCGATACATATTCACGTAAGTATCTGCCGGCGCACCGCTGCCCAAAGCATCGGAATACAGCTTGCCGCTCACTTTGGCGCCGGTTTCTTTGGCGATACGGTCGACCATGCGCGTGTCTTTGATGTTTTCGGCAAACACCGCTTTAATGCCTTCGCGCTTGATTTGGCGGATAATCGCCGCTACCTGCTTGGCCGAAGGCTCAGCCTCGCTGCTCACACTTTGCGGTGCGATAAAACGGATATTGTAGCGCTTGCCCATATAGTTGAACGCATCGTGGCCGGTAAGCACTTTGCGTTTGTCTGCTGCAATGGCGTTAAATTGCGCACGCGCATAGCTGTCGAGCTTTTTCAATTCGCCTTGGTAAGCATTAAAACGCTGCCGGTAATAGCCTGCGCCTTCCGGGTCGGCTTTAATCAGCGCTACGGCCACATTCGATGCATATTTCTGCATCAACACCGGGTCGGTCCATACATGCGGGTCGAATTCGCCGTGGTCATGGCCATGGTCGTGACCATGGTCATGGCTGTGATCGTGACCGTCGCCGTGGTGATGGCCGTGTTCCAGCGCCGGCAAAGGTTTGATGCCTTCCGCAGCCTCGGCATAAGCCACTTTGCTCTGCTTCACGGCGCGTTGCAATTCGGCTTTTTCCAAGCCCAAACCGTTGAGCAGCACCAGCTTGGCTGCGCGGATTTTTTTCACATCGGCGCTGGTCATATGGTAGGCATGGCTGTCTTGATTCGCGCCCACCAGGTTTTGCACCGCCACCCGCTCGCCGCCGATTTGCTGGGTAACATCGCCCAAAATGCTGAAGCTGGTTACCACCGGCATCGGCGCGGCATGCAGCGCGCCCGAACACAAAGCGGCCAATACCGCTACTTTCCAATGTTTCATCTTCCACTCCTTTTGATATAACATAACAAATTAATGCTTTGAAAAAACCTGTTTACCAGGGTGTCCTGACCATTCGTTTATGAGGGGATTTTTGCTCCTGGAAATGCAGATGCCGGGCAAAAACCGCGGCAAGATTGGACACCTTGCGAGGCTTTTCAACACAGCAGATGCGTTTTTAGGAATGAAAACACCCATAAATGAATGGTTAGGATACCCTAACAGGCCGTCTGAAAACTATACGGCGTGGTGTTTGCGCCTGCGCAGCCACTTAGGCAGCACACCGCCTTCCCAGCCAAAAAACACCGACAACAGATAAAATACACCGCACCACAAAATAATCGCGGGGCCCGACGGAATTTCTACATAATATGAAAACAGCAGGCCGCCGAAGCCGCACACCAGCGCCACCGCCACCGCCATCAACATCAACGCGCCCATGCTTTTCGCCCACAAGCGGGCGGAAATGGCCGGCAGCATCATCAACCCCACCGACATCAATGTGCCCAAGGCCTGAAAGCCGGCCACCAGATTCATCACCACCAGCACCAAAAACAAAATATGCCAAAAACCGCCTTTACCGCCCACTGCCTGCAAAAACAGCGGATCGATGCTTTCCAGCACCAGCGGCCGGAAAATCACCGCCAGAGCCACAATGGTTACACTGGCCACGCCCGCCACCAATTGCAAGGCCGGCAAATCCACCGCCAACACCGAGCCGAACAGCAAATGCAGCAAATCGACACTGTTGCCGCTTTTGCTGACCAACACCACGCCGACTGCCAGGCTGCTCAGATAAAAAGCGGCAAAATTGGCATCTTCTTTCAAACCGGTAAAGCGGCTGGCCAAACCGGCCAGCAGCGCCATCAGCATGCCGGCGGCAAAACCGCCCAAACTCATGGCCGGCAGGCTCAAGCCGGCAAACATATAGCCGATGGCCGCCCCCGGCAACACCGCATGGCTGAGCGCATCGCCCACCAGGCTCATGCGGCGCATCACCAGAAACACGCCCACCGGCGCGGCGCTCAAAGCCAAAAACACCACCGATGCCAGCGCATAGCGCATAAAGTCAAACTCGGCAAACGGGGCGATTATTAATTCGTATGGATTCATCATTCAGGCAAACACGGCCGCGCTGTTTTTTTCAGACGGCCTCAATAAAATTCAGGCAGCACACCAATCACTGCGCTCGTGCTGCTGCATCGCATGGTTGGCGCGGGCGAGCAAATCATCCACCAACACCATCTCAGTGGTGCCGGCGGCAATTTTTTCGCGCGCCACCAGCACGGTATTGGGGAAATACGCCCGCACCTGTTCATAATCGTGCAACACCGCAATCACCGCCTGCCCTTCCTGATTGCAGCGGCGCAACACTTCGAGCAGCGCATACGTGGTTTGGGCATCAACGGCATTAAACGGCTCATCCAGCAGCAACACCCGGGCATCTTGCGCCAGCATGCGGGCAAACAACACCCGTTGAAACTGGCCGTTGGAAAGATGGGCAATCTGGCGCTCGGCAAAATCGCCCATATCCACCCGCGCCAGCGCCCGCTGCACACGTTCGCGCTGACGGGCATTCACACGCCCGAAAAAGCCGATTTCATACCACAATCCCATCGCCGCCAGCTCAAACACCGTCATCGGCTGGCTGCGGTCGATATCGCTCTGCTGGGGCAGATAAGCGATGTCGCGCCGCTGCAAACCCTGCCACAACACCTGCCCGGTATCGGCTTGCAGCAAGCCCATCATTGCTTTGAGCAGCGTTGACTTGCCGGCACCGTTGGGGCCGAAAATCGCCCACATTTCGCCATCGCCGAAATCCATATTCAAATGGTGGACGGCGGGGCGGCGCTGATAGCTGACGGTCAGGTTGTCGATCACAATACCCATATCAGCCCGCCGCCCAAAAATAAACGCCCCACAGCAACGCCAGCGCCATCAGCGCAATCAGCAGACGTTGGGGCAAACCGGTTAATAAAATCGAATTCATGGCTTGAAAAGGTTTCAGACGGCATGTTCTAAGATACCCTAGGGTGTCCTGAGAGCTCATTAAGGCCGTCTGAAAAATAAAATAATGTTAAATGATACTATATAACATTCTAATTGTAAAACCTTTAAAAGGCCGCCTGAAATTATGTTTCAGACGGCCTTGATCGGCTTAAATAAATAATGCACTATTCCGCCGGACGGCCGCCCCATTCAGGCCGACGGTCGCAGATATGGCTGATCAGCCATTCGCCGATATCGCCCCACATAGTCATTTTGCTTCCTTTCATGAATGGTTATCAAACGGCCGAATACGCCTTAACGGGCATTACAGCAAACCGGGCTGACCCAGCGCCGGATCGCTTTCGCGGGCGGCCAGTGCATCGGCCACGCTCAAGCCCAAGGCTTTGGCCACGCCTTCGCCGTAAGCCGGATGGCAGGCATTGCAGTTGCGGATATGACGGTATTTGATAAAGTCCGGCGCATCGCCCATGGCAGCGGCGGTGTTGTCAAACAAGGCCTGCTGCTGCTCGGGCTTCATCAGGTTAAACAAAGCGCGCGGCTGGCTGAAATAATCATCGTCGTCTTCACGGAAATTCCAATGTGCGGCATCACCGTTGATTTTCAACGGCGGCTCGGCATATTGCGCCTGCTCCTGCCATTGGCCGAAACTGTTGGGCTCGTAATGCGGCGCGCTGCCATAGTTGCCGTCGACACGGCCCTGGCCGTCACGATGATTGCTGTGCACCGGGCAGCGGGCGGCATTAACCGGAATCTGATGATGGTTCACCCCCAAGCGGTAACGCTGCGCATCGGCATAGTTAAACAGGCGTGCCTGCAACATTTTATCGGGCGACACGCTGATGCCGGGCACCACATTGCTCGGCGCAAAAGCGGCTTGCTCGACATCGAGGAAGAAGTTTTCCGGATTGCGGTTGAGCTCGAACTCGCCCACTTCAATCAGCGGATAATCGCCTTTGGGCCACACTTTGGTGAGGTCAAACGGATGATAAGGCACTTTTTCAGCATCGGTTTCGGGCATAATCTGCACATACATTTTCCATTTCGGAAATTCGCCACGCTCGATCGCCTCATACAAATCGCGCTGGTTGCTTTCGCGGTCTTGCCCCACCACTTCAGCTGCTTCGGCATCGGTAATATTTTCAATGCCTTGCTGCGTGCGGAAGTGGAATTTCACCCAAAAACGCTCGTTCTGATCATTGATAAAACTGTAGGTATGCGAACCGAAGCCGTGCATATGGCGGAAGCTTTTCGGAATACCGCGGTCGCTCATCACGATGGTGACTTGATGAAAGGCTTCCGGCAGCAGCGTCCAAAAATCCCAGTTGTTGGTGGCGCTGCGCATATTGGTGCGCGGGTCGCGTTTGACTGCCTTATTCAAATCGGGAAACTTGCGCGGATCACGCAAAAAGAACACCGGTGTGTTGTTGCCGACCATATCCCAGTTGCCCTCTTCGGTGTAAAACTTCAGCGCAAAACCGCGGATATCGCGCTCGGCATCGGCCGCACCGCGCTCGCCGGCCACGGTGGTGAAACGGGCAAACATTTCGGTTTTTTTGCCGATTTGGCTGAAAATTTTGGCGCGGGTGTATTGTGTGATGTCGTGGGTGACGGTGAAGGTGCCGAATGCACCGCTGCCTTTGGCATGCATGCGGCGCTCGGGAATCACTTCGCGCACAAAATTGGCCAGCTTTTCATTCAACCACAAATCCTGTGCCAGCAAGGGGCCGCGTGCACCGGCAGTGAGGCTGTTTTGGTTATCGACCACAGGGGCGCCGAAGTTGGTGGTCAGATGGCTGACCGGGCATTTTTTGTCTTGGCTCATGGTATTGCTCCTTTATTGGGTTTTGATTGGGTACGGGATTGACTATACAGAACAATTTAAACTATTAAAACTATACATACGATTTAATTTTATTATATATCGATTATTGCCTATCATTTCGGCATCCATCGGCCGTATGCCGCCAAACCGCAGCGCCATCATTCTGCACACTCCCACCGTTACTGTTGTTATGATTGCTTCCAACTGCCCGCATACGGCTTGTCTAAAACGCTTGCCGCACAACAGACACCCGATCAATCAGGCTTATCCGAAGCATTTTAAAAATAACATATTCCCGCCGCCGATATTTTTTCCGGCCGTGAAAAAGCGTGTAAAGGCCGTCTGAAAAGGCTTTTCAGCTTTTTCAGACGGCCTTTGCAGGGGTATCGCAGGTTTATTTTTTTGCGAAACCCTGTTTTTGCAAAAACGGCAAAATATCGGGGCGCACTTCGCGGCATAATGTGGCGCGGATTTGCGCTTCCCAATCCAAATCGAGATTGCTGCGGCGCTGGTAATAATCTTTGATAACCGCGTTGTATTCGATAAAACGCTCGATATTGAGCGCCTGATATTGGTTTTCAGACACCATGCATTCCAGCGGCAGGCGCGGACGGTAGAGCGGGTCTTGATCGGGATGACCGAGACACATACCAAACAGCGGCATCACATATTCGGGCAAATCAAGCAATTCGGCCACGCGGCGGACATCATTGCGCAAGCTGCCGATATACACCGCGCCCAAATCCAGCGATTCGGCGGCCAGCATGATGTTTTGCGCCATAATGCCCGCATCGATGGCGCCGATTAAGGTCACTTCCGTCCAATCGGTTTGCGCATCGGGCGCGATTTGTTTGTGTTTGGCAAAATCCATGCAAAACACCAAAAATTCGGCGCAGGTTTCGATATAGTGCTGATCAGCGCCGACTTCGCGCAAGCCTTTACGCAGACCCTCGTCGCTTACCCGGATAATATGCACGGTTTGCAAAAAGCTGGAAGACGAAGCCGCCCTGCCCGCTTCCAGCACCGCATCTAATTGCTCGGGCGCAATCGGCGCGCCGGTAAATTTGCGGATGGAGCGGTGAGCCAGCGCAGTTTCCAACACAGACTTGCCGGATAAAACAGCCATAGTCGAATCCTTTTTACCATTATCAACTTTATCATTATCAACCCATCATGTTTTCAGACGGCCTCTATAAATCTATAAATATAGTATTCAAAGGCCGTCTGAAAACATCAACATCAAGCCAGCTTCAACGCCAATTCGGCCAAACGGCGGCCTTGCGCAAACGCGATTTGCTGCTCGTCGCGGCTCAATTCGGGCCGACTCTCGCTGCCGGACACATGCGAGGCACCATAAGGTGTGCCGCCGCTTTGAGTATGGCTCAGCGCGGCTTCGCTAAACGGCACGCCGCTGATGACCATGCCGTGGTGCAACAGCGGCAGCATCATGCTCAAAAGTGTTGATTCTTGGCCGCCGTGCAGGCTGGCGGTGCTGGTAAATACACAGGCGGGCTTGCCGATTAATTCGCCCGACAGCCATTGGGCGATGGTGCCGTCGAGAAAATATTTCACCGCCGCCGCCATATTGCCAAAACGCGTCGGGCTGCCCAGCGCCAACCCGGCACAACGTTGCAAATCTTCGGCACGGGCATACGGTGCGCCTTCGGCAGGAATGTCATGCTCGACCGCCTCGCACACGGCCGATACTTTCGGCACCGTGCGCAATACCGCTTCACAGCCGTTCACGCTGTCGATACCGCGGGCGATTTGGCGGGCAATATTCAGCGTGCCGCCGTGTTGGGAATAGTATAAAACAAGAATATTCAGGGAATTTTGGCTCATTGCTGGGTTTCCGTTACAATGTTGGCATGGTTCAAACAAAGGAAGATTATGCCGAATCTGAGCTGGTGGCAAGATGCACGTGAATCACGTGCCGCCGGATTTGCCCTGTTTTTATTCAAACGCTTTAACGAAGTGCGTGTGCCGCAGGTGTCGGCCAGCCTGACGTTTACCACGCTGCTGGCGCTGGTGCCGGTGTTTACGGTGACGGTGGTGCTGGTTTCGGCCTTTCCGGTGTTTGACGATTTTTCAGCTTCTTTCGTCCACTTTATCAATCAAACCATCGTGCCGCAGGGCGCCGGCACCATTTTCAGCTATATGGAGGAATTTAAAGGCAAAGCCAGCAATCTGACCGCCATCGGTGCGCTGATGCTGCTGGTTACCTCGCTGATGCTGATCCGCACCATCGACCAAACCTTCAACCTGATTTGGCATGTGAAAACCGAGCGGCCGCTGTGGACGCAGTTTTTGGTGTATTGGGCGCTGCTGACGTTCGGCCCGATTGCCATCGGCGTGAGCGCTTCTTCGTGGGCGCTGCTGCTCAAATACAGCCAGTTTAACGAATATTTTCCGGTGTTGGCGCAGGTTACCCAAATCGTTACATCGATTATTTTCAGCACCATTTTGCTGTGGATGCTCTACCGCTTGGTGCCCAACCGCTTCGTACCCGCCAAGCATGCGCTTTTCGGCGCATCGGTTACCGCCGTGCTGCTCGAAATCGCCCGCCACGGTTTTGCCTGGTATGTGAGCACGTTTAACGGCTACACGCTGATTTACGGCGCATTTGCCGCCATTCCGTTTTTCTTGCTGTGGCTGAATCTTTTGTGGATGCTGGTGCTCACCGGCGCGGTGTTTACCGCCGCTCTTTCCTACTGGCACGGCGAAGCCTTCCGCCGCAGCTTTGATGCCCGCGGTCGTTTCGACGATGTGTTGAAAATCCTGCTGCTGCTCGATGATGCCCAACAAAACGGCACCGCCATGAAAGTGCAGGATTTCCGCGGCCACATCAATATGGGCTACGATGAATTGGGCGAGCTGCTGGAAAAGCTGGCGCGGCACGGCTATGTGTATCAGGGCAAGCAGGGCTGGGTGTTGAAAACCCATGCGGAAAACATCGAAATCGCCGATTTGTTCAAAATTTTTGTTTACCGCCCCACCCGCTACAACCAAGACCATGTCAATGATTCGGTGGAGCAGATTATGCACCCCTGCCTCGAAGCCATGAATATTTCGCTGGCTGAATTCAGCGTGCATGCCAAAGAAAATTGGCACAAGCGCCAAACCGAACCCGACAATCCGCCCGAGTAATACTCGCCCAAAAGAAACCCTAGGGTATTCTGATGTGTCATATATCATTCTCTTTTTATCACAAAAAATCTGAATTATTCTGAATGGTCAGGACACCCTAGATTTGCATTTCAAGCAAGCGTAGTCGGATACTTGCACCCGACAAATGATTCTATATTCTTTTGATTCTAAAGGATTTCAGCCGTCTGAAAATATCAGATTCAAGCAGCCGACCGTTGCTATGTTGTATAGGTTCTACCCACAGAAACCCTGCACGTGCAAAGGCCGTCTGAAAGAAAATGCTTTCAGACGGCATCACCTGCTTCCAGAGGCATATTCATATCGGAAAGCAATCCTATCCGAAAAAACACTGAGGCCGTCTGAAATATGTTCAGACGGCCTCACATAACGCTTTATGCAGAGCGCCATGGTTTTGCCCAAGCCCTTTAACTCGGCACTTTCAAGCCCAACCATTTCATCGAGCCGTCTTTGTCGGTTTCCTTAACCGTAAGCACAAAGCCGCCGATATGAATGCGGTCGCCCTCCACCGGCACACCTTCAAAGCGCTTTTTAAACAATTGGCGCAAGGTCAGATTGCTTTCCGCCTCATCAAGCTGCAAGCCGTAAGCCATGGCCAAATCGCCGGCTAAGCTGGAAGGGTTGACCACAAATTCGCCGAAAAAACTTTGGCTCAGGCTCATGCTGCTGCCGGTTTCGGCAAAGCGCTTGGCCAAAGTTTCCACCTGATGTTCCGGCACGATATACCAGGCCACATCGCCCGCTTTCAAACGCGTATCCAAACCCAACTCCTCGCGCTTGTGGTTGCGGATAAGCGCAAAACAGCGTGTGGCGAGCAAATCCAAATCATGCGCCACTTCATCGGGGTGCATGCCCTCCACATCGGAATCAGCCACCACTTCATAAGCCAGCAGCGGCACCGAAGCGCTTTCCGACAGCCAGATTTCGCGGCTGTCTTTCGGCTCGGGCTTGGGCGGCACCGACACCCGCAGCCAATGCGCCACCATCGGAATGGTTGCACCCTGAATCAGCAGCGACAAAATCACCACCGCAAAAGCCACATCAAACAACAGCCGCGCATTGGGCACGCCCATCATCAGCGGCATCATCGCCAGCGTAATCGGCACCGCCCCGCGCAAACCCACCCAGCTGATATAGGCCAGCTCGCGCTTGTTGTAATGAAACTTCCAAATGCTGCTGACCACCGCCAGCGGGCGCGCCACCAGCATCAGAAAAGCGGCCAGCACCAAAGCATCCAAACCGTGTTCCCACAGCCGTGTCGGCGTAACCAGCAGACCCAACACCACAAACATGCTCGCTTGCGCCAGCCACGCCAACCCGTCCATCACCCGCAACACATGCTCGGTGGCATGACTGTGCTGGTTGCCGATAAACACGCCGGTGAGGTATACCGCCAAAAAACCGCTGCCGCCGATTAAATTGGTAAAAGCAAACATCAGCAGGCCGCCTGAAACAATCATCAGCGCATACAGGCCTTCAGCCAGATTGAGGCGGCGCATCAGCCGCGACAACACTTTGCCGCCGACAAAACCCATCGCCAGGCCGAAGCCGAGCTGCTGCACCAGCATCCACAAAAAGCTCGCCACTCCCGATTTTTCGGGGTTCATGGTCAAAGCAATCAGCGCGGTAACCAGAAAAATCGCCATCGGGTCATTGGCACCGGATTCGATCTCAAGTGTGGCCTGCACCCGCTCGTTGAGGCGCACGCCGCTGTTGCGCAACAGGCTGAACACCGCACCGGCATCGGTTGAGCCGACGATGGCCGCCATCAACACGCCGAAACGCCAGTCCAGCCCCATATAAAAAGTGGCAAATATTCCCAATAACGCCACCGTGGCAATCACACCCCAGCTGGCCAGCACCGAAGCGGGCTTGAGGGCGATGCGGAAACTTTCAAAACGGGTGCGCAGACCGCCGTCGAGCAGAATCACCGCCAACGCCAGCTGGCCGATCACCGTGGCGGTAAAAAAATTGTCGAACTCAATACCGCCGATGCCCTCTTCGCCCGCCAGCATGCCCACGCCGAGAAACATCAGCAACAGCGGCAAACCGAGCCGCGCGGATAGTGTGGTGGAAATAACGCTGAGAAACAGCAACAAGCCGCCCAATAAAAATAAACTGTTTATGCCGTCCATACTGCCTTCTTGATGTAATTATTGAGACATTTAAGCAAATTCGCCGCATTTTAACACAAAACCACCTGTTGCCCTTGCGCAACACCCACAGTTTGCATCTTTTTTCAAGCCTTCTCACCCGCATGGCAGGCAGAACCGCAAACGTCTGTATCATCAGGCCGTTTGAAAATTTATCTGTTTTGCGATTTCCGTTATAATGCGCGTCTGCATCATGCCGGAGCCCGAGCCGGCATCTTTATTATTGAAGGAACATTTTATGGCTTTTGCCTCGCTTTTTACCCTGCTCGACGATATTACCGCTGTTTTGGACGATGTAGCGATGATGACCAAAGTGGCCGCCAAAAAAACCGCCGGCGTAGTCGGTGATGATTTGGCACTCAATGCCAACCAAGTCACCGGCGTACAAGCCGACCGGGAGCTGCCGATTGTGTGGGCGGTGGCCAAAGGCTCATTGGTCAACAAAGCCGTTTTGGTGCCGTTGGCGCTGGTTTTATCGGTGTTTTTGCCCCAGCTGATTACACCGCTGCTGATGATCGGCGGCGCATTTTTATGCTTCGAAGGCGTGGAAAAACTGCTGCATAAATTCTTAAACCGCCAGGTGGCGCACGATCAGCACGCAGCCAGCGATGAAATCGTTGATGAAAAAACCAAAATCAAAGGTGCCATCCGCACCGATTTCATATTGTCGGCCGAAATCATCATTATCGCGCTGGGCGTGGTCAGCGCCTACAGCATACTCACCAAATCACTGGTATTGGCCTGCATCGGCATCGGCATCACTTTTGTTGTTTACGGCTTGGTCGGCGGCATCGTCAAAATGGATGATCTCGGCTTTTGGCTGATGAACAGACAAAGCGCGCTGCCGCGGACGCTGGGCAGAGGCATTATCGCCTTTATGCCGTGGTTTATGCGCGCTTTGAGCATCGTCGGCACCTTGGCGATGTTTCTGGTCGGCGGCGGCATCATTGCCCACAACATGGGCTTTGTACACGACTTTTTACACGCCCGCCATTGGGACAGCGGCTTGAGCGGCAATCTGGCCAATCTGATTATCGGCCTGATTACCGGCGCCCTGGTCTGCGCCGTGGTGCTGCCGCTGATGAAGCTTTTGGGCAAAAAAGAACCCCATTAACCGCCGCATCAACCACATCCGTTTCGAAAAACAAGCCGGCCGTCAGGCAAACCGGAAGCAACACATAAAACAGCACATCCGGTTAGGGTGTTCCAGGCAAAAACACACAGCCGGGTTATTTTTTCGAATGGGTATCAGGTATAATCAAGGCCGTCTGAAACATTTCAGACGGCCTTATTGTTAACGACTGCCCACCATGACCGCTTTGCAAAAAACCGGCACCGCCCGGCAACAGCCCCTGCTTTATTGGCCACTGCTGCTGATTGCCGCCGCCACCCCGCTTACCTTTGCCCCTTATTACCAATTCTGGCTGATGCCGGTTTTATTTGCCGCCCTTATCCGCCTGATCGAGCGGCGTCCCGAGCACGCGGTGCGCAGCGCCTATCTTTTCGGGCTGGTGGCCTATACGGCGCAGTTTTACTGGATACACACCGCCTTGCACGATGTATCGGGCTTGCCCAATCTTTATGCCATACCGCTCACCTTGCTGCTGCCGGCCTTTCTCGCTCTCTACCCCGCCGCCTGTTTTTGGTTGTGGGAAAAATTTACCCTGCCCCGAGTGCTGCACATCGGCGTTGTCTTGCCGCTGCTCTGGACGCTCACCGAATTCGCCCGCGAACGCCTGCTGACCGGTTTCGGCTGGGGCGCACTGGGCTACTCGCAAATCACCGATGCCAGCCCGCTAGCCGGCCTGGCACCCTTAGGCGGCATCCATCTGGTTACTCTGGCCACAGCCTGCCTGGGCGCATGGCTGGCCTTGGCCGCCAAGCGCACCATTTCAATGCGGCAGCGCGCCTGCATCGCCGCAGCCGCTATCCTCTTGCTGCTCGCCGGCTACACCGCCCGCCACACCGAATTCACCCGACCTGACGGCAGCAGCGCCAGCGTAGCCTTGGCACAAGGCAATATCGAGCAAACGCTGAAATGGAATGAAGACCAAATCACCCCCACCATACAGCACTATTACGATCAGGTTGCCGCCACCCATGCCGACATCGTGATTTTGCCCGAAACCGCCATCCCCGTGATGCGGCAACGCCTGCCCGAAGGCCTCATCAACCAGTTTGCCGACCAAGCCCGGCGCAACGGCAGTGCCTTGGCCATCGGCATTGCCCAATTTACCGACGACGGCAGCGGCTATGAAAACGCCGTCATCAACCTGGCCGACTACCACCCGGAGGCCAGCCACATACCGTATTATGCCAAAAATCACTTGGTGCCTTTCGGCGAATACAAACCACTGCCCATGCTGACCGAACCGCTTTATCAATTGATGAACATGCCGCTGGCCGATTTCAAACGCGGCGGCAAAGGGCAGGCACCGTTTCAGATGGCCAATCAAAAAGTCGCCTTCAATATCTGTTATGAAGACGGCTTCGGCGACGAGCTCATCGCCTCAGCCAAACAATCCAGCCTGCTGGCCAACGCCAGCAACATGGCTTGGTACGGCACATCCAACGCCATGTTTCAACACCTGCAACAATCACAAGCCCGCGCACTTGAATTGGGGCGTTATATGGTGCGTGCCACCAACACCGGCGCCACCGCCATCATCAACCCGCAGGGCTATATTGTGAGCGAGGCCGCGCCCGACACTTCGATGGTGCTCGAAGGCCGCATCGAAGGCTACAGCGGCGAAACACCTTATATGAAGCTCGGCAGCTCCTGGCCTTTAATCATCTTACTCGCCTCACTCACCGCCGCACTTTACCTCTGGGGCAAACGTAAGCGCTAACCTTTTCAGACGGCCTCAAACACAGCAAAGGCCGTCTGAAATAAAATCTGAACAAAAAAACGCTATAATGTTTTTATTGCCGAACTTATTCCGAGCAAACCACTCAAATATTAAAAATAAATCAATTATAAAAATGTACAAAATTTAACCTATTATGTATTGAACCCATACACGGAACTTCAGTCTAATAGCAAAACGCACCCGCAAGTGTTAAACTTACACGCTTGTGTGCTGACAATATTACGGAGCCGCCGTTTCGCAACGGCCGCCCGCCACAAAAAGGAAAGCCAAACAATGTCAATGAATCAAGCCTTTGCATTACCCGTACCGACCGGCCACGGCAGCTTGGAGCAATACATTCATACCGTAAACAGCATTCCCATGCTCACGCCGGAAGAAGAAACTTCTCTGGCCGAGCGCCAACAAACCGGCGATCTCGAAGCCGCCAAAAAACTGATTCTTTCCCACCTGCGCGTGGTGGTATCCATCGCCCGCGGCTACGACGGCTACGGCCTCAACCAAGCCGACCTGATTCAGGAAGGCAACATCGGCCTGATGAAAGCCGTCAAACGCTTCGAGCCCACCCGCGGCGCCCGCCTGTTTTCATTCGCCGTGCACTGGATTAAAGCCGAAATCCACGAATTCATCTTGCGCAACTGGCGCTTGGTACGCGTGGCCACCACCAAACCGCAGCGCAAACTTTTCTTCAACCTGCGCAGCATGCGTAAAAGCCTTTCTGCCTTGTCGCCAAAAGAAGCTCAAGACATCGCCGACGATTTGGGCGTCAAACTTTCCGAAGTGATGGAAATGGAACAACGCATGACCGGCCGCGACATCGGCATTATGGCCGACAGCAACGATGACGAAGACAGCTTCGCCCCCATCGACTGGCTGGCCGACAACAACACCGAGCCCACCCAGCAAATCGCCCAAAAAGCGCATTACGCCCTGCAAACCGAAGGCCTGCAAAACGCGCTGGCCAAACTCGACGACCGCAGCCGCCGCATCGTAGAAACCCGCTGGCTGCAAGACGACGGCGGCCTGACCCTGCATGAATTGGCCGCAGAATACGGCGTATCCGCCGAGCGCATCCGCCAAATTGAAGCCAAAGCCATGCAGAAACTGCGCGGTTTTCTGGCTGAGGAAGCCGAAGCGGTTTAAAGCGTAAAGCCGCCCGCCAACCAAGGCCGTCTGAAATTTCAGACGGCCTTTTTAACGGTTAGACATCCGGCTTGTTGCTGAAAAAAGTATTGCAGCCGGAGACAACAAACGCAGCATAAGTCCGGCCCCAAAATTCCGCTTGGCTGGCGGTTTGCGGGTATTTTTTTTCGCGGGCAGAGCAGAGCCCACCGCAACAGCTGCTTTACGGCCTGCACGGCATCAAACCAGCCGAAACCCGGCATGGTTGACAGAACAACGCCGACAAAGCCCAGCTGCCTGAATGTTCAGATTGTTTTTTTAACATAAACACCATTCAAAATAATACCCATTTCAAAAAGCAAGCTGCCAGCCTCAACCTATAATGGAATGAAGCAAGAAGTGATACCAGGCAGCAAGCCGCAGGCAGTACAATCAGCACGACAAGGCGCAGCAACGCGGCCATAGCACTTTTTATTCATTTCACCATACCTTATGTGCCTGCTGTTCCACCTTGATATTGCATTTAAACAAACAGGCCGTCTGAAAGCCATATAGGTTTTCAGACGGCCTGTTTGTTTCTACCCCGATTAACCGTAGCGGCGCTGGAATTCCTGCATAAAGTCAATCAATGCTTCCACACCTTGCAAGGTCATCGCATTGTAGATGCTGGCGCGCATACCGCCCATGGATTTATAACCGCGCAAAAGCTGCAAACCGCGGGTGGTGGATTCTTGTGCAAACAATTCATCCAACTCTTTGCTGCCGGTGTGGAAAACCACATTCATCTTAGAGCGCGCACCCGGATGCACCCGGTTAATATAGAAACCGCCGCTGTTATCAATGGCCTCATACAACGTTTTGGCCTTGAGCGTATTGATAATTTCCATATGCTCCACACCGCCTTGCGATTGCAGCCAGCGGAACACCAAGCCGGAAATGTAAATCGGATAAGTGGCCGGTGTGTTATACATGCCCTGTTTGTTAATGTGTGATTTGTAGTTCCACACATCGGGAACGCGGTCAGAACAGCGCTCCAGCAAATCTTCGCGGATAATCACAATAGTTGCGCCCGAAGGACCAATGTTTTTTTGTGCACCGGCATAAATCATGCCGAAATCGCTGACATTAATCTTGCGCGACAGAATCTCGCTCGACATATCACACACCAACGGCGGCATATCATCGCCCAATTTCGGCACTTCACGGTATTGCAGGCCGTGCACGGTTTCATTAATCACAAAATGCACAAATGCCGAACTTTTATCAATATCCCAAGCAGACACCGGCGGCAGATTGGTGTAATTGAATTGCTCGCCGCCATGCGCCGCCAAATGAATTTCCGCATCCGACAATTTGCCCATCTGGCTGTGGGCGATACGGCTCCAGTTGCCCGTTACCACCGAATCCACACGCTTGAAACCATTGGCCAGATTCATCACCGCCATATTGAATTGCGAGCTGGCACCACCCTGTAAAAACAACACCTTGTAATTATCGGGAATATCCATCAGCTGACGCAGATCCTGCTCGGCATGATACAGAATGCTCATAAACACATCCGAACGGTGGCTCATGGTCATCACCGAAAAGCCGGTGCCGTTGTAATCAAACATTTCGCTCTGCGCCGTGCGCAATACCGATTCGGGCAAAATGGCAGGGCCGGCTGAAAAATTATAAATAGGAGTGGGGGTCATGATGGTGTGCCTTATCAACAGTTAAAACCGTGCCGTCCTCAATGCATCGCAGGCGCGCCGGTTTGCAGAAATATACATAAATTAACGCATGATTCTAGACCTCGCAACCGCTTTCCGCAAGCCATCAAGCGATATTTTTCAGACGGCCTCTCAAAATGCCTGCCAGTGATTTTATATTATTCAACTCTAAAAAATCGAAAAATAAATGCTTATTCCCTAAAATATTAAATTTTTCAAATAAAAATCACCAATTATTTCAAAAAAGCCCGAAAAGCCGCCCCACCGGCAAAACCGCAACAGCCCGCCATAACCGCCCCCGCAAGCCGATATTTTTCAGGCGGCCCGAGTACCCGCTGCGCCGCCCGCCCCAACCCATAGATGCAAATACTTTTCTTTGACGGATAAACAGGTTATAATTAAGAAATTTTTCAATTTCCAAAAAGAAAAATGGCCACAGGGCCATTTTTTTGTTTTCGTGGAGTAAAATGGATATTCAAACCATTCTAGACAAAACCCTGCCCGGCCTCGGTTACGAGCTTGTCGATTTCGAGCTGACCGCCCAAGGCGATTTGCGCGTATTCATCGACAAAACAGGCGGCATTACCGTGGAAGACTGTGCCACCGTCAGCAACCATTTAAGCCGCCTTTTTATGGTGGAAGACATCGATTACAAACGCCTGGAAATTTCCAGCCCCGGCCTTGACCGCCCCCTCAAAAAAGCCGCCGATTTCGTGCGCTTTTCCGGCCAGCAGGCCAAAATCAAAACCCGCCTGCCGGTTGAGGGCCAAAAAAACTTTATCGGCCGCATCGAAGGCTGTGAAAACGATATCGTGCGCATCAGCTTCGACGGCAAAACCGCTGAAATAGAATTGGGCAATATCGACAAAGCCCGCCTGCGTCCCGAATTTAAATTTTAAGCGCTTTTCGAAATAACGGCAGCAAGCGCACAGCAAGTTATTTAAAAAAACACCTAAAAAATACCGACAAATTATTAAATTAACGGAGAATCCTGACCATGAGTCGTGAAATGTTACAACTGGCCGAAGCGTTGGCCAGCGAAAAAAACGTAGACACCGAAGTGGTTTTCGATGCCCTTGAGTTTGCATTAAGCACCGCAGCCAAGAAAAAAGCCGACCGCGAGCATATGGATGTGCGCGTAGAAATCGACCGCGACAGCGGCGAATACCGCACCTTCCGCCGCTGGCTGATTGTGGCCGACGAAGACTACACCTACCCCGATGTTGAAAAAACCATCGAGGAAATTCAAGAAGAAATTCCCGGCACCACCATTCAAATCGGCGAATATCATGAAGAGCAGCTGGAAAACGAAGGCTTCGGCCGCCAGGCTGCCCAAACCGCCAAGCAAATCATTCTGCAACGCATCCGCGATGCCGAGCGCGAACAGATTCTGGAAGAGTTTCTGTCGCGCAAAGAAGATATCGTGATGGGCACGGTAAAACGCGTAGAACGCCACGGCACCGTCATTGAAATCGGCAAGCTCGATGCACTGCTGCCGCGCGACCAAATGATTCCGCGTGAAAACTTCCGCAACGGCGACCGCGTGCGTGCGCTCTTTCTGCGTGTTGACGAAATCGGCAATACCGGCCGCAAGCAAGTGGTTTTGAGCCGTACCTCGCGCGATTTTCTGGTGAAGCTTTTCGCCATGGAAGTGCCTGAAATCGAAGACGGCTTGCTGGAAATCAAAGAAGCTGCGCGCGATCCCGGCCAACGCGCCAAAATCGCCGTAAAATCCAACGACAGCCGCATCGATCCGCAAGGCACCTGCATCGGTGTGCGCGGTTCGCGCGTCAACGCCGTAACCAACGAGCTTTCCGGCGAGCGTATCGATGTGGTGTTATGGTCGCCCGAAACCGCCCAATTTGTTATCAACGCCCTGTCGCCGGCCGAAGTAACCCGTATTCTGATTGATGAAGACAAACACGCTGTTGACGTCATCGTTGCCGAAGACCAATTGGCATTGGCCATCGGCCGGGGCGGCCAAAACGTGCGCTTGGCCGCCGACCTGACCGGCTGGCAGCTTAACATCATGACTGTGGAAGAAGCTGAAGAGCGCCATGAAGCCGAAGATGCCGCCATCCGCAATCTGTTTGTCGAACACTTGAATGTTGACGGCGAAACTGCCGACATTCTGGTACAGGAAGGCTTCGCCACCCTGGAAGAAGTTGCTTATGTGCCCGCCAGCGAGCTGCTGGATATCGACGGTTTCGATGAAACCATTGTAGAAGCCCTGCGCAACCGCGCCCGCGATGCCATTCTCACCATCGCCATCGCCTCTGAAGAAAAATTGGAAGATGTAGATGACGACATGCGCAACCTCGACGGCATCGACCAAGACATGCTGCGTGATTTGGCGCAAGCCGGCATCACCACCCGCGATGACTTGGCCGAGCTGGCCGTAGACGAGTTGATTGAAATTACCGGTGTAAGCGACGAAGAAGCCAGAAAAGTGATTCTGGCTGCCCGCGAACACTGGTTCACCGAAGAAAACCAAGGGGGTAATGAATGAGTAATACCACAGTAGAACAATTTGCCGCCGAACTGAAACGACCCGTCGACGACTTGCTGAAACAGCTGAAAAGCGCCGGTTTAAACAAAAGTTCCGGCAGCGACAGCATCACCTCCGACGATAAAAAACTGCTGCTTGCCTATCTGCAAAAATCACACGGCAGCGAAGGCGGCACCATCAGCATCGGCCGCAAAAAAGCCGAAGTCAGCACGGTGGGCGGTGTGCAGGTAGAAACCCGCCGCCGCAGCCGTAAAGTGGTTGTCCCCTCTACCGAAGCACTGGCCGCAGAAGCCAAGGCCAAGTTGGAAGCCGAACAAGCCGAAGCCCGCCGGATAGAAGAGGAAGCACAAGCCGCCGCCGAACGCGAAGCCGCCGAAAAAGCCGCAGCTGAAAAAGCCAAAGCAGAAGCCGAAGCAGCCAAACTGAAAAATGCTCAAGCCGAGCCTGCCGCTGCCGCTCCTGAAGCTGTCAAACCTGCCGCAAAAGTCACCAAACCTCAGGCTGCCAAAGAAAAACCGGCGCCCAAAACCGCAGCACCGGCCACACCCAAGCCGGTTGTGAGCGCAGAAGAGCAGGCGGCACGCGATGAAGAAGCCCGCCGTGCCGCTGCTTTACGCGCCCATCAAGAAGCCTTGTTGCGCGAAAAACAAGAGCGCCAGGCACGTCGCGAAGCCGTGAAACTGCAAGCCCAACAAGATGCCAAAGCGGCTAAAGAAGCCAAATCATCCGAGCAGCGTTCAGCCAAACCGACCGAGCAAAAACCTTTGGTTGCAGCCGCTGCCACACCTTCTGCGGCCGCAGCGCCGGCACCTGCCCGCGCCAAGAAAGAAGAACGCAGCGGCCGTGATGATGCCGACAACCGCAACCGCGGTGCCAAAGGCAAGGGCAAAGGCCGCGAACGCGGCAGTCGTGATGATGACCGCGGCCGCGGTGGTAAAAAAGGCAAAAAGCAGCTCAAACTCGAGCCGAACCAGCATGCCTTCCAAGCGCCGACCGAACCCGTTATCCACGAAGTTTTGGTACCGGAAACCATTACCGTGGCCGAGCTTGCACATAAAATGGCTGTAAAAGCCGTTGAAGTTATCAAAGTGCTGATGAAAATGGGCATGATGGTAACCATCAACCAAGCGCTCGACCAAGACACTGCGCTGATTGTGGTCGAAGAAATGGGCCATATCGGTAAAGCCGCACAGGCCGACGATCCTGAAGCGTTCCTCAGCGGCGACGAAACCGTCGGCAGCGGCGAACACGAATCGATTTCCCGCCCGCCAGTGGTAACGGTTATGGGTCACGTCGATCACGGTAAAACCTCTTTGCTCGACTACATCCGTCGTGCCAAAGTGGTGCAAGGCGAGGCCGGCGGCATTACCCAGCACATCGGTGCCTATCATGTGGAAACCCCGCGCGGGGTAATTACCTTCCTCGACACCCCCGGCCACGAAGCGTTTACCGCCATGCGGGCACGCGGTGCGAAAGCCACAGATATCGTGATTCTGGTGGTGGCTGCCGATGACGGCGTAATGCCGCAAACCATCGAGGCGATTGCCCATGCCAAGGCTGCCGGCGTGCCCATGGTGGTGGCTGTTAATAAAATCGACAAAGAAGCGGCCAACCCCGAGCGCATCCGCCAAGAGCTGACCGCGCACGAAGTTGTGCCCGACGAATGGGGCGGTGATGTGCAGTTTATCGATGTTTCTGCCAAAAAAGGCCTCAACATCGATGCGCTGCTCGAAGCCGTGCTGCTCGAAGCCGAAGTATTGGAGCTCAAAGCGCCTGTTACCGCTCCGGCCAAAGGCATTATTGTCGAAGCCCGCCTCGACAAAGGCCGCGGCGCCGTGTCTACCCTGTTGGTGCAAAGCGGCACGCTGCGCAAAGGCGACATGCTGCTTGCCGGCACCACATTCGGTAAAATCCGCGCCATGCTCGATGAAAACGGCAAAGCAATCGACGAAGCCGGCCCCTCTATCCCGGTAGAAATCCTCGGCTTGTCTGATGTACCCAATGCCGGTGAAGATGCCATGGTGTTGGCCGATGAGAAAAAAGCCCGCGAAATCGCTCTGTTCCGCCAAGGCAAATACCGTGATGTCCGCCTGGCCAAACAGCAGGCGGCCAAGCTGGAGAACATGTTCAGCAACATGGGCGACAACCAGGCACAATCATTGTCGGTAATTATCAAAGCCGACGTACAAGGCTCTTACGAAGCATTGGCCGGCAGCCTGAAAAAACTGTCTAACGATGAAGTGAAAGTCAGCGTATTGCACAGCGGCGTAGGCGGCATTACCGAATCGGATGTCAACCTGGCAATTGCTTCGGGCGCCTTCATCATCGGCTTTAACGTGCGTGCCGATGGCTCTGCCCGCAAATTGGCCGAAAGCGAAGATGTCGAAATCCGCTACTACAATATCATCTATGATGCCATCGATGATGTAAAAGCGGCCATGAGCGGCATGCTGGCACCGGAAGAAAAAGAACAGATTATCGGCACCGCCGAAATCCGTCAGGTTATCAGCGTGTCCAAAGTGGGCAATATTGCCGGCTGCATGGTAACCGACGGCATCGTGAAACGCGATGCCCACCTGCGCCTGATTCGCAACAATGTGGTTATCCACACCGGCGAGTTGTCTTCTCTGAAGCGCTTTAAAGACGATGTGAAAGAAGTGCGCATGGGCTACGAATGCGGTCTGATGCTGAAAAACTACAACGAAATTATCGAAGGCGACCAATTGGAATTCTTCGAAATCGTTGAAGTTGCCCGCTCTTTGTAACAAACCGGCAGTTTACTGACCTTGAGGCCGTCTGAAAGAAAATTTTCAGACGGCCTTTTCTTTTTTATCGTGCATCTGCTGATTTACACCCATTCACATTACATAAAAATAACCGGTATGCTTGCAAAGAAGCATACCGGTTTTACTTGATGATGATTTAAAATACTAAATCACATTCACCGTATCCTGAACCCAAACTTGATAGGAAGTGCCACTCGGTGTTGTGGTATAAACATGATAAGCAGTATCCTGATAAGTAACCGTTCCTGAAGAAGTGGTGGTCCAAAGATCAGCCGTATCACCTGCATCACCTTTCACAATCAAGGCATTAACTGCCGCAGCAGCGCCATCAGCCGTTACCGCAGAAAAGTTAGCAAGCACATCGCTGGCTGCAATGGTAACGCGATTGTTACCATTGCCGGTTAAATCAACTTTCTCAAAAGTTTTCAAACGATTCAGATTCAGCGTTTGATTGACACCCTCAAAGATAAAAGCATCATAGCCGGCACCGCCATTAACCGTACCGCCACTCAAATTGCCTCCTTGAACCAATTTAACGATATCATTGCCGGCATCCAGATTGACTGTACCACCGGACATATTGGCACCATTACCGATGGTAAAGGTATCATCATCGGTACCTAAACTCACCGTACCGCCGCTAAATCTGCCCCACTGCCCGGCAAAGCTGTGATTATAGGTGGTATCGGCACTGATAATGTATTGGTCTGAGCCGGCGCCCATATTGATACTGCCGTCGGTCATACCGCCCAAATGCACCGTATCATCACCTGCACCGCTGTTCAGATGTACCCATTGCTTCTGGAAGCTGGAGTTTTGTAAGTCAAACACATCATCACCGGAGCCGGAGTTGATGGTGCCGACTAAAAACTCCACACCATAGCCATCAGTGGTTTTCATCAGGTTATTCCCGTCACCCAAACTCACCTTCACATTAGTGTCTGTATCATAGTCGAACTGATTACGGGTATTATCATTCCGGGTGGCAATAAACGAAAGGATATCATCCCCAGAACCAAACCTCAGTTGGGCATTATTATGAATATTGCCTAATTCCACGCGGTTGTTACCTTCACCCATATCCACAATCGAATTAGTGCGGAGGCGGTCATACACAATCAAGGTATCATCACCCTCACCCATATTGACTCTGGCATTATATTGCACGCCGCCATCATAGCTCGCAGGGCTGCCGATGGCCACAAAGTCTGCACCGGCACCTGTTTCTAATCTGCCGCCACGGATATTTTTCGTTAAGAAGATAAAATCATTATCCGGAGTAGTTAAAGGCGGACGGTTCAATTCAACTGAATAAGTCGTTTCATTCCAGGTATCTGATAATATACCGTCTCTGACAATCGGCGCACGATTGATTTCTTCTGCCGTTTTACCATTGATATTGTATTCAGTGGTTTTCACAACAGAACCTTCAACCAAAGTGCCTCGTTCAATCGCAATTTTGCCGGTTGTAGCATTCAGAGCCATTCCGGTCGCCAAAACACCTGATGTAACTGCCCAACTACCATTGGTTTTTGTCACGACCAAGGTTGACTGCGTGGTACTGCCTGTTAATGTATAATCAATGGTCATGCTCGAACCATCATGCATCGTTGTACCGGCTGCTACAGTTTCACGCGCATCATCAGAAATTCTGCCCGGTTCGATAAACAAATCACCAAGATAATCATTGCTGCTCACATCCATATATACCATCGGCTCAGGTGTCGTGGTATCCACAATCACTTTTTTCACCTCAGTGTAAGCAACATTATCAGAAGCATCGGCAACCTTGGCACGATATTCATACACACCGTCAGGCACAGCATCTCGCACTCCGCTGCTCAAATCCACCCAAACATCGCCCTGTTTGATTTGATAGGTTACCTGACTGCCTGTTTCGTTTCCGGTAACACCCAATACAAAGGTGTTATCTGTACTGATGGCATCTCCATCAACACCGCTATCCTCATACTCAGTGAGTACAAGCTCGCCGGGTTTGGGCGGCACAGTATCCACATAGAGTATTGAATCATCAGCCGTTTGACCGTTCACATCGGTGGCGGTGGCTTTGATGTCGCCGGCCGGTACCGTACCTTCGCTGTCAATACTCCAGCTGCCGTCCTCACCAACCACAACGCTGCCGATGGTTTGACCGTCTGTGTCGGTCAATACCACGGTGCTGCCGGGTTCGGCGGTGCCGGATACGCTGATGCTGCCGTCGGTATCCTCGGTAATGCCGGTAATGGCTACGGCCGGAGCGGTTTCGTCGGTATAGGTTTCGGTGGCGCTGCCTTCCTGACCATTTACATCGGTAGCGGTGGCGGTCAGTTCGCCGGCCGCTACCGTACCTTCGCTGTCGATACTCCAGTTGCCGTCTGAACCGACCACAACGCTGCCGATGGTTTGACCGTCTGTGTCGGTCAATACCACGGTGCTGCCGGGTTCGGCGGTACCGGATACGCTGATGCTGCCGTCGTCTTTCTCGGTAATGCCGGTAATGGCTACGGCCGGAGCGGTTTCGTCGGCATAGGTTTCGGTGGCGCTGCCTTCCTGACCGTTCACATCGGTGGCGGTGGCTTTGATGTCGCCGGCCGGTACCGTACCTTCGCTGTCGATGCTCCAGTTGCCGTCTGAACCGACTACTGCACTGCCGATGGCTTTGCCGTCTTTGTCGGTCAATACCACGGTGCTGCCGGGTTCGGCGGTGCCGGATACGCTGATGCTGCCGTCGTCTTTCTCGGTAATGCCGGTAATGGCTACGGCCGGAGCGGTTTCGTCGGCATAGGTTTCGGTGGCGCTGCCTTCCTGACCGTTTACATCGGTAGCGGTGGCTTTGATGTCGCCGGCCGCTACCGTACCTTCGCTGCCGATACTCCAGTTGCCGTCCTCACCAACCACAACACTGCCGATGGTTTGACCGTCTGTGTCGGTCAATACCACGGTGCTGCCGGGTTCGGCGGTACCGGATACGCTGATGCTGCCGTCGTCTTTCTCGGTAATGCCGGTAATGGCTACGGCCGGAGCGGTTTCGTCGGCATAGGTTTCGGTGGCGCTGCCTTCCTGACCGTTCACATCGGTGGCGGTGGCGGTCAGTTCGCCGGCCGCTACCGTACCTTCGCTGTCGATACTCCAGTTGCCGTCTGAACCGACTACTGCGCTGCCGATCTCTGTGCCGTCTTTGTCGGTCAATACCACGGTGCTGCCGGGTTCGGCGGTACCGGATACGCTGATGCTGCCGTCGTCTTTCTCGGTAATGCCGGTAATGGCTACGGCCGGAGCGGTGCTGTCGGTATAGGTTTCGGTGGCGCTGCCTTCCTGACCGTTTACATCGGTGGCGGTGGCTTTGATGTCACCGGCCGCTACCGTACCTTCGCTGTCAATGCTCCAGTTGCCGTCTGAACCGACTACTGCGCTGCCGATCTCTGTGCCGTCTTTGTCGGTCAATACCACGGTGCTGCCGGGTTCGGCGGTGCCGGATACGCTGATGCTGCCGTCGGGTTTTTCAGCCACATCGTCAATGGCTACGGCCGGAGCGGTGCTGTCGTTATAGGTTTCGGTGGCAGTACCTTCCTGACCGTTCACATCGGTGGCGGTGGCTTTGATGTCGCCGGCCGCTACCGTACCTTCGCTGTCGATACTCCAGTTGCCGTCTGAACCGACTACTGCGCTGCCGATGGTTTGACCGTCTGTGTCGGTCAATACCACGGTACTGCCCGGCTCGGCGGTGCCGGATACGCTGATGCTGCCGTCGGTATCCTCGGTAATGCCGGTAATGGCTACGGCCGGAGCGGTTTCGTCGGCATAGGTTTCGGTGGCGCTGCCTTCCTGACCGTTTGCATCGGTGGCGGTGGCGGTCAGTTCGCCGGCCGCTACCGTACCTTCGCTGTCGATGCTCCAGTTGCCGTCTGAACCGACTACTGCGCTGCCGATTTCTGTGCCGTCTTTGTCGGTCAATACCACGGTGCTGCCGGCTTCGGCGGTGCCGGATACGCTGATGCTGCCGTCGTCTTTCTCGGTAATGCCGGTAATGGCTACGGCCGGAGCGGTTTCGTCGGCATAGGTTTCGGTGGCGCTGCCTTCCTGACCGTTCACATCGGTAGCGGTGGCTTTGATGTCGCCGGCCGGTACCGTACCTTCGCTGTCGATGCTCCAGTTGCCGTCTGAACCGACTACTGCACTGCCGATGGTTTGACCGTCTTTGTCAGTCAATACCACGGTACTGCCCGGCTCGGCGGTGCCGGATACGCTGATGCTGCCGTCGGGTTTTTCAGCCACATCGTCAATGGCTACGGCCGGAGCGGTTTCGTCGGCATAAGTTTTGGTGGCGCTGCCTTCCTGACCGTTCACATCGGTAGCGGTGGCGGTCAGTTCGCCGGCCGGTACCGTACCTTCGCTGTCGATACTCCAGTTGCCGTCTGAACCGACTACTGCGCTGCCGATGGTTTGACCGTCTTTGTCGGTCAATACCACGGTACTGCCCGGCTCGGCGGTGCCGGATACGCTGATGCTGCCGTCGGTATCCTCGGTAATGCCGGTAATGGCTACGGCCGGAGCGGTTTCGTCGGCATAGGTTTCGGTGGCGCTGCCTTCCTGACCGTTCACATCGGTAGCGGTGGCTTTGATGTCGCCGGCCGGTACCGTACCTTCGCTGTCGATACTCCAGCTGCCGTCTGAACCGACTACTGCACTGCCGATCTCTTTGCCGTCTGTGTCGGTCAATACCACGGTGCTGCCGGGTTCGGCGGTGCCGGATACGCTGATGCTGCCGTCGGTATCCTCGGTAATGCCGGTAATGGCTACGGCCGGAGCGGTGCTTTCACTATAGGTTTCGGTGGCTTTCTCGCCCTCATTGCCGTTGACGTCGGTTGCAACCGCGCTCACTTCGCCTTCGGGTTGAACGGCATCGGCTTCGACACTGTATTTGCCCTCTGTATCGGCAACGGCGGTGCCGGTGCTGCCGTCCGGCCAGGTAACGGTAACGGTCGAACCGGGTTCGGCCGTGCCGACGGCGGTCGGTTTGCCGTCGTTGTCGTCATCGCTGAGACTTACTGTCGGGGCGGCCGGGCCGCTTTCGTCGCTATAGGTTTCGGTGGCTTTCTCGCCCTCATTGCCGTTGACGTCGGTTGCAACCGCGCTCACTTCGCCTTCGGGTTGGACGGTGTCGGCTTCGACACTGTATTTGCCTTCTGCATCGGCAACGGCGGTGCTGGTGCTGCCGTCCGGCCAGGTAACGGTGACGGTCGAACCGGGTTCGGCCGTGCCTGCGGCGGTCGGTTTGCCGTCGTTGTCGTTATCGCTGAGGCTGATGCTCGGTGCGGCCGGAGCAGTGCTGTCGCTATAGGTTTCGGTGGTTTTATCACCCTCATTGCCGTTAACGTCGGTCGCTACCGCACTCACTTCGCCTTCGGGTTGGACGGTGTCGGCTTCGACACTGTATTTGCCTTCTGCATCGGCAGCGGTGGTGCTGGTGCTGCCGTCCGGCCAGGTAACGGTGACGGTCGAACCGGGTTCGGCAGTGCCTGCGGCGGTCGGTTTGCCGTCGTTGTCGTCATCGCTGATAGTTAGAGTGGTACGCACCGGCTGAGACGGGGGGGGGGGGGGGGAGGAGTTGTCATATCGCTGCCTGAAGAGCCTGCAACGGCAGCAATGGCGGCAATCGGCAGCAATGCCAACAGCCACATCGGGTTAAATACCCATAATGGATTAACTACTGCTTCTCCGCCCAATGCCTGTCCGGCAAAAACCTCTTCCGCCAATAAGCTGATTGCTTCATTTGTTTGGCCGCTCTCAGGCACATAGGGATAAAAATGACCGTTTTCGTGTTGCCCCACTACGAGGTTGGACACACCGTCTTCGGCATAATAATTTTCGATAATTAAATCGGGTTCATCTATGTTTGAGCCTTCAAATGTAATCTGCAAATCTTTGCCGACGCGCTTAACTGTAATATTCTCCGGGCCGAAACCTGTGGCTTCGTCAATTAATTCGTAGTTGACATCGGCCTGCGCTTGTACGCGCACAGCACCGGTGCCGGCGGTATTAAATTGCAGGGTATCCAATGTTTCTTTGGCATTGTTGATTTTTAAGGTAATTTTGTGATCCGACATAATAAATATCTCCAGAAATAATGTGTTGGTTTAATTTTATTGCTGTTGGTTGGTATAAAGTTTCACCACAACCCGGCGGTTGGGCTGATTACATGTTTGCACTTGAGCAGCAGTAGCTTGATTGGCACAGTGGCTGACCACCGGTTCGGCGGCGCCCTTACCTTCTGCATAAATCAATGAAGCAGACACACCGTTTTGCATCAGCAGTTGTTTGACCGCATCTGCCCGTTGTTTGGAAAGCTGCTGATTGTAGGCTTCAGTGCCTTGGGGATCGGTATGGCCGATCACTTCAATTTTTTTAATGCCCACAGGATATTCGCGGATATCCGCAGCGATATTGGCAATCTGTTTGCGGCCGTCGGGAATAATATCGGCGGCTTGCGAGCGGTCGAATGGAAACAAAGCTGATGCGCCTAATGTGTATTGACGGGGTGCGCTGCGGGGCGCACAGGTATTTTGTTTGTCGACACGCGACAAGGTGTTGGCTTGATGTTTGCTGTTTTTCAGCTCCGCCTGGGCGGTTGCTTTATCTACAGCCATCAGCTGCGCTTGGCCGGCCTGGTTTACACTGACACGAAAATAAGATAATTGGCCGCGCGGCAGATTGTAGAAATTGCCACGGGCGGCTTCATTGGCAGAACTGTTGCCCTGCCCTGTAACGAATGCGCCCAAACGTTGGGGTTGGGCGCAAACCACTGCTTGGGAGTAGCCGTTTTGCTGTAAGGAGGTTTGATATTCGCCATTGATAACAATGTTAACGGCGGTATGAGAATCACCGGATTGATCGCGGTAAAAAACCAAACCTGCATCATTATCGCCAACCCAGCTATCTATCGGCTGATCATTAAAGTTGTGCCACTTTTCTTTGGGATGCGCGCCTGCGCAAGCACTTAAGATCAGTGAAACAGCGATTACCCCAAAAGTTTTCATTTTTGCTGCCATGTTTATCCAACTCCCATAATGTTGATTTCATCAAAACCAAATATCGGCGCCTGAAAAACTTGTTTGCCCCTGATACATCACATATGGGCAAGCATTAACAGAACGCACCTTATAGTAACTATATATAATTTGGTTTATATGAAATTATTTCCAATACTATCTTTAATCAATATGAATATTAAAAATATGCCTTAACAATAAAAATCAATAAGTGCAAATACTCTATAAATAAATGTATTTAATCATTTTTTTCTAGGAACTTTTACAATAAAAATACACAACCCGCTAAATCTATGAAATCTAATGCAGTTATTAAAATACCCTTATCGCTCAATATAAATTTTTATTTTATTGAATTTTTCCATTTAACTTTTACAAAATCTATTTTTAAATATTTTCGATAAAAATAATTTATGATTGATTTTTCAATTATTTGTGGCATTTTGATAACACTATTCAAATAATTCTCAGACGGCATGTTTCAGACGGCATGTTTCAGACGGCATGTTTCAGACGGCATGTTTCAGACGGCATGTTTCAGACGGCATGTTTCAGACGGCATGTTTCAGACGGCATGTTTCAGACGGCATGTTTCAGACGGCATGTTTCAGACGGCATGTTTCAGACGGCATGTTTCAGACGGCATGTTTCAGACGGCATGTTTCAGACGGCATGTTTCAGACGGCATGTTTCAGACGGCATGTTTCAGACGGCATGTTTCAGACGGCATGTTTCAGACGGCATGTTTCAGACGGCATGTTTCAGACGGCATGTTTCAGACGGCATGTTTCAGACGGCATGTTTCAGACGGCATGTTTCAGACGGCATGTTTCAGACGGCATGTTTCAGACGGCATGTTTCAGACGGCATGTTTCAGACGGCATGTTTCAGACGGCATGTTTCAGACGGCATGTTTCAGACGGCATGTTTCAGACGGCATGTTTCAGACGGCATGTTTCAGACGGCATGTTTCAGACGGCATGTTTCAGACGGCATGTAAAAAACCCCGCAGCTTCGCTGCGGGGTTTTTTACATGCCGTTTCTCTGTGCTTGTGCGGTTTAACGTTCGCGCAAGGCTTGTTTCATGCGGGTAATCGGTTTGATCAGGTATTGGAATACAGTTTTCTCGCCGGTTTTCACATCAACGGTAGCCACCATGCCGGGGATAATCGGCATGTTTTGGCCGTTTTTATCTTTCAGGCTGTTGCTGTCGGTTTGCACCAAAATGCGGTAATACACCTGATTGGGGTCGAGCTTCAAATCATTGGTGCGCGGCTGGCTGTTATTGCTCATGGTATCGGGGCTGATCAGGGTAACTTTGCCGTCGAGTCCGCCGTAAATGGCATAATCATAGGCGCTGATTTTCACAACTGCGGGCAGGCCTGGGCTCATAAAGGCAACATCTTGCGGGCGGATATAGGCTTCCACCAGCAATTTATCGTCTAAGGGGACGATGGTGAGGATATCCTGCCCTACGTTGACCACGCCGCCTACGGTATTGATTTCGATATTTTTCACAATACCGCGCATGGGGGCGCGAATCAGTGAGCGGTCGACCGGGTCGGCGCGCATGGCCATGTTTTCTTTGGCTTGAGCCAGCTCCGATTCGGCCTGCACCAGCTCATTATTGGCATCGGCCATATAGCGGTTGCGGCGCTCGGCCATTTGCAGGGCCAAGTCGCTGGATTGGCGCTGCATACGCAATAGCTCCACTTCGGAAACCACGCCGTGCGCCACCATTGGGGCGGTGATGCTGATTTCTTTATCCAACGCGGCTTTGCTGATGCTGAGGCCGTGGATGGCTTCGGTAACGGCGCGCCGACGGGCAACAAAGGCGGCATGTTCGCGCTGTTTCAACTCGTTGCTGATGCCTTTCGGGAAAGCCAGCTCGCTGCCGTATGCCTCTGCTTTGAGGCGAGCCACCATGGCTTCAAGGTTGTGTACTTTGGCTTCGCTTTCGCGCAATACGGCGGAGCTTCGGGTGTCGTCAAGCTTCAGCAGAATCTGGTCTTTTTCAACGATATCGCCTTCCCTCACTTTCATTTCAGTGATGATGCCGGGATCGAGGCTTTGCACAACTTGCTCGCGGCTGCTGGGAATAACGTTGCCCTGCCCGCGGGTAACTTCTTCAATCGGGCTGTTGTATGCCCATATCACAAAAACCACTAAAAAGACAAAAAACAGGATAATCACCCAAAATTGGCCGCTGTGTTTCTCTTTTTGCAATGCGGCATTCAGGTCGTTGATGAGTGCCATGTCTTTCGGTTTGACGTTGTTTTCACTGCTCATAATGGTTTATACCTTGTTAAGGTTTGGTTAGAGGCCGTCTGAAAGCGGCTTTTATCGGGTTGACTGATTTTAATTAACCGCGGCGGCATTGGCCGGCGGCGGGGCATCGCTGCTGTGGCTTTTATTTTCATTTTGCAGCAATTTTTGCAATACCAAGTCTCGCGGTCCGTCCATCACCACTTTGCCGTTATCCATCACGATAATGCGGTTGACGATTTGCAGCACTTGCGGGCGGTGGGTAACCAATACCATGGTTTTATCTCTGCCCCATTGAGCCAGCGCCTGTAAAGACATTTGTTCGGTGGCCTGATCAAGCCCGGTGGTCGGTTCGTCAAGCAGCACTACCCGCGGGTTACGCAAAGTCATGCGTGCCAGTGCGATAATTTGCTTTTGACCGCCCGACAAGCCCAAGCCGTCTTCACCCAGCGGCATATCGAGGCCGCGCGGATGGTTGCGGATGATTTTATCCAAGCCGAAACGCTTGAGCGCCACCAGCAAATCTTGATCGCTCGAATAGCCGTCGATGCGCGCCAAATCCATATTCTCCCGCAAAGTGCCTAAAAACAGGCGCGGCGATTGGCTGAGCAACATCACTTGGTTGCGCAGAAAGTTGGGATCAAGCTGGCGCATATCGACACCGTCCAGCGTAATATTGCCTTCTGCCGCATCATAAAGGCCACCGGCCAATTTCAACATGGTACTTTTGCCGCTGCCTATGCGCCCCAATACGCCTACTTTTTCTCCGGGGCGGATGCTCAGCTTCAAGCTGCTGACGGCGGCATTACTGTCTTGCTGATATTTGAACGACACATTTTCAAAGTTGATACCGCCCTGAACATGATCCAACGTGATGTACTTGCGCTCGGGGTTGCGCTCCACCGGCCGCTCGACAATATTGTTTACCCCTTCCAAGGCCAGTTTTGCCTGTTGAAAACGGGTGGCCAGGCCGGCTACTTGAGCCAGCGGCGACAAAGCGCGGCCGGAAAGAATCACTGCTGCAATCAAAGCGCCCATGGTAATGCGGTCGGCCGGGTTTTCGGCATGAATCAGATAAGTGCCGAGCAACACCAGGCCTACTGTGTTCAGCTGCTGCATACCCACTGCAAAGTTAATCATAAAATTGCTGGTATCCCGCACTTTGATGGATGATGCTGAAGTTTTGGCGGTATATTCATCCCAGCGTTGCTGCGCCCAGGTGGTGGCATTATTGGTTTTCAGGGTTTCGATGCCTTCAATGGCTTCCACCGCCAAGCCCGAGCGTTGAGATGATTCTTTCATCGATTCATTAATATGGCGGGAAAGCGGTCGCTGTACCAAAAAGCCGACAATCAACACAATGGGGATAATCGTGAGCGGCACCAACGCCAGCTTACCACCGACAATACCGATCACGGTGATGAAGAGCAACAAAAACGGCAAATCCACCAAAGTGAGCAAGCTGGCGCTGGTCATAAATTCGCGCACCGATTCAAATTCGCGCAGGTTATTGGCGTATGAGCCGGCAGATGCCGGGCGGTCGGCCAAACGCAGCGCCATCACTCGGCGGAACAGCGCCGAGCTGATAATCAGGTCGGCTTTTTTACCGGCAATATCGGTTAAATGCCCGCGAATGAGTTTGGCGACAAATTCGAAGGCAATCGCCAACACAACGCCGATGCTCAATACCCAAAGTGTTTCATAAGCCTGATTGGGAATTACGCGGTCATAAACGTTCATCACATACAGCGAGCTGACCAAGGCCAGAAAATTGATGATGACTGTGGCCAGCACCACTTGGTAATAATAGCTTCGGAAACGCCAAATCACTTTCCAAAACCATGATTTGGGCAAAGCATATTCCGGTAAATCAGAGCGCACATCAGAGACCATTTTGGGTTTGATAAACCAACAATAGCCTAAATACAATATCGATAACTGTTGATAATCCAACTCTTGCGCCAAACCGTCGGCCTGGCGAATATGATATTTGCGCGCCCGGCCGGCACCTTCTATTTTGGTGATGACGGCCGCCTCTTCATTGTGCAGAATCACCACTACCGGCACGGCCAATGAGGGAATGTCTTCCAGGCTGCGTTTTGACAGCGTGTTTTCAAAACCGTGGCTGCGCAATACTTCGGTAAGCGAGTGAAAATTGACGTTGAGTTTCTTATCCCGCACCACTTCCGCTGAAAGTGCTGCCTCTGAAACCGGCGCGCCCAGCAGCCGGGTAGCCAACGCAATGTGTTCGATAATAGATTTCATAATAATGGTTCAATCATAAAGTAATGTGTTGTTTTATTTACTGGCTGACGCCCGCCCAGTTGGCCATCTGAGACTGCGCCGTCAAATAATCCAACGCCGCATCTCTAAAATCATTGCGTGCGGTAACATGTTCTTGCTCAATACCGGCCAATTCGTTATAGGCACCCAAAACATCGGTCAGCGTCCGGCGGGCAATTTTAAACTGAAGCTCGTAAGCTTTTACCACTTCTTTTTGCGCCACAATATGCTGCGCCGTAATATCGGCCCGCTGCTCGCTCTGTGCCATATCGATTTGCGCAGTACGGGATTTTTCAGCTACTTCGCGTAGAATCTGCTCGGACTTGGAATCAGCCGCAATCAGTGCCTGCGCATTTTTATCCACATTATGACGGGCGGCGATATCCAAAACATTCCACGACATATTGACATACAGCTCGCGGGTGTCTTTACTGGCATTGCCTTCCAGATTAACCGACGGCATCCGCGCTGCTTTCGAAACATCCAACTCCGCATTGACGCTTTCGCGCTCGGCCTGCTGAGCCAGATAAGAAGGGTTCAAACCGTTGTCGCTGCTTTTAAACCGGCGCACCAGCGATTCGGCAGAATCGCTGAGGAAAGGATCTTGCAAATCATCAGCACTAACCGGCACGGAAGTGTATTTCGACAAACGGCTCAATGCCAGCTCCATGGTTCGGCGCAGCTGGGAAATGGTGGTTTGAACCTGCAAGTGGCGTGCCCGCGCTTCAATCAGCTCAGATCGGCGGCCGCCGTCATATTTCACAATCACATCCAAATCTTTCAGCAAATGATTGTGGCGGTTCAAGCTTTGCAGATTAACTTGCAAGGATTCCTTTGCCCGCAGCGCCGTCATATACAGCTTGCCGATTTCGCTGCCTAATTGCTCTTGAGTTTCAAAATATTTGTATTTATAGTAGATTTCTTTTTGCTTGTCGCGGCGCACGGAGGCGCTGATACCGCCCCAAGAGTAGAGATTCAGCGTGCCGCGTACCCCCAGGCCGTCATCCATATCGTTGCTTTCATATTTATGCTTTTGCGCAACAACTTGAGTGCCGGTAAGCGTAAGCACTGGGTAATGCCCTGCCCGCGTGGCTTTGGTGGTGCTTTTGGCTGAATTTTCATTGGCCCTGGCTTCAAGCAGCGATGGATCTGATACCAGAGCGCTTTTTAAAATATCTTTAAGCTCTTGCGCCAAAAGCGGTTGGGTGCCCAGAAAAAACACGATTGAAACGGTTGATAACCTTCTGAATAAACCGCATGGATTGAATGAGGGCTTTCGCATATTTTTCACAAGTGAGTATTTAAGTATTATTTATTAAGTGTGGCTTTGCCGGAAATCTTGTATAAGCCATGCCGTTGTTGTATCAATCGGCAAACAGGCTATAAAATTAATTTAGCATAACACTTTCTTTACCTTTTTTCAGCAAATCCATGACAAAAGGTAGCAATACCGGCTTAAAGTGTATTAATTAACACACTATCACTTTAATTACTATATTTTCAAGCGCTTTGCCGTTTTAATGAATATATAGCCGTTAAAAAAATCAATTGACCAGGCTCTTTGCCTGCTTATTGAATCAGCATTCGCACCAAAATAGAAATCCCACTGGTTACAGTGGGATTTCTATTACATCTGAATATTGCACGCAATATAGATTTTAATTACTGACGATTAGCGTTTTTTACCGGTTACTGTTGCAACGGCCAAGTTGGTATTGCGTTTCAGAGAAACGCTTTCCACGCCTTCGGGAAATTTAATATCAGACAAGTGCAAGATATCACCGGCAACAACCGAGCCGCAATCCAATTCCAATACGGCAGGAATATTCTTCGGCAGAGCAAGTACTTCAACCGTAGTGGCCAACATAGACACACGGCCGCCTTGCAATTTTACCGCCTGAGAAGATTCAGCATTCACAATGTGCAGAGGCACGCGGATTTTCAACGGCTTATCGGCATCTACCACTTGAAAATCAATATGTTGAACTTCTTGACGGAACGGGTGCATTTGGAAATCGCGCACAATCACGTCTTGGGTTTTACCGTCGAGCGAGAGTTTGATCAAGGCAGTGTGGAAAGTTTCTTTTTCCAATGCGTAGTACACGGTTTTGTGGTCTACAGCGATAGCAACCGGTTTTTGATCCTCACCATAAAGCACGGCGGGGGTTTGGCCTTCGCGACGCAGGCGGCGGCTCGCACCAGTGCCCTGAGCTTCGCGAACGGTGGCTTGAATTTCGTATGACATAATAAAATACTCCAATTAGATAAAAAGTGTCGTCATCAGCCGCGACCAGCTTAAGACGACTGGGTTTTACGGCAGAAACACACTGCCGCTTGTCAGCACATCTTCATTGAAAAGATATGAGACAGATTCTTCATTGCTGATACGGCGCACCGTTTCAGCCAGCAAGCCGGCAATGGTTACCTGGCGGATGCGTTCGCAACTACGGGCAGCCTCCGACAACGGAATGGTGTCGGTCACCACCACTTGGTCAATATCAGATGACGCAATGCGCGAAACCGCTTCACCTGAAAATACAGGATGGGTAGCATAAGCCAACACACGGGAAGCCCCGCGTGCTTTTAAAGCAGAGGCGGCCTTGCACAAGGTATTGGCAGTATCAATCATATCGTCGACAATCAGGCAGGTTCGATCTTGTACATCGCCGATAATATTCATGACTTCGGCCACATTGGCTTTGGGGCGGCGTTTATCGATAATCGCCAAATCTACATTCAACACTTTCGCCACTGCCCGTGCACGCACTACGCCGCCGATATCAGGGCTGACTACCGTCAGGTTTTCGATACGCTGCTGCTGGATATCGTTAATCAAAATCGGGGTGGCATAAATATTATCCACCGGAATATCGAAAAAGCCCTGAATCTGGTCGGCATGCAAATCCACAGTCAGCACGCGGTCAATACCGGCTGAATACAGCATATTGGCTACGAGCTTGGCCGAAATCGGCACGCGCACCGAACGCGGGCGACGGTCTTGGCGGGCATAACCAAAATAAGGAATCGCAGCGGTAATACGACCGGCTGAAGCGCGTTTGAGCGCATCGGCCATGGTCAGGATTTCCATCAGGTTATCATTGGTCGGCGCACAAGTTGGCTGTAAAATAAACACATCACGCCCGCGCACATTTTCGAGCAGCTCAATGGCCACTTCGCCGTCTGAAAATTGGCTGACGGAAGCATCGCCCAACCTGATATCCAAATGTTTCACAACTTTTTGCGCCAGCTCGGGGTTGGCATTACCGGTAAACACCATCAAACTATCATATGCTGCCATATCTTCTTCACCTGGATTGGTAGGTTGGTTTTGCTCAGAAAACATCACGCTTCCTTCAGCTCTAGACTTGCATCGGAACCGCCATTATACGCACTCTGCCCCATCATCAAAAGCCCTGAATGCTTTTATCGGAAAAAGTGTCGTGAAAACGTAATAAAAGCGTGCAAGTGAACTTACACGCTTTTATTTTGGCTGGGGAGGAAGGATTCGAACCTTCGCATGCTGGAATCAAAATCCAGTGTCTTAACCGCTTGACGACTCCCCAAAAAGGGTTGGCTGGGGAGGAAGGATTCGAACCTTCGCATGCTGGAATCAAAATCCAGTGTCTTAACCGCTTGACGACTCCCCAACACTTCAAACCTTAAATATCAAGCAACGGGTGTCGGGCCAAGCCTTCTACGCAATATGCTTTATATTCATTTGAAATCCGACTGTATACCGCTTGCGCATCCTTTTGCATCTGAAAGCTGATAAACAAACAGGCGCCGGAACCGGTCATCAACGGGCTGCCATACTGCTTCAACTTTTCATAGACCTGCAAAACTTCGGGATACGCTTCCAAAACCACTGCCTGCATATCATTTCTAAACGGCTGTACTGTTTGGAAAGTCGGCATTATGCTGGATTTGGAATCACGCGTCAAGCCCTCGTGCGAAAAAATTACGCTGGTGGCGACATGAACCGGGGGCCTCACCACCACATACCATTGCTTCGGTATGGCGATTTCGCGCAATTGCTCGCCCACACCTTGGGCAAAAGCATTTTTGCCGAAAATAAAAAACGGCACATCCGCACCGAGTTTCAAGCCGATGGTCATCAGGGTTTCCCGGCTCAGCCCGCATTGCCATAAATGATTCAGTGCCAGCAGCACTGTTGCGGCATCGGAGCTGCCGCCGCCCAGCCCTCCGCCCATCGGAATTCGTTTTTCCAGCCAAATATCTGCCCCCTTGGCACCGCCGGTGTATGACTGCAAAGCCGTCGCTGCTCGAAAACTTAAATCCTGTTCGGGCAATACGCCTTGTGTGGGCGTGTGCAGTATAATTTTATCGTCATCACGTACCGCCAGATAAACGGTGTCATACAAACTAATCAAGCAGAATATGCTTTCCAGATTATGGTATCCGTCACTGCGTCGCCCGGTAATTCGCAAATCCAGATTAAGTTTGGCTGGCGCAGCAAAGGCTTGCGCATGCGTAGGAACAGGATTCATAACGGCTTACCCGCGCGCTGCGCATTGTTCGGGCGCAGCGGTATCGACAGCCGTTGCCGCCATTTGGTCGAATACCAGCCTCAAACTTAATTTCGGGCTTTCCAGCAGCAATATCCGCGGCGAACCATCAGCCTTCAGCGTGCGCGATATTGTCCACTCAAACTGCTGCAACCGGCCGTCGGGCAGCACTTGGTGCGGCGCATTGCGCACCCACTGCCCGTTTGCCCACACATTCAGATATTGCACCGGCAAAGCAAAGCCCAACAGCTGCTCGCTCAAGGCTTCGGCACTGCCTGCCTGATAAACCTGCCCTTTACTGTCTACCGCCAGCACCCCCCGACGGTCTTGACAAAGCTGCCCCAAAGTATTGCCCAGCGGTGTATTGACATTAATGGTTTGTACGTTATTTTGATAAGTCCAATCAAAATTAGCATACGAGCCTTTTTCGTTCATTTTAACCGCCAAGCGCCCTTGGGCAGCAAAATCAGCCATATCGGCCTGCGGCTGCCAGCTTTCACTGCCGGCCAAACGCGTTTGCGCACAAGCAGCCAATAAAACAACGGCACTGCCCAACAATAATTTTGAAAAAATCGGTTTGACTTTCAACGATGGTTCCTTTGTTTTTCAGACGGCCTGATATAGTTAAAGGCCGTCTGAATGCATTATCATGACTATCTTCACATTTCAAACAAGCTTTCAGACGGCCTGTTTATTTTTGTACGCTCCGCGCGGGCGCCGGCTTCGCACCCAAACGCTGCATGGTGCGCTTGAGCAGATTGACGTTGCCTTCACTTTGCAAACCTTGTGCAAATACTGCCTCAGCCTGCCGTTGCTCGCCCAAATGCCACAACACCTCACCCAAATGTGCGGCCACTTCGGCATCGGGATATTTTTCAAATGCATATTGCAGATAAGGTAAAGCGGCGGCGGCATCGCCTTTGAGATAATATGCCCAACCGATGCTGTCGTTAATCGCCGGTGATTCAGGTTCCAACTGATAGGCCGCCTGAATCAATCCGAATGCTTCATCCATATCGAATGCCGGCAGCAGCAGCATAGTATAGCCCAAGGCATTCATACCGCCCGCGTTATTGGGATTGATTTCCAGATAGCGGCGCAAATCGGCAATCGCTTTTTGCGGCTGTTGCAGTTTGTCGGCATACACCATCGCCCGCTGGTAGAGAATATCGGCCAATTGCGCTTGCCCGTCCGGCTGTTTGGCCGCAGCGGCAGCCAGCGCATCCAGTTCGGCCAAAGCTTGCTTGGGGTTGTCGTGTTTGGCCAGCACAAACAGGTAAACCCGCTGCAAATCCTGAGCACCGAAAAAGCGTCCTTGCTGCTCCGGCAGCCGTTGCGCGCGGCGGGCCTGAGCCAGCGCATCACGCCAATTACCCTGTTCGGCATCTATTGAGGCACGCAATACGGCTTTATCAAACACATAATCTGCCGCGGTGATTTTATCCGTCCATGCTCGCGCCGGTGCAAATGCCTTGGCATCTGCATTGCGCATAGCCCCAATAACGGCGGCACGGCTTTGCTGCTCTTGCGTGCCATATGTGTAGGCTTTATCCAAATAACCGTTGACCACCTGCAAATCATCTTGACGCGCCACCGACAGCAACGCCGCCTGGATATATAAATCGGCATTGGGATTTTGCCCCAATAAAGCTTGCAGGCGGCTGTAGGCGCGGTCAATCTGCCCTGAAGCAACCAGACTGCTGATTTCAAGCTCCTGCCAAACAGGAGAAAGATTTTGCGTGTTGGTTTCATTAAAAAAACGGTTCAGCATCTCCGGGCGGCGCTGTGCCACCAAACGCAAAGTCAATTCGGTGGGCGGTAAAATTTCCGCATCCAAACGCGCCAACCTCTGCAGCGCCTTGACCGCATCTTTTTCTTTGCCCCGTTGGGCGCTAAAAATCACATCAGCAATGGCTGCTTCCGGCATTTCCTGATATTTTGCCGCCGCTTTATGCACCCCGCGCCCGACCTCTTTCGCCAGATCCGGCTGCTGCACGCCCATTTGCGATAACAGCAAGAACATACGCCCCACTTGGGCATCGTTTGCATGCTCCAGCACTGCATTCAAATTTCGGGCAGTGTAATCGGTATCACCGGATACCAACGCACGCGTCCACGCCATACGTTTTTGCGCCTCGCCCGGCTCCGGCTCGATTTCGCGCCATTTCTGGTAAATGGCCTCCGCCTGCCCGTAAGCATGCAGCGACACTGCCATATCCATAGCGCGTTCGGCCACTTCAGGGTCTTTGGTGCGATCCAGCATCACCATATAAGTTGCCAAGGCCGTACCCGCTTCGCCTTTTTGCAAAGCCATCTCGCCGCCCAACAACGTAAACACATCATTGGCACGCTCGACAATCACACTGCGGCGCGCATATTCTGATGCACGCTCTTCATCACTGTAGCGGCCGGGCTTGCTGATGGTTTTCCAGCCCTCGGGCAATGTTGCGGTTTCTGCATCAGCCGTTGCCGCATAAACATTGCCCGTGTAAAACAGCAGCAAAGCCAAAACCATCGGGCGGACGCGGGTTTTCCAAACAAACATAAAACACCCCTTAAATATTCGGGTTTTATCAATCAATCAGATGTGTCGGCAAACACATCAAACAGCAAACCGCCAATCGGCCTGCGCAACATGCGCTACTTTATCACAAGCCCTGAATTTTGTTGATGCTGCCTCTTCACGGCCTCCAGACATTTACCACACCTTATTGGCTGTTTACAATTTATTTCACATCTAGGGTGTCCGGACAATTCGATTTACGGGTATATTTTGCCCCTGAAAACGCATCTGCTGCGTTAAAAAGCCTCGCGAGATGTCCAATCTTGCTGCGTTTTTTTGCCTGGCATCTGCATTTTCAGAAACAAAAATCCCCTCATAAACAAATTGTCCGGACACCCTAGGGCATCCTGCCCCTTCATATATCATCATCTTCTTTACGCTCAAAGAGGGCTGCTTTTGCCCAAACATGGCGCGCTCAATCAACCCGCGCCGGCACCGCTTCCAAGCTGCCGCTTTGTAAAATGATTCAGTTGAACGGCTATCATGCCGGCCTCAAAAGATACGCCGTATGCATTACCCCGCTTATGGCACATCTCAAAGTTATCCAATCGAATTAAAAATGGCCGTCTGAAACTGCTTGAGTTTCAGACGGCCATTTTTAATTCAGGCAAATATCATGATGCTTCTTTATTTTCCGCGGCTTTCTGGCGCAAACGCAAGCCCAGTTCGCGCAATTGTTTGTCGTCCACATGATTGGGCGCATCGACCAGCAAATCTTGCGCACGCTGGGTTTTCGGGAACGCAATCACATCACGGATCGATTCCGCACCGGCCATCAGCGTCACCAAACGGTCGAGGCCGAAAGCCAAACCGCCGTGCGGGGGAGCGCCGAATTTGAGGTTGTCGAGCAGGAAGCCGAATTTGTTTTGCTGCTCTTCCGGGCTGATTTTCAATGCAGCAAACACTTTGGCCTGCACATCAGCACGGTGGATACGGATAGAACCGCCGCCGATTTCCCAACCGTTCAATACCATATCATAAGCGCGGGCAAGACAATTTTCAGGGTCGCTGTCCATCAGATCTTCATGGCCGGGTTTCGGCGACGTAAAGGGATGGTGCATGGCAGCGTAGCGGTCGTTTTCTTCGTCGTATTCAAACATCGGAAAATCCACCACCCACAGCGGGCGCCATTCGTCGGTAAAGTAACCGTTGGCCGCGCCGTGCTCGTGTCCGATTTTGATGCGCAAAGCGCCGATGGCTTCGTTAACCACTTTGGCTTTGTCGGCGCCGAAAAAGATAATATCGCCATTTTGTGCGCCGGTTTGGGCAATGATTGCTTTCAACGCGTTTTCAGACAGAAATTTCACAATCGGCGATTGCAGGCCGCTGTCTTCACCGTTGCTCAAATTGCTGACATCGTTCACTTTAATATAGGCCAAGCCTTTAGCACCGTAAATGGCGACAAATTTGGTGTATTCGTCGATGTCTTTGCGGCTCAGTTTTGCACCGTTCGGCACGCGCAAGGCCACCACACGGCCGCCTTTCATATCAGCGGCACCGCGGAACACTTTGAATTCTTCGGTTTTCATCAGCTCGGTGAGCTCGGTGAATTTCAAATCCACACGCAAATCAGGCTTGTCGGAGCCGTAATAGAACATGGCTTCGGCAAACGGCATGCGCGGAAAATCGCCCAAATCCACGCCCAGCGCATCTTTGAACACCTGTTTGGCCATGCCTTCGGTGATGTTCATGATGTCATCTTCATCCAAAAACGAAGTTTCCAAGTCGATTTGGGTAAATTCAGGCTGGCGGTCGGCACGCAAATCTTCATCGCGGAAGCATTTGGTGATTTGATAATAACGGTCGAAACCGGCCACCATCAGCAATTGCTTGAACAGCTGCGGCGACTGCGGCAAAGCAAAAAATTCGCCCGGATGCACGCGGCTGGGCACAAGGTAATCTCGCGCGCCTTCAGGCGTAGATCGGGTCAGCATCGGGGTTTCGATGTCGATAAAGCCCTGCTCGTCAAGATAACGGCGCACACCCATGGCTACTTTATAGCGCAGTTTCAGGTTGTTTTGCATCGCCGGACGGCGCAAATCAATCACACGGTTTTGCAGGCGCACGTTTTCACTGATGTTTTCATCATCAATTTGAAACGGCGGCGTAGCAGCAGCATTCAAAATCTCAATTTCTTTAGCCAGGATTTCGATTTTGCCGGAAATCATTTTATCGTTGGTGGTGCCTTCAGGGCGGTTGCGCACGCGGCCGCTGATGCTCAATACGAATTCGTTGCGCGCCGAATCGGCAGTGGCGAAAGCTTCAGGGGTATCGGGGTCAATCACCACCTGCACAATGCCTTCACGGTCGCGCAGATCGATAAAAATCACCCCGCCATGGTCGCGGCGGCGGTGTACCCAACCTTTTACGGTAACGGTTTGCTCTAAATATTGCTCGTTAATCAAGCCACAATAATTGGTACGCATAAAAAATATCCCTTTAAGTCTTTCGTATTTTTAAATAAATTTTGCGGTTACTTTGGATGGAGGCCGTCTGAAGGCGGTGCCGAAGATTCAGACGGCAAAGATTCAAACAATTCCGCCTGCATTTTTCGCTGCTCTTCCGGCAGCACCATGCCCAGCGAAATCACATATTTGAGCGCATCGTCCACACTCATATCCAGCTCACGGATGTCGCCGCGCCTGACCATAATATAATAGCCGCCGGTCGGGTTGGGCGTGGTGGGCACATATACCGACACATATTCCGTTTCGCCCAGCGCTTTATATACGGCAGCAGGAATATTGCCCGACACAAATGCCAACGTCCAAATATCAGATTGCGGAAACGGCACCAGCACCGGCGTTTTAAAGGATTGGCGCGAATCGGAAAGCAGCGATTCAGATACTTTTTTTACACTGGAATAAATCGACTTGACCACCGGAATGCGCCCCAGCAGCCGATCCCACGCATCAATAATGCGCTTGCCCAACACATTGGCGCCGAACAGGCCGGTAACAAACAATACCAGCACGGCCATAATCACGCCAAGGCCGGGAATATTGAAGCCCCAAAAATATTTCGGCTGCCAATGCTCGGGCAGAAGATTAATCAGCTGGTCTGAGGCGGAAATGATATAGGTAATCACCCATACGGTTACGGCAATCGGCAGCCACACCAAAACACCCGTAATCAGGTATTTTTTCAATGCCTTGGCGATCTTGCCGCCTTCGGCTGTATTTTTTGCCATATTCCATCCTGTCGAACCGCTGCTCAAACGGTATATTATACGCGCTCAAATAGCGGGAAACGAGTGTTTTTCACAATCGCCTTAAAAGCCGTCCCAATCATTAAACATCAGGCCGATGCCGATACCGTTTTGCTTGTGGTTATAGTCGAGCAGGCTGTCGCCATAGCCGTGGAAACCCTGCACATAAGCCTTGAGCCTGCCCTTAAGCGGAAACGTGTAGCCTGCCTGAAGCGCGCCCTTGCCGGTTTTCGGGTTGTAACGCACGGTGGTCGACAAGGTTTGCTTGTCGTTAAAGCGGTATTGCACTTTCAAATCGCCGTAGCCCATATAATCGCTGATATCGGGATTGTCGTCTTTTTCGCCGCTTTCTTCAAATGCCCGCACCCAAAGGCGCGGCATCACGGTTAACTTGCCCCATTCCATACCCGCCATACCGTATACGCGGTTCCACGAACGCGACAAGGGGCGACTCTGGCCGTTGGATTGGTGCACAAAGCCCATTCCCAACACCCGCAGTTTGCCGCCGCCGGGCAAATCGGCCTTTACCGGCTGAGTGATGAAAATTTCGGGTTGGTAATCGTTGTTGCGGAACGGCGCTGAATCTTCGCCCTGATTCCACACCTGCCAATTGGATGTTTGCGTGTATCCGAACCACAAGTCGGCCCGGGTTTTAAACAAATCTTCCATCAGCTTGGTTTTGAACGACACCTGCATTTTGGCTTCCAGCCGTTTTTGCTCCTTCGACACCGCATCATCGGCCGTACCGCGTGTGGGCGAATGCGGATGGCGGTTAGGGCTGCTGTTATACCAGGCCGGCATCAGATACATGGGCTGGTGCTCACGCACCGAAAGAATACCGCGCGGATCGTTTTGGTCGAGATCATACATCACGCTCAGCGGCGTATAAGCATCGGCCGCATCCAGCAATGCCTGGGTCGGCCCCGTATTTTCTACTGTAGGCCGCTCGCCGCTGAACACAATAACTGTTTCATCATTTTCCCGGCTGGCTTCAATCGTGCGCACCAAATCAACCGACTTGGCGCCGCCTGTTGCAACCGGCGGCGGGTTTTGCGGCGGGAAATGCGCCGCATACACCTTATCGAAACACGCCAAACGCATGGCGCTGTCTTGCACCAATGTACACTGTAAAGCGGGGTCTGCCGCCGGCCAAGCCGCAGCAGGCAAACCTGCCAACACCGCTACTGCCATCACTTTTATTTTCAGCATTCTATCCACCATGCAGGCAATTCAAACGGTTAAATTCAAACGGCCAGAGCAACACCGACAGCCGTTTTCAGACGGCCTCAGCCCTCAAATCATCCATATTGCCACCCATATAAACGATGCCCTCAGAGAAGCAAACATTCCGTTTATCTCTGAGGGCACCTGCGCCATCCGGCTTAACCGCAGAAATTAAGCCAGAGCTTTAATTTTGGCAGACAAACGGCTTTTATGACGAGCCGCTTTGTTTTTGTGATATACGCCTTTATCGGCAATGCGGTCCATCACTTTAACAGACTCACGGTAAACTTCTTGGGCGGCGGTTTTATCACCGGCCTCAACAGCCTTCAATACTTTTTTAACCGCAGTGCGGAAAGCAGTACGCAGGCTGGCATTGTGAGCACGGTTTTTAATTGCTTGGCGGGCACGTTTGCGGGCTTGTGCGCTATTGGCCATATTGGTTATCTCCTGATAAGAATCAAATTTCGTAAACGCGTAATTCTAATGGCTTCGTTTGGCCAATGCAAGCATTTTGACGATAAATCCTTATCAACACTTATAAAACCGACCGGAAAACGACACCGGCGGCGGCCATACCGTCCGCCACTTTGCCCCAAGGCGGCCAAACTACCCATATCATTTTGATTTTTATCAGGCATTCTATTACAATAACGCAGCTTGCCGCCGGGATCGCAGAGGGGCGGCAAACTTCCTCACACCAACCTTTCATCAGGAAAACGACCCGTATGAAAAAAACCGCACTGAGCGTATTAACCGCGCTGGCGCTGGCAGCCTGCGGCGGCCAAAGCGAAACGCAGCAACCCGCCCCCCAACCTCAAGCAGCCGATACCGCATCTGATGCGGCATCCGCCACCGACGGCCTGCCCGTAACCGACACGCTGAACATTTACAACTGGTCCAACTATGTCGATGAGAGCACCGTAGAAGACTTCAAAAAAGCCAACAACTTGAAGCTGACCTACGATTTGTATGAAAACAACGAAACTCTGGAAGCCAAAGTGCTTACCGGCAAGTCGGGCTACGATTTGGTAGTGCCCGGCATTGCCTTTCTGCCGCGCCAAATCAACGCCGGCGCGTATCAGAAAATTCATAAAAACTTAATCCCCAATTACCAAAACATCGATCCGAAACTTTTGGAAATGATGCAAAGCGCCGACCCGGGCAATGAATATGCCGTGCCCTATTTCTCAGGTGTCAACACACTGGCCATCACCGCCAAAGGCAAAGAAGCGCTGGGCGGAGCGTTGCCCGAAAACGGCTGGGATTTACTGTTCAAACCCGAATACACCAGCAAACTCAAAGGCTGCGGCATCGCATTATGGGATACGCCCAGCGAAATGTTTCCGATTGTGCTGAACTATCTGGGCAAAGACCCCAAAGGCAGCAACCCCGAAGACATTAAAGCCGCGGCCGACGTTTTGCAGGCCATCCGCCCCGATGTCAAACGCTTCAGCCCTTCGGTTATCGATGAGCTGGCGCGCGGCGATGTCTGCCTGGCAGCCGGCAACGGCGGCGACCTGAACATGGCCAAAGCGCGTTCGGAAGAAGTGAAAAACAATGTCGGCATCGATGTATTAAACCCGAAAGGCATGGGTTTCTGGATTGAATCATGGCTGATTCCGGCAGATGCGAAAAATGTATTGAACGCGCACAAATACATCAACTACACGCTGGATCCCGAAGTCGCCGCCAAAAACGGCAATTTCGTTACTTTCGCACCGGCCAGCCTGCCGGCACGTGAAAAAATGGATGCCGCGCTGGTGGCCACCCGCTCGATTTTCCCCAACGAACAAGACATGCAGGATGGTTTCGTGATGCCGCAAATGGGCGATGACGCGAAAAAACTGACGGTCAATCTGTGGCAGAAAATCAAAGTCGGCACCCATTAAGCGCCTGACGGCCCTACCCGTGAAAAATAAAAAAGCGACTGCAAACGCAGTCGCTTTTTTATTTTCCAGACGGCCTCAATTTCAGACGGCCTCAATTTCAGACGGCCTCAATTTCAGACGGCCTCAATTTCAGACGGCCTCAATTTCAGACGGCCTCAATTTCAGACGGCCTCAATTTCAGACGGCCTCAATTTCAGACGGCCTCAATTTCAGACGGCCTCAATTTCAGACGGCCTCAATTTCAGACGGCCTCAATTTCAGACGGCCTCAACATTCAGACGGCCTCAACATTCAAACAGCCTTATTCGCCGGCCTCGCCCAACAGCCATGCCTGCGCTTCGGCCACTTCATCAAAATATTTCGGGTGGGATTGCGTAATCAGCCCCGACAGCCGGGCAGCCAGTTTGATCCATACATCGTCTACCACGATGGCAATGCGGCCGAATTCATCTTCATGTTCGCGCATAAATTTGAGCTGTTCCACCGCCATATCAAGCGTAAAATCTTTCAGCAGCGACAAATCCAGCAGCATATCCGGGCGGCGGATGGTTTTGGCGCACTTTAAGGCCGCTTCTTCAAATTCATTGAAATCTTCCAAAGTAAATTCATTATATAGCGCCACATTCAAGCCGTAAGCCTGCTCCCTGATTGAAATCATCATACACTCCTTTTTATTATCGAATGTCCTAGGGCATCCTGACCATTCGATTTACGGGTGTTTGCCCCTGAAAACGCATCTGCTGCGTTAAAAAGCCTCTCAAGATGCGCAGTCTTGCTGCATTTTTTGCCTTGCATCTGCATTTTCAGGAACAAAAATCCCCTCATAACCGAATGTTCAGGACACCTTAGATACCGTTAGCGCCGCCAAAAACGCAGTCGCGAAAAATTGATACTGCTTAAGATGCCGCTGGCCACAATAATACCCATTCCCCCCGCTTCTTGCCAACTGATTTTATCGCCCAAAAGCCACAGCCCCGCCAACGATGAAAACACCACCGTCAGATACGACAGCGAAGCCACCGTAAACTTATTACCCACCTTATAAGCGCGGGTCATGCACAATTGCGCCACCAGCGCCGAGGCACCGATGCCGAGCAGATACGGCAGCGCCTGGCGCGTGAGCGGATGCCAACCGTTGAGCGTTGCCCATGCTGCCGACAGCACCATGCCCACCAGCGACAAATAAAACACTACCCGCCAACCGGGCTCGCCTAAGAGCGATAATTCCCGCACCTGCAAATACGCCCAGCCGGCGAGCAGACCGCCAAACAAACCCACCATCGCCGCCCATTCCTGGCCGCTTTGAAACGACGGATTCAACAATACCGCCACACCGGTAAAACCCAGCACCAACACCGCCTGCGTATACAGCGACACCCGTTCGCGCAACACCAGCACTGACAACACCGCCAGAAAAATCGACGAGGTATAGCCCAACGTCACACCGGTGGCCAGCGGCAGATGCATCACTGCATAAAAAATGCAAAACATGCCCAGCGTGCCCGACACGCTGCGGCTCAAATGCGCACGCCAATGAGGCGTTGCAAAACGTTTCCCCTGCATCTTGGCCATCATGCCGAGAAACAGGGCGGCAAAGCCCATGCGCCAAAATACCAGCTCGCCCGACCCGAAACCGAAGCGCTGTGCCGCTTCTTTCACCCACAAGTTCATCAGTGTGAAGGCCAGCGCAGCGATAATCATCCAGCCGGAGCCGAGCAAATCTTTTTGAGGATGGTTGGTTTGCATAATATGTTTGAGGCCGTCTGAAACATTGTTAATGTCTTCAGACGGCCTTTCCTGTGATTATTTACTGTGCATTTCGCGCATAGCGTCTTCAAATTCGCCCGCCATCACCCTCGGCATGCCTTGCAAGGCTTTAGCGATGCTGTCGTCGATTTTTTGGCGATCTTCCGCACTCGGCTTGTTGAGCACATAGCCCACCACCAGCGCTTTTTCGCCGGGATGGCCGATACCCAGGCGCAGGCGGTAAAAATCGGGCGTGCCCAAGCGTGCCTGCGTGTCTTTCAAACCGTTATGGCCGCCATTGCCGCCGCCAAGTTTAAACTTGATACGGCCGCAGGCAATATCCAGCTCGTCGTGCACCACTAAAATTTCTTCGGGCTTGATTTTGTAAAACTGCGCCAGCGCAGCCACGGCCTGACCGGAGCGGTTCATAAACGTGGTCGGCTTCAGCAGCCATACATCCCCTTCAGAACGTGCTGCCCGCGCCACTTCGCCGAAGAATTTTTTTTCTTCTTTAAACACCGCCTGCCATTGCCAGGCCAGCTCGTCTAAAAACCAAAAGCCCGCATTGTGGCGGGTTTGCTCGTATTCTTTGCCCGGATTGCCCAGGCCGACAATTAATTTGATTGCTGACATTATTTTCTCTGCGTTTTTCGCGGTTTTAAAGCCGCCGGATATCATTGCATACCCTACTCAGCATACCCTACTCACAAAAGTAAGCCAATCAGGCGAGCCAACACCGTTAGGTTGTTTTGCGAACGGCATTCAGACGGCCTTTGCTAGGGTGTCCGAACAATTTGTTTATGAGGGATTTTTGTTCCTGAAAATGCAGATGCCAGGCAAAAAACGCAGCAAGATGGGGCATCTTGCGAGGCTTTTTAACGCAGCAGATGTACTTTTAGCACAAAAAAGAGATGATATATGAATTGTCCGGACACCCTAGGTTTCTTGCTGCTCCTGCTTGGTTTTCGCCCGCAACCTGCGCGCTTCTTTCGGATCGATTAACAGCGGGCGGTAAATTTCCACACGGTCACGGTCACGCAATACCGTATCGTCTTTAACCGCTTTACCAAAAATACCCAAAGGCGCGTTATCAGTATCGGCCTCGGGAAAAGCCTCTTTTACCCGGCTTAAACGCACGGCCTCGCGTGCGGTGGTGCCGGCGGCCACTTGCAGTGTTTGCAAAAACTGCTTTTGCGCCGTGCCGTAAACCACTTCGATTTTAACCATAGCGGCGGTCGGCCTCTTTGATAAAGGCATCTACCAAGGTGCCGGAAAGGTGGCTGAACACCGGTGAAATCAACGCCGACAAAATACCGCCGGCAAAATCATATTGCAGCTTGAATTCGATTTTGCAGGCATCGTCGCCCAGCGGAATAAATTTCCAGGTGCCGTTTAAAGTTTTAAACGGCCCCTCAAGCAAATCCATGCAGATTTCACGTCCGGGGATATTGTGGTTATGCGTGGCAAACGACTGTTGCACGCGCATATAATCCATATACAGCCGCGCCTTGAGCTCATTGCCGCTGCGCTCGATAATTTCGGTTTTGCTGTACCACGGCAAAAACTTCGGATAATCCTCTACCCGGTCGACCAGCTCAAACATCTGCTCGGCACTGTGCAGCACCAGCATGTTTTTTTCTACGGTTTTCATCTGTTTTAAAAGCGGCTTGAAAGCGCAAATTATAACAAAAACCACAGCGGCACGATATGCCCTTTCAGACGGCCTCTTTATCAAACAATATCAAACAAAGGCCGTCTGAACATCAAACCAAACTTATCCCCGCCATCATATCCCGCATCACATACAAGCGGTCGAATCGGTTGAAGCACGCGATGAATGAACAGAATAAATCCATAAAAAGGCTGCAACAGGCTCCGTTACCCACTCTTTCGGAACGCTGTTTAAGATGCGCCATTCATCAACATAGCCGCTCAACTCAAGCATCATACGGGCGACAAGCAAAAGGCAAGCTCACCACACAATAGGGCGATACAGTCAGATGATTTATAGGAATTTTTAGGGATACATATCAGACGGCCTGAAACCAATAAAAAGGCCGTCTGAACCTTGCTCAGACAGCCTCGGGCAAACCTGACCGCCATCAGCGGCGCATACGCGGCGGGCGCATGCCTTTCTGCATATCACGCATCTGTTGCATCTGCTCTTGCTTGGTGGGGCGTTTTTTAAACATTTCATGCGCCTCGGCCACCGAACACTCTTGCGACATGCAAATAATGGTAACCGCATCTTTTTGCGCCTGCCCGCCGCTGTGATACATACGGCGCAAGTTGGCTTCGTTGACGCGCCCTTTTTCGGGGTCGATATCAAATTTTTTCAGGCGCTCGATAAACTGGCGTTGCTGGCGGCGCGAATACCAATAAAAACCGCCGGCTGCCGAGGCCATAATCACCACGGCAATGGCAATGGCAAGCGGCCATGAATCGGTAAACAGCACAAGAATCAGGCTGAGTACGGCGGTGGCCAGAATAATCAGGCCGGCTAAACGGATTTTGGTTTTATTTTCCATTATGTTCGGGTTCCTTCGGTTGAATCATACAGGCCGTCTGAAAGCATCAGGCAGCTGCGGCTTAAGGTGTCTTACGGTTTGTTGGCGATTCGTTTATAAAGGGCAGATATTCACTATTGATTCAAAACAAACCGGCTATTATACGGCCAAACCGCTGACCATATGTTTAAATTCTGCCCAGGCATTGCCCGTTTGCGCGCCTTTAATCATGCGGTCGATTTTGGCACAATCTTGCAAAGCGGCTAACAGGCGGCTGATGGAAATGCGTTTGACCGCCATCGGCGCCAATGTTTGCTTGTCGCCCCACAAACGCAGGCTGTTGCGCACGGCCTGTATACTCTGGCCCTGCTTGAGCGCGGCAGTCAGGCGGATTAAGGTGCGGATGTCTTCGGCAACCGCCCACAACAGTAACACCGGCTCTTCACCATCGGCTTCCAAGCCTTCCAGCAGGCGCGAGGTGCGGGCAGCATCACCGCTCATCCATGCGCCGGCCAACTGAAACACATCAAAACGCGCCACATTGGCCACGGCGGCTTCGGCATCATCCATACCCACCAAATGGCCGGGCGGATGCAGCAGCGCCAGTTTGTCGATTTCCTGCTTGGCGGCCAGCAGATTGCCTTCCACCCGCTCGGCAAACAAAGCCAGCGCATCAGCTTCGATTGCCAAACCGGCCTGTTGCAAACGCCCCTGAATCCACTGTGGTAACGCCGCACCGCTGACCGCTTTAGCCTCCAACACCACCGCGCGTTGCGCCAGTGCGGTAAACCACTTGGCCTGCATTTGCGCGCGCTCAAGCTTGGGCAGCATCACAATCACAGCCGTGTCTTCAGGCAAACGCCCGGCCAATGTTTGCAGCGCATCGCCGCCGTTTTTACCGGGCTTACCGTTGGGAATGTGGATTTCCAGCAACTTTAAATCGGCAAACAAGCCTATGCTGCCGGCAGCCTGCAACAATTCGTTCCAATCAAAGCTCGCCGCATCGGCGGTATACACTTCGCGGTTGAGATAGCCTTGCCGGCGGGCGGCGGCGCGCAGGGTATCCAGCGCTTCCAGCCGCAGCAAATCTTCTTCGCCGTGTATCACATACAAAGGCTGCAACGGCAATTCGGGTGACAACTGCCCGATGTCCATCGCCGCCATCAGCGTGCTTTCAGAAAGGCCATACGGCGCACAATCTGCTCGGCGGCATCGGTGCGCATTTCCGCCCAAATGGTGGCTTCTTCTTCCTGCTTGCCCAACACTTCGCTGTCGGCATATTCCATCGGGCGGTGTACCAACACCACCATCGGCGCGCCCAAGGGCACGCCGTTGCGGCTGGCTTGTGCCTCTACGCGCAAAATCAGCAGAAACTCGTTGATTTCGGCAGCACGGGTAATGGTGTAGATGTCTTTGCGGGTTTCAATATTGGTCACCGTGATGGTGGCTTGCGCCTGCGGCACATCCACCGGACGGCCGTCGGCATTGCGCAAAGCATTTTCCAAAGCCTGCTGCAATTGCCCGCCATCAACATGCCACGCCTGATACGGCAGCGTGCTGAACGTGCCGCTGCTGCCTTTGGGTTGAAAACCGCAGGCAGAAAGGCCGAGCACGGCAATAAGCATCAAAATCTTTTTCATATCGGTTTTCCATGATTCGGGCGGAAATTATAGCCCAGCCGCCAATGGTTTGTCAGGCCGTCTGATGCCTGTTCACAAAAGCCAGTCAACAAGGCCGCGAGCCGAAGTCAGTACAAGTTAGCGCCAACGCCGTTAGGTTATTTTTGTGAATGGGCATGAAAGCTTTTCAGACGGCCTTTTGCTTAAGCCAGTTTGGCTTTCATCAATTCCTGCACCTGCGCCGGATTGGCCTTGCCTTTGCTGGCTTTCATCACCTGGCCGACCAGCGCATTAAGCGCTTTTTCGTTGCCGCCCTTAAATTGCTCGACTGCTTTGGCATTGTTGGCCAATACTTCGTCAATCATGGCTTCAATTGCACCGGTGTCGGTAATTTGTTTCAAGCCTTTGGCCTCGATGATTTGCTCGGCTGTTGCCGCTTCATCCGCCCACATGGCTTCAAATACTTGTTTGGCCAATTTGTTGCTCAACGTGCCGTCGGCGATTTTTACCACCAGCCCGGCCAAGCGTTCGGCTTGAATCGGGCTTTGCGCCAACTCCAAACCTTCTTTGTTTAACGTGGCGGCCAATTCGCCATTCACCCAGTTGGCTACCAGCTTGCCCTGCTTGCTTTGAGCCGCAGCAGCTTCAAAAAATTCGGCCTGATGGCGGCTGGCAGTGAGCAGGCGGGCATCGTAATCGCTCACGCTGAAATCGGCCACAAAACGCGCGGCCATTTCAGACGGCAATTCGGGCATTTCGTGACGCGCTTTTTGCATCTGCGCATCAGAAATCATCACCGGCAGCAAATCGGGGTCGGGGAAATAACGGTAGTCGTGCGCATCTTCTTTCAGGCGCATCACGCGGGTTTCGCCTTTATCAGGGTCAAACAGCATGGTGGCTTGCTGCACCTTGCCGCCGTCTTCGATAATTTCAATCTGCGCATCCACCTCATAATTAATCGCCTGCTCTAAAAAGCGGAATGAATTGAGGTTTTTGATTTCGCGGCGGGTGCCGAATTCAACCTGCCCTTTGGGGCGCACCGACACATTGGCATCAATGCGGAACGAGCCTTCGGCCATGTTGCCGTCGCAAATATCCAGCCACGTTACCAAACCGTGCAGTGCTTTGGCATAAGCCACCGCTTCGGCGGCAGAGCGCATTTCCGGCTCGGACACCACTTCCAGCAGCGGCGTGCCGGCGCGGTTCAAATCGATGCCCGTTGCGCCGTTCAAACCCTCATGCACCGACTTGCCCGCATCTTCTTCCATGTGCGCACGGGTGACATTGATGGTTTTGACCTCATCGCCCACCACGATTTCCAGCTTGCCCTCGGCCACAATCGGCAGATCAAGCTGGCTGATTTGATAGCCTTTGGGCAGATCGGGATAGAAATAGTTTTTGCGGTCAAACACGTTTTTCTGATTGATGCGGGCATCCAGCGCCAAACCCAGCTTGATGGCTTTTTCCACCACTTCACGGTTCATCACCGGCAACACCCCCGGCAGCGCACATTCCACCACGCTGGCATGCGCATTCGGCTCCGCCCCGAACGCGGTTGAAGCGCCGCTGAAAATTTTAGATTTGGTGTTTAATTGGACATGGATTTCCAGCCCGATTACGGTTTCCCAAGTCATTTGAGGTCTTTCTTACACAAGTTTTGTTGGTTGTGGTTTCAGACGGCCTCTTGGCATATTCAGGCCGTCTGAAAGGTTTATCGAAGGTTTATCGCGGCAACAGCTTCATCAATTTGCCGTTGCTGCTGTCGGTTAGGATATAAATCGTGCCGTCGCTCGCCTGGCGCACATCGCGCACACGTTCGCCGACTTCGATTTTTTCTTCACGCACCACTTTGCCATCCTCAAGCATGAGGCGGGCGAGGTAGCCGAATTTCAGAGCGCCGATCAGCAGGTTGCCGTTCCAATCGCTGCCGTAGGGATTTTTGCCGACAAAAGCCATGCCCGAGGGTGCGATAGAGGGATCCCAATAATACAAGGGCTGCTGCATGCCTGCTTTGGCGCTGCCTTCACCGATTTTTCCGCCGCCGTAATCCTTACCATAACTGATTACTGGCCAGCCGTAGTTTTTACCGGCTTCAATCCGATTTATTTCATCGCCGCCTTGAGCGCCATGTTCGTTTGCCCACAAGCGGCCGCGGCTGTCGAGGGTTAGGCCTTGCACATTGCGGTGGCCGTAGCTCCAGATTTCGCCGCGTGCATCACTTTGATTAACAAACGGGTTATCGGCGGGGATGCTGCCGTCGCGGTTAAGGCAAACGATTTTGCCGATATGGTTATTCAGGTTTTGCGCATCTTCACGGCGGCTGTAGCGGTCGCCCATGCTCATGAAAATATGCTCGGACGTGAGCGCAATACGGCAGCCGAAATGGTTGCGGCTGGAAACTTTCGGCTGCTGGCTAAACAGTGTTTTCACTTCGGTCAGGCTGCGTTTGTCTGCCGCCAAAACGCCCTCTGCCAATGCGGTGCTGTTGCCGCCGCGCCCCGGCTCGCTGAAGCAGAAATAAACACGGCGGCTGCGGGCAAAATCGGTATCCGGCACCACATCGAGCAAGCCGCCCTGCCCGCCGACATCGATTTCAGGCAACCCGCCCAACGGTTCAGACAGTTGGCCGCCGGCATCTGCCACGCGCAATGTGCCGCTGCGCTCGGTAATCAGAAAGCTGCCGTCGGGCAAAAATGCTAAGCCCCAAGGATGATTCAAGCCTTGCGCCATGGTTTGCCATTGCCATTTTTCGGCGGCGTCGACAGGATGCGCCTGTATGGCCGCGGCCGTTTCGACTGCTGCTGATGCTGTTACCGCACTTGCCGTTTTGTTGGTGTCGGCGCTGTTTTCGGCACAGGCCGCCGCGCTTAACGCCAGTAAAGCGGGCAACACAAAACGGCTGGAAATCGACATTTGGCTCATGACAATACTCCTATAAGGTTCTCGCGCTCATCGGATGCGGCAACGCATATTTTTTCAGACGGCCTCTTAAATACTCAAGGCCGTCTGAAAAGGCCGTCTGAAAAGCCATCGCGCCTCAAGCCGGCGTTTGGGCGTGCCAATCGCTGTGCTGCTGAATCTGGTGTGCCGCACCCAATAATTTCGCTTCAGCAAAATAGTTGCCAATCAGCTGCACCCCAATCGGCAGGCCATCTGCACTGAAACCCGCAGGCAGGCTCATGCCGGGCAGGCCGGCGAGGTTGAGCGCGATGGTGTAAATGTCGCTCAAATACATTTGCACCGGGTCATGGATATCGCTGCCGAGCTTGGGTGCGGCGGTGGGCGCAACAGGGCCGAGTATCAGGTCGCAATTTTGCAAGGCCGCCTGAAAATCATTGGCCACCAGGCGGCGCAGTTTTTGTGCTTTCAAATAATAGGCATCGTAATAGCCGTGGCTGAGTACATAAGTGCCCATCATGATGCGGCGCTTCACTTCGCTGCCGAAACCTTCGGCGCGGGTGTTGCTGTACATTTCGTCCAAATCGCCGAATTGGGCGGCGCGGTGGCCGTAGCGCACGCCGTCGTAGCGCGACAGGTTGGTGCTGGCCTCAGCGGAGGCGAGCACATAATAAGCGGGAATCGACAACTCGGTTTGCGGCAGGCTCACATCTATCATTTCCGCACCTTGCCGTTTCAGCAAATCAATCACATTTTGCAAGGCCGTCTGAACGTCGGCGCTGTTGCTGGCGGCAAAATATTCTTTCGGCAAGCCGATTTTCAGGCCTTTCAAGGGCTGGTTTAATGCACGGGTATAGTCTTCCGCCTCGCGCTCAAGGCTGGTGGAATCGCGTTCATCGAAGCTTGCCATGGCGTTCAGCAACAGGGCGCAGTCTTCGGCGGTTTGCGCCATCGGCCCGGCCTGATCGAAACTGGAGGCATAAGCCACCATGCCGAAGCGGGAAACCACGCCGTAAGTGGGTTTCAGGCCGGTGATGCCGCAATGTGAAGCGGGCTGGCGGATGGAGCCGCCGGTGTCGCTGCCCAGCGCGGCCGGTGCCAAGCGCGCAGCCACCACAGCGGCCGAGCCGCCGGAAGAGCCGCCGGGCACATGTTCGTGATGCCAAGGGTTGCGGGTGATGCCGAAATGCGAGGTTTCAGTGGTCGAACCCATCGCGAATTCGTCCATATTGGCGCGGCCGAGCGTTACCATGCCTTCGTTTAAGAGATTTTGCACCACCGTAGCCGTGTAGGGCGACACAAAATTATCGAGCATTTTTGACGAACATGCGCTGCGCCAGCCGGTTTGGCAGAAAATATCTTTATAGGCAATCGGCACGCCGGTGAGCAAACCGGCATTTCCGGCAGCAAGGCGCGCATCGGCTGCCCGCGCTTCGGCCAGCGTGGCTTCAGGATTAAGGGTGATGTAGGCATTGATGGCAGGGTTTGCCGCATCAATTGCGGCCAAGTATTCCTGTGCCAGCTCGGTGGCGGAAATCTGTTTGCTTTGCAGCAATTCGCCGGCTTGTTTCAAGGTGTATGAGGTCATGTTATCTGCTTTATCTTGTTGCGTTTCAGACGGCATTGTTGTTTCAGACGGCCTCAATTCACAAAGGCCGTCTGAAAAGTTTATTCTTCGATGACTTGCGGCACAATATACAAGCGGTTGCGCACTTCGGGCGCGACGGCCTGATATTCGGCTGTATGGTCGCTTTCGGTCACGGCATCGGCGCGCAGGCGCAGCGCCACTTCATGCGGGTGCGCCATCGGCACCACGCCCTCAGTATCAACCGTCTGCATTTTTTCAACCAATACAAAAACATCGTTCAACTCACGCAGATTTTGCGCTTTTTCTTCATCGGTGAGACTCAAGCGGGAAAGCTTGGCGATTTTTTCTACATCGCTCAGCGTCAGTGCCATAAAAAATCCTTCATTTTTTGATTAGCAAAACACCTAATCTAGGGTATCATTGCGTGTTCATGCGTTTAATTGAAGAATTATAACCGAAAACCCTTACCGCGGCATGGCGATTTTTCAATGCCGGCCATTCACAGACCAGGCCGTCTGAAAGCCATGCCCGCTCGCTTTGCCATTGATTAATCTACCGCACGACTGTCGTTGAACCAACTAGGAAGTTTTCATGTTTCGCTTTTTGACCCGCTATTTTTCCAATGATCTCGCCATCGATTTGGGCACTGCCAACACGCTGATTTTTATCCGCAACAAAGGCATCGTATTAGACGAACCTTCTGTTGTGGCCATGCAAACCGATGCCGCACACGGCAAAAGCGTGATTCTGGCCGTCGGCACCGAAGCCAAAAAAATGCTCGGCCGCACCCCCGGCAGCATTCAAGCCATCCGCCCGATGAAAGACGGCGTGATTGCCGATTTCAACGTTACTGAAAAAATGTTGAAACAATTCATCAAAAAAGTAAACAACAGCCGCTTTGCCGCCGCGCCGCGCATTGTCATCTGCGTGCCCTGCGGTTCTACACAGGTAGAGCGCAAAGCCATCCGCGACTCGGCGCTGGCAGCCGGTGCTTCCACCGTCAACCTGATTGAAGAGCCGATGGCCGCCGCCATCGGCGCCGGCCTGCCGATTGAAGAAGCCACCGGCTCGATGGTGGTCGATATCGGCGGCGGCACCACCGAAGTGGGCGTGATTTCTTTAAGTGGCGTAGTGTATTCACATTCTATCCGCGTGGGCGGCGATGCATTTGACGACAGCATCATCAATTATGTGCGCCGCAACTACGGCATGCTGATCGGCGAGGCCACCGCCGAAGAAATTAAAAAATCCATCGGCTCCGCCTTCCCGGGAATGGAAGTGAGAGAAATCGAAGTCAAAGGCCGCAATCTGGCCGAAGGCATTCCGCGCTCGTTTACCATCAGCTCGAATGAAGTTTTGGAAGCACTCACCGAGCCGTTAAACCAAATCGTGCAATCGGTTAAAAACGCGCTGGAACAAACCCCGCCCGAATTGGGCGCCGACATCGCCGAACGCGGTTTGGTGCTCACCGGCGGCGGCGCCTTGCTCAAAGGCCTCGACCGCCTGCTGGCCGAAGAAACCGGCCTGCCGGTGATGATTGCCGAAGATCCGCTCACCTGCGTGGCCCGTGGCTCGGGCAAAGCCTTGGAAATGATCGGCAAGCTCAATTCTGTGTTTGTGGTCAATCCGTAATATTTTCCATTCCCTCCCGTTCAACCGCACCTGACGATTATGGCCGAACAGTCTTTAAATTTTGCACGCAAGGGCATCAGACCCGTCAGCAAGCTGATTATCCTCTCGATTGTCAGCATTGCCCTGATGATGCTCGACAGCCGCTATTCGGCCGTGCAATATGCCAAAGGCTATGCCGCGACAGCACTCTATCCGCTGCAATGGCTGGCCAACCAACCGGTGCGGCTGTATGCCTACGCCGCCAGCTTTATGCAGTCTCAATCATCACTGCTGGCCGAAAACCGCCGTCTGCATGAAGAAAACGGCCGTCTGAAAACCCAAATGCAGCAAACCGGGCTGCTGCAACGTGAATTGAGTGAGCTGAAAACGCTGCAAGCTTTGCAAAACAGCGGTCTGGCCATCAGCGGCAGCGCCGAAGTGATTTCCAATGGTAAAGATCCCTTGTCAGACAAGCTGATTATCGACAAAGGCAGCCGAAACGGCCTGAAAACAGGCGATGCCGTTATTGACCAACACGGCCTGATCGGCCAGCTCACGCAAGTGCAGCCGTTTAGTGCGGAATTAACCCTGATTACCAACAGCCAAACCGTGGTGCCGGTTATGGTGGCGCGCACCGGCGTGCGCAGCTTGCTTTACGGCAGCGGCGGTGCGCTTAACCTGCGCTATTTTCCGGTGGACGCCGATTTGCGCCCCGAAGATATTTTGCTTACTTCAGGCCTCGACAGCATTTACCCTGCCGGCATTCCCGTTGCCCGCATTACTGCGGCTGCGCGCGCGCAGGGCACACCTTATTATCGGGTTTCTGTGGCTCCGCTGGCCGCTTTCCGCAGCAGCAAATATGTGCTGACGCTGCCGCAACAGCCCGCACCGGCACAACTGGGCACACCGAAAACCGACCCTTCTGCGGCCCGCCCATGACTGATTTTGAAGATTTCCACAACCGGGTGCCGAAAAGCCTTATCTTATCCAGCTTCGTGCTTGCCATGCTGCTGGATTTCATGCCTTTTCCGACCGAATCGTTTTTCTGGCTGCCTGAATTTACTGCGCTGATATTGCTTTATTGGGTGATCAACCGCCCACAAAGCATCGGCGTGGGCACGGCGTTTATCATCGGCCTGTTGGCAGACATCGGCACCGCTGCGCCCTTGGGCCAGCATGCTTTGTCTTATATGCTGATTACTTTTTTGGTACAGCAGCAACAGCGCCAGATTATTTTATACAACTACGGTGTTCAAGCCGTAGCCGTTTTAGGTGCACTGTTGAGCAATCAAGTAATTCTGATGCTGGTGCGCCTGATGCACGACCACCGCTTCTCAGGCTGGCTGGGCTTTACCGCCCCCTTTATCGGCGCGCTGTTGTGGCCGCTGTTGAGTAAAATCATGCTCACCATTCTGAACTCCCGCCGTTTACGCTGATGAAAACACCCCGTCAATACAAACAAACCGCCCATGATCAGGCCGCCCAACAAAAAGATTTTTGGCTGCGGCTGATGGTTGCGTTTGTATTGATTGTGATTTTCTTCGCGGTTTTGTTGGGACGTTTTATTTATCTGCAAGTCATCAAGCATGATGAGTTTGTGGCCAAAGCCACCAGCAACCGCATCTCGCTGATTCCCACCGCACCCACCCGCGGCGAAGTGGTTGATGTCAACGGCGTGGTGTTGGCGCACAACTATCCTGCTTATTCTTTAGAAATCGTGCCCAGCAACCTTGAGGGCAAAATTGACGATACGATTGAGGCCTTACGCAACTATGTAGACATTACCGAAGCAGATTTACGCCGTTTTAAAAAATTTCGCGCCGAATTCCGCTCTTATGAAAAAATCCCGCTCAAGCTCAAGCTGGCGCCGGATGAAGCCGCCCGCCTGGCTTCACAGCTCTACCGCTTCAGAGGCGTTGAAATCAATGCCCGCACCTTTCGCGAATACCCTTACGGCCAATTGACCGCACACTTTTTAGGTTATATCGGCCGCATCAGCGACCGCGACCAAAAAAAGCTGGATGAAGAAAACCTGGCCTCACTCTACCGCGGCAGCACCCACATCGGCAAATCCGGGCTGGAAAGCTATTACGAACGCCAGCTGCACGGTTCGCCCGGTTATCAAGAAGTGGAAAAAGATGCGTACGGCAATGTGGTGCGTGTGCTCAAAACCGTGCCGGCCAAAACCGGCCAAACCCTGCGCCTGGCGATGGATATCCGCCTGCAACAAGAAGCCGACCGCCTGATGAGCGGCCGGCGCGGCGCCATGGTGGCGATTGATCCGCAAACCGGCGGCATCTTGGCTTTTGTGTCCAAGCCTTCGTTCGACCCCAATCTGTTTATCGACGGCATCGACACCGAAACCTGGAAAGGCCTGAACGAAGATTGGCAGCGCCCGCTGATTAACCGTGTAACACAAGGCCTGTATCCGCCCGGATCCACCTTCAAGCCGTTTATGGGCATGGCCTTGCTGGAAAGCGGAAAAATCACCCAAAGCACGGTTATCCCCGCCCCTGGAGCCTGGAGCATTCCCGGCAGCCGCCACCAATTCCGCGATTCGGTGCGCAGCGGTCATGGTTCGGCCAATTTGAGCAAAGCCATTCAGGTCTCTTCCGATACCTTTTTTTACCGTCTCGGCTACGAATTGGGTATCGACAAAACCGCGCCTTATCTGGCTGAATTCGGCCTCGGCAGCCCAACCGGCATTGACTTGCCGAACGAATACCGCGGCGTATTGCCTTCTAAAGAATGGAAAGCCAAACGTTTTGCCAAGTCAAAAAATCCATCGGCACGCGAATGGCAGCCCGCCGAAATGGTGTCGGTGAGTATCGGCCAAGGTTACAACACCTATACGCCGCTGCAAATGGCACATGCCACCGCCTCGTTGGCCAACGACGGCGTGGTATATCGACCGCACATGGTTAAAGAGCTGCTCGACCACGAGCGCCGCCAAATCACCTTAATCGAGCCCAAGCCCACACGCAATATCCCTTTCAAATACAGCAATTTTGAGTATGTCAAACAAGGCATGGTCAAAGTATTGCGCCCCGGCGGCACAGCCTGGCGTGTCGGCGCCGGCCTGCCATACAATATGGGCGGCAAAACCGGCACGGCACAAGTGGTGCAAATCAAGCAGGGGCAGAGTTACAATGCCGCCGCATTGGCCGAACAACACCGCGACCATGCCTGGTTTATTGCTTTTGCACCGGTGGAAAAACCGAAAATCGCCATTGCCGTGATTCTGGAAAACGGCGGCTGGGGCGCCAATGCCGCACCGCTGGCCAGAAGCCTGAGTGATTATTATCTGCTGAAACTGAACGCAGGCGCTGCCGGCAACAGCCAAACGGCAACACCCGGCGCCCTCACAACCGACAACCCGCTGCTGGCCGGCAACGAACCCACAACCAAAAGTATGCCCGCCCTTTCAGCCTTTCAGGCGGCCTACGATGCTGCCCGCCAAGTTTCACCCGGAGCTGCTGATGTTCGACAATAACGATACACTGCTGCAAAAAATCAAGCGCATCATCTGGAATCCGATGGATCCATGGCTGTTTTATGCCATGCTCACGGTGTATATTATGAGCCTGTTTTTGCTCTACTCTGCCGACGGCCAAGAAATCAGCCAGCTTGAAAACAAAACCCTGCATACCGTGCTGGCCTTTATCTTGCTGTGGTTCATCGCCCGCACGCGCCCGCAGGTTTTATCAAACTTTGCCCCGCCGGCCTATATAATCGGGGTGATACTGCTGATAGGCGTGCACTTTTTCGGCATCACCGTTAATGGTTCGCAGCGCTGGCTGAATCTCGGCTTCGCCCGTATCCAACCTTCCGAAATCATGAAAATCGCGCTGCCGATGATGGTGGCCTGGTATTTTCAGAAATATGAAATGTCGTTGCGCTGGTATCATTATCTGGTGGGCATTTTATTGGTTGTCATACCCGGCGCACTGATTCTGAAGCAGCCCGACCTGGGCACCGCCACCCTGATTATGGCTTCCGGCCTGTTTGTGATTTTCTTTGCCGGCCTCTCTTGGAAAGCGATTTTCGCCGCTATTGCCGGCTTTACCGCCGCGCTGCCGCTGATTTGGCATTACGGCATGCACGACTATCAGAAAACCCGCGTGCTCACCCTGCTTGATCCCACCAAAGACCCGTTGGGCGCCGGCTACCATATCATCCAATCCATGATTGCCATCGGCTCGGGCGGCATATGGGGAAAAGGCTGGCTCAACGGCACGCAGACCCATCTCGACTATATTCCCGAAGCGCATACCGATTTTATTTTTGCCGTTTACGGCGAAGAATTCGGCCTGATCGGCAATATTTTACTGCTGGCGATTTACCTGCTGATTTTGGCGCGCGGCCTGTATATTGCCTCAAAAGCACCCACGCTCTACAGCCGCACCCTGGCCGGCGCGCTCACGATGACCTTTTTCTGCTATGCCTTTGTCAATATGGGCATGGTCAGCGGCATTTTACCCGTTGTGGGCGTGCCCCTGCCGCTCGTCAGCTACGGCGGCACAGCCACACTCTCCATCATGGTGGTATTGGCACTTTTGATGAGCATCGCCAACCAGCGTCGACACTAAAAGGATTTTCAAAATGGGACTGGAAGTCAGCAAAGTTATTCTGGCCTTTATGGTGCTGATCAATCCATTCAGCGCGCTGTCGATTTATCTCGACCTTACCCGCAATCACAGCACCCGCGAGCGCCGGAAAATCGCCCAAATTGCCGCGGCCACCGTATTGATTGCCATCACACTGTTTACCCTCAGCGGCGGGTGGCTGCTCAAACTCTTGGGCATCAGCGTGGGGTCGTTTCAAGTGGGCGGCGGCATCTTGGTGCTGCTGATTGCCATTTCGATGATGAGCGGCAACGACAACCCCGCCAAGCCCGATGTCGGCACGGAAGAAAGCAACGAAATCACCATCCAGCAACCCAAATCCAGCCAAAACATTGCTGCCGTAGCCGTTGTGCCGCTGGCCATTCCGATGATGATCGGCCCCGGCGGTATTTCTACCGTGATTATTTACGCCTCATCAGCAAAAACCTACTGGGACATCTTATCTATTCTGGCTGCCGGCTTTATCATCAGCCTGATTTGCTATACCACACTCCTGGCCGCCTCCCGCGTCAGCAAAGTATTGGGCGAAACCGGCCTAACCATTCTCAACCGCATCATGGGCATGCTGCTGGCCGCAGTATCGGTAGAAATCATCGTGGCCGGACTAAAAAACCTGTTTCCGCAACTGGCAGGTTGAATGCTTGCAATAACAAAATCTTTGCCGTTTCCCGCACCATAAACAACTGATAACCCATTCGCAACAATAAACCACCTGGTCGGCTTGCTTTTGTGAATGGGTATAACCCGGTTTGAGGCCGTCTGAAATATTTGTTTCAGACGGCCTCAAACCGGGTTATCGGGTTGCTTTATATTGTTGATTAAGTGGTTTAACTATAAGAATTTCATGCTTAATCATTCAATAAATCATTATTCATGGCTTGCAGAAATAACAACCCGGCGGTTAGGTTGCAAACATGCTTTCAACATTTCGCCCTGCTCTGCCTCGCAAGCCGCTACTTGATCAGCCTTACCATAACCTGCCGCCACAACCGAATCCGCTTCAAATCCTTGCTGTATCAGATAAGCTTTTACCGCATCCGCCCGTTTTTGTGATAAAGCCTGATTGTAAAAATCAGATCCCAAACGATCGGTGTAGCCGGCAATGTTTACCCTGCCCGTATCTTGGGTTTTCAAACTTTTAATGATGCTGTCTAATTTTTCCTTACCTGCCTCCGTCAGCGATGCTTCATCAAAACCAAATAAAAGATCAGCAGACAATTCAAAACGGTTATCGCATCCCGCAGGTTTCCAAAAGAATGATTGGGCATTCATATGATTATCAAACAACACCTTAAACTGGCAAGTTTTATGTTCGCCATTTTGGCGGTAATTAAATACATAATCCCATTCCCGTACATTAAAGAAGCCTTCATTAAAGTGCGGCTTGCCAATCAAATAATACAATTGCTGCTTATTCATGCCCGCCTCAATTTGGCGCACATTATCCCAATTAGGCCAAGTGCCGTGCTGGGAACCGCTAAAATTCACACCGGCTTTCTGAATTTCAGGCCAAACCGGATGCTCGGTGGTGCCCTCTTTGCTGACATGGCTCAAGCCGCAACCGGCCACTACCAGAGCAGCGGCAAAAGGCAGTACATATTTAGCTATTTGTTTCATATTGATGATTCCTTATTTTAAGCACCACACTTCACCGTTAAGCCGGCAAAGTGTGGTTTAGATGACGATGCAGTGATTACCAACGATAGCCGAAGCCCACACCGCTGCTCACCGTGCCGCGGCTGTTATGTGAAGCATTCAGCTTGAAAACCATCTTGCCGTTATCCGACACACTGGAAATCCCCAATGCGATGGCTCGTTGCGCCCGGTGTGCACCACCGGCAATCGCCACCATGCTTTCACCGGCTTGGATTGCTTGTGGCAAGCTGGCCATCGCAGCAGCTGTCGCACCCACGCCGTCGATATCGCGCGACAATTTCTCCACACGGTTACTCAACTGGTTTACCCCGACCGCAACGTTGTCGATAGCGCGGTGCGTGTCGTACAGCTGGCTGCCGTTAATCGCATCGGTACTGGTTGCAGAAACCACGCCGGCGGCAACGTTTTGAATCTGACGGGTGTTGCCTTCGCTGCCGACGCTGACTACACCGCCTACATCGGCCACACCTGCAACCTGTTCGTCATTCACACCCAGATAGGTGTAGCTGCTGCCGTTGTTGTGATCTGCACGGTTGATTTGCTTGGCAGACGATTTGTTGCCCAACACCACCGAGTTTTCCAGCGTTTCGGTCACATCGTTACCCACCACAAACGTATTAGCGGTGCTGACGGTATTGTTGTTACCCAATGCATAGCTGGCGTTGCCGCTCACCGTATTCGGGTCGCCGATTGCGCCGGAATGGTTGCCGGTAACGTTATTGCCCGTACCGATACTCAGCGACTGTTTGCCTGCCGCAATCGAGCCGTGGCCAATCGCTACAGCAGATTCGCCGCTGGCTTTGGTGTTGTGGCCGACTGCGACCGCACTTGTGCCGGTGTCGGCAACAATCGCATTCACCCCGACAGCCGTTGAGTTGGCACCGCCGGCGCTGGAATCGTTGGTTGCGCCGATATCGCCTTTTTCCGCACCGGTATTATTGGTATGGAAATATTTCACGCCGCCGGTATTCATACTTTGCACGGTTTGCGCAATCGTCTGATGATCGGTGGTTTGCTGCCCGCTGGTGTTATAGGTCAGGAACTGCGATTTGCTGTTGCTGTTGTCTACATTATTGTTGATCACTTGATCTTTAATGTTGACCTCCGTTGTCGTGCCGTCGGGGTTGGTGATGGTGGCATTGTTCACGGCATAAAGCTGCTTGCCTGTAACCACATCACTGCTCGTAGCGGAAATATCACCGTCTTTCACGCCGCTGATTTTGCCGTCTTTCACGTTCACACCGCCCACACTCAAACTGCCGTCGTTGCCCAAATCAATGTCTTTCGCCAATTGGATTTGCACTTTGCCATCGGCCACTTTGGTGCTGATGTTGCTGTCGGCACCGACAATCTCAACGGTTTCGCCCAGCTTCGCCGTTTGCGTACCGTCCTGTGTTTTCACGCCAAAGCCTTTGTCCGTGATACTGCCGACCGCAGAATCAACAGCCTCTTTCACGTTTGCGATATTGGCCGCATCGGTGTCTTTTTCACCTTTGCCCACGTTCGACAACACATTGCCGCCGTTGTCCAAGCCTTTATCGGTCAGGCTCACCACCTTATCGCCTTCGCCGATGGTGATGCCTTTGCCGTTAATCACGGTCGTGGCGCCGTCGGTGGTAAAGGTGGCGCTGTTCAAGCCGCTCAAGTCTTTCGCCAGGGCAATCCGCATGGTGCCGTCTTCAACCGACGTCATCAGGTTTTTGCCTGCATCAAACTTGCTGGAATCGGTGTTGGCATCAGCGCCTTTAATGCTCACGGTTTCATTCAGCTTTTTCGCCGCTTCGCCGCTGTTGCCGGCAAATTTCAAGCCGTCGTTCAGGGTGGCCACTTGTTCGACAATGTCGTTACCGTCAGCATCTTTGCCGTTGGTGTAAGTGATGCGGGTTGCTGTTTCACCGTCTTTACCGTTCAAACCTTTGGCGCCGGCAGTATTCACACCGATGGTGGTGCCTTGTCCATCTTTCCCGTTCAAGCCGATGGTGCCGTCTTTGCCGTTCAGCGTCACCGCACTGCCGTCTTTGCCGTTCACCGCCAGTTTGCCGTCTTCACCGGCTTCACCGTTTTCGGCTTTTTCACCGATGGTCAAGTCGTTGTTAAAGGCAATTTGCAAGGCTTCAGCTTTTCCGTCGGCATCTTTAACCACTTGGGTGCTGATGTTTTTGCCATCGCCTTTTACAGCAATCGTCGAACCTAAAGACTGTTTAATCGTTTCGCCATTGTCATCGGCTAAGCTGAATCCGTCGGCAGTTGCTTTAGAAACCAGCTCTTTCACGTTTGCGATATTGGCCGCATCGGTGTCTTTTACACCGTTGCCCACGTTCGACAACACATTGCCGCCGTTGTCCAGCCCTTTGTCGGTCAGGCTCACGGTTTTGCCGTCTTCGCCGTTTTCACCTTGTTTGGCAATCGTGATGCCGTTATCGCTGATGGTGGTGGTATTGCCGTTTGTGCCGAAAGTTGCCTTGTTCAAATCCGTCAACTCTTTGGCCAGTTTCACCACCAAGTTGCCGTCTTCACTATCCACACGGATATTGTTACTGCTCATTTCAGCCCCTTCAGCCGCACCCCCTTTAATGGTTAAGGTTTCATTCAATTTTTTGGCAATATCGTCGCCTTTATCACCTTTGAATTTCAAACCGTCATTCAAGGTTGCCACTTCTTCAACGATGTCGTTGCCTTCAGCATCTTTGCCGTTGGTGTAAGTGATGCGGGTTGCTGTTTCACCGTCTTTGCCGTCCAAACCTTTGGCGCCGTTTTTCACGGCGATATTGGTAGTCGGCGCAGCCTCGCCATTGTCACCTTTCGGCCCGGTCAGGCCGATAGAGCCGTCGGCACCGTTAATCACCACCGCACTGCCGTCTTTACCGTTCACCGCCAGTTTGCCGTCTTCGCCGGCTTGACCGTTTTCAGCCGCTTTACCGATGGTCAGGTCTTTATTGAACCCAAACTGCAAAGCGCCGCTGTCGGCATCTGCCGTTACGCTGATGTTGTCGTCACCTTTCAATTGAATGGCTTTATTGTCACTCAGTTTATTGCTGACTTTATTGCCGTTTTCATCTTCAAATGCCACGCTCAAGCCATTGAGGGAATCAGCGGTTGCGGCATTGTCGATTTTGGCTTTTGTTGCCTCATCAAGCTTAACGGTGATGCTTTTACCCTCAGCATCAACAGCGGTCGCAATACCGTTTTCACCTTTAATATCAAAATGGCTGTTGTCTTTATCAACGGTTACTTTCGCACCGTCAACCCCGGTTGTGCCCACGGTAAAGCTTGCCAGTTTTGCATCGGCGGCTGTTTTGGCTTCCGTTGCACTTTCCTGCGCTTTAATCACTGATGAATTCACAGCTTGCAAGTCGCCGATATTGGCGGCATTTTTCAGCATATCGCCCGCTGCAGCAGCCAAATCTGTACCATTTAAACCACTGGCTACATTGGCAATTTGTTTATCGCCCGCATTGATACCCTTATCTTTGCTGATCGACACATCACCTGCGGTAAAGGTATCGGCAGCAACACTAGTCAAGCCTTTCAGATCTTTCGCTAAGGTAAAGTTAATCGCTTTGTTGGCTGAATCAATAGCCGCTACGATATTGCTATCGCCGCCTTTCAGGGTCAGTTTGTCGCCGCTACCAATCTCTAAATCAGTTGTGGCTTGGCCGTCTGAATATTTAGTGGTCAAGTTGCCCATGGCGGTACTGACTTCGTCCAGCTGTTTCTTGTTGACTGCGTCAGTGTCTGCAACACCGGCTGCAACGTTGCTGATTTTGGTGTTGCCGGCATCAATACCGCTGCGGCTGATTTGCGGTGCAGTAGCATCAAAGCCATCTTTGCCGTCATTAAAGCCCACGCCGTCATCGGTAATCATCACGCCGTTATCGCCGAAGTTGATTGAGCCGTCTTCGGTCAGCTCGATGTTTTTCGCCAGCTCGATATCCAAGCCGTCGCCTGCTGCGTTGGTGCTGACGGAAATGTTGCCGGTGGTGACGTTAGTCGGGTCGGTGACGCCGCCGTTCAGTTTCAGCGTTTCGCCTAATTTACGTGCCACACCATCGCCCACATCGCCGCTAAAGGTCAGCTGTTTGCCTTCCAACGTGGTTAAGTCTGCGGTGCTGGCGGCATTGTCGATTTTGGCTTTGGTGTCTGCCGTCAAATCAACGGTGATTTTGTTGCCGTCAACTTTGGTTTCTACCTTGCCGTCATCTGCACCGACGATGTCAAAACGGGTGCTGTCTTTGCTGATGGCAATGCCTGCCGCAGCGCCTGCTTTATCGGCGCCCACGGTGAAATTAGCCAATTTTGCATCAGCTGTGGTTTTGGCTTCTTTCGCGGCTTCGTCCGCTTTTTCTGCTTTGGCATCGGCAGCAGCGGCGGCAGCAGTTACATCGGTTTTCACAGTTTCCAACTGGCTGAAATTCACCGCATCATTTGCTTCTGTGCCATTCGCCACATTGGTGATTTTCTTATTACCGGCGTTAATGCCGTTATCTTTCGAAATCACAACATCACCTGCGGTAAAGGTATCGGCGGCAACGCTGGTTAAGCCGTTTAAGGTTTTAGACATTTCGATTGAAAGCGTATCGCCGGCGGCATTGGTGATAATGTTGCCTTTTGTGGCCGCATCATCGGCAGCGCCTTGAATCTTCAACGCTTTGCCGTTGGCAATGGTGATTTCTTCGCCTTTATCGCCTTGATATTTGGTCGCAACGGCGCCAACCGCACTTTCAACATTTTTCAGTTGGTCTTGGGTTGCCTGATCCAAACCAACGGTGATTTTCTTGCCGTCTACTTTGGTTTCAACGCCGTTTTGGCCGACGATATCCAAGCGGTTGCCGTCTTTATTGAGCGTAACCATGTTAGTTGTATCGGCACTATTAGTGTCTACGCCAACCAATACGTTAGCCAGTTTCTCATCAGCTGCTGTTTTGGCTTCTGCGGCGGCTTCGTTTGCTTTTGTCGCATTGGCATCGGCAGCATCGGCAGCCGTTTTCACGGTTTCCAACTGACCGAAATTCACCGCATCGTTTGCTTCTGTGCCATCAGCCACATTGGTGATTTTCTTGCTGCCGGCATTGATGCCGTCTGAAGACATGCTGACACCGCCGGCAGTAAATGTGCCTGCTTCAACGCTGGTTAAGCCTTTCAGCTCTTTCGCCAAAGTGAAGTTAATCGCTTTATTGGCAGAATCAATGGTGGCTACGATATTGTTATCCTCGCCGCCTTTCAGGGTCAGTTTTTCACCCTTGCCGATTTCCAAATCGGTATCCGCTTTGCCGTCTGAATAAACAGTGGTCAAGTTGCCCATGGCGGTGCTCACGTCGTCCAGCTGTTTCTTGTTGACTGCGTCGGTGTCTGCAACACCGGCGGCAACGTTGGTAATTTTGGTGTTGCCTGCGCTAATGCCGTCTTTACTAATCAATGGCGCTGCATTGGAGAATGTATCGCCGGCAGCAAAACCCACACCATCATCACTAATCATCAGGCCGTCTGAACCAAAGTTGATTGAACCGTCTTCAGTCAGCTCGATATTTTTCGCCAACTCAATATCCAAGCCGTCGCCTGCTGCGTTGGTGCTGACCGCAATATTGCCGGTGGTAACATTAGCCGGGTCGGTGACGCCGCCATTCAGTTTCAGCGTTTCGCCCAATTTGCGTGCAACACCATTGCCCACATCGCCGCTAAAGGTCAGTTGTTTGCCTTCCAACGTGGTTAAGTCTGCGTTGCTGGCGGCATTGTCGATTTTCTCTTTGGTCTCCGCCGTCAAATCAACGGTGATTTTGTTGCCGTCAACTTTGGTTTCTACCTTGCCGTCATCTGCACCGACGATGTCAAAACGGGTGCTGTCTTTGCTGATGGCAATGCCTGTAGCCGTGCCTGCTTGATCAGCGCCTACAGTAAAGCTTTCCAATTTTGCATCAGCTGTGGTTTTGGCTTCTTTGGCGGCTTCGTCCGCTTTTTCTGCTTTGGCATCGGCAGCAGCGGCGGCAGCAGTTACATCGGTTTTCACAGTTTCCAACTGGCTGAAATTCACCGCATCATTTGCTTCTGTGCCATTCGCCACATTGGTGATTTTCTTATTACCGGCGTTAATGCCGTTATCTTTCGAAATCACAACATCACCTGCGGTAAAGGTATCGGCGGCAACGCTGGTTAAGCCGTTTAAGGTTTTAGACATTTCGATTGAAAGCGTATCGCCGGCGGCATTGGTGATAATGTTGCCTTTTGTGGCCGCATCATCGGCAGCGCCTTGAATCTTCAACGCTTTGCCGTTGGCAATGGTGATTTCTTCGCCTTTATCGCCTTGATATTTGGTTGCAACAGCGCCAACCGCACTTTCAACATTTTTCAGTTGGTCTTGGGTTGCTTGATCCAAACCAACGGTGATTTTCTTGCCGTCTACTTTGGTTTCAACGCCGTTTTGGCCAACGATATCCAAGCGGTTGCCATCTTTATCGAGGGTAACCATGTTAGTTGTATCGGCGCCCGCAGTGTCTACGCCAACCAATACGTTAGCCAGTTTCGCATCGGCTGCTGTTTGTGCTGCATCAGCGGCCGTTTTCACGGTATCCAACTGGCCGAAATTCACTGCATCAGTGTTTTCTGCACCATCAGCCACATTGGTGATTTTCTTGCTGCCTGCGTTGATGCCGTTATCTTTCGAAATCACGACATCGCCCGCTGTAAATTTATCAGCTTGCACTTCGGTTAAACCCGTCAACGTTTTGTTCAACGCAAACTCAATTGCTTTGTCAGTTGCATTAATCGTTGTGGTGATATTGCTATCGCCGCCTTTCAGGGTCAGTTTGTCATCTTTGCCAATCTCTAAATCAGTTGTGGCTTTGCCGTCTGAATATTTAGTGGTCAAGTTGCCCATAGCGGTGCTGACGTCGTCCAGCTGTTTCTTGTTGACTGCGTCGGTGTCTGCGACACCGGCTGCAACATTGCTGATAACTTTGTTGCCGGCATCAATACCGCTGCGGCTGATTTGCGGGGCGGTAGCATCAAAGCCATCTTTGCCGTCATTAAAGCCCACGCCGTCATCACTAATCATCAGGCCGTTATCGCCGAAGTTGATTGAGCCGTCTTCGGTCAGCTCGATGTTTTTCGCCAGCTCGATATCCAAGCCGTCGCCTGCATCGTTGGTGCTGACGGAAATGTTGCCGGTGGTGACGTTAGTCGGGTCGGTGACGCCGCCGTTCAGTTTCAGCGTTTCGCCCAATTTGCGTGCAACACCATTGCCCACATCGCCGCTAAAGGTCAGTTGTTTGCCTTCCAACGTGGTTAAGTCTGCGTTGCTGGCGGCGTTGTCGATTTTGGCTTTGGTGTCTGCCGTCAAATCAACGGTGATTTTGTTGCCGTCAACTTTGGTTTCTACCTTGCCGTCATCTGCGCCGACGATGTCAAAACGGGTACTGTCGTTGCTGATGGCAATGCCTGTTGCCGCGCCTGCTTGATCGGCGCCTACAGTAAAGTTTTCCAATTTCGCATCGGCAGCTGTTTTGGCTTCTGCGGCGGCTTCGTTTGCTTTTGTCGCATTGGCATCGGCAGCATCGGCAGCCGTTTTCACAGTTTCCAACTGGCTGAAATTCACCGCATCGTTTGCTTCTGTGCCATCAGCCACATTGGTGATTTTCTTGCTGCCGGCATTGATGCCGTCTGAAGACACAACCACATTACCCGCTGTAAATTTATCAGCTTGCACTTCAGTTAAACCCGTTAACGTTTTGTTTAACGCAAACTCAATTGCTTTGTCAGTTGCATTAATCGTTGTGTTGATATTGCTATCACCGCCTTTTAGGGTCAGCGTTTCATCTTTGCCGATTTCCAAATCAGTTGTGGCTTTGCCGTCTGAATATTTAGTGCTTATCGCATTCAACTGTTCGGTACTGGCGGCATTGTCGATTTTGGTTTTGGTGGCTTCAGTCAAATCAACCGTGATTTTATTACCGTCTACTTTGGTTTCAACTTTGCCGCCGTTTACACCGACAATATCGAAACGCTCATTGCCGTTTTTGATTTCAACGGTTTCTGTGCTGGTGCCGTTGGTGTCTGCACCCACTTTAAATGAAGTCAATTTGCTGTCGGCAGCAGTTTGCGCGGCTGCGGCATTGGCAAGTGCGGTTGTGGCACTGGTATTGGCAGCATCTGCCGCACCTTGCGCTTGAGCAGCGGCTGCATCTGCCTGTTCAGCTTTGGTTTGCGCATTATTTGCGGCAGTTTGTGCGTTATCCGCCTTGGTTTCAACTGCACTTAGCTGACTAAAATTCACCGCATCATTTGGCTCTGCACCATTCGCCACATTGGTGATTTTCTTGCTGCCGGCATCAATACCGTTTGGTGTGATTCTGACACCGCCTGTGGTGAAACCTGTATTGGATGTTACTGTGCCGGTAAAGGTCGGGGCATCCACAACACTGTATTTAACCGTGTTAGTGGCTGCGTCATAGCTTGCGGTTGTGTTGGTGCCGTTAACAAAATCAATATTTTCATCTTTTGCAATGCGGTCTTTGGCCGCGTTGCCATTGGCACTGACAGTAAAGGTGCCGGCATCAACGACGCTAGTTAACTTTTGAATATCGGTGGTATTGTCTGAAATCGCTGTGGTATTGGTGGCAATATCTCCAGTGTTTTTTGCAAGCGCTGTAGTGTTATCGGCAATCTTACTGGTATTGTCATTAATCGCCACAGTATTTTTCGCAATATCGCCTTTATTGGTAGCAATATCAGTGGCATTTTGATTTGCCATGCTTTCAATAGCAGGGATTTTATCCATATTGGCTTTGGTTGTTTCATCTAAAGCCACATTGATTTGATTGCCGTTCACGCTGGTAGCAATGCCGTCTTTACCGACCACGTCAAAACGGGTGTTGTTATTGTCAACAGTAATACCTGCCGCTGTTGCAGCGGAATCTGCACCTACAGTGAAGCTGCCGAGTTTGCTGTTGGCTGTGGTTTGCGCATTATTGGCGGCAGTTTGTGCTGTTGCCGCATTACTCAATGCATTATTGGCAGTGATATTGGCCGTATCGGCGGTATTTTGCGCTGCTGTGGCTTTGGTTTCCATGGTTTGCAGTTGGCTGTAGTTCACCGCATCATTCGGTGCAGAGCCAGTACCGACATTGGTGATTTTGTTCCCATTCATATTGATGCCGTCTGAATTAATGGTGGAGCCGCCTGTAATCGCAATGCTGCTGAGATTGGTCAGGTTTTGTGCCAATTTCACATTTAATGTGCCGCTGCCGTCTGAAACCACGCCGATATTGTTGTCGGTAAGTGTGCTGGTATTACCGCCCTTGATATTTAAGATTTCGCCCAATTTACGGTTGATATTCGTGCCGCTGTCGCCGGCAAACGTTATCGGTTTGCTCGCCACTGCATACAGCTGGCTACCGTTGATTGCATCGGTGCTGCTGGCGCTGATTTGGCCGGCGGCAACGTTGATGATTTGGCGTTCTTTACCGGCTGTACCCACGCTTACCACGCCGTTTGCCGCCTTTCCTTGGCCGGCAAAGCCGTTGTAAGTCACGCCGCCCACTGTTGCGGAGGTTTCAGCGGTCGCCGCACGATCGGTTGAGGCATTGCCCAATACCACGCTGTTTGCTTGGCTGGTGGTAATGTTGCTGCCGACAGCAACCGTATTCGCCTGAGCCACGGTGTTTTGCACACCGACCGCAACCGAATTCTGCCCCGATACATTTGAATACGTACCGATTGCCGTGGCTTGATTAGCCAGCGCTTGGGTAGAAGAACCGATCGCCACCGCTCCTGTTACACGGGTATCGTTAGCAACACCCGCTTTAGCACCGCTACCGATCGCCACCGAATAATTATTCTCTGCTTTGGCTAAATGCCCCATAGCAATAGCGCTATCTGCGTTGTTGCTTGTCGTGGCTGCATTACCGATTGCAATCGCATGAGCACTATTCGCCTGGGCAGCGCCTATCGCAACGGATGACTCTCCGGTTCCTTTGGCATTGGCACCGACTGCTACTGCATCTTTTTGCGTTGCACTGGCACTCACGCCTGCCGCCAACGCATTCACGCCTGTGGCACCATCGTTGTTGTAATTAGAACCAGCTGTGGCAATGGCGCTGTTCACACTATAGTAATGCGTTTGCGCATTTTTCAATTGTGCTACGTTGACGGCATCAGTATCTGCCGAACCGGCAGCAACACCGGTGATTTGGCGGGTAATGGTATTTGAACCAATAGAAAGCGCAGCTGTTGTCGCTTTCCATGTTGAATTGGTGTTGGTTGAGGAAGCGTTGGTTACGGTGTTAAAACCAGCTTGTCCTGCGGCACGGTTGGCAACGCTGCTCGAACCTAATGCGATACTGTCATTAACAGTCGCTTGTGAATATCCACCAATCGCAACCGCATCTTGCGCTGAAGCCTGACCACCACCCACGGCGCTTGCACCCATTGCTGTCGCTTCTGAACCAATCCCCAGTGCAGTTGCGAAGTTACCTGAGCTAAGCGTATCCGAACCAATGGCGGTCGATTGATGTCCGGTTGCTTTCGCATTGTAGCCCACGGCGGTATTTTGTGAATTGCTGGAAGCGGACGCACCGTTGATACCCGCTATCGCACCTACCCCAATTGCGATAGCATTACTCGTATAGGCTTGTGTATTTTGGCCTCCGCCATCGGATTTAGTTGAACCGATTGCAATAGACTGCTGCCCGTCTGCCCGTACATCCTTACCGATAGCAATACTTTCTTTTTGAACCGCTACAGCTTGAGTACCCAATGCAATCGCATCCGTTCCTTTTGCTTCAGTACCGGTGCTATACGAATTGTTTGGTGAGAGTGTCGAACCGATAGCAATGGAACGCAATCCGCTCGCTTCGGAAGAATGCCCCACGGCAAAGGCATTGTTGCCGGTTGCACTGGCAACATTCCCAAGTGCGGTTGAATAATTCCCGGAAGCGGTGACTTGGCGGCCGATAGCAATCGATGTGTCGCCCGATGCAGTATTGACCGTACCCAAGGCAACAGAAGAACCACCGGTTGATTTATTGCCTAACCCCATTGCCATTGAAAACGGGCTGGTTGCCTCATTGCTGTTACCAAAAGCAAAAGCGGACATGCCGGTTGCGCCGTTTGTACCGGCAATATTGTTATAGCCCACCGCAGTTGAGCCTGAATAAGCCTCACTATATTCACCGATACTCACTGAGGAAGGTTGAATTCGAGTTGTCGTGCCCACGCCATCCGGACCACGAAAAACCATATCGCCGCCGGAACCGTTACGATTGGCAATAATTTGTGCCGCCGCACCATAATTGCTGGAATAAGCATCTTTACCAATTGAGATATTGGCGCCCTGATTTGTAGTATTGGATATCGCAGCTTCCGCAACCGCCCCCGTCCCGATCGCAATAGAATCTGCCGAATTAGCTTGAGATGCGGTGGCGTTCGTCGCCCCTGAACTGGTACCGATCGCAATCCCGCGATTACCGCTTGCCGAAGCCGCCCAGCCCATCGCCATTGCATTTGAACCGGTAACACTGGTATCTGCACCCAACGCCACACCGCCTGTCGTGCCGGCTACCTTTGCATTCCAACCTAACGCTGTTGCTCCACCCGTTGCTTGTGCACCGGAACCGACAGCGGTTGCGCCCTCTGCACGGTTATCATTTGATGCAATGCCTTTTGCATTTGCACCGATAATGGTGGAATTATCTCCCGCTGCACTTGCTCTCGTCCCCGAGCCGCCGCCCATGATGATATCGGTAGCGCCTGTTCTGCCGGTACCCCAGCTTTCATAAGCTGCCGCATTGGTACTAAACAGCGCCATAATAATGGCTACTGCAGAAGCCTTCAGACTGAACATCAAACTTAAAGCAGCCGTTTCAACCGGCTGACTTGTAACAACATTGCCGGCGGTTGATTTTCCATGTGCATTGCTCAACTCTGAGGTAACCACCCAAGTGTTTGTAATTTTATTCCAAATAATTTTGTAGATTTTATTCATAAAAAGCTCCTTAAAATATCATATTTAGTGTGCATACAAATCTCAGCCGATATCCGGCTTGTTTGAGCCCAACCGGGGTATCAGATAAAACCTGTATGCCGGTTTCGGCAATAGAAAGGCCGCCATTTCACAAAATGAAACGGCCGGCAATAAAAAGGGTTGTTTTGTTGGATTATTACATTACAGAATCTACGGAGAATAGCAGGCAGGCAGGCAGGCAGGCAGGCAGGCAGGCAGGCAGGCAGGCAGGCAGGCAGGCAGGCAGGCAGGCAGGCAGGCAGGCAGGCAGGCAGGCAGGCAGGCAGGCAGGCAGGCAGGCAGGCAGGCAGGCAGGCAAATTATTTTTAGCAAGTAATTGTTTTGTCAAGAAAACATTTTCACAAACTGCAAAATATATCTGTAATTTTTTCAAAAAATTCCAGCTGCCGTAGTTTAATTGCATGTTTATTTTCTATTTTTCGGATCAGTAAGCAAACGTTGTTCAATCAAATAAAATCTTCATCAAAATTTCAAAAAGCAATTCATCATTACCATACAGAAACACAATATGTTTTGATAAAACAATTAAATAATGTAAATTTTGCAACTGAAATATTTGCTAAGATAATAATTAATTACCACAATATTAATTTCGATAAATTTTAACCATACCCACTATGCTTGTCTATTAAAATTACAAACATATTTTTATTTTTAGTGATTTTTGGCATTTTTACCACAACGTGCATGGCTAGCTATTTGACATCAATCAAAAAGCATAATTTACCTTTGCTTTTAGACTTTTTACTCAATCCATTTTCGGTACTTTCACACTATCGAGCCTCTGCAAAAGCACGGTTTATCTGCAATCCGGCGCTCTTCGCATAGGGCGTTCTGATCATTCATATATCATCGTCTTTTTTGCGCTAAAAAACGCCCGTAAACCGAATGATCAGGGCTCCCTAACTTGATTGCCGCGCATTCTGAATCATGGTGGCGAAAGTGGGGAAACTTGCTGGGGAAATGCGTTGTATGCCATGCCTGTGAAAAGCATTGAACAAAGCTGTGGTTTGTCGGTAATATAGGCACACGATTCCAACATTTCCAACGGCTCAACCATGACCACTGAAAACCATATCTGCTCGCCTGATTTCGATTTGTGGCAAACCATCCGCCGCGAGGCTGAAGCTGCTGCTGCTGCCGAACCGATGTTGGCCAGCTTTTTACACCTTACGGTGTTGCGCCACCACTCGCTTGATCGTGTGCTGGCGTTTCATTTATCGAGCAAACTTTCCAGCCCGATTATGGATGCTCGTGCTTTATTTGAAGTGTATTTGCAGGCGCTGTCAGATGATGCCGGTATTATCAAAGCGGTTAAATGCGATTTGCTTGCCTGCTTCGAGCGCGACCCGGCTTGTGATGAATATTCGCTGCCGCTGTTGTATTTCAAAGGTTTCCATGCCATTCAGGCGCACCGTATCAATCATTGGCTGTGGAACAACGGCCGCAAAACGCTGGCTTATTTTCTGCAAAACCGCTCGTCTGAAGTATTTGGTGTCGATATCCATCCGGCTGCCCGCTTCGGCAGCGGCCTGATGTTGGATCACGCCACTGGTTTTGTGGTGGGTGAAACCGCCACGCTGGGCGACAATATTTCGATTCTGCACGGGGTAACGTTGGGCGGCTCGGGCAAGGAAAGCGGCGACCGCCATCCGAAAGTTGGCGATGGGGTGATGATTGGCGCCAATGCTTCGATTTTGGGCAATATCCGCATCGGCGAATACTCTAAAGTGGGTGCGGGCAGCGTGGTGGTGTCGGATGTGTCGGCGCACACCACGGTGGTGGGCGTGCCGGCCAAACCGGCAGGCAAGGCCGCCGATATGCCTGCGGCGGAGATGGATCAGCGTATTTAACCGATGCCTTTGCGGCGGTTCGTTTTTCAGCTGCGCACAAGCGGTTGTAAAACGGATTGCCGGCAGGTTTGCACGTGATGCCGGCTTCCGGTTGCGTGAATTTGCCTGTGCCCTGCTTTGGCTTTTATCCGTCATTTTTTCGTCATCCATGCATAGGCAAAGCCCTGAAAACATGGTTTAATAGCTCATTGCCAACCGACAAGAATTATTCTCATCATGTCGCATACCCCCATCATCCATTCTCTGCTCGACACCGATTTATACAAGTTCACTATGCTGCAAGTGGTGCTGCACCAATTTCCGCAAGCGCATGGGGTGTATGAATTCCGCTGCCGCAACAACGATCAAACCGTTTACCCGCTGGCCGACATCAAAGACGAGCTTGAGCGCGAGCTGGATGCTTTATGCGAAGTGAAATTTCGCGAAGACGAGCTTACCTATCTGCGCAGCATGCGTTTTATCAAAAGCGATTTTGTGGATTATCTGGAGCTTTTCCAGCTCAAGCGACGTTTTATTAAAGTATCTACCGATGAAGCAGGCCGTCTGAACATCAAGGTAGAAGGGCCGATTATTCAGGCGATGTTTTTTGAGATTTTTGTGTTGGCGATTGTGAATGAGCTGTATTTCCGCCGCCTCGAAACACCGGAAGTATTGGCCGAAGGCCAACGCCGCCTGGATGCCAAAGTGGCACTGCTCGAAGAGCTCGACAACCGCCAAGATCCGCGCGAGCCGCCCTTTCTGATTTCCGACTTCGGCACCCGCCGCCGCTACACACTGGCCTGGCAGGAGCATGTGATTCAAACTCTGCATCAGGCCGTGCCCGATATTTTTCGCGGCACCAGCAATGTTTATCTGGCCAAAAAGCTCGGCATCACCCCCATCGGTACCATGGCACACGAATTTCTGCAAGCCTTTCAGGCGCTGGATGTGCGCCTGCGTGATTTTCAAAAAGCCGCGCTCGAAGCCTGGGTGCACGAATACCGCGGCGACCTCGGCATCGCGCTCACCGATGTGGTGGGCATGGATGCCTTTTTGCGCGATTTCGACCTCTATTTCGCCAAGCTTTTCGACGGTTTGCGCCACGACAGCGGCGACCCCTACGAATGGGGCGACAAAGCCTGGCGCCACTATAAAAAGCTGAAAATCGACAGCCGCACCAAAATGCTCACTTTCAGCGACAGCCTCAATATCGAAAAATCATGGGGCTTGCACCAATATTTCAAAAGCCGCTTCAAAACCAGCTTCGGCATCGGCACCAACCTCACCAACGATTTGGGCCACACCACACTCAACATTGTTTTGAAACTGGTGGAATGCAACGGCCAATCGGTGGCCAAACTTTCCGACAGCCCCGGCAAAACCATGACCGACAACGACACTTTCCTCGCTTATCTGCGCCAGGTGTTTGACATTGCCGAGCCAGCAAGCAAATAAAAAATCCTTTATTATCAAAGAGGCCGTCTGAAAATATTTTCAGACGGCCTCTTTGAGTGCAGACGAAAGCAACGCCGTTCGGTTATTTTTGTGAATGGGTATTACAGCGCCTACCAGCCCGAAGGCAGCAAATCCAACTTAGCCAACACCGCATAAACGGCACTCGAGCTGTAGAGCAGGAAAATGCTGATATAAATCAACGGATGGGTCATCCACAGCGGGCATTGCCATTCCGGCGCTTTATTGCCGTTGAGCCGTGCGCCGCGCACAATCAGATAAGGCACAATGCTCAACACCACGCCGCTGAACACGCCCACAAAATACAGCGCATCCACAAAGCCCACCATGCCGCTGTAAGCCAGCGCAAACGGCGGCACCACCACCACAGCCACCGCCGCCAAGCGCACCTTGAGATTGGTGTCGATGGGCAGGGCGAAGCGGTCGGCAATATTGCTCAAAAAGCTGCCGCCGATGCCCCAATAAGAAGTGAGCATGGCGCACAACGCAAAACCGTTGGCCATAAAAAACGCCCAACTGCCCAAAGCCCGGCCCCAGCTGATGGTGGCAACCTGGCTGACGTTTTCCAAACCGTTGAGCGAAATCACCGACAAAGGCACCAGCGCAATCAATACAAAAGTGGTAAACATGCCGGCGATAATGGCACGCGGCAGTTTTCGGGGCGTATGCGACAGGCCGCGCGCCATTTCCGGCACGATATATTGGGCGCAATAAATAAACACCACCAGATTAAACACCGGCACCATATACACCCAATTGCCTTCCAGCAAATGGCTGAAATCAGTGGTCGGAAACAACATCGTGGCGCCGACCAACACCGCCAGCATCACAATCATCAGCGAGGTAATCACCTTCTCGCTGCGCCCCAACGCTTTCAAACCCAAAATCAGAATCAGCGCGGCCGGAATAAAAAACAGCACACTGCCCAAACGCTTGTCGATACCGAACAGCGAATGCATCAAATCGCCGCTGCCGCTCATATAGGCAATCAGCGCGCCCAAGGCGTTAACCGTTACCGAAGCAAACATCAGCCACGAGCCTACGCCGCCCACATAGCGTTTGGCCAAGCCGCTGAGCTGCTCATGCTGTTGGGTGCGCAACGTGGCCTCGGCCACATACAGCATGGTAAACGTGGTGATGATGCCCACCACCACCAGCCAAAACAGCAAGGGCAGATAACCGGCCTTACGCGCCGCATACGACACCGATAAAATGCCCGCGCCGATATTGGTGCCCACAATCATAAACACCCCTTCGGCAAAGGTGATTTTTTCTGCTTTCAATACATTAGACATACAACCACTCCTCAATGGCCGTCTGAAAAACGGCCGTTTTAACTTTATTCTTATTTACTGCCGCCACCGCTTCAAACTGTGGAAACCGGGTTTTTGAAAACGCAGCGTGCAAAAACCCCGGCGTGTTGCGCCAAAATTTGCAACACACTGATTCATCAATCAAAAGGGGATTTCGGCTACAGGCTTTCAGACGGCCTTCACATGCCGCCCGTCATGCCGGGCTGAAGCCGCCGCCATGCAGGCGGCAGCCAAGACGACCCAAACTCAGCCCAACTCCAGGCACAAATATTTCAGCTCCAGATATTCATCCACGCCGTATTTGCTGCCTTCGCGCCCCAAGCCGCTTAGCTTCACACCGCCAAACGGGGCGACTTCGTTACTGATCAGGCCGGTATTGATGCCCACCATACCGTATTCCAACGCTTCGGCCACGCGCCATTGGCGGGCGGTATCGCGGGTATAAAAATAGCTCGCAAGGCCGAATTCGGTGTTGTTGGCCGCGGCCACCACCTCTTCTTCGCTGTCGAACTTGAACATCGGGCATAACGGGCCGAAGGTTTCATCACGCGCCACCAGCATCTCAGCGGTTACATCACGCAATACCGTCGGCTCGAAAAAGGTGCCGCCCAAACTTGAGCGTTTGCCGCCGGCTATGCACAGCGCACCTTTTTCCAGCGCATCGGCAATGTGCTGCTCCACTTTTTCTACCGCTTTTTCTTCAATCAGCGGCCCTTGGTTTACGCCCTCTTCCAAGCCGTTGCCGAGCTTGAATGCGGCCACTTTTTCGCTGATGCGGCGGCAAAACTCGTCATACACACCCGCCTGCACATACACACGGTTGCTACACACGCAGGTTTGGCCACTGTTGCGGAACTTGCTGGCCAACGCGCCTTCCACCGCTTTATCTAAATCAGCATCGTCAAACACGATAAAGGGCGCATTGCCGCCCAATTCAAGGCTGAGCTTTTTGATTTGCGGGGCGCTGGCGGCAAAGATTTTCGCGCCCACTTCGGTTGAGCCGGTGAAGCTGATTTTGCGCACAGTTTCATTTTCGGCAAACACCGCGCTGATGGCCGCCGCGCTGCCGTTCACAATCACCAGCAAATCTTCGGGAATGCCCGCTTCATAAGCCAACACGGCCTGCGCATAAGCGCTCAGAGGCGTGAGGCTGGCCGGCTTGACCAGCATCGCGCAGCCCACTGCCAAGGCCGGCGCGGCTTTGCGGGTAATCATGGCGGCGGGGAAGTTCCACGGCGTAATCGCAGCGGCTACACCGATGGGCTGCTTGATCACCATCATTTTCTGCGTCGGTTTCACGCTGGTGAGAATGTCGCCGTCGATGCGGCGTGCTTCTTCGGCAAACCAGCGGATAAAGCTGGCGGCATAATCGATTTCGCCGCGTGATTCGGTTAAGCTTTTGCCCTGCTCCATGGTCATGATGCGGGCGAGGTTTTCTTTGTTGTCTTTGAGCGCTTGATACCAGCGCCACAAAGCATCGGCGCGCTCCAGCGCGGTTTTTGCCGCCCATTGTTTTTGCGCCGCCGCCGCACGCTCAATCAGCGTGTTTAAGGCTTCGCCCGAAGTGGTTTTTACATAAGCAACGGTGTCGCCGGTGGCGGGGTTTTTCACTTCGATGCCGTCTGAAAGCGGGGCAAACGATACATCGGCATGGTTTAATAATTGTTCGATGGTTTTCATGCTGCTGCTCCTTGAAAAGGGTAAAACGGGCAGAGGCAAAACGCATCTGCCGTTTGAGGCCGTCTGAATCAGCTTTAGGGTGTCCGGACAATTCGATTTACGGGTGTATTTTGCCCCTGAAAACGCATCTGCTGCGTTAAAAAGCCTCGCAAGATGTCCAATCTTGCTGCGTTTTTTGCCTTGCATCTGCATTTCCAGGAACAAAAATCCCCTCATAAACAAATTGTCCGGACACCCTAGCGCGCTTGGGCAAATGCCTGTTCCAACACCGCCAAACCTTGCGCAAACGTGTCGTCTTCAATCGTGAGCGGATAGAGAAAGCGGATAACATTGCCGTGTGCCCCGCACGTGAGCAGCAGCAGGTTGTTTTGCATGGCGATCTGCTGCACTTTGGCGGCAAAGGCGGCATTCGGGTTTTCATCATCGCCGAATTCCACCGCAATCATCGAGCCCAAACCGCGCACTTCAGTGATTTCCGGCGCATTCAAGCCCTTGAGAAAAGCGGTGAGCCGGCCGCCCAAATCTTGCGAACGCTGCAACAGCTTTTCTTCTTCAATTACATCCAGCACCGCCAGCGCCGCCGCCACACCCAAGGGATTGCCCGCATAAGTGCCGCCGAGGCCGCCTTTGCGCGGCGCATCCATAATATCGGCCTTGCCCGACACGCCGCTCAACACAAAGCCGCCGGCCATGCTTTTGGCCATGGTCATGATGTCGGGCTGCACGTCGTAGTGTTGCATGGCAAACAGCTTGCCGGTGCGGCCAAAACCCGCCTGCACCTCGTCGGCAATCATCACAATGCCGTATTCGTCGCAAATCTCGCGTATCGCACGCATGAATTCGGGCGGCGCCACGTTAAAACCACCCTCGCCCTGCACCGGCTCCAAAATCATTGCCGCCACATCATGCGGGGCAATATCGCTTTTGAAAATGCGCTTGATGCTTTTGATTGCATCAGCCACGCTGATGTTTTGCGTGGCCGCCGGATACAGCGCATGAAACACACCCGCCGGCATGGCGCCGAAGTCGGCCTGATAAGGCAGCACCTTGCCGGTCAGCGCCAGCGTCATCATGGTGCGGCCGTGAAAAGCGCCGCCAAACGCAATCACGCCGTTGCGCTTGGTGTGCGAACGGGCGATTTTCACCGCATTTTCCACCGCTTCGGCGCCGCTGGAGAAAAACTGGCTTTTCACCTTGCCGGCAATCGGCACCAGCGTGTTGATGCGCTCGGCCAGCTCGATATAGCTCTGATACGGCACCACCTGAAACGCGGTGTGGGTGAATTTTTCCAGCTGTGCCGCCACCGCCGCCATCACTTTCGGATGACGGTGGCCGGTATTCAACACGCCGATACCGCCGGCAAAATCAATAAACTCACGGCCATCTGTTGCTTTAATCACGGCATTGTCGGCGCTTTGGGCAAACCAGTCGCACATCACACCGGCGCCGTTGGGCATTGCATCACGCATTCTTGCAATCAAATCGTTCATTATTCTTTCCTTTTTCAAGATGACACCGCCCGGTGCCGGAAGGAGACGTTGCGCAAACACCCGCAGCTGCCTGCACGCCGTCTGAAAAATTAGGGTATCACAACCGGAATTCAGTAAAATGAACACTGTTTACCGAATATCGCTCGTTCAATATACTGAACAGATGTTTAAAATACTGAACAAATATTAAATTCACCGCTGCTTTGGTGTCAACCATTTTATTAAAATAATTTAACCTAATGAAATCATCTATTTCCATTCCCGCACTCGATAAAGCCGTGCGCATTCTCGATTTGCTCACCCGCGAAGCCACGCCGATGAGCGGTGCCGACATCGCCAAAATACTCGATTTGCCCCGCAGCTCGGTGCACGGCCTGCTCGCCGGCCTGCTCGAAGCCGATCTGGTGCGCAAAACCGACGAGCGCCATTTCGCCCTCGGCACCCATGTGATGTATTGGGCCAACGGCTTTCTCGCCCAACAAGACGTGGTGGCTGAATTTCATGAAGCCATTGCCCGCATTCCCGAGCTCGCACCCTACACCCTCACCCTTTCCACCCTGAGCGGCGACCAAGTGGTGTATCTGGCGTGCAAAAACAGCAATGCGCCGTTGGGCTTTACCTTCCGCATCGGCATGCAGGTGCCCGCCGTGTTTACCGCCACCGGCAAAATGATGCTCAGCGGTTTGAGCGATGAGGAAGTGAAACAAATCATCAGCCATTTTCCGCCGCCCTTTACCGACAACAGCGTGCAAAACCATCACGATTTTGCGCACGAGCTGGCTCAAATCCGCCGCCAAGGCTATGCCGTCGACAACGGCCAACTGCGGCTGGGCATGCATTGCTTCGGCGTGGCCGTGTACGACCACAACAATCAGGCGCGTTTCGGTGTGGCCGCCAGCCTGATTGAGCAAGAGGCCGACGAAGCCGCCCGCCGCCACCTGATCGGCAGCCTGCAACAACTGGCCGCCCGGCTGACACAGGCATTGGGCGGGCAAACCCGGTAATTTTTGCCGCATACAGAAAGGCCGTCTGAAACTTTAACGTTTCAGACGGCCTGTTTTGATCAACATCTTTAATCTTATGCCCATGCGCAAAAGCAAACTAGCAAAGCAGCGGGGCGGAGACAGTACCAATAATTGGTTGGCCTAGGGTGTCCGGACAATTTGTTTATGAGGGGATTTTTGTTCCTGAAAATGCAGATGCCAGGCAAAAAAACGCAGCAAGATTGAGCATCTTGCGAGGCTTTTTAACGCAGCAGATGCGTTTTCAGGGGCAAAAAGCACCCGTAAATCGAATTGTCCGGACGCCCTAGGACACCCTAGCGCTTCACCAATACCACCGAACCAATAGAATACCCCGCCCCGAAGCTCGACAGCACGCCGATGCTGCCGGCGGCCAGATTATCCTGATGCAGGTGCAGGGCAATCACCGAACCTGCCGAGCTGGTATTGGCATAGCGGTCAAGAATCATCGGCGCTTCTTCCGGCGCAGCATCGCGGCCGAGCACGCGGCGGCTGATGAGCTCGTTCATGGTGCGGTTGGCCTGATGCAGCCAGAAACGCGCCACTTGCTGCGGCTCGATTTGATGCGCGGCCAGATGCGCCACAATGTGTTCGCCCACCGCCGGGCACACTTCTTTAAACACTTTGCGCCCCTGCTGCACAAACAATTTGTCGGCGGCCAACGGGTCGGCATCGGTTTCGCAACGGTTGAGAAAGCCGAAATTATTGCGGATATTGTTGGAAAACTGAGTCCACAATTTTGTGCCCGCAATCTCAAAACCCTTGCCCGCAGCAGCCAGGTCTTCGCGCTCCACCACCATCGCCGTTGCCGCATCACCGAAAATAAAGTGGCTGTCGCGGTCGCGGAAATTCATGTGCGCCGAGCAGATTTCGGCGTTCACAATCAAGACGCGTGTGGCCGAACCGCTTTTCACCGCATCAGCGGCGGTTTGCAGCGCAAACGTGGCCGACGAGCAGGCCACATTCATATCGAATGCGAAGCCGCCGCAGCCTAAGGCCGTCTGAATTTCCACCGCCATCGCCGGATAGGCGCGCTGCATATTGGAATTGGCCACCAGCACCATATCGATATCGGCGGCAGCCACAGCGGCGTTTTCCAACGCCTGCCGCGCCGCCGCCACGCCGATTTCGGCCTGTAACGACAATTCATCGTTGCTGCGGCGTGCAAATTGCGGGCGCATAATGTCGGGGTTCAGAATGCCGGCTTTGTCGAGCACGAAACGGCTTTTGATGCCGGAGGCTTTTTCGATAAACTCGCTGCTCGATTCGGCCAGCGCTTCGATGCGGCCGTCTGAAATTTCGGCGGCATGCTGCGCATTGAAAGCAGCAACATATTGATTGAAAGTGGCCACCAGCTCTTCATTGCTGATGGCGTGCGGCGGGGTAAACAGGCCGGTGCCGCTCAATACGGCGCGGGGTAAAGACATGGCTGCTCCTTTTGGCTGGGGCTTATTGCATTATGACTGTTTTTTGACACAGCGGATTTGCCACATCATAGCACGGCCGGCGGAATAAACAGAGTATCCGGTAAGAGTATCTATTCTAGGCCGCTCCGACCATTCAGGTATCATCATCTTTTTTGCGCTAAAAGCACATCTGCTGCGTTAAAAAGCCTCGCAAGATGCCCATCTTGCTGCGTTTTTTAATGCAGCAGACTGTTTGCGGGCGAAAGCCACGCTACGTCTGCGTTGCCAACCGTTACCCGCCATTCCATTAAAACAAGGCCGTCTGTTTTGAACTGTACCCCAAAAGTTGGACACCCCCACCAACCCATGAAAGGTACAGTTTTCTTATGTCCAAATACAGCCTACACTTCAAACATCAGGCCGTGATGCGTTATTATGCACTCAGAAGCCAACAACGCACCGCAGACGAGCTTCAAATATCCCGAACCCACTTACGCCGATGGATTGCCGCCTACGAGCGGGCAGGCATCCCCGCGCTGGAGCACCCCCAAAGCACCATGTCCAAACAACGCAAAAACCCCTTTATTACCGACAAGCCCGATGCCGAAAAAACACAGGCAGAGCTATTAGAAGAAGTCGCCTACCTCAGAGCGGAGAACGCCTATCTAAAAAAGCTCGATGCGCTGATGAAGAGCGCAAACCCAACCGAGAAAAAGCCCGCATCATCGAAGCATTAAAAACAGAACACCCGCTAAAATATCTTTGCGAATCTGCCGAACTGTCAAAAAGCAGCTTCTACTTCAGCAGAAAAAGCAACCAAAAGCCCGACAAAGATCAGGCAGATATGGAAGCAGTATACGCCGTTTACCAGCAGCACAAAGGCTGTTACGGACAAAGGCGCATTGCCGCCGCACTGTCATGGAACACCAAGAAAGCAGCGCGGCTGATGAAAAAAATGAATTTGAAAGCCATCGTCAGAGCCAAGCGAAAATACCACCCGCCGGCGATGGGCGAAACATCCGAGAATCTGTTGAAGCGCAACTTTAACGCCAAGACACCCGACGAGAAATGGCTGACCGATGTCACCGAATTCAAATGCGACGGTCAAAAGCTGTATCTGTCGCCGATACTCGATTTGTATAACCGCGAAATCCGCAGCTATCAGCTGTCGCGCCGCCCGAACAGCGAAATGGTAACGACCATGCTGTCACAGGCAGTAGCGCAGCTGGGCGCACGCAAACCGATGCTGCACTCCGACCAGGGCGTATTGTATCGCTGCCATGCGTATCGTGAGCAATTGGCAGAGGCAGGCATCACCCAAAGCATGTCGCGCAAAGGCAATTGCTGGGATAATGCGCCGATGGAGAGTTTTTTCGCAATATTGAAGACGGAATGTTTCTACAACCGGACTTTTGCTTCGATAGAGGAATTGGAGGCGGAAATACATGACTATATCCGCTACTACAATCATGAGCGATTGAGTTTGAATTTGAAAAAACTGAGCCCTGTGGCATACAGAACTCAGTTTGCAACCGCCGCTTGAAGCGTGATTGATTCAGCGGTTTGAAAATGTCCAAGATTTTGGGGGCAGTTCAAATTTTCAGACGGCCTTTATCATCAGCAATGTCGTTTTTGAGCGGATATCCTGCCAAATTCACAAAAGCAAACCGGCCGGGCAACAAGCCGAATACAGCACACATGCATGGAGCCGGTTAGCTGATATACTTATTTATTCATCTTTAGTTTGCAGGTTTCATTCTAAAATTTCTCCTGACAACCCATCAAAACCCTCAAACTCTTTAAATTACAAACCATTGTTTATCAATATATTTTCTGAAAGTTTGCTCTTCGGGTTAATGACAGCAAAACGTCTTTCTATTTGATTCTGCTTTTTCGCTATCTCAATTATAGATTCGGCAATTAAATATATGAACCATTCAATACTTTCACTGTCCAAACCGATATGGAAAAAGAAGACACCCGAAAACTATCAGCCGACGCCTTGTACGAGAAACGAAAACAAGTCATCCGGCTGCACAAGATGGGCATGGGAATTATCAAAATCACCCAAGCCGTAGGCATGTGTTATGAAGCCGTCCGTCAGGCCATTACCACTTACCAAGAGGGCGGAATGACAGCGCTTAAACCTAAAAAACGAGGGCGCAGCCCGGGCGAATATCGGCAATTGAATGCCGAACAAGAAGCCTATATCCAAAAGCTGATTATCGAGCAACGCCCGGAACAGTTGAAAATGGACTTCGCCTTATGGACGCGCAATGCAGTGAAAGAACTGATTTTACAAGAATTAGAAATCGACATGCCGGTGCGCACGGTAGGCTCTTATCTCCAACGCTGGGGCTTCACCCCGCAAAAGCCGATTAAAAAAGCATACGAACAGCAACCTGAAGCCGTAAAAACCTGGTTGGATGAAACCTATCCGAGCATAGCCCGGCGGGCAAAAGCAGAAAATGCCGAAATTCATTGGGGTGATGAAACCGCCTTGGTTAATACCGATGTCAGAGGCAGAAGCTATTCGCCCAAGGGGAAAACGCCGGTGACTTATGCCGTTGGCGGCACCCGGCACAAACTGTCAATGATTTCCACCGTCAACAACCGAGGAAAGGCGCACTGGATGATTATTGATGCAGCGTTTGATGCAGACAAGCTGATTAAATTTATGCAGTCTCTGTGCCAAGAAGTCGGGCGCAAAGTTTTTTTGATACTGGATAACTTAAGGGTGCATCACAGTAAAAAAGTGAAAGCCTGGCTGGCAGAGCATTGTGATGAAATCGAGGTGTTCCATTTACCCAGTTATAGCCCCGAGCTGAATCCGGATGAGCGCTTGAATGCAGACTTGAAGCAAGTTATCAGTGCGATGGTTCCGGTGCGGACGAAAGCAAAGCTGCGTAGTGCGGTTGTTCGGATTATGGAGTCTATTTGCAGTACACCGAAACGGGTGATGGCCTACTTCGGCGACTCGCATGTACGATATGCCGGATGTTAATATATTTAATTGCCGAATCTATGGGAACTCCTATTGCGAATACTCCCCCTTTATACCAATGAAGAAAAGAAGCTGGTGATCAGCTAATGTCTGCAGGCTTCAATAATTTTAAAGAGTTATTCAATAATAAACAGAATGCTATTCGCTGGGACATTAGGCAATTAAAAAGTGAGCAACAAGCATTACAATCAATACGTGAAAAATACTTATCAGACCAAAAAAGTTTTAATTTGACGTCAAAATACTTAACATCTGATAAAGTTTTAGGATATCTACCGAACCCTTTAAGTGATAAACATACTCAACCTGGTGGGATTAATATATTAAATTATGGCTCAAGAGTTCAATATGGTTGTAAAATCTTAGGTTATACAGAAAAGCAAGGATGTACTCCATGAATAGAAAATCATATATTTTTTATTTATATACCCTCTGTAAATCTATTTTTTCCATAGGTTTTTGTTGGAGTAGTACAATTTTCCTACCTGCTTTATTGAAAAACGACAACACCCTTAATATTATTGATATACTAGGTGGAATGATTGGAATCGCATTAATAACAACCTTACTCTTTTTTATACCAGCAACGATAACATCATTTATCAGATGGCTATTTCCCACAAAGATATTTTTAGGAAATACCTTCACACTAATCTTGTTTTATGTTTATGGATATTACTTATGGGTATATGATAAATATGGCATGGAGAACTTTTATTTTAAAGTAACCATGATTATATCAACTCTCTGTGTTATTTTACTTAACGAATTTTTTATTTTAAAAAGCAAACGCAGGTTGAGTTAGCCTTAAGCGTAGCTCAACGTAAACTTGAAGAAAGTGTAGTTTGTATGGATAGAGTGTGCTTCGAAAGGAATGCACACGGACTTTCCAAACATTCATCAATATTAAAAATATTAAAGCCAAGGCCGTCTGAAAATTAATTATTTCAGACGGCCTAAAATTAAAAACGCGTGCGTTCCTTATGGAGCTCGACTTCCTACGCCTGCCCTTCAACGCCACCCTCAACAACCTCACCGTCAACCTGGCCAACGCCGGCAGCAGCGCCGTTATCAGCACCACCATCAACGGCGGCAGCCTGGGCGACAGTTTGGAAAGCGCCATCATAGCCGCACTGGTTCAGACGGCCCATGGTGCAGCCGCCAGCAAAATCAAAGGGCTGGACAACCACTACATCGCCCACAAAGTCGCCCATGCCATAGCCGGCTGTGCAGCGGCGGCAGCGAATAAGGGCAAATGCCAAGATGGCGCGATTGGCGCGGCAGTAGGGGAAATTGTTGGCGAAAAATTACTGAACGGCCGAAATGTTAAAACCCTCAATCCGGAAGAATACAAACAAATCCTAGCCTACTCACGCCTGGTAGCAGGTACAGCAGCGGGCTTGGCCGGCGGGGATGTGAATGTGGCTGCGGATGCGGCTAAGGTGGCGGTGGAGAATAATGCTTTGAATTTCGAGAGCACTCCTACCAATCCCAAAAAACATCTACCCAAACAACCCGATAAAACCGCGCTGGAAAAAATCATCCAAGCCGTTATTCCTGCACATGCTGCCGGAGCGATGGTTAACCTTCAAGATAGAGACGTTGCGCATTGGATAAGCAATATCCGCGGCGGTATCACAGGCCCGATTGTGATTACCAGCTACGGCGTATATGCGGCAGGCTGGACTGCTCCGCTGCTAGGTGCTGCTGGCAAAGCGGCATTGAGTGCCTGTATGGGCAATCCATCAGGCTGTACGGTGCTGGTAACCCAAGCCGCCGAAGCGGGAGCGGGTTTGGCAACGGGGGCGGTTACGGTTTCAAACAGCTGGGAAGGCGCAGTAGGTTCGCTCGCCAAAGCTAAGGCGGCTAAGCAGGCTGTTTCCTCCCAAACTTCTCACCAATTAGCCAATCTGGTCAAAGCTGAGCAGAAAACTTTAACCAGAATTGCTCAACGTGATTTACAACTTGCTGTATGGAAAACGAGTTTTAACAGAAGGGTCAGGAAAGGAGCCGGATTGCTTGATGCTGGCAATATTCCGATTACCATTAATGGCAGAACCATACAGCCCGTACAGGCGATGAGCCTGAGGGGAACACCCGTTTACAGCGGCGTAAGCGAACAGGAGGTGTTTGCGCTGTATAGGCAGATGACGGGGCAGAATCCTAATTTTAGACCTATTGCTGGCGGAAAATTAGCCAATGGTATTATTAGTAATGGGGAATGGGCAGGGACTAAAGTAGTTTTGAGAAATTTCTCTAGATCGAAAAACTTAACTCAATCGAAGTGGACATTTGAAATTCAAAGCATTCCAAAATCCGTTTTGCCCGTTAACAATCATAAAATAGAGCTGAAATTTCAATAACTTGGAAAATATGATGAATATATCTAAAAAATATGAAGTATTAGAACAATCCTATGATTTACAGACTATCTTCATGGAATATAAAGAGAAAGCAAATTTAGATATCAACAATGAAAATTTAAAAGAAAATTTTTTAGATTTTTTACAGGAAATAATTTCTGACGGCTATATAAAATTAGGTCAATGGGACGATAACTTTATTGAGTTTAAAGAATTAATAATCTCTCCCAAAGAGCAAGTTAATCTTATCAGAAAGAAATGGCCAGTATATTATAACCCACATGTCCCGGAATTGGATATTGAAGGCTTATGGTGGGAGGTTGAGTGCCCTGTCGGATTGGCTGAATACCCTAACTGGGAGAAAATAACAAAAGACTTAGAGTGCGAAATTAAATAACTCTTTTTGATTAAAATGAAATAAATGGGAAATTAGAAACAAGCTCGGTGGGCCACTTACTGCTCACGCGCCTTAATGCGTTTTTCTATTGTTCGCAAATAAACCATGCCGTCTGAAAATCTAAATTTTTCAGACGGCCTTTTCTTATTCTATCCGCGTGGACAGTAAATGCCCACCCTACGATAATTAACGGTTGTTATAATTTTCCCACGCTATGCTTTTCGAATGCGCTGGCACAAATCTCGCAATATGGAGGTTTCAAGCTAAATCAAAGGGCTGGACAACCACTACATCGCCCACAAAGTCGCCCATGCCATGGCCGGCTGTGCGGCAGCGGCAGCGAATAAGGGCAAATGCCAAGATGGCGCGATTGGCGCGGCAGTAGGGGAAATTGTTGCGGAAGCTTATGGCAAACCGATGAATGCAGCTGAAGAAGCCAAATTATTAGCCATCTCAAAAGTAGCTGCCGCATCAGCGGCGGCGTTGGCCGGAGGTGATGCCAATACTGCTGCTAATATTGCAGAAACAGCCGTACGGAATAATTTCTTATCTAAAAAAGAAGGCAAAAAATTAGAGGAACTGCTGAAGAAATTTGATAAAAAGTCAATTCTTTCTGCTGATTTTTGGATGGGGCAAGCCAGTAATAAAGACTCAATGGAACTATTGAAGCTATTAACCAAAGACCAATACAGTGATGAATTGCTGTATAAATTCAATACCGGCAAACAACTAACTGAATATGAGCGATTTGATTTGGCTGCCTATTTGAATGAATACGGAAAAGGAGGTTACTCTTTAGACAGCTTATTATCAGCAAATGGCAGAAAATGGTCTTCATTTGAGCAGACAAAAAGAATTTCAGATGCTAAAAATACTGCATTGCGAAATCTTTCATGGTCTGGCTCATTTGAGCATAAATTAGCAAAAAGCATATCGGAAGGTATGTTTATAGCGGGTGTTTATTTTACTGGAGCAGAGCTGGCAACTTTATACAAAGTGGTTGCAGCAAAGCCCGTTCTTAAAGCAGCTTTGACCTCCGGAACTATTGGAGGTGGATTATCTGCAGTGATAGAAGCAGGAAAACAAGCTGGTACTTGTATAATCAATAATGGATCAGTTAAATCTTGTACTCAAAATATAGACCCTAATAAAGTAGTTATTGCTGGAGGCATTGGTTTTCTTACGAATAGTGCCATTGGTGCTGGCTCTGCTGCTGCCGGTTACAGACCATTTAGCTGGATAAATGTTAAAAGTACCGCCTCAACCGTTCCTGTTGTTATTTATGGAAATGGTACTGCTGTGAATAAAGCCGCTACTGCCGCAGCTCAAGGGACTTATGATAAAGAGAGGGGTAATAAATGAATTATATATTTGATGTAATTTTCTCAATACTGGGCTTAAAGTTCATGAATGAATCAAATGTTTGGTATAAATCACTGCTAAAAATGATATTTTTATTGAATTTTGTTGTATTTTCAACCTTTCTTACTGTTGCATATAAACGATCGGAGCCGATAGAATTTCCATGGTTGGAAATATTGGCAAACGGGCTTTTGGTTGGCACAATCCTAGGAGTGATAGCTTGGAGTTTTGCGCAATTAGTATATTTTTTATTTAGAGATTAGCAACCAGAAAATGTAGCCTGCGTGTGTAGGCTGTTCTCTATAAGGAGTACACCCTACGCTTGCTGAAAAAATTTAATAAAAACTTAATAAAGCTAAACAGAGATCGTTCCCCTATAGAAACGGCAATTGGATAACTGTTTTTTTTAATTAATCTAATTATTTAACGTGAATTCGATCCCGAACTCACGTTATATTAATTGAAGTACCGGAGTGGAGAAAACGTAAATGATTAAATTTCCTGACAAACATTCCACTCTTTATGGATTTAGTCTATTTGCCAGTATATTAATTGAAGTTAATATTGATTTGTTATTAAAAATATTTCAGATTAACAATAGAAAAAATTTAATTATTATTATATCAATATCTTTCGTTCTGTTTTATTTAGAAATGTTATTAATATTATTTATATTTCAATGGTCTATTCATTTAAATCTTGAAGGAGCGCTCTATGCGTTAGCACTAACTATATTTATTTTTTACTTATGTCGTTCATGTTTACCTTATTGGATGGAAAAAGAGTAAATTAAGCAAGTGCAGTCTGCATGAGCAGAGGCAGCAAGGAGCACGCCCTTGATTTAAAATAAGTGCACGTTATCCTAATGGTTGAGTGACTTATACTTTACCAAATTGTAAAGCAGCTAGTTGGTATAAATTAGGTGAATTTATTGGTTATAGAGGCGTTGATAAATGACTTTAAGTTTAGTTTTTGAACAAATAAGTGACATAGCATGTGAATATGCTTATGTATGTGTTTATGCAGATTCCATTGAGAATGAATCGTTTATGGAAATTGCCATAACTGATGATAAGAAAATCGAATTTACTATCTATTCGTATAATGAGCAAGTTAAACTCAGCTATGCTAATTGGACTGAAATAATGCAGCGAGGTCGAGAGTTATATTTTAACCAAACGGAAGAAGAGTTTCATAATTAAATTTCAAATTCGGCATGAGTAGGTATGTTTCGTAAGGAAAGCATGTGTTTTTCTCAAATTTTCATCAATATTTGGAATTTGAAATATTAGAGCCAAGGCCGTCTGAACAGCTTCATCTTTCAGACGGCCTTAAATCCAAAACTCAAAACCGAAATCGAGAAACTCGCCAAACAGCCCGAATACGCCTACCTGAAACAATTACAGATGGCCAAAGACGTCAACTGGAACCAGGTACAGCTCGAATACCAAAAATGGGACTACAAACACGAAGGCCTCACCGGCGCCGGAGCGGCAATTATTGCGCTGGCGCTGGCCGCCGTTACCGGCGGGGCGGGCGCAGGTATCGCCTCCGCACTGACCGGCACCGCCGTAACCGGCATATCCGCCACCATGGCCAATGCCGCCTTCCTGTCGCTGGCCACCCAAGCCTCAGTCAGCCTGGTCAACAACAAAGGCAACCTCGGTAAAACCTTCAAAGATCTGGGCAGAAGCAGCACCGTCAAAAAACTCGCTACCGCCGTCATTACCGCCGGTGTAGCCGATAAAATCGGCGCCTCTTCAGCGCTACAATGGAGCGACAGCGACACCCTCAACAACCTCACCGTCAACCTGGCCAACGCCGGCAGCAGCGCCGTTATCAGCACCGCCATCAACGGCGGCAGCCTGGGCGACAGTTTGGAAAGCGCCATCATAGCCGCACTGGTTCAGACGGCCCATGGTGCAGCCGCCAGCAAAATCAAAGGCCTGGACAACCACTACATCGCCCACAAAGTCGCCCATGCCATGGCAGGCTGTGCGGCAGCGGCAGCGAATAAGGGCAAATGCCAAGATGGCGCGATTGGCGCGGCAGTAGGCGAAATTGTTGGCGAGTATCTGACTAAAAATACCGATTTCAGCAGCATGACATTAGAGCAAGTAGAGCAAGAGACTAAGAAAATTACTGCCTATGCAAAACTTGTAGCCGGTACCACAGCAGGTATAGCCGGTGGGAATGTGAATGTAGCGGCTCAATCAGCACAAACAGCAGTAGAAAATAATGCTATTAAAGCGGTAGTTACTGGAGCAAAAATTGTTTATAAAGCTGCTAAGAAAGGGTTGCGAAATGGCAAAATCACAACCAAAGATTTAAAACAAACTTTAAAGGATGAGGGGTATGATTTAGCAGACAACCTGATTACATTGTCAGACGGAACATTGGATTGGAACGATGCAAGAGCAATCATTGATATAGTAGTGGGTACAGAGCTTAATAAAGCCAATAGAGGAGAGGCTGCTAAAAAGGTTAATGATTATTTAGCAAAAAATAAACCTTATATCCCTAATGTAGGCGGTGTTCCGAATATGAGCACATATATGAAACACAATCCTTTTGGTAAACAACTTTCTCAAATTTCAGAAAAGACAAAGTTTCAGTATCAAGGGCAGTCTGTTTATCAAGTTCGTAAATCTGATGGAATACTAAAATCAGGTGATATATTCTATCTTGATAACAAGCATAAGAATCATATTGAAGTTTTTGATAGAACAGGAAATGCAAAATTTGTTTTAAATATGGATGGATCTCAAAATCAAATTAAAACAGAAGCTTCTAAAGGCAGAAAATTAAACTTAAAATAAAGGAAAAAAACATGAATAAATTTAATGATGTAAAAAATACTCTATGGGTATTAGGCCTCAAGCAGGGGTTTGATTTAAAGGATGATGTAATCACATGGGAGCGTGGGGACGATGGCCTTCTGATTTGGCGAGCTTTTTATAGCGATGAAGATGATTGGGATAAGGAAATACAGACAGAAATAAATGTTTTTTTTAAATATATAAATATTTATCAAAAAGCAATAGAAAATGAAGATATTGGGCAAGCTAGTGGCGCACTACAAACTGCAAGAATCGCAGCTCAAAGCCTAGCAACTATCTTTGACAGTTTAGATAATGATATTCATAATCTGTTAACAGGGGAGTATAAAACCAATAATTTCTTATGGCCGCAACTTTCTGAAAAAGGTGATTGCCCCAATCTTAATAAAGACGAAGACCCTGTATGGATGCCGTTAATAATTAATAAAGAGTAAGTAAGTGTAGAGTAGGTCAACCTAAAGCGTAACCCAATATAAACTTACACCCTAAGTTCGAGAAAGGAGATATTTATGAATCCAGTGGCATGTCGTGGGCTCCTGTAGGGTTAATCGGCAACCCCCATCTGCAAGAAGTGCACCGGCAAATTACTATATCTGAGCTGAAAGCCGCCGGTGCATCAGAAACAGCCATTTTAAACCGTCTTGAGCAAAACAGGTTGGCCGCAGATTATATGGCAACCTTACCAACCAGCGAACAAGCAACAATTCTCGCAGCACAAGGCTTTGGTTTACAGACTATTTTGAATGTGATTACCAAAGGCAGAGGCGGCAGGGCTTTGGTTAAGGCTGAAGTAGCAGCTATTGAAAGAATTGCGAAAAATGCTAAGCCTCCTGTTAATACGTTGCAAAGTACAGTTTTCAACCAACAGGCAATTAAGCAATTAAATAACGGTGTTCGCCCAGGGATTACCGCCAAAGGAACTCCAGGTACCACTCGAGAAATGGCTCCTTCATCTAACCCAAATGTCTCTGCACAAGATTTTATTAATCAATATCTAATAGGAAAAAAATACACAATGGAAAACCTTCCAAATGGAAGTAAGCTATATCATGTAAATGGTGGAGGTAAACAAGCTGGTGGCATCACAGTAACGTATCGTGCAGCAGGCAATGCGAGCAATAGAACTACTGATACGACAGCTACTGTTGAGATTAATAGTGCAGCAGTTAAGATTATGAATCAAAATGATATTTTAAAATTAAAATTCCCAGTAAAAAGTGAAGTTTCCAATGCAACCAAATGATTACTTTTTTTATTTACTTCAAAAACTACAATGGTTAACTTCAGATGAATGGAATATAGCATCTTTTTACAATATTCATCAAAGCGACTATATTGGTAATTATGAATATCGCCTTCAAAGCTGTATCGAGTTTATTTATCGATGTCTGAAATGTGATTTAATTTCATGTGCTTTTGAGATTAAAGAAGATTTGTTTATTGAAAACCAGTTAAATATCCCTGAAAATTTTGCAAGAAAGATGGGAGAGTTGCCATACTATACTGAACTAAATTTGAATAAAAGTGATAGCAAATTACAGGATATGATTTGGGAATGGTCCTATGTAGTTGCTACCCCAAAATTGGTTACTATTTCAGATAAATGTGGTTTAAATAGGGGAGTATATACTGTTGAAATGATTGATATGTCAGATAAAAAATGGGTTCAATTCTACGTTGAGATTAATAGGGTATTTACGGAAAATAGCTTATCTTGGGATATGAAACATCCTTTGTTTTCAATTGTGCCAACGTAGCCAGAGTAGATACGATTAGCGTAGCATAATCGTATGAATATAATGGCGAAAAAAAGCGAGCGAGACCTGCTGTCTACGTTAACAGTGTGAGCTGGAGGCTGCCTGAAAGCAGATAAATTTTTCAGGTAGCCTTTCTCATTCACAGCCCCACTGCACCCTCCCGACTTCTGCAAATGTAGCGCCCCTCGGCAGCCATATAGCTGATATCCCAAAGGCAACCTGAGGTTTACAGACTATTTTGAATGTGGTTACCAAAGGCAGAGGCGGCAGGGCTTTGGTTAAAGCTGAAGTAGCAGCTATTGAAAGAATTGCGAAAAATGCTAAGCCTCCTGTTAATACGTTGCAAAGTACAGTTTTCAACCAACAGGCAATTAAGCAATTAAATAATGGTGTTCGCCCCGGTATTACTGCAAAAGGAACTCCAGGCACCACCCGAGAAATGGCTCCTTCATCTAACCCGAATGTATCTGCACAAGATTTTGTTAATCAGTATTTAACTGGAAAGAAATATATATTAAAAGAAAGTACAGACGGAAGTAAGTTATATGAAGTAAATGGGGGAATTAAAAATGGTGGTGAAACAGTACTATACCAACCATCAGGCAATGCAAGCAATAAAACTACAGATACAACAGCAAATATTGACATAAACAGCCCCATCATTAAAGCTATCAATAACAACAAAGTTTTAAAATTAAAATTCCCAATAGAACGCGAGATTACCAATGCAAAAAAATAATCATATAAATAAATTAATAGAACAATTACAGTGGCTTACATCTGATGACTACTCATTAGATTCATTTCTCTACGTTTCTGAAAAGCAAAGTTTTGAGGAGAATAGATATAATCTACAAATTTGTCTTGAATTTATTTATCGCTGTTTCAAGTGTGATTTGATTACTTGGAGTTTTATAGCAGATAAAAATCTTGCTGAAATCCATCAACTTGATATTCCAGAAAAATTAGTTAAAAAAATGGGAGAATATCCATTAACTTTTAAGTTGGGATCAGGGGTGAAATTTCCTGAATTACAAAGCTTTATCTGGGACTTATGTTATGTTACTTCTACAGAAAAATTAGATGAAATAGTAGATAAATGTGCATTGGAAAGAGGGGAATATCTTAACCTTTCTCTTGATTTATCAGATAATCGATGGGTTCTATTTAAGAATGAAATTTATCAGATTTTTTTGGCTAATAACTTACCTTTGAATATGAAGTGCCCTTTATTTCCAATTAAATAAAAGATGTAATTTAACAAGTACAGTCTGTGTGTATTCCGTATGTAGAAAAACCTAGCGTTGTTTACAGTATTTGAAAGACAATACTGAGATGAAACTCCATAAAAGCACACGGCTGTTGCCATTCCAGCGGGAAGCCATTTGGCTGTCCTACATCCAAGATAAAGTCAGCATCACCTCGAACGTACTCTATTGCAAAAAGAGGGGTCTTTATGTGGTAGAAAAGGAGTTTATGAATATATAATAGATCCGTCACGCAATGTAACTCATCAAAGGTTTATTGAAGGGGGAGTAATTAACGGCAGACCCAATCAAAGAGTACAAAAGTAATTTTAAGGATAAACCATGTGTATTGATTTGAACTTATTTAGAAATAAAATTCACTTAAATTGGTCAGATATTTTATGGGGTTATGAACATAATTATTTAGGCTGGATTGATGTTATTGATATATCAAAATACTTTTTAGCAACACAAGAAACCCAAAAAGATTTTTTAATTTTGGAATTATCTCAAATTGATAAATCCTCAATTTATAAAATTAAACCAATATTGGAAAGTCTAGTAGAAACAAAAAATACTTATGACACAGATAAGTGGTTATTCATGATTTTACAAAATTTATTTATTAACCGGAATGAGGTCCTAGATCCTTTAGGAGTAGTGGAAAATATTTATGCAGATTTTGATTATCCAGAAGAAATCGAATCCTTTGTAAGATACATGCCTAGATCTTATGAGTGCAAGCCTAGTCAACTTACTAATGATGAAATTACTCTACAAATATATAAAAATTGGGAAAGATACTTAATTAAAAAACAGGAAGAATATCAATATACTAAATAAATATAATAGTAAGCATAGCCTGTATGAGGTGTATTCCTCAAGGAACGCACACGGACTTTCCAAACATTCATCAATATAAAAATGTTAAAGCAAAGGCCGTCTGAAAATTGATTATTTCAGACGGCCTAAAATTAAAAAACAAAATCAAGAAACTCGCCAAACAGCCCGAATACGCCTACCTGAAACAATTACAGATGGCCAAAGACGTCAACTGGAACCAGGTACAGCTCGAATACCAAAAATGGGACTACAAACACGAAGGCCTCACCGGCGCCGGAGCGGCAATTATTGCGCTGGCGCTGGCCGCCGTTACCGGCGGGGCGGGCGCAGGTATCGCCTCCGCACTGAGCGGCACCGCCGTAACCGGCATATCGGCCACCATGGCCAATGCCGCCTTCCTGTCGCTGGCCACCCAAGCCTCAGTCAGCCTGGTCAACAACAAAGGCAACCTCGGTAAAACCTTCAAAGATCTGGGCAGAAGCAGCACCGTCAAAAAACTCGCTACCGCCGTTATCACCGCCGGCGTAGCCGATAAAATCGGCGCCTCTTCAGCACTGCAATGGAGCGACAGGGCCACCCTCAACAACCTCACTGTCAACCTGGCCAACGCCGGCAGCAGCGCCGTTATCAGCACCGCCATCAACGGCGGCAGCCTGGGCGACAGTTTGGAAAACGCCATCATAGCCGCACTGGTTCAGACGGCCCATGGTGCCGCCGCCAGCAAAATCAAAGGCCTGGACAACCACTACATCGCCCACAAAGTCGCCCATGCCATGGCCGGCTGTGCGGCAGCGGCAGCGAATAAGGGCAAATGCCAAGATGGCGCGATTGGCGCGGCAGTAGGGGAAATTGTTGGCGAAAAATTACTGAACGGCCGAAATGTTAAAACCCTCAATCCGGAAGAATACAAACAAATCCTAGCCTACTCACGCCTGGTAGCAGGTACAGCAGCGGGCTTGGCCGGCGGGGATGTGAATGCGGCTGCGGATGCTGCTAAGGTGGCGGTGGAGAATAATCTGTTAAAACAAACTCAAGCCAATCAATTTGCAGACGAGTGGAAAGAGTGTAGTAATAACCCTTCTTCAGGAGCGTGCCAAACATGGAATCGAAATATCAGCAACGTAGTAAAAAATAATATTCAAGAATTTAATAATTGTGTTTCCAGGGGTGATAATGCCTGTATTAAACGTTTGCAAAAGGAATACTCTGCTACAAGTTTTTCAGCATTAGAGCAAGCCATGAAAGTACATAATACATATCTGAGTAAGCAAGGGATAAATTATGTAGAGATACTAAAAGAGAATAATCGTAAATTTTCTTTATGCAATAGCAGTATGTATACTTGTTATATTGGCAATTATGCAAAAGATGAAATAGTAAGCGCTATTGTTGGAAAAGCTGCTGGGAAAGTTATAGAGTCCAGTACTCAGGGGGTAATTAAACAGTTAAAAGCAGCCGGAGCAAATCTAACTGAAAAAAATGTAGTTTTTGCGGCTACAAATATTCATGGAAAGAATGTATTCCTTGAGACCGGCAACAGTAAATCCGGTTTGAAGCATATTATTGATCGGCATGGAAATGAATTTACTCAAAGAGGGTTATCTCAATCTGAAATTTCAGATGTTGTAAAAACAGCATTGACAAAAGGAAAAATTATTGGATATCAAGGTAATATTGCAAATCCTAAAGGTGAAGTAGGTGGAAGGCCTATATATGAGTTTTCATATAAAAATAAGACCTATAGAATGGCAATCACCACAGCAAGCAATGGTTATATCGTTGGTGCTAATTTTAATAAATAGGAATGGAGGCTACTTATGATATATTTAAAATTAATGGCTGATTATTTTTGCTCGCCAGTTTGGGATGATAGTTCAAATTATAAAACTGAATATTTAGGTGGATATAATATAGAACTCACATCCCTACCCATCTCTTTGCAACTTATAAAAGAACTGGAACAATGGGCGGCTTGTTTCGATGATATATTAGTAACACATGCTCCTCAATTATCTGATTTCGAATCCCCTCAAGATGAAGATAATTTTCATCAGCGTGGTAGAGAATTAGCTGATAAATTACAAAATGAATTAGGAGCTGATTATGTAGTCAGATATTGGAAAGAATAGTAAACGTATTTTCTTAATGCGCATAAATGTGGCCTCATCACCGAAGCAAGTGTAGATTTGGGTAGTCTCAAGCGTAACCCAAGCCTAAGTTTAGAAAGCGCCATCCTGACCGTACTGATTCAGACGGCCATGGTGCAGCCGCCAGCAAAATCAAAGGCCTGGACAACCACTACATAGCCCACAAAGTCGCCCATGCGATGGCCGGTTGTGCGGCGGCGGCAGCGAATAAGGGCAAATGCCAAAACGGCGCAATTGGCGCCGCTGTGGGCGAAATTGTTGGCGAAAAGTTACTGAACGGCCGAAATGTTAAAAACCTCAACCCGGAAGAATACAAACAAATCCTAGCCTACTCACGCCTGGTGGCAGGTACAGCCGCGGGCTTGGCCGGCGGGGATGTGAATGTGGCTGCGGATGCGGCTAAGGTGGCGGTGGAGAATAATACTCTTAATATCATTCAAGAAGGATTACTGAGTGGGGATTATAATCAATGCAGAGCTGCTGGAGGGGGAGATTCATTTTGTGGGAATTACACACCATTAGGAATGCCTCATTTCGTTGCAGTTGAAGTATCTCTTCCTCAAGGAGCCTTTGTGGGTAAAAGCACTAGAGTCATCATCAACACCCGAACCGGGGAAGTCTTTATGTCTGTCTCTGGTGGAGCTAATAATTCGAAAGGCAATGCTAAATTAGGAGGTTCATTTAATTTGGGCTGGGTTGTTAACTTATCCCCGGCAGAAAGGAATAAGTTGGGTACATCAATTACTGAAACTTTAAAAGGTGTATCTGTTAGTGGGAAAAATTGCCTATATGGAGGGTGCTTGGGAGTTTCTTCAACCATAGGCAGTACTCCCAAAAAATTTACAATGGAGATTGGTACGGGCGTAGGTTTTTCAATAGGAGGTGAGGCTGTAGGAAAAATTGGAGAAATAAAATGATAAAAATATTCAAAAAAATAAGATTTATCAAGTCTATATTGATGCTTATATTTTTTACTGTAATTATAGTATTTTTTAAGCCTAGTAAAGAATCAAGCTATAGGCCTGATGCAGAGATGAAGCTTGCCCTTATCCAAGATGAGATTACCTTTATATTAAATAACGGTACGATTCTTTCAACATTAACACAAGGCAGAGCTGGCAGGTGGTTTATTGTTTCGATAAACTTAAAATATACTTCGTATGAAAGTATAAAGGAAAGGTTGAAACTACATAATTTTATAGAAATAAAACCAAATATATTTTGTCGAGATGAGGAAAGTATAGAAATATTAATTGATTCTTCTCACAATGAAAATGAAGGAACATTATACTGGCTATATCCTGACAATAATTGTACTAGCGATTATAAGTAAGTGTAGGTTTAGTTAATCTCAAACGTAACCCAACATAAATTTGCGACCTACTATACGGTTACCTAAAAGCCATTAAACATCGAAAACTCGCTACCGCCGTCATCACCGCCGGCGTGGCCGATAAAATCGGCGCCTCTTCAGCGCTACAATGGAGCGACAGCGCCACCCTCAACAACCTCACCGTCAACCTGGCCAACGCCGGCAGCAGCGCCGTTATCAGCACCGCCATCAACGGCGGCAGCCTGGGCGACAGTTTGGAAAACGCCATCATAGACGCACTGGTTCAGACGGCCCATGGTGCCGCCGCCAGCAAAATCAAAGGCCTGGACAACCACTACATCGCCCACAAAGTCGCCCATGCGATGGCCGGTTGTGCGGCGGCGGCAGCAAATAAAGGCAAATGCCAAGATGGCGCGATTGGCGCCGCTGTGGGTGAAATTGTTGGCGAAAAGTTACTGAACGGCCGAAATGTTAAAAACCTCAACCCTGAAGAATACAAACAAATCCTAGCCTACTCACGCCTGGTGGCAGGTACGGCAGCGGGCTTGGCCGGCGGGGATGTGAATGTGGCTGCTAACACGGCTAAAACTGCCGTAGAAAATAATCTTTTGGCTTTCAATCCTAAAAGTAATCCTAAAGCCAAAAAAAAATTTAATGATAAAGTGAAAAATGAACTGGATGGAAAATTTGAGCTTAAAGGTACAGGAAAATTTAACAACCAAGGTTATGAAATCATAACTCTTGTGCCGATTGGCAATGCCACAACAGCAAACTTAAATGCTAAACAATTAGCCTTCTATAATATGTTAAACAACATTATTCAAGAAAAAACGGGTACTGCTCAAATTACCCTAGTCTACAACGATGGCTTAACAGCTGGCGGCTCTTGGATCACGGGGAGATTCGACGTAGGCGACATGGAAAAATTGGATGCTAACAAAATTGTATTGACGGGTAATGCTCTCATTGCTCATGAATTTAATGAGCAATTAAGCAAAAACAAACTAAATATGCTTCCTGGAGTTGGCTCAAATGACTCTCTTTACCAAAAAGCACATGAAGCAGCAATTATTGAGGAAATGAAAATGATGGACAATATTTTATCTATCATAGATGATGCCGTAATAGATAATATTCGATATGGAAAAATATATTATGATTATAACAAAGGAAAATTAATTGGGCTTAATATGGGTATCTTTAAAGATACATCAACGGGGATTCAACATACATTTGAACCAAAGCAGGTTATTATAAAGCCAAACAAAAATGGAAAATATATTTTTAGAAACCCCAAAAATTTAAACGAAATGCAAGAATTTATCCCTTGATGGATTAAGAGTAATTTCAAATGAAAAAATCATATATTTTATTAACTGCAATACTGCTATGCTCTTGTACAACTCAATTAGCTAATTTTCAAGCTATGGATAGCGAGGCAGAAATAGAAACGTAGAGTTCATGGGAAGGAGACGGTTGGCTACGCTTACGTACAGGAAAAATTACCTTACCTTTAGATAAATCATGTATTTTAGAAGAGAAAAATCATCCTTCTATTTCCTCAATAAAACTATATCGAACTACTTGCTTTTAATTATAAAAATTCAGTACGCATAGCCTGCAAGAGTGAGGCGTATTTCGGCAGAAACGCACGTGTTTTTCCCAAATTTTCATCAACATTTGGAATTTGAAAATATTAAAACAAAGGCCGTCTGAAAATTGATTATTTCAGACGGCCTAAAATTAAAAAACAAAATCAAGAAGCTGGCCAAACAGCCCGCATACGCCTACCTGAAACAATTTCAGGCGGCCAAAGACGTCAACTGGAACCAGGTACAGCTCGAATACCAAAAATGGGACTACAAACACGAAGGCCTTACCGGTGCCGGTGCTGCGATTATCGTTATTATCGTTACCATACTCACATACGGTGCCGGCACCGGCGCCGCAGCCGGTGCCGCAAGTGGTGGAGCCGCCGCAAGTGGCGGAGCCGCAGGAGCAGCTGCCGGTGCCACCGCGGCAACCACAACCATCAGCACCGCAGCCGCAATGAAAGCCGCAGCACTGACCAGCCTTTACAGCCAAACCGCCATCGCCGTTATCAACAACAAAGGCGATATCGGCAAAGCCCTGAAAGACCTTGGTCGCAGCAGCACAGCCAAGCAAGTCGTTACCGCAGCCGTTACCGCCGGCGTATTAAACGGTTTGGGCGATATTGCCGCCAATGCCGGCAACCAAGTAGCGGCCAATACCGGCTACGGTTGGACGGGTACGTTTACCACCAACCTGATTAATTCAAGTGCCGCAGCCGCTACCCACACCGCCATCAACGGCGGCAGCCTGAAAGACAGTTTGGAAAATGCCATATTGAGTGCTTTGGTGCAAACCGGGCATGGTGCAGCGGCGAGCAAGATTAAAGCTTTGGACAACCACCACATCGCCCACAAAGTCGCCCATGCAATGGCCGGTTGTGCGGCGGCGGCAGCGAATAAGGGCAAATGCCAAGATGGCGCGATTGGCGCCGCTGTGGGTGAAATTGTTGGCGAAAAGTTACTGAACGGCCGAAATGTTAAAAACCTCAACCCTGAAGAATACAAACAAATCCTAGCCTACTCACGCCTGGTGGCAGGTACAGGGCGGGGATGTGAGTGCGGCTGCGGATGCGGCTAAGGTGGCGGTGGAGAATAATGCGCTAAGTGATCCTGAAATTCTTGAAATCGGCAAGAGAGTAGATCAAGAATGTAATAAAGGCAAAAGTGTGAGCTGTAAAAACAAAATTATTGCCGAATCAGTTACAAAGAGTGATGCTAAAAGCAAATTATCCAAAGAAACTATCACTGCTATCATAGATGTGCAAAATCAGGCTGTTGCAGAAGCTATGTTGCTTTGCAAAGGGAATAGTACATGTGCTAATGATGTGGGAAATAAGTTTTTGTATGCAAGGCTCCATTGTGATTCGGTGAGCTGTATGATAAATCAGGGTCAAAGCATTATTCGCTATACATCATCCAAATATGCAAACATTATTAAAACTTTTGGGTATGTAATAAATGATTTTAGCCCAGTAGTTGGATCTGGAGCAATTTTTAAAGAGGCTTCTCATATTCCTCAAGGAATAACATATAAACAAATACTCTCCATGTCATCAAAATTGAAATCTCGGTTAGGAGAAATTAGTGATGATATTTTAGTACAAGGCAGTAGGGCAGCGGGGACTGCAAAAATTACATCTGATATTGATATTGCCGTCAGAGTATCTCCTACACAGTTTCAAAAATTAGTAAAAGAATATTTTGGTAGTCCAAATGTGGGTTCTGCAAAAGAACGTACGATGTTACACGCTATAAAAACGGGGAAAATCCAATCAGGAGAAGCAAGATTAAGTCCCTTGAGGAAAGAATTAGAAAGAGATTTAAATATGCCTGTGGATATTTCTATTATCCAAAAAGGAGGGGCTTTTGATAAGCCTCCATATATAGATATCAAGTAACTGAAAAGGAAGAACAATGTATAACGATTTATTTTGCAAAATATTTATTGATTCTGACTTCTCCTTAGATTATTTAATAAGGGTTATAGAAGAAAATTTAGACACAAAATTTGATAGTCACTTATCAATCGAAACATCAATATTTATTTTAGATTTAAGTAAAAATTCTGAATACAATCAAGAGCAAAAAGAATTTTTAGAAGATGGCTTTTTATATTACCCCTATTTGGTTGAGTTTTATAAACAATCTACATGCACTAACAATTCAGATTATATTTCAGATATAAAAAAATTCTTGATTAAACTAAATGATTACGGTATTAAATCAATAGTTGCTTGTGATTTTGAAGACCAGCTACCACATATTAATCAATATAAAATTACCTGCAGTTAGCTAGTGTAGCAAAGCACATGCATAGCATAGCCCACAAAGCAAGCGTAGATACTGTCGCTTCTATGCGGGTAGGAGTATTCCGTAAGAAATACTCGCAGTTTTGCTTCATCAATATTTGAAATATTAGCTCAAAGGCCGTCTGAAAATTAATTATTTCAGACGGCCTAAAATTAAAAACGCGTGCGTTCCTTATGGAGCTCGACTTCCTACGCCTGCCCTTCAACGCCACCCTCAACAACCTCACCGTCAACCTGGCCAACGCCGGCAGCAGCGCCGTTATCAGCACCGCCATCAACGGCGGCAGCCTGGGCGACAGTTTGGAAAACGCCATCATAGACGCACTGGTTCAGACGGCCCATGGTGCAGCCGCCAGCAAAATCAAAGGCCTGGACAACCACTACATCGCCCACAAAGTCGCCCATGCCATGGCCGGCTGTGCGGCAGCAGCGGCCAACAGAGGCAAATGCCAGGACGGCGCGATCGGTGCGGTCGTAGGGGAGATTGTTGGGGAGGTTTTGGTAAACAGCAGAAACCCTGCCACCTGGACAACCAAAGAGCGCGAACAGCTTTTGGCATACAGTAAACTGGTTGCTGGTACGGTGAGCAGTGTAGCGAACGGTGATGTGGATGCGGCGGCGAATGCAGCGGCTGTGGCGGTGGAAAATAATGCCTTAAAATGGACAAGTACGACTCAAGAAGAAGTAAGAAAAGAAGCTGAGAAAAGGAAGAAACAGGACGATTGGCTTTCTATTGTCTTACCTGCTCATGCTGCTGCTTTGTCAAAAGAACAGCAAGCAAAGGATTTGAGTAGTTTTAGGGCGGGGCTAAGAACTATATCTTTATCAGGAGCAGTAGTATCGGGTTACAGCCCGATAGTTCTTTTAGGAGGAAAAACATATTTTATTGCTATAGGAAGTTCAATTGTATCAGGTGCAACTACTTCGGTGCTTATTGAAAAGCAACCTTACAAGGTTTCTGATTTAGTTTATGATGCTTCCTTGGGTGTATTGATAAATAAAAAAACAAGTCAAATGATTAAATGGGCAAATAGTGATAGTCCTATTATTAAAAATTACTTGAGAGGAAAAGGTGAAGCAACTAATTATTTACTGGGGAAAGGGGCTTCAGAAGCCATAAATCAATCTTTAAAAGATAAAAATGCCGTACTGATTGAAGTTCCTGAGTGGAGAAAACAAAAATGATAAAATTTCCAAAAAAACAACCTACTTTTTATGGATTTAGCAATATAGCCAGCATATTGATAGATATAAATATTTATATATTATTAAAATTAATTAAAATTAAAAAAAATCACATATTTGTATTGCAAATTCATTGAATTTTATTATGTTGTATATTGAAATTTTATTTATTTTATTTATCTTTAAAGGGAGTATGGACATAAATTGGGAGGGGGCTATTTATATGCTGGGGTTCGCCGTCTTTTTATTTTACGTGTGCCGTTCGTGTTTACCTTATTGGGAGGATTGATAAGCCTAAAATTTACATATGCTTTTTTGTTCTTCGTAAAAAACATGCTTGCTGAAAATCCCGATTTTCAGCAAGCATAGGGTGGGCAATTCTTGCCCATGCCATTTAATACTTTATTAAGAACATGCCGCCTGAACAATCCCGATTTTCAGACGGCATCATTAACTTCTTTCCGCGTGTGCATAAATGCGCACCTTACACTTGCTCAGTTTGAAACCACTCTGAGTAGTGCAGTCATCCGCGCCGGCGTGGGCGAAAAAGCCCGTGCCGATGCCAAGATTATCCTCGAAGGCATCATTAACCGCATCCAAACCGAAGAATGCCGCGAATCCAACTCTACTGTTTGGCATAAGCAAAGCGGCAAAGGCAGCACGATCGAAACCATGAAACTGCCGAATTTCAGTGGACCAACACCACCGAAACTCACCGCTTCGGGCGGCTATATCGCTGATATTCCCAAAGGAAATCTTAAAACCGAGCTGGAAAAACTGATCAAACAGCCTGAATACGCCTATTTAAAAGACATCCAAACCACTAAAAATGTTGACTGGAAACAAATTCAGCTGGCCTACGATAAATGGGACTACAAACACGAAGGCCTTACCGGTGCCGGTGCTGCGATTATCGTTATTATCGTTACCATACTCACATACGGTGCCGGCACCGGCGCCGCAGCCGGTGCCGCAAGTGGTGGAGCCGCCGCAAGTGGCGGAGCCGCAGGAGCAGCAGCCGGTGCCACCGCGGCAACCACAACCATCAGCACCGCTGCCGCAATGAAAGCCGCAGCACTGACCAGCCTTTACAGCCAAACCGCCATCGCCGTTATCAACAACAAAGGCGATATCGGCAAAGCCCTGAAAGACCTTGGTCGCAGCAGCACAGCCAAGCAAGTCGTTACCGCAGCCGTTACCGCCGGCGTATTAAACGGTTTGGGCGATATTGCCGCCAATGCCGGCAACCAAGTAGCGGCCAATACCGGCTACGGTTGGACAGGTACGTTTACCACCAACCTGATTAATTCAAGTGCCGCCGCTGCTACCCACACCGCCATCAACGGCGGCAGTCTGAAAGACAGTTTGGAAAATGCCCTATTGAGTGCTTTGGTGCAAACCGGGCATGGTGCAGCGGCGAGCAAGATTAAAGCTTTGGACAACCACTACATCGCCCACAAAGTCGCCCATGCAATGGCCGGTTGTGCGGCGGCGGCAGCAAATAAAGGCAAATGCCAAGATGGCGCGATTGGCGCCGCTGTGGGCGAAATTGTTGGCGAAAAATTACTGAACGGCCGAAATGTTAAAAACCTCAACCCTGAAGAATACAAACAAATCCTAGCCTACTCACGCCTGGTGGCAGGTACGGCAGCGGGCTTGGCCGGCGGAGATGTGAATGCGGCTGCGGATGCGGCTAAGGTGGCGGTGGAGAATAATGCTCTTTATCCTAAATGTATAGGCAGTCGTTGTGATGAAATCCAAAAAGACCAACAAGATTGGATTAATAAAAATCCAAAGGAATATGCAGAATATGTAATAACAGCGACAGGTGTTGTTTTGCCTATAGTAGGAGCAATCAACAGCATAAGACAAGCAGATACTGTTGCTGATTATCTTTTTGCATTGCCTGATTTCATTCCTGGCCTAAAAGCAGGGAGGCAGGCATATCAAACGGCAAAAGTTGCCAATGATTTAGGTGGCATGAAAAAAATCTTAGATGGTATTATGGCCTCAGCAACTCAGCATGGCTACATCAATCAAACCAAATATAATATGGCAAAAACGGAATTATCCGTAAGATACCCAAAAGATTTGCAGCTTTTAAATCAAATCCAAAAAGGCCAAGATAAAACCGGAAAAATAACTGAACAATTATTTGATTCTTTAGCAAAACAGAATAATTTTGCAGTTATTCGTGGTGGGAAGTATGGTAATAACAATGGCTTTGACCATGTTTGGGTAGCCAAAGATGGTAGCGTGGTTATTCTCAGTGAAAGCAAACAAATCAAAAACGGTACGGTTCAGTTGAACGCAAAAGCCGCTGGTGGGCATACACAAATGAGTGATGCTTGGGTTGATATGGTGCTGGACAAGCTTCCAATGAACGATCCCGCAAGGGCAGCCGTTCGAGAAGCCCGCCGAAATGGCAAGCTGAAATTGGCAATTACCGGTGTTGACCGCCAAACAGGAAAAGCCGTTATTTTGCCGATTCAGGTTCCTGCTAAAAATAAACTCCAACGATAAATAAATGGTAAAGAATATGACTACTATGAATATAATGTGTACTGATAAAGAATCATTTCAACATCTAACCCAAACTCTTACTGATATAAATCTAGCATTTAATAAAGAATGTTTAGATAATCTGTCGTATATTGATGAAAAAAAAGGCTCCCCTTTTGGCGCAATGAGAAATATATATAGTGATGTGTATGCGAAAACATCCTATAGCTATTTATTTGAAAAAAATGTTAAAAAATTTAAGCAACATGCCCATATTCTTTCCAAATTAGCTATTCTAAAGAGTGTAAGTTACTTTAATCCGGAACCGTTTTTTTTTCCAGCTGATATGATTAATATTGGAGAACCTATGTTTCCAATGATATTAAGTGACAGCCTGGAAATTAAAGATTTTTTGATACGGAATATTGATTTGATATCCAGTGATACAGAAGCTTTTCTCGATCGATATGATTTAAACCGCCATATGATTTACAACACTTTGCTGATGTTGGGGGGGAAGCAATTGGCTAGGTTGAAGCAACGGAGTCTGAATGTATTGGAGTATCCAAAGCCAACCAAATGGATGCTAAAAAGGATGCACGACTACCATTTTTATCTGGCCTTTGCAGAGCAAGATATTCCTGCCATGCAAGCAGCATTACAACCATTATTTACTCCAAAAAATGCACGAGCGGCAGCGAAAGAAACTTTAACGTATTTTGATTTTTATCTGCAACCTCAAATCGTAGTTTATGCAAAACTGGCATCTATGCACGGCTTTGATTTGGGAATAGACCATGAAATTGCACCGAAAGAATTAATTAACTATGCTCCTCTCGCAGAGGGAGAATATCGGGATATTTTTGATTTTATGAAGCAATACAATTTAAGTTGGCCTTATAAATTTTTGCAGAATTGGGTAGATTACTATACATTTAAAACTGAAAAACTGGAATTCGGTGAACAAACATAGCACAATGCCTAGGCTTATTTAGCAAGCGTAGCCTGCATGATTAGCTGTGTTCCTCAAGGAACACACACGGACTTTCCAAACATTCATCAATATTAAAAATATTAAAGCAAAGGCCGTCTGAAAATTAATTATTTCAGACGGCCTAAAATTAAAAACCGAAATCGAAAAGCTGGCCAAACAGCCCGAATACGCCTACCTGAAACAATTACAGATGGCCAAAGACGTCAACTGGAACCAGGTACAGCTCGAATACCAAAAATGGGACTACAAACACGAAGGCCTTACCGGTGCCGGTGCTGCGATTATCGTTATTATTGTTACCATACTCACATACGGTGCCGGCACCGGCGCCGCAGCCGGTGCCGCAAGTGGTGGAGCCGCCGCAAGTGGCGGAGCCGCAGGAGCAGCTGCCGGTGCCACCGCGGCAACCACAACCATCAGCACCGCAGCCGCAATGAAAGCCGCAGCACTGACCAGCCTTTACAGCCAAACCGCCATCGCCGTTATCAACAACAAAGGCGATATCGGCAAAGCCCTGAAAGACCTTGGTCGCAGCAGCACAGCCAAGCAAGTCGTTACCGCAGCCGTTACCGCCGGCGTATTAAACGGTTTGGGCGATATTGCCGCCAATGCCGGCAACCAAGTAGCGGCCAATACCGGCTACGGTTGGACGGGTACGTTTACCACCAACCTGATTAATTCAAGTGCCGCAGCCGCTACCCACACCGCCATCAACGGCGGCAGCCTGAAAGACAGTTTGGAAAATGCCATATTGAGTGCTTTGGTGCAAACCGGGCATGGTGCAGCGGCGAGCAAGATTAAAGCTTTGGACAACCACCACATCGCCCACAAAGTCGCCCATGCAATGGCCGGTTGTGCGGCGGCGGCAGCGAATAAGGGCAAATGCCAAGATGGCGCGATTGGCGCCGCTGTGGGTGAAATTGTTGGCGAAAAGTTACTGAACGGCCGAAATGTTAAAAACCTCAACCCTGAAGAATACAAACAAATCCTAGCCTACTCACGCCTGGTGGCAGGTACAGCCGCGGGCTTGGCCGGCGGGGATGTAAATGTGGCGGCTAACACGGCTAAAACTGCCGTAGAAAATAATCTTTTGGCTTTCAATCCTAAAAGTAATCCTAAAGCCAAAAAAAAATTTAATGATAAAGTGAAAAATGAACTGGATGGAAAATTTGAGCTTAAAGGTACCGGAAAATTTAACAACCAAGGTTATGAAATCATAACTCTTGTGCCGATTGGCAATGCCACAACAGCAAACTTAAATGCTAAACAATTAGCCTTCTATAATATGTTAAACAACATTATTCAAGACAAAACGGGTACTGCTCAAATTACCCTAGTCTACAACGATGGCTCAACAGCTGGCGGCTCTTGGATCACGGGGAGATTCGACGTAGGCGACATGGAAAAATTGGATGCTAACAAAATTGTATTGACGGGTAATGCTCTCATTGCTCATGAATTTAATGAGCAAATAGTTAAAGATAAATTTCATCTTATCCCTCTACAGGGAAAAGAAGATAAATACTATAATTTTGTTCATGAGCTAGCTGTAAAAAAAGAAATTAATATGATGAAAGATATTACTTCAATTGCAGATAATGCAAAAATTAATGGAGTCGAATATTCTAGAATTTACTACAATCACAGCAAAAAGCAAATGCTAGGTGTAAATATAGGAACATTTATGACAACACCAACAGGGTTAATGCACAATTTCGATCCTAAACAAACAATTATCAAACCTAATTCAAATGGAATGTATATTATCGAAACAGAAAATCAATTATTTGAATTTATTCCATAAAATTACAGGAAACTAACTATGAAAATTTTTTTAAGTTTATTTATATTTTTACTACTATCCTCTTGTTCATATAAAAGAGATATAAGATCTCAAGTTTATATAGATGATAAAGAGCAAGGTTTTAATGTTATAGAGAGAGATCCACAATTTAGTAAAAAAAACACATTTCCCAATGATAAATGGATAAGTTTAAGATCAGGGTTAATCATTTTGCCCAAAAATTCAAACTGTATACTTGAAGAAAGGAAGGATCCTAGATTTATAACATTTTCTAGAAAAATGTTTAAAGTAGATTGTTTTGAGTAAGTGTAAATATTATTTAGCAGATTTAGGTACGATTAGCAAGCGTAGCCTGCATGATTAGCTGTGTTCCTCAAGGAACACACACGGACTTTCCAAACATTCATCAATATTGAAAAATATTAAAGCCAAGGCCGTCTGAAAATTAATTATTTCAGACGGCCTAAAATTAAAAAACAAAATCGAGAAACTCGCCAAACAGCCCGAATACGCCTACCTGAAAGAATTACAGATGGCCAAAGACGTCAACTGGAACCAGGTACAGCTCGAATACCAAAAATGGGACTACAAACACGAAGGCCTTACCGGTGCCGGTGCTGCGATTATCGTTATTATTGTTACCATACTCACATACGGTGCCGGCACCGGCCGCAGCCGGTGCCGCAAGTGGCGGAGCCGCAGGAGCAGCTGCCGGTGCCACCGCGGCAACCACAACCATCAGCACCGCAGCCGCAATGAAAGCCGCAGCACTGACCAGCCTTTACAGCCAAACCGCCATCGCCGTTATCAACAACAAAGGCGATATCGGCAAAGCCCTGAAAGACCTTGGTCGCAGCAGCACAGCCAAGCAAGTCGTTACCGCAGCCGTTACCGCCGGCGTATTAAACGGTTTGGGCGATATTGCCGCCAATGCCGGCAACCAAGTAGCGGCCAACACCGGCTACGGTTGGGCGGGTACGTTTACCACCAACCTGATTAATTCAAGTGCCGCCGCCGCTACCCACACCGCCATCAACGGCGGCAGTCTGCAAGACAGTTTGGAAAATGCCATATTGAGTGCTTTGGTGCAAACCGGGCATGGTGCAGCGGCGAGCAAGATTAAAGCTTTGGACAACCACTACATCGCCCACAAAGTCGCCCATGCCATGGCCGGCTGTGCGGCAGCGGCAGCGAATAAGGGCAAATGCCAAGATGGCGCAATTGGCGCCGCTGTGGGCGAAATTGTTGGCGAGTATCTGACTAAAAATACTGATTTCAGCAATATGCCTTTAAAAGAAATCAACACTGAAAAAGCCAGAATTACTGCCTATGCAAAACTGGTAGCAGCTACAACCGTCGGCTTAGCAGGGGGAAATGTTGATGTTGCTGCCAATGCTGCACAAACGGCAGTAGAAAATAATGCACTTGAAACCATCTGGGACATAGGTAATTTGGTTTGGGATGGCGGTAAGTGGATATATGCCAAGTCTATCGGTGACAAGGCAATGGCCAGAGAAGCTGCAATAGATTTTGGATTGGATGCTGCCGCAACTGCTGCTCCTTTTGTTCCTGCCGGAGTAACCAAAATCAAACGTGCGGGAGGTTATGTATTAAAATCTGGTGATGAAGTTGTTGATGCTGCCAAAGCGGCTCAAGAAATTTACAAACAAACCGGTATTAAACTGACATATGATAAAACCAAAAAAGTTTGGACTACCCCTGCGGGATTAGATTATGGGTTAGGAAGCATACATGGTAATCGGATTAAACATGTATTAGATCACACTATTCCAAACTCACAAAAAGCCAAACATAATGTTTTTAGTGTATCAAGAAAAGAAATTTTACCTTTAGTTGACGAGGCATGGAAAAAGAAAGGTGCCCCACTTCCAAATGACCCTGTAGTATATATTGTAGATATGAAAAAAGTGATAGGGACTAAGAATGAGACTAAGCTAAAAATTGTCGTAGAAAGCAAAGGATCAAATAAAATAAAAACAGCATACCCACTTGTTAAATAAAAGGAACTTTTACCATGCCAGATAAAAAACGAATAATATGCCCTCGCTGTGAACAAGATTACCTATACTACTACAAGCCCGATACTATTAATGAAACCATTATCCTATGTCCTGAATGTGATGCAGTTTGGATGCTAGGAAAACCATTAGTATATGGAGTATATAACATCGATTTCTATGATTATACAAAATTTATGCAAAATAGGAATACTGAGCCCACATGGAATAAGAGGATATATGAAAGTCCTGTTTATGAAGATGATTTGAAGGATGACGATGTGTGATGTGGCGCCCATTGGATTTCCTCAACCTTGTTTATGCAGGCTGCGGTGGCGACCATGCCTGTGATGCCATTCGGGACAATGATAGATGCCGCAGCATTACATATTATTGTAGAAAGTAAAGGTAATAATAAAATTACTACAGCATACCCTCAAAAATAAATTATGGAATTTACTATGAATAAAAAAATTAAAATATGCCCCGCATGTGTACAGGGATACCTTTATCATGCAAAGCCAAAATATCTTGATGAAGAAATCATTCTTTGTGATGAGTGTGATGCCGTATGGCGTAAAGATATGAAGATATATTATGGTGAATATGAGAAGGACTTTTACTCTTATGTCCCTTTTATGGAAGCTCATGGAATATCAGGAGAAAGTATTTGGGAAGGAGAGTTATTTGATTACCCATATTATGAGGATGATAATTCGAATGATCTCGGGTAATGGAGCAAACGGAAGGCAAATATTGGCCAAGTAGTTTAACGCCTTTCTATTCTTTACTAAGACAATGCTGTCTGAAAATTCAAATCTTCAGACGGCATTATCGTCAACCGCATTCAGCCCGAAGAAAAACTTAATTCCAAATCGACCGTATGGCAGAAACAGGCCTGACGGAGTAGCACCAGCGAAACGCTGAAACTGCCGAGCTTCGAAAGCTCAGCGCGCCCGGCGGCTATATTGCCGACATCCCCAAACGAATGGAAAAGGTGACACCGCAAATTTTGCTAATCTGAATGCCAATATTGGATATAAAGTAGGGGCACAAGGGTTTAGCACTCTAATCAAATGGGATGCATTTAGATTCCAATGGAAAAGATAGGAATTAATTCCAAATGAAAATAAATTTAATAGATAAAGTTATCTATAACCAAGAATTATCTTATGCATTAACATATCAAAAAAGAAGTTTTCTTGGAAAATTTACAGGAATACTTAGTTTATTACTTGGAGGAATCTGGTGGCTTTTGGAAATATTTTCCATAGCCTATCCTCTTGGTATTAAATCTATTTTAAGTTGGAGTGTGTTTGGCTTACTTTTCTTCACACCGGTATATATATATTAATATTTGGGAGATGCCCAAACTGCAAAAAAATTCAGCCAGCGGGATATGTTGATACAGATATAAGCACGGGCATTGGAATATCGTATTCTCGTGGGTTCACACCTTTCCGTAAGCGGTGTTATTACTGTGGCACTTATCTATCAGTTAAGCAGTTGGAAAAGGATAAGCTAAAAGCAGAGCTAGCTTCTCAAGAATCAACCAACTCTTTGTTACGAAAAGATGTATTCAATACAGATACAGCAAACAAGCCAAATTAGCATAATCATATGAAGTAAGTGTAGCTTGGATAGATGGATCGGATGTGTTGTATAAGGAAACACATCAGAACTTTCCAAACATTCATCAATATTAAAAATATTAAAGCAAAGGCCGTCTGAAAATTAATTATTTCAGACGGCCTAAAATTAAAAAACAAAATCAAGAAGCTGGCCAAACAGCCCGAATACGCCTACCTGAAACAATTTCAGACGGCCAAAGACGTCAACTAGAATCAGGTGCGGGCGAATAAGGGCAAATGCCAAGATGGCGCGATTGGCGCCGCTGTGGGCGAAATTGTTGGCGAAAAATTACTGAACGGCCGAAATGTTAAAAACCTCAACCCTGAAGAATACAAACAAATCCTAGCCTACTCACGCCTGGTGGCAGGTACGGCAGCGGGCTTGGCCGGCGGAGATGTGAATGCGGCTGCGGATGCGGCTAAGGTGGCGGTGGAGAATAATGCTCTGAAATGGACAAGTACTACTTCAGCTGAAATTAAACAGGATAATGAAGAAAAACATGAAAGAGATGATTGGTTCTCTATATTGCTCCCTGCACATGCTGCATCGTTATCCAAAAATTCAAAAACAACAGGAATTAATAATTTTAGAGATGGCTTGAGAACAATTTCACTAACTGGTGCTGCTGTATCTGGTTATAGTCCTATAGTTGTAGTAGGAGGGAAAGTTTATTTTATATCAGCCACTACTTCTGTGGCCCAAGGAGCAGCAATGTCAACGATTGTAGAAGGGCAACCTTACAAAGTTTCAGACTTGGCCTATGATGCAACGCTAGGTGTTTTAATGAATAAAGGTACGGGTAAAATGATTACTTGGGCAGATACAGATAATAAATTAATCAAAACTTATCTTTATTCGAAAGGTGAATTTACAAATAATATACTTGGGAAAGGTGCATCAGGTGTGGTTAATGAGGTATTGCAAGATAAAAATACTATCTTAATTGAAGTGCCTGAATGGAGAAAACGTAAATGATTAAATTTCCGAAAAAGCATGCCACTCTCTATGGCTTTAGTATGCTTGCCTATGGTTTTATTATGGGTAACCTTTATCTAATACTAAAAATATACTCAGTAAATAGCAAGGGAAAGCTAACAATTGTTAAAGTTATGTCTTTTTTTCTATTTTATCTGGAAATGTTACTTATTCTATTCATATTTCAGTGGTCTATTGAAATTAGCTTTGAGGGAGCACTATATATGTTGGGATTAACTATGTTTATCTTTTATTTATGTAGATCCATTCTTCCATATTGGGTAGATAAATAAGCTCTAACCGATGAATGCAGCTGAAGAAGCCAAATTATTAGCCATCTCAAAAGTAGCTGCCGCATCAGCGGCGGCGTTGGCCGGAGGTGATGCCAATACTGCTGCTAATATTGCAGAAACAGCTGTACGGAATAATTATTTAACCACATACAAAATGAAAGAAATTGAAAGTTGCTTGAAAGGTATTACATGCAAAACTCAACAAGAGCAAAATACTGCACTGCGTAATGCAGAAACTCTAAGTAAAGCCCTTGATAAAGAAGTGCATAATCTATGTACAACAAATCCATTAGGAGATGCATGCAGAAACAGTGTGAATTCCATGATGCAGTATTTAGCACTAGACTCGGCATGGGTATATATGAAGAAAGATGCAATACGTGTATCAAAAAATATTTTTAACTATTTATATAATACCTCAGGTGCCAATAACAGGTTTGTAAAATATTTTAACACTATTGATAATAGAGCAAATTTTTTTGCTGCCAGCAATTTGTATGAAAAACATATTGGCTCAAAAGTAAAATGGTTCTGAGGGGCAGATTTTGTATCTCGAGCTCCAATAACTGGATTGGGAGCTGATGGCAATGCTTCATACATTACATTTGGATTAGGAAAAATAATATAGATTCGGCAATTAAATATATGAACCATTCAATACTTTCACTGTCCAAACCGATATGGAAAAAGAAGACACCCGAAAACTATCAGCCGACGCCTTGTACGAGAAACGAAAACAAGTCATCCGGCTGCACAAGATGGGCATGGGAATTATCAAAATCACCCAAGCCGTAGGCATGTGTTATGAAGCCGTCCGTCAGGCCATTACCACTTACCAAGAGGGCGGAATGACAGCGCTTAAACCTAAAAAACGAGGGCGCAGCCCGGGCGAATATCGGCAATTGAATGCCGAACAAGAAGCCTATATCCAAAAGCTGATTATCGAGCAACGCCCGGAACAGTTGAAAATGGACTTCGCCTTATGGACGCGCAATGCAGTGAAAGAACTGATTTTACAAGAATTAGAAATCGACATGCCGGTGCGCACGGTAGGCTCTTATCTCCAACGCTGGGGCTTCACCCCGCAAAAGCCGATTAAAAAAGCATACGAACAGCAACCTGAAGCCGTAAAAACCTGGTTGGATGAAACCTATCCGAGCATAGCCCGGCGGGCAAAAGCAGAAAATGCCGAAATTCATTGGGGTGATGAAACCGCCTTGGTTAATACCGATGTCAGAGGCAGAAGCTATTCGCCCAAGGGGAAAACGCCGGTGACTTATGCCGTTGGCGGCACCCGGCACAAACTGTCAATGATTTCCACCGTCAACAACCGAGGAAAGGCGCACTGGATGATTATTGATGCAGCGTTTGATGCAGACAAGCTGATTAAATTTATGCAGTCTCTGTGCCAAGAAGTCGGGCGCAAAGTTTTTTTGATACTGGATAACTTAAGGGTGCATCACAGTAAAAAAGTGAAAGCCTGGCTGGCAGAGCATTGTGATGAAATCGAGGTGTTCCATTTACCCAGTTATAGCCCCGAGCTGAATCCGGATGAGCGCTTGAATGCAGACTTGAAGCAAGTTATCAGTGCGATGGTTCCGGTGCGGACGAAAGCAAAGCTGCGTAGTGCGGTTGTTCGGATTATGGAGTCTATTTGCAGTACACCGAAACGGGTGATGGCCTACTTCGGCGACTCGCATGTACGATATGCCGGATGTTAATATATTTAATTGCCGAATCTATAGTTATTTTCTTTAAATTTTCAAACCAGATTATGAATAGATATTACCCACTCAAGCCAATACCTTCACAACATTTTTTCCCTGCTTAAACTTAGCCTTCAGCAACACCGGCAACGCGTCATCAAAATACCAATTTCCGTCGGGCAACGCCAATGCCCCGCCGGCGCACCTTAACGTTACCGACTGCCCGGAAACCGCATCGCTTTCTACAATTTCCACTTCATGCGCCCTGCCCCAATCCGTTACCGGCAAGGCCGTTGCCAGGTCTTCAATACGCCGGTTTTGCAGCAGCACACCTTCATCATTCTGACAGCCGCCGTCACACTGCCCCAGCACCGACACCGGGCACGGCACATTTTTTGCATGTATGGGCGGCAAAATATCCAACGATGAAGGGCATAGCCCATATTCCTGCGCCCAAGCCGCCAACGCCCGCTTGGCTGCTTTTTTATGCATAAACAAACCACAAGGCCGGCTGTGGTGGATGCCATTGCCCAACGGCACAATCCGCGCCTGTAATCTTTCCCGCTCATCAGGCACAAACCGCACCGTGAGATAATGTTGCTTGGCATTTTCAGACGGCCTGATGCGGTATTGCGCCTGCATTTGCGCTTTCAGCCACAAGGCATGCAAATCACCCAGTGCCGGCAGAAAACGTATTTCAGCAGCAGCCTGCACGACGCCGGCAACCGGCTTGGTATGCAGCATCCGCGCCACTTCGGCAAACGTTTTTTCATGCGCATCCAGCGCCAGCGCCTGCCCGTATCGATCCAGCCACACCAATACGCCGTGGCTGTCCGGCAAGGCATAAAGCTGCCCGGCCAAACTTGAAGGCAGCCAGGCCGGCAACATTTTTGGGTTCATCAGCGCACGGCAATGGTTTTCCCATTCCTGAGCGCCCATCTGTGCAACACTCTGCTCCAGAAAACCCGCCAACGCCAGCACATCGGCCAGTGCACGGTGCCTGCTTGCCACCGCAATACCGAAACGCTCGATAATGCTGTCGAGATTATGCTTGGCAAACTGCGGATACAAGCGGCGCGAAAGCTGGACCGTACACAACGCCGGCGCGGCAAAATCCACCCCCGCCCGTTTAAACTCATGGCGCAGAAAGGTATAGTCGAAGCGGCTGTTGTGCGCCACCACCAAAGTACCGCGCAGCAGCGGCAGCAACTCGGCCGCCATCTCGGCAAACACCGGCGCATCCGCCACCATCTCGCTATCAATTCCGGTCAGCCGGGTAATAAAAGACGATATCGGCTGCTGCGGATTCACCAGCCATTGGTGTTGCGATACCTGCCCCTGCTCAAAACGCAGCAAAGCCACTTCCGTTATCCGGTCTTGATACATATTGCCGCCGGTGGTTTCCAAATCCACCACCGCTACCGGCAGGCCCAAACGGGCAAAACAAGCCGCCAAAAGCGGCCAATGCGAGGCTTGCGCCATAACAATTTCCGATTAGATTTCAATCAACAACCCGCTATTCTACACTTTTAAAGCGTTTTTTGCGATGAAATGCTTGACAACCACCCCAGCCGCCCCTATAATTCACATCTTTCTCGCACCCGTAGCTCAGTTGGATAGAGTATCTGGCTACGAACCAGAGGGTCGGGCGTTCGAATCGCTCCGGGTGCGCCAAAATATTTTATATCCGCGCCCATCGTCTAGCGGTTAGGACATCGCCCTTTCACGGCGGTAACCGGGGTTCGATTCCCCGTGGGCGTGCCAGTTTATAAAAAAAGCACAGTTTTCAAACTGTGCTTTTTTCTTATGGCCACTATTTTCTTATCCCCATTCGCAACCGTAAGCGGATAAGGCGGCAAACCGAAAACAGTACGCTCGCACGAGAGCGGTTGACTCGGCACTCCGGCGCGGTTAGGTTGCTTTTGGAATGGGTATTGCCTGCCCGTTGCACCCACACCATCCGACAACCCTTCATCCCCCCTTCATCAAAAAACACGCCAACCTGACCACACTCTCCATGCTTTCAAAATCAGCCTGTCGGCATTAGCCTGCCTCGCCTTATCCATTACTTTTATCAAATAAGCATAAAACGGAACCCCAACTCGCACAAAACGGCCTGCGGCTTCAGCATATTGCCGATCAGAATCCGCAGCCAATCTTAATTTTGCCAAAATTTACCCATACGCCGTCGCAACAAAAATACATTATAAAATCATATTGATAACCCAAATAACCATTCACATTTTACGGATTAACCGCTTCTGACAAACCCGATTGCAGCCGCCCCAATCAAGACAAGGAACTTTTTCTCTGTTAATTTAACCTAATACAAACTGTATCAGGCATTTTTTGCCGCAGACAAACATTATCCAAATCAATACGGAGTGATCATGAAAGCAAATTTTAAAGCCATCCTGCCTGCCGCACTGCTGCTGGCCGCACTCACCGGTTGTAGCACCTTGGGGGGCGACAAGGCCAAAGCCGAGCCGGCAGCTACTGCCGCCGCTGCTGAAACGGCCGCTGCACAGCAGACCCCGGCAACCATGCAGGTCGATTCTATCGACGGCCGCAAAGAAGTTGCCTATAAATGCGGCGAAAAAGGCCAAAACCCGCTCACCGTGATGTATGGCTTTAAAGACAACCAAGTAGTGGTCGCTCAAGTTAAATTTCAAGATAAACTGTCGCCGGGTCTGTTCCGCGTAATTGGCGATAACGACCAAAACAGCTTTACCGCCAACGGCATCACTTGGGCCACTGACAAAGCCACACCGGCTACGGTAGACAAAGTCGACGGCAATATGCTTACCCAACAGGCTGTAGAAACCGTAAACGGCCAGCAGCAGCAAGTATCACAAATCGTGACCAAATACTGCAAACTGGATAAAGCCGCCACAGCCAAGCTGGCCAAAGCCGCCAAATAATCTGGGTATGACAGCCGTTCGAAAAACCATCTGGCAGCGGGCTCATCCTGCCGGTTTGTTTTCCGAACAGGCACTTGATACCACAACTTAAAAGGCCGTCTGAAAATATTTTCAGACGGCCTTTGCATGATGATTTTTAATCAAACCCACTGATCAAAATAAAGCCTCAAACCGCAATAAAGCGCCGACATAATGGCTGCGGTCTTCGCGGCGGTCGTTGTAGTAGTTCAGCTCGGTTTGCACAAACAGCCAAGGCCGCAGGAAAGGCTGGCGGTAGCCGACAAACGGGCCATAGCCGTTGATGCTGGCTTTTTTGTTTTCAATATATCCGCCGGCATACACGCCGTAGTTAAGCCATTTGCCCGGTGCAAAATCGTGTTGGCGGTAAAGGCTGTTGCCCCATGTCCATTCTTCTTTATCGCCGTCGTTTTCATACTGCGCGTGCAAATGGTTGGCAATAAACGGCTTGCCGGCGGGTGCTTTGCGGATTTCGAAATTGGTGCGGGCATAGTGTTTGCTGTCGATGCCGTAACGGTAGATTTGTTCGGCAAAGGTGCTGTAATCGTTTTCCAACTGCCAGCGCTTGCCGGCTTTTACGCGGGCGTAAATGTCGTCGCCCGAACGCACGCCGATGTCAAAATCAGTGTCCAGCCCGGTAAGGCGGGAAAGATCCGACCAACGCAGTGCCAACGAGGTATTGTCGTCACGCACGCGGTCGCGGTCGTAAGTGCGGTTGCGGTTGTTGGATTGGCGGCCGTCGGCACCCAGGTGGGCAGGGTCGCCGAGCTGGTTGTCGAGCGAATCGTCACCGAACACCACGCTGACTTTGTTTTCCAGCACCGGCAGTTTCAAACGCCCGCGGATGCGCGGCTTGACGGAAAACTCATCATACTTGTTCCATTCGGTATCCAGCATGATACGTAAAGATGCGGATGCGGGGTTATTGGGATCGGGCGTGCCGAACCAACCGTCCATACGGTGGGCAAAACGATCCAACCCCCGGCTGGCGGCGCCATGCTGCCGGTCTGCCCAAGTGTCGTTTTCAACCGCAGCTTCCGCGGTCGGCGCAGCTTCGGCGCTGCCCACAGGCACCCATTCTTCTTCGGCAAGCGCCAACGGCGCCGCCCCCAGCAGCAGGCTTAACGTGATACTCCGGTGTAGTCGTGTTTTGATAAACATAGTCTCCCTCGGTCATTTTTCGGTCACGGAAGTCAGTATACCGCGATTTATTCGGATAAAAACGATTTTTGCACCAATATCATCTTAATATGCAACAAACAGGCCGTCTGAAAGCGGTTGCCGTTTAACTGAATCATTATACGAAACGGTAAACCCAAAACACTACAGGCAGCGCAGCAAAACAGGGCAACAAAGCAGAATGATTAAGCCGAACGGCTATATTTTAATAGATTAATGGTTTTCATTCTGTTTTCAGACGGCCTCGTGTTCCTTATGCCCATGCACAAAAGTCAGCGATAGCAGCATTCAAAAAAGAAATGATGTAAGACAACAAACCACAGTACAGCCGGTACGATAAGGCGAACCAACGTCGTTAGGTTGTTTTGGTGAATGGGCCTCAAAACGGTATAAAACAGGCCGTCTGAAACCTTTCGGTTTTCAGACGGCCTCAAGCCGGGGCTTTAATCAGTCTTCGTAATTTTCGATGCTCGGGCAGGAGCAGACCAAATGGCGGTCGCCATACACATCGTCTACGCGGTTAACACTCGGCCAGAATTTGTTGTCGCGCACGTAAGGCAGCGGGAACACGGCTTCTTCGCGGCTGTAGGCTCGGTTCCACTCGCCGCTGATGTTGAACGCGGTATGCGGCGCGTTGACCAGCGGGTTGTCGTCGGCCGGCCATTCACCGTTTTGCACTTTCAAAGCCTCTGCTTTGATTTGCTTCATGGCGGCGATAAAGCGGTCGAGCTCGGCTCTGCTTTCCGATTCGGTCGGCTCGATCATCAGCGTGCCGGCCACGGGGAACGACATGGTCGGGGCGTGAAAGCCGTAATCCATCAGGCGTTTGGCGATATCCACCTCGGTGATGCCGCTTTCGGCTTTGAGCGGACGCAGGTCGATGATGCATTCATGCGCCACGCGGCCGTTTTTACCGGTGTAGAGCACGGGATAATCGGCGCTCAAGTTTTTGGCCACATAGTTGGCGTTCAACAAGGCCGCTTCGGTGGCTTGACGCATGCCGCGTTTGCCCATCATGGTGATGTACATCCAGGTAATCGGCAAAATTCCGGCGCTGCCGTAAGGGGCGGCAGACACGGCGCTCATGCCCTCAACCGCGCCCGCCACCGGCGCCACGGCATGACTGGGGGCAAACGGGGCGAGATGTGCTTTCAGGCCGATGGGGCCCATGCCGGGACCGCCGCCGCCGTGCGGAATGCAAAAGGTTTTGTGCAGATTCATATGCAACACGTCGGCGCCCACTTCGGCCGGCTGCATGATGCCGACTTGCGCGTTCATATTGGCGCCGTCCATATACACCTGGCCGCCGTTGTCGTGAATAATGCGGCAGATATCGCGGATGCCTTCTTCATACACGCCGTGGGTGGAGGGGTAGGTAATCATCAGCGCGCCCAGCGTGTCTTTAAACTCAACCGCTTTGGCCTCTAAATCGGCGATATCGACATTGCCGGCTTCATCGGTGGCCACTACCACCACTTTCATGCCCAGCATTTGGGCGGTGGCGGGGTTGGTGCCGTGCGCCGAACGCGGAATCAGGCACACGTTGCGCCCGTTCTGGCCGTTGGCGGCGTGGAAACGGCGGATGGCCAGCAAGCCGGTATATTCGCCTTGCGCACCGGAGTTGGGCTGAATCGCAATCTCATCAAACCCGGTAATTGCTTTGAGCTGGTTTTGCAGGCTTTCAATCATTTCCAGATAGCCGGCGGCCTGTTCGCGCGGGGCGAAGGGGTGGATTTGACTGAACTCGGGCCAGGTAATCGGCAGCATTTCGGCGGTGGCGTTGAGCTTCATGGTGCACGAGCCGAGCGAAATCATGCTGCGGTTCATGGCCAAATCGCGCTCTTCCAGCTTTTTCAGATAGCGCAGCATTTCGTGTTCGGTGTGGTAGCGGTTGAACACCGGGTGTTGCAGGATTTTATCTTCACGCAGCAGGTTTTTCGGCAGCGCAAACGAGATTTCAGACGGCATCTGCGCCGCTTGGCCGGTAAACAATTCAGTGAGTGCGGCAAAGTCTTCGGCGCCCGATTCTTCGTGAAACGCCACCGCCAATTGCGTGCCGCCTACGCGGCGCAGATTGAAACCGGCGCTTAAGGCGTTTTGATAAATTGTATCGGCTTTCGCGCCGCATTCCACCAACACGGTATCGAAAAACACTTTGTGCACCACTTCAAGGCCGTCTGAAACCGCATCGGCAAAGGCTGCCGCCAGTGCGTGGATGCGGGTGGCGATGCGTTGCACGCCTTCTGGGCCGTGATACACCGCATACATGCCGGCCAAATTGGCCAGCAACACTTGCGAGGTGCAGATATTAGAATTGGCTTTTTCGCGGCGGATATGCTGCTCACGCGTTTGCAGCGCCATGCGCAAGGCCGGTTTGCCCGAAGCATCGACCGACACGCCGATAATGCGGCCGGGAGCAGAGCGTTTGTCGGCATCTTTAAAGGTGAAATACGCGGCGTGCGGGCCGCCGAAGCCCATCGGCACACCGAATCGCTGGGTGTTGCCCAGCGCCACATCCGCGCCCAAATCGGCCGGCGATTTCAACAACACCAGGCTCATCACGTCTGCCGCCACCGCCACTTGCGTGCCTTGGGCTTTCAACGCGGCAATCGCTTCGCTCAAATCGGCCACATCGCCGTTTTTGCCGACATATTGAAACAGTGCACCGAAATAATCGCCCTCTGAGGCCGTCTGAAAACTGCCCACCACCAGCTCGAAACCAAAATATTCGGCACGGGTTTTCATCACATCGAGCGTTTGCGGATACACGCGCTCATCCACAAAATAGCGGTTTGACTTCGATTTGCTCACGCGCTTGGCCATCGCCATCGCTTCGGCGGCGGCAGTGGCCTCGTCCAACAACGATGCGCCCGCCATCTCGTGGCCGGTGAGGTCGATACACATTTGCTGAAAGTTTAACAAAGCCTCCAAGCGCCCTTGCGCAATCTCGGCCTGATACGGCGTGTAGGCGGTGTACCAGCCCGGGTTTTCCAACACATTGCGCTGAATCACATACGGCAGCCGCGTAGGGTAATAGCCCAAACCGATATAGCTTTTATTGATGGTGTTTTTCGCCGCAATGGCTTTCAATTTCGCCAGCGCATCGGCTTCGGAAAGCGCGTCGGGCAAATCGAGCTCGGCGGGCATGCGGATGCTTTGCGGCACGGTGCGGTCGATAAATTCCGCCATGCTTTTTTCGCCCAACGCCGCCAGCAGCGCGGGCTGGTCGTTTAAGCTGATGTGGCGTGAAACAAATTCGCCGGAATCAAATAAATCGTTGAAGTTCATGTTTTTTCCTCTGTATTGCTGATTAAAGTTTGCTGCATAGTTTCATGGCCGTCTGAAAGGGCTTAAAGATTAAATCAAGCGGTGTTTCAGACGGCCTTCATCATCTTGGTTTTCACCATCCCCTTGCCTGCTATCCACAAAGCCAACAGCTGCACGGCCAGCAGCAGTGCCATCACGCCGTGCCAGCCGTAGCCGGCATAGGCCAGCCCGCAAAGCCATGCGCCGAGGGTTCCGCCGCTGTAATAAGCCATGTAATACAGCCCTGAAGCGAGCGAGCGGCCTTCTTTCACGTTAACCGCGATATAGCTGATGGTGGCCGCCTGAGTGATAAACACGCCGGACGACATAACGGTTAAGGCCGCTACAATGCCCCACAGCGGCGCAGACAAGGTCGCCCACACGCCCGCCATCGACAGCAGCACCGCCACCATCACCGTGCGCGCCGCGCCGAAACGGTTAATCAGCCTGGCCGCCAACGGCGTAATCACCATACCGATCAAATATACGGCAAAAATATTCGCCAACTGGCCGCTGTTCAAACGGTAAGGCTCGTCGGCCAGATAAAGGTTGATATAGGTAAAACAGCCCACCAGCGAACACAGCACGCAGGCGCCGAGCGCGCAGGCCGTCAGCACATAACGGTTGTGCAGGTGCGCCTTCAGCGTGCTTAAGGCCGTCTGAATATTGGGTTTGGGCACAAAATTTTGCGATGCCGGCAACTGCTTCCACACAAAAAACGCGCTTGCCAAACTGAGCGCCGCCATCACATAAAACGCGCCGCGCCAGCCCATCAGCTCGCTCAAGTGGCCGAGCAGAAAACGCCCTAAAAAGCCGCCCAACACCGTGCCCGACACATACAGCGACATCAGCCGCGCCATCGCCCGCCCGCCGAATTCTTCGCCGATATAGGCAATCAGCACCACCGTAATCCCCGGCACCGCCAGCCCCTGCAAAAAGCGGTAAACCATCATCATTTCAATCGACTGCACACCGGCCAGCAACGCAGTGGGAATGCCGAGAAACAGCAGCGAGCCGACAATAAAACGCTTGCGCCCGAGCGCATCGGAAAGCATGCCCATAAACGGCGACATCAGCGCCACACCCATCACCGTTGCCCCCACCGCCAACCCCACCTGCACTTCGCTGGCCTGCAAATCCTGCATCAGCAGCGGCAACACCGCCTGCACGGAATACACCTGCAAAAAGGCAAATACGCCGGTGAGGGCAATGGCCAGCAGCAGCAAAGCATTCGGGTTGTCGGGGTTGTGGGTCATAATGATTTCTAGGTGGGTTTTGTTTGGTGGGTTTTGTTTGGTGGGTTTTGTTTGGTGGGTTTCAGACGGCCTGACCATTATTCAAGCCTTGCGGCTTGTGCCCTCTCCCTAACCCTCTCCCGCGGGAGAGGGAACTCGGTTGCCGTTGTGTTTGCCGTTGCGCGTTTTTACCGTTGCGTGTTTTTGCCGTTGCGTGTTTTTGCCATCGTGTGCTTTGACCGTTGCGTGCGTTGACTGTTGCGCATTTGGGCCGGCGTTTGTTTTTATCGCCAACCTTACCGTTTCAGCAACCTAGCTCCCTCCCGTGGGGGAGGGTTAGGGAGAGGGCGGCAAACCGCAGGTTTGCATCATTCCACCTTCCTCCATCATTTTCAGACGGCCTGACCGTTATTCAAGCCTTGTGGCTTGTGCCCTCTCCCTAACCCTCTCCCACGGGAGAGGGAATTCGGTTACTGTTGTGTTTGCCGTTACGCGTTTTTTACCGTTGCGCATTTTGGTCGGCGTTTGATTTTATCGCCAACCTTACCGCTTCAGCCACTTAGCTCCCTCCCCTGTGGGGGAGGGTTGGGGAGAGGGCGGCAAACCGCAGGTTTGCATCATTCCACCTTCCTCCATCATTTTCAGACGGCCTGACCGTTATTCAAGCCTTGCGGCTTGTGCCCTCTCCCTAACCCTCTCCCACGGGAGAGGGAATTCGGTTACTGTTATGTTTGCCGTTACTCGTTTTTTTACCGTTGTGTGTTTTTGCCGTTGCGCATTTTGGCCGGCGTTATTTTCCCGCCAATCTTACCGTTTCAGCAACCTAGCTCCCTCCCCTGTGGGGGAGGGTTAGGGAGAGGGCGGCAAACCGCAGGTTTGCTTCATCGCGCTTTCCGCCATCATTTTCAGACGGCCTGACCGTTATTCAAGCCTTGCGGCTTGTACCCTCTCCCTAACCCTCTCCCGCGGGAGAGGGAACTCGGTTGCTGCTGTGTTTGCCATTACGCGTTTTTTACCGTTGCGTGTTTTGGCCGGCGTTTGTTTTTATCGCCACTCTTACCGCTTCAGCAATCTGACTCCCTCCCCTGTGGGGGAGGATTGGGGAGAGGGCGGCAAACCGCAGGTTTGCATCATTCCACCTTCCTCCATCATTTTCAGACGGCCTGACCGTTATTCAAGCCTTGCGGCTTGTGCCCTCTCCCTAACCCTCTCCCGCGGGAGAGGGAATTCGGTTACTGTTGTGTTTGCCGTTACGCGTTTTTTTGCCGTTGCGCATTTTGGTCGGCGTTTGATTTTATCGCCAACCTTACCGCTTCAGCCACTTAGCTCCCTCCCCTGTGGGGGAGGGCTGGGGAGAGGGCGGCAAACCGCAGGTTTGCTTCATTGCGCCTTCCGCCACCATCATTTTCAGACGGCCTCTTTCTGCGCCCACTTCGGCTGTTTCGCCAACACTTCTGCATATACAGGGCAATCTTCGCTGTGCGCGCCGTTCAGATAGCCGGTGCTCATCAGAAATTCATTCACAATTTCGCCGCCCACAAATTTGAATTGCTTTTTAAATAATTTCACCCATTCGTCTTTACTGCGCGGATGGTGGGCATCGAGCCAGTTTTTAAACGAGCCGTATTCGGCTTGCAGCGCCAAAATCTGCTGCGCGTTATGAATGGCGGCGTTGACTTTCAATTTGTTGCGCACAATCCCCGCATCGGCCAACAGGCGTTCGCGGTCGGCTTCGGTGTAGGCGGCCACTTTGGCGATATCGAAGCCGGAATAGGCCGTCTGAAACGCGGCTTGCTTTTTCAGCATCAAAGTCCAGCTCAAACCTGCTTGGTTGATTTCCAACACCAGCCGTTCAAATAATTCGTTGTCGTCTTCAATCGGGAAACCGTAGGCGTGGTCGTGATAATGCTTATTGGGGTTATCACTGCTTTCGGGCAGCTTGAGCACAAATTCGCAATAAGGGTTCATCGCCTTCTCTTTCAACATTGCAGCATAAATGCCACGGCGGCCTGTGCGTGAATCTCGGCGCTGTCAAACAGCGGCAGCGGGCTGTCTTGCGGCTGAATCAGCAGGCCGATTTCGGTGCAGCCCAAAATCACGCCCTGCGCCCCCTGCGCCTGCAAGGTTTCCATCGTATCTTGATAATAGGTTTTGGCGGCTGCGGTGTTTTTGCCGAGGCACAATTCTTCAAAAATAATGCGGTGGATTTCATTCTGCTGCGTTTCAGCCGGCACCAGCGTGTGCACGCCCAAGCGGTTCATGCGGCGGGTGTAGAAACCGTCGCTCATGGTAAAGCGCGTGCCGAGCAGGCCGACCGTATCCAAACCCTGCGCTTTAACGGCTTCGGCGGTGGCATCCACCACGTGCAGCAGCGGAATCTGCACGGCGGCCTGTATTTCATCGGCCACTTTGTGCATGGTGTTGGTGGCGAGAATCAGCGCGTCGGCGCCGATGCTTTGCAGCTTGCGCGCACTGTCGGCCAATCGCGCCCCGGCGGCCGCCCAATCGCCGTTTCTCTGCATTTGGGCAATCTGCTCGAAATCCACGCTGTGCATCACCAACTCGGCGCTGCGGTTGCCGCCGAGGCGGCGGTTGAGTTCGCGGTTGATGGTTTGGTAATACAACACTGTGCTTTCCGGGCTCATGCCGCCGATGATGCCGATGGTTTTCATGGAACACCTTTATTTATTGTCGGATAAAGATAAGGCCGTCTGAAAACAGGCCGAACAAGGCTTGCCTGAGCTATGCAGAATTGCTGAATGATTCCGTATCGCGAGGCAAACCTGCGGCTTGCTGCCCTCTCCCCGCCCCTCTCCCACGGGAGAGGGAGCTAGGTTGCCGCTGCACTAAACACCGCAGCAAAAACAGACCGATGCCCGAGTTCTGCAGAATTTTTGAATGATTCCGTATCGCAAGGCAAGCCTGTGGCTTGCTGCCCTCTCCCCAGCCCTCTCCCACGGGAGAGGGGGTTAGGTTGCCGCTGCACTAACACCGCAGCAAAAACAGGCCGATGCCCGAGTTCCGCAGAATTTCCGAATGATTCCGCATCGCGAGGCAAACCTGCGGCTTGCTGCCCTCTCCCCGCCCCTCTCCCACGGGAGAGGGCGCTAGGTTGCCGCTGCACTAAACACCGCAGCAAAAACAGACCGATACCAAACCTGTCTCATACATTCAACAGCCACCTGCTCCCTCCCCCTTGATAGAGGGTTGGGGAGAGGGCAGCAGATCATAAGTTTGCTTATTTTGACAACCAAGGCCGTCTGAAACTTTTTCAGACGGCCTTTCGGTTTATCAGCCGATTTCGGCGGCGTATTGTTCGGCAGTCAGCAAGCCGTCGAGATCGGCGGCATCAGCAGGTTTGATTTTGAAAAACCAACCCGCGCCGTAAGGCTCGCTGTTGGCGGTTTCGGGGGCATCAACCAAATCTTGGTTCACAGCTGTGATTTCGCCGGCAATCGGTGCATACACATCAGATGCGGCTTTTACCGACTCCACCACACCGGCCTGCTCGTCGGCAGCCAGCACGGCGCCTACTTCGGGCAGCTCGACAAATACGATGTCGCCCAACAATTCTTGCGCGTGTTCGGTAATGCCCACGGTAACCGTGCCGTCGGCTTCGAGGCGCAGCCATTCGTGGCTGGATACGTATTTCAGTTCGGCGGGAATATTGCTCATGATGTGTTCTCCATGTTTGGGTAGGGTTTTCAAGATAAGGCCGTCTGAAAAAAGGATAACGGCTTTATCGGGGTGATGCTGGTTAACTGGTTTCGCGGGCAACGGCCACGCTACGGTGGCTTAGGGTGTCCTGATGTGTCGATTTACGGGTGTATTTTGCTCCTGAAAACGCATCTGCTGCGTTAAAAATACTCGCAAGATGTCCAATCTTGCTGCGTTTTTTGCCTGGCATCTGCATTTCCAGAAACAAAAATCCCCTCATAAACGACACATCAGGACACCCTAGGCGATTGTCGGATACGAGTATCCGGCCTGCTTTTTTCAGACGGCTTTTTTCAGACGGCCTTATTCAAACTGCTGCTTGCCGTTGCGCACAAACGGCAGTTTCAACACGCGCACATCTACTGCTTTGCCGCGCAGCAACACTTTGGCCGTATCGCCTTCAAAAGCTTTGGGCACACGGGCGATGGCAATGGATTGTTTGAGGCTGGGCGAGAACACGCCGCTGGTGGTGATGCCGCTGCCGGCATCGGTGACAACTTCCATGCCCTCACGCAGGATGCCGCCTTTGGCCAGCAGCAGGCCGACTTGTTTCACGTCTGTGCCTTGTTCTTTCAACGCAACCAACGCGGTTTTGCCGACAAAATCGCGGCTTTCGTCTTTCAGGTCAACCGTCCAGCCCATGCCGGCTTGCAGCGGGCTGGTTTCATCGTCCATATCGTTGCCGTAGAGGTTCATACCGGCTTCCATGCGCAGGGTGTCGCGCGCGCCGAGGCCGCAGGGCTGCACGCCCACAGCTTGTAGGGCTTGGAAAAAGGCGGGGGCTTCGCTGCCGGGTAGAATGACTTCGACGCCGTCTTCGCCGGTGTAGCCGGTGCGGGCGACAAACCAGTCGCCGCCCATGTCTGCGCCTTGGAATACTTTGAGGTTGTTGACGGTTTCTGCCCAATCAGGCTTGACGGCGAGCAGTTTGTCGATGGCTTGCGGGCCTTGCACAGCCAGCATGGCGAGGTCGTAGCGGGGGGTGATTTCAATGCCGAACGCCTTGCCCACTTTGGCAAACTGCGCCAAATCTTTTTCGCGGGTGGCGGCGTTGGAAACAATGCGGTAGGCGGTTTCGGCTTCGTTGGCGCGGTAAACGATGAGATCGTCCATCACACCGCCGTTGTCGTTGAGCATGGCGGAATACAGGGCTTTGCCGACAAAGCCGAGTTTGGCTACATCGTTGGCGAGCAGTTTTTGCAGCCAGGCGCGGGCATGTTCGCCGGTGATGTCGCTCACCAGCATATGCGATACGTCGAACATGCCGGCATCGGTGCGCACGGCTTCGTGTTCGGCGATTTGCGAGCCGTAATGAATCGGCAGGCTCCAGCCGGCAAAATCCACCAGCTTGGCGCCAGCTTCTTGATGGGCAGAATAAAAAGGTGTGTGTTTGGGTGTCATCTCAAGTTCTCCGTTTATAGATATAGGCCGCGCAACACTATCAACATGTGCGCAGCCCTATCTGTCCTGTAACCTGAGATTTTCGGCGCGCGTTTCAGACGGCCTTCTCCCCTTCGGTGGGCGCAGCCGCGCCGCTCTCCAGATTGATTTGATACGTGCAGTCCGTTTACCTGAGCGATTTAAGGGTGTCTGCGCCTTCGGTGGTTACGTTGTAATGGCTTGTAACGCTCTCCTGCACCCTTTAGATTATGGCGTTAATTTGCCATTTGGGCAAGTGCTTCTTTACATCGGCTTAACGCTGCACCCCACTCCGTTAAAACGCTGGTGCGCTTTCAGACGGCCTCAACAATATGCAGCTTAAAAAACAACGATAAAGCCATACATTATTTTAAAAAATTATGTTTTTTAAACTATTGTGCGTTAAGTTAAATTAGAATATATTAACCGTAACAGCCCGAAACATCCGCCTCGGGCTGCCGGCAAGCAGTATGCCTCAAACGACTAGAAGAAAAAAAGGAGACCATATGGCACAAATCACGCTCGACAAAACCGATCTGAAAATTCTACAAGTGTTGCAGGAAAACGGCCGCCTCACCAATGTGGAGCTTTCCGAACGGGTGGCACTGTCGCCCTCACCCTGCCTGCGCCGCCTCAAGCAGCTTGAAGATGCCGGTATTATCCGCCAATACGCCGCTTTGTTGTCGCCTGTAGCGGTGCAACTCGGCTTGCAGGCGTTTATCCGCGTTTCCATCAATAAAGCCAGCGAAGCGCGCGACCACTTTGCCGGCGCGGTGCAAACCTGGCCGGAAGTGTTGAGCTGTTTTGCGCTTACCGGTGAAACCGATTATCTGCTGCACACTTTTTTCACCGACATGAATGCTTTTTCGCATTTCGTGCTCGACACGCTGCTCTCGCACCCGGGCGTGCAAGACGCCAAATCCAGCTTTGTGCTGAAAGAAATCAAAAACACCACCGCGCTGCCGCTGGGGCATTTGCAGCAATACGACTGATGCTTGCAAATACCGTTTGCACAACAGGCTGAGCGCTCTGCCGTGTTTGATACCTTTTGGTCAAACAAACCGGCCGGGCAGTCAGCCTGCTTTGTATGAATGATAGGGTTGCCGCCCCATTCACAAAAGCCGGCCAGGCGGGTCGAAAACCGTACCCACACACAGCAAAAAAAGCCTGCGCCCTCAGGTTATTTTTGTGTATGGTTTTCAGACGGCCGCCAATAATATCCGGCCAACATACCGTCAAACGCATAGCCGCCCTCTGATAATCTTGTTATAATTGATAACAATTATTATCCAAACACCGCCATGACCGCCACCGACGACCAAACCGTAATCCACCACACCCGCCAATGGCTCGAAAAAGCCGTTATCGGGCTGAATCTCTGCCCGTTTGCCAAAGCGCCTTATGTAAAAGACCAGGTTCGCATCTACATCAGCCATGCCAAACACCTCGACGGCTTTCTCGAAGATCTCGACCGCGAATTGCAGCTTTTAGCCGACACTCCGGCCACAGAAATCGAAACCACCCTGCTGGTACACCCCACGCTGTTTGGCGATTTTTTGCTGTTTAACGATATAACCGCCATTGCCGATACCGCCGTAACCGATCTCGGCCTGGAAGGCGTGTTGCAAATTGCACCGTTTCACCCTGATTTCCAGTTTGACAACACCGAAACCGACGCCATCAGCAACTACACCAACCGTTCGCCCTACCCCACGCTGCACCTGATTCGCGAAAGCAGTATTGCCAAAGCCGCCGCAGCGTTTCCCGATGCGGCCGACATCTTTGAGCGCAACATCGCCCTGCTCGAAAAAATGGGACACGAAGGTTGGGAAAAACTGGCGATTCCCCGCTGCCCGTTTCCTATAGACAAGGCCTCGAAATGATGATGCGCGGGCTGTTTTGGCTGTGTGGCGCACTTTCACTCGGGCTCGGCATTATCGGTATTTTTCTGCCGGTATTACCGACCACGCCGTTTGTGATTCTGGCCGCCGCCTGCTGGGCCAAAGCCTCGCCGCGCTTCCACCGCTGGCTGCACCGCCACCGCTATTTCGGCCCGATGGTGCAAAACTGGGAACGCAACCGCGCCGTGCCGCGCCGGGCAAAATATCTGGCTTTTTCCATGATGACGCTTTCCTGCCTGATTTTACTGTGGCGCTTTCCCGCCCAATGGTGGATCGCCGCCACCGCTGCGGTTTTCTGTTTCAGCGTGGCGGTATGGATGTGGCGGCTGCCCGATGCCTGAAACCGAGCGGCAGATAAAGTTTTTTAGCCGATTTTCACACTGTTTTCAGACGGCCTGATGATTTTTACCTTATCAAAAAATCCATAATTAATTGTTTTTCAGCATTTATTTAATCAAATCAGCCGTTTTAAAAAATTTAATTGTCAACAAACAAGCTTTGCGCTGGAATGAATCCGGCTTTTCCTTTACAATCTTTCGGTTACGTTGCAAGCCGCATAAAGGCGCCGGATACCGCGCCATCATGCCGGCACTCAATCTCCTGATACCGCTTGGCCGGGCGGCATGCCCCGCCCGATATGATTGACCCGAAAAAGAAAAGGAAAGCCGATGCGCCTCCAAACCGCTCTCACCCCATTGCTGCTGATGCCGCTGCTGGCACAGGCCGCCGATTTCGACGGTGCCAGCCTCAGCCTGACCTGGGGCATTCCCTTTGCGCTGATTTTATTGTCGATTGCCCTCTTCCCCTTGCTCGCACCACACTTCTGGCATCATCATTTCGGCAAAATCACCGCCTTTTGGACCTTACTGTTTCTGGTACCGCTGATTATGGTCTACGGCTTTGGCGCCGCCACCCACACGGTGGCACATGCGCTGGTGGAAGAATATATTCCGTTTATTTTGCTGCTGCTGGCGCTCTACACCATTTCAGGCGGCATCTTGGTGTGGGGCAATCTGCACGGCAGCCCTAAAACCAACACCATCATTTTGGCCATCGGCACCGTGCTCGCTTCGCTGATGGGCACCACCGGCGCGGCCATGCTGCTGATCCGCCCGCTGTTGAAAGCCAACGACAACCGCAAACACCGCGTGCATGTGGTAGTGTTTTTTATTTTTCTGGTGGCCAATATCGGCGGCGGCCTCACCCCCTTGGGCGACCCGCCACTGTTTCTGGGCTTCTTGAAAGGCGTAGACTTTATGTGGACGGTGCAACACATGCTGCCGCCCGTGTTCATCAGCGCCGTGATTCTGCTGATAGCTTTCTATTTTCTCGACCGTCATCTCTACAATAAAGAAGATGAAATCGAAGCAACCGACCCTTCTCCCGACAGCCCGCTGAAAATTTTCGGCAAATGGAATTTCCTGTTGCTCGCCGGCGTGGTAGCGGCTGTATTGATGTCAGGCTTGTGGAAACCCGAGCATCCCGGCTTTGAAATCCTGGGCAGCACCTATCAGCTGCAAAACCTGGTGCGCGACTTGATTTTACTCGGCCTTGCCGGCGTATCGCTGGCCATTACCCCCAAACAGGTGCGTGCCGGAAACGAATTCAACTGGGATCCGATTTTGGAAGTGGGCAAGCTGTTTCTCGGCATCTTCATCACCATCGCGCCGGTATTGGCGATTTTGAAAGCCGGCGAGGCAGGCGCATTCCGCGGCTTGATTTCCATGGTGCATGATGCCGGCGGCAACCCTATCAACACCATGTATTTCTGGATGACCGGCCTCTTGTCGGCCTTTCTCGACAACGCCCCCACCTATCTCGTGTTTTTCAACATGGCCGGTGGCGATGCCCAAGCTTTGATGAGCGGCCCGCTGTTCCACACCCTGCTGGCGATTTCAATGGGCTCGGTATTTATGGGTGCCCTGAGCTATATCGGTAATGCGCCGAACTTTATGGTGAAATCCATTGCCGAGCAGCGCAAAGTGAAAATGCCCAGCTTCTTCGGCTACATGGCCTGGTCGTTTGGTATTCTGGTGCCGGTGTTTATTCTGCACACACTGATTTTCTTTGTGTTGCAACTGTTTTAACCACCGCATCTAACAGGCCGTCTGAAACCTTTATCAACAGGTTTCAGACGGCCTGATATCATCAAATTCCCATAAATCTACTACAGAAAACTGAGCGAAGATCATCAATGCGGCCGGGCTTTACCGCGCAGTCAGATTGTTTACAAATTAACATAAGCCCACAGCTGATTTATTTTTTGAACGACGATTAATACAACCAATCGGCCAGCCATATCCGGCTGCGTAATCCCCAATAACTGCTCAAACCGGTGGTATGGTGCACCATATTGCCGTTTTTAATTACCGCAATCGTCGGTGTAACCGCCACCTGCCACTGCGCGGCAATTTTGCCATCCGCATCATTCAAGGTATCAAAGTCATAATCGTGCCCGCGCATATAAGCCGCAACCTCATCAGCCGAACCCGATCTGAGTGCAACACCCATCACCGGCACGCCGGCTTGATGCAGCTTTTCCACCACCGGCGAAGTATAGCGGCAAATACCGCACCAACTGCCCCAAAAATACACCACCACCGGGCGGTTGCTGCTGAATTCGGCCAATGTCCACCGCTCACCTTGCAAAGTTTGCCATGGCGTTTGCGTAAAGCCCACCGGTTGCACCGGCTGCCGCCACCAATCTACTGCAACGGCCACCACGGCCAAAATAATCACAGTTTGCACAATCTGTTTCAGCCAATAAACCATCCGCTTATGCATGATGTTTTTCTCCGCCCAAACCATAATGGGCATGATCTGTTTATAAATAGAAAAAACAGGCTGTACGCCTGTTTTTCATCTTAATGCCTGTCATGATTATTTTTTAATCACACGGGTATAAATAGCCAAAATGATAACCGCAAAAATGGTGGAAGCAATCCAGCCGGCCGGCTCGCCCGATTGATACCAACCGGCAGCCTGCCCTACCCAACCGGCCAGCAATGCACCGGCAATACCCAGCAAAGTGGTCATGATAAAACCCAAGTTATCTTTGCCCGGATGCAATACTTTTGCCAAAACACCGACCACAAAACCTACGATAATGGTTACTAACCAACCCATGACTTTTCCTCTCTTAAACTTATTGACGGTTACAGAATTGTAAAGATATTTGACGGCTTGTTCCCATTTAAAAATATACTGGCGAGACAGCGAACTTTATATGCCGCACAGGGTACAGCAGCAAGCCGCTGCAATCAGGTTGTTTTATAGAATGGGATAACTAACCGGAGTTACCGGCATCATCATACACACACAGGCAAGAAAGATGTTTTAAGCTTGCATGATTTTTCAAAATACCAACAAAGTTTTGGCTTTGCCGCCACAATGTGTCACGCCTTAAAACAAAAGCCCTGCTGAAAAGCAGGGCTTTTGAATATCGGAAACAATTAACGTTTGGAGAACTGTTTCGCACGACGTGCTTTGCGCAGACCGAATTTTTTACGTTCCACTTCACGAGCATCGCGGGTAACGAAGCCGGCTTCAGACAGCGCAGGTTTCAGGGCAGCATCATAGTCGATCAGGGCACGGGTAATGCCGTGACGGATCGCACCGGATTGGCCGGTTTCGCCACCGCCGATTACGTTGACTTTAATGTCGAACGCTTCTGCGTTTTCGGTCAGAACCAAAGGCTGGCGAACCACCATGCGGCTGGTTTCGCGGGCGAAGAATTCGTCAACCGGGCGGCCGTTTACGATGATTTGGCCGGTACCTTTTTGCAGGAATACACGAGCCACTGAACTTTTGCGGCGGCCAGTGCCGTAGTAGTATTTACCGTTCATGTGGTGTCCTTAAATTTCCAAAACTTTAGGTTGCTGGGCAGCATGGCCGTGTTCTTCACCGGCGTATACTTTCAGTTTTTTAATCATGGCGTAACCCAGCGGGCCTTTCGGCAGCATGCCTTTTACCGCTTTTTCCAAAACGCGCTCGGGGAATTTCTCCTGCATTTCGGTAAAGTTGCGCTCATAGATACCGCCCGGATAGCCTGAGTGGCGGTAGTATTTTTTATCCAGGGCTTTGTTGCCGGTTACACGCAGCTTGTCGGCATTAATCACGATGATGTAATCACCGGTGTCAACGTGCGGAGTGTATTCGGGTTTGTGTTTACCGCGCAGACGGTGGGCGATTTCGGCAGCAACGCGACCCAAAACTTTGTCTTGAGCGTCGATCACGAACCATTCGCGCTTAACCTCATGCGGTTTGGCTGAAAAGGTTTTCATAAGGAGTAATCCAAATAAATATATAGAAAGCTACCGATTTTAGTGATGAATCGGGTTTCTGTCAATGAAATTGAGGCCGTCTGAATCATTTATTGCATCAGGCCGTCTGAAAGCAGTGAAAGGTGTTGTATTTCAGCCGATTGTAAAGATGAAATGCCGCCTGAGGGCGACATTTCCAAATGGAATCCCCGCAGATGCCGTTCGGGCTGGAATCCGCTTGAACCTTGCAGACAAGGCGGTTACCTCGGGCAGTTTCGGGTGCATCTGCAAACAGACACTCGCGCCCACTGCGACTCCCGGCAACCTGAAGCGAACGTATTGGTTCAAAGGAATATATGCCTTCGCGAACACCGCAGGGAAAAACTAACTTTCCGGCTTAAGCCAGCTTGGCGAGCGCTTTGTCACACGCTTCTGCCATGCTTGTTATTTTACGCTCAAACTCGCCGATTGCCAAATCATCTTTCATCGACATCTTCAATAAATCGTGCACCACATTTAGGGCGGCCATAATCACAATTTTATCGGTTTCAACAATGCGGCCGCTTTGTTTGATGACATCGATTTTCTGGTTCAGCATCTCAACTGCTTGCAACAAGGTATGTTTTTCTTCGGCCGGCGTGCCGATTTTAAACTCGCGGCCGACAATTTCTACGCTGACTTGTTCTACACTCATGATTCTGCCTCGTTTTCATTGGCCGCCGCCTGCGGCAATCGGGCCAGCAGGCCGCGAATCTCTGCGGCGCTGGCATCCAGCAAATCGCGATATTGCCGGTTTTCATCTGTCAGGCTGTCGATTTTACCTTGCAAGTCGTTTTTCAGCTTGCCCACCTGCACCAGCAACGCCTCGCTCAATTCGTCTACCGCGGCCTGGTGCTCATCGGCCTGCTGTGCCTGCTCCGTTTTCAGGCGGGCGATTTCATCGTTGAGGCGTTTGTTTTCGCCGACAATCGTTTCAAACTTTTGCGCCAGCCGGTAAACGCTTACTTCCAAGTTTTCTAAAGACTGATTCATTTTTTTACACAACCTTTTCTACACAACCCGAAGGGCATGGCTGCAAGCATAGATGGATGCAGCCCCACTGTCAAACAAGGCCGTCTGAACGGCTGTTCAGACGGCCTGATACCCATTGCCGGCCTACTTTAAATGGGCAAAATAGCCTTATTCAAAGCGGGCTTCACGCTCCATCAGGCGTTCCACCACTTGTTGGGCGGTCAGCTCTTTGCGGATAAGTTGCAGCAAGGTTTGCGTGATCGGCATATCAATCTGATATTTGCAAGCGGTATTAAACACTTCTTCAATGGTGCTCACGCCTTCGGATACATGGCCGATTTCCTTGAGCACATGGTGCAATTCTTTGCCTTCCGCCAAGCCCAAACCCACACGGCGGTTGCGTGACAAAGCGCCGGTGCAGGTTAAAATCAAATCGCCGATACCGGCCAAACCCATCATGGTTTTCGGTTTGGCGCCCATTGCAATCGCCAGCCGGGTGATTTCGGCCAAACCCCGCGTAACCAGCGCTGCACGGGCATTCAGGCCGTATTCGAGGCCGTCTGAAAGGCCGGTAGCAATGGCCATCACGTTTTTTACTGCGCCGCCGACCGCCACGCCGATGACGTCTTCGCTGCCATAGAGGCGCATCACCTGTGTGTTCAAATCAGCCACCAGGCTTTCAATCCACGCTTTATTTTCAGAAGCCAGCACCACGGCACACGGCAGCTGCTGCGCCAACTCTTGTGCAAAACTCGGCCCCGAAAGCACGCCTATTTTATCATTTTCAGGCAACACTTCTTTCACCACCTGGAAAGTCAGCAAACCACTGTCCTGCTCAAACCCTTTGCAGGCCGTCAGCACGGGCAAATGGCCGACACCATGCTCCGCCAGCAATTGCGCGCTGTCGCGCAAACCGGCCACCGAAGTCACAATCAACACCAGCTCGGCGCCTTGCAGAGCGTCTGCCAGCTCAGTATGCACAGCAACCCCTTGCGGCAAGGCGAATCCGGGCAGATAGCGTTTGTTTTCACGCTCCTGCGCCAAGGTTTGCATATGCCCGGCATTTCTTGCCCATATGGCCACTTCGTTGCCATGCTGCGCAAAATGGATTGCCAGCGCAGTGCCCCAGGAGCCTGCGCCCATCACGGTTATTTTCATAATAATCTCTCACTCAAAATTGCGCTTCACTTTAAAACAATCGTGCCAAAGGTGCAAGCGCCGGCTTGATTTTCCAACACCCCGCCACGGCTCGACCGCATCAACCTATGCCGTACAATTATTTGATTATAAATAACTATTGTATTGATATGTAAAAACAATTCAACAATCAAGGTTGATATAAAACAAAAGCGGCAAGCGGCAACCTCCCTATACTTAACCAAAAGAAACAATAACACACCTCATTCGGAAAAGCCGTTTTTATAAAGTGTTATTCACATAAAAGGAACCAGCCATGAACCAAGCCATCCGAACCCGCGCCCTCACATTTGCCACGCTGCTGGCATTGGCTGCATGCGGCGACAAACCCGCAGACAGCCCCGCCCAAACCGCTGCACCGGCATCCGCGCCAACAGCATCCGCAAGCGCCGAACCGGCACCCGGCGGCACAGCTTCAGAGCAAGACCGCGAGCTGTTGAAGCAGGCTCAAGGTATTTTCCAACCGTTGCCCGGCCTGGAAGAAATGCAGAAAGCCCACCCGGTCAGCGAGGCTCAAATCAAGCTCGGCCAACAGCTTTGGTATGATCCGCGCCTTTCACGCGGCAACACCGTCAGCTGTAACTCCTGCCACAACCTCGCCAGCGCCGGTGTCGACAATATGCCCACCAGCCAGGGGCACAAAGGCAGCTTCGGCGGCCGCAACTCGCCCACTGTATTGAATGCCGCCCTTCTGGGCAGCCAATTTTGGGACGGGCGTGCCGCCACAGTAGAAGAGCAAGCCGGCGGCCCGCTGCTCAATCCGGTTGAAATGGCCAACAAAGACGAAGCTTCGGTGGTTGCCAAAATCGCCCACATTCCCGAATATCAGGAAGCCTTCAAGCAAGCTTATACCGACAAAGGCGGTGAAATCACGTTTGCCAACATCACCGAATCCATTGCCGCATTCGAACGCACCCTGCTCACGCCCACCAAATGGGATGACTATTTGAAAGGCAACATCAATGCACTGAGCGAGCAAGAGCGCAACGGTGTACGCTCATTCATCAACAACGGCTGCATCGCCTGCCACGCCGGCGTTAACCTCGGCGGCGAATCATTCCAGAAATTCGGTTTGGTCAAAGGCCCTTACTGGCAGTTTACCGGCAGCAAAAATCATGATGAAGGCCGCTTCGAAGTCACACAGTCTGAAAACGACAAATTCGTCTTCCGCGTGCCCGGCCTGCGCAATGTTGCCCGCACCTACCCCTACTTCCATGACGGCAGCGTTTGGGAGCTTGATAAAGCCGTGGGCATTATGGGCGAAGCACAATTGGGCAAACAATTGCCGCAAGAAGATGTGGACAATATCGTAGCCTTCTTGAATACCCTCTCCGGCAGCGTGCCCGAATCCGCCCGCACCATGCCCGAACTGCCGTCTTCAAGCGATGCCAAGTCTCATCCTGACAACAACTAAAACAACCATTTGAAGCAAAACAGGCCGTCTGAAACACCCCGTTTCAGACGGCCTGATGTTTATCGCCGCGCTGCTGAATCATTTTGCATAGACACCGCACCCACTTATACTCATTCACAAAAGCAAACTAACAAGGCGACAAGATGCGCCGACGCCGTTAGGTTATTTTTGTGAATGGGTTATATCGTTCCCATAATATCGCCGTTAAACTTCATCATCAGAAATGAAGTTTAACGGCGATAAAATGCCGTCTGAACCCACGATTTCAGACGGCATATGTTTCAGGCAATCACAGCAGACAGCTTATCCGGCAAACTTTTTAAACACCAGCGTGCCGTTGGTGCCGCCGAAGCCGAATGAATTGGAAATCGCCACATCGATTTTGACATCGCGCGCTTCGTTGGCGCAATAATCCAAATCGCAGCCTGCTTCAATATCCTGCTCGAAAATATTGATGGTGGGCGGTGATTTTTGCTCGTGCACCGCCAATACGCTGTACACCGCTTCCACACCGCCGGCCGCGCCGAGCAAATGGCCGGTCATAGATTTAGTGGAATTCACCACCACTTTGCGGGCATGCTCTTCACCCAAGGCCAGTTTCAGCGCATTGGTTTCATTGGCATCGCCCAAGGGTGTAGAGGTGCCGTGCGCATTCACATAGTCCACATCGGTGGGGTTCAGGCCGGCATCTTTCAAAGCGTGGCGCACGGCCATTGCCGGGCCGTCCACATTCGGGGCAGTAATGTGGTAAGCATCGGAGCTCATGCCGAAACCCACCAGCTCCGCATAAATTTTGGCACCGCGTTTTTTGGCGTGCTCCAACTCTTCCAGCACCAACACGCCGGCACCTTCGCCCATAACAAAACCGTCGCGCCCCTTATCCCACGGGCGCGAGGCGGTGGCGGGGTCATCGTTGCGGGTAGACAAAGCCTTCATGGCGGCAAAACCGCCCATCCCCAAGGTGCAGATGGCACCTTCCGCACCGCCGGCCACCATCACATCAGCATCGCCGTATTTAATCAGCCGCGCCGAATCGCCGATGGCGTGCGCACCGGTGGTACAGGCCGAAACCATGCCGTAGCTGGGGCCGCGATAGCCTTTGAGAATGGTAACATGGCCGGCAATCAGGTTGATCAGCGAGCCGGGAATAAAAAACGGGTTGATTTTACGGGCACCGCTTTCCAACACCTGCTTGCCGGTGGCTTCGATGCTGGGCAGGCCGCCGATGCCGGAGCCGATGTTCACGCCCACGCGGTCTTTATCGAGGCCTTCGACATCATCCAGCCCGGCATCGGCAACGGCTTGCAGCGCGGCGGCAATGCCGTAATGGATAAATACATCCATGCGGCGGGCTTCTTTGGCGCTGATATAGTCGCCGATTTGAAAATCTTTGACTTCGCCCGCCACTTGGCAGGCCAGCTCAGAGGCATCAAAGCGGGTAATCGTGCCGATACCGGTTTGGCCGGCCAGCAGGTTGCTCCATGCGGTTGCGATATCGTTGCCCACGGGCGATACTTGGCCCAGGCCGGTAATAACCACTCTTCTCTGGCTCATAAACTGTCTCACTGTATAGGGCAGCGGCGTCGGTTTGCACATTCAAACCAGGCCGTCTGAACCCGGATTCACAAGGTGTAATAAGGGAAAAGCCTCTGTCGGCAGGCAAACCCGCAGCAGAGGCCGATATTTCGGTATGAAACCGCGCAATTAAGCGGTGTGTGCCTGAACGTAGTCGATTGCCAGCTGCACGGTGGTGATTTTTTCGGCTTCTTCGTCGGGGATTTCGCAGCCGAAGGCTTCTTCCAAAGCCATTACCAGCTCAACGGTATCCAGAGAATCAGCGCCCAAATCATCTTGGAATGAAGATTCGTTTTTCACTTCGGCTTCATTCACACCCAGTTGTTCGGCAACAATTTTTTTAACTTGTTGTTCAATATTTGACATGTCGGTCAGTCCTTATAAGCCTTTACAGGCGAGTTTCAAAAAATTTTCAATCCGGTTATTGTACCGAATTAGTTTAGAGTTTTCCATCTAAAATCAGCTTTTAACAGCCGGGAAAAACCCGATTGGTTTACGCGGCATATTATCATAGGCTTATTTTGAATCACAAGCGGCTTTTCGTTTTCTTAAACAATCAAATATTTAGCCGGCCTTTTTAAGCGCCGCCGCAATATTTGCAGCCGTGCGAGCGCATTCGAAACAAATTTCAGACGGCCTCCAACCGCTTTATTGCAGCTGATTGTGCAAAAACCGCAACACACAGGCCAATTCGGCGGCGGTTTGCGCCTGCGTGCCGTTGCCGGTGTGGCCGCCTCCGCCAGGCGCATACAACCAGCATTGTTGGCCGTTTGCACGCAGTTTGGCATAAAACTTGAGCGCGTGGGCGGGGTGGACGCGGTCATCAGAAAAACTGGTGGTAATGAGTGCGGGCGGATAATTCAGGCCGTCTGAAAGCCGGTGATACGGCGATAAAGCAGCCAGGCTTTCACGTTCGGCGGGGTTTTCAGGGTCGCCGTATTCTTCTATCCAACTCGCGCCGGCAGACAGCTGCGTATAATTCAGCATATCGGTGAGCGGCACTTCGCACACCAGCGCGCCGATGTTGTGCGGCTCGCGCGCAAAGGCCGCTGCGGTAATCAAGCCGCCGTTGCTGCCGCCTTGCAGGCCGATGTGTTTGGGCGAACTCAAGCCGCGTGCCGCCAAATCGCGCACCACCGCCAATAAGTCGTCAACACTTTTATATTTATCGGAGCCCTGTGCGGCATGATGCCAGCGCGGGCCGAATTCGCCGCCGCCGCGCACGTTGGCCAACACAAAAGCATTGCCCTGCGCCAGCCAGTGCCGCCCGACGGTGCCGAGATAATGCGGCAGCTCGGGCATGCCGAAGCCGCCGTATGCATACACCAGCGTGGGCGTGTCGGGCGCAGTGCTTCGGCCGACATGGTAATAAGGGATGTTGATGCCGTCTGAAGAAACAGCGTGAAGCTGCTGCACTTTGATGCCGTCTGAATCAAACTGCTTGGGCTGGCGGCGCAACACGGTCAACTCCATCACGTTCAAATCCAGCGCAAACAATGTCAGCGGCGTGGTGAAATCGCTGGCGGCGATATACACCACATCACCGCCCCACGGCTGGTCGGCCAATTCCAATGCGCCCTGCGGCAGCGCCGGTATTTCTGCCTCCTGCCAGAGGCCGTCTGAAAAACGCCAGGCTTTCAGACGGCCTGATACGTTATCCAAAATAGCGGCAACCACAAAACGCTTGGTGGTCTCCACACTTTCCAATGCCTGCGTTTCGTTGGGCACAAACAACACCTGCGCCGCGCCGATGTCGCCCTTATTAAGCTTCACCGCCACCAAGGCGCCGGCGGGATAACATTGGTTGGCGCGCACCCAATCGCTGCGCAACTGCAACATCAGCTGCCCGGCCAGGTAGCCCACCACTTCGCAATCACGAGGCAGGTTCAGACGGCCTGCCTCCCCCGCCGGCGACACATATAAATAATCTTTGCTGAAAAAACCGTCTGCCGCTTCAATCAGATCAATCGGCGCACCTTGTGCATCAAGATAGCGCCAAGCATTGACCATCACGCCGTCTGAAGCCATTTGATACACCGGCAAAGCTTCTTCAAAACTTTGACCGCGCCGCAGCAGCCACACTTCGCGCGGATAGCCCGACCGCGTCAGCTGGCGTTCGTCCCATGCGGGGCACACCCACACACTGTCGGCATCGCGCCAGGCAATATGGTTTTTGCCGGGCGGAAAATGAAAACCGCCCGCCACCAGCGCGCCTTCGTTTAAGTTGAATTCCAGCGTATACGCCGCATCCGCACCGGCACTGCTGAGCGTGATCAACACTTGCTGCGGCGCTTCCACATAATGCGACACACCCTCGAGATACACATCGTCATCAAGTATTTCATCAAAATCCGCCACCGAAAACAACACCTGCCAATCGGGCATCCCCGCGCGGTAAGAAGCGGCGGAACACACCCGGTACACCCCTTTCGGATAGTCGGCACTTTGATAAAAATGATACATGCGCGCGCGGTGCTCCTGACAAAACGGAATTTGGCGCTCGTCTTGCAATTGACGGGTAATATCCTCGGCCAAGCGGTCAAAATCCCCACCGCTGCAAAAACGCGCCAGCGTTTCGGCATGGGCACCGGCGGCAAACTGCCGGGTGGCCGGAGCATTTAAATCTTCTAAATAAGCGTAAGCATCGTGCATGTTGAATCAGGCCGTCTGAACAGGTAAAAAGTGATTATACCCATTTGAGAACAATCTGACTGCGCCACCCCGCCCGCAGGCTTACTTTTCCGAACCGGTATTATAACAAGCGCAGCTGTACTATAATATGCCTTTGCCCACACACAACGAAACCATCATGGACATCCAAACCAAACGCCGACACACCCAAACCATGCTCGACCGCGCCGAATTGCTGTTTAGCGAAGCCGAATGCCGCAGCGCGCTGGAGCGGCTGGCCGGCGAAATCCGCACCGATTTGGGCGACAAATATCCGCTGCTGCTGCCGGTGATGGGCGGCGCGGTGGTATTTACCGGCCAACTGCTGCCGCTGCTGCGCTTTCCGCTCGATTTCGATTATGTGCACGTTTCACGCTACGGCGACAAACTTGAAGGCGGCAACTTCAACTGGCTGCGCATGCCCGAGCCCGAAAACATCGCCGGCCGCCACGTGGTGGTGCTCGATGATATTCTCGACGAGGGCCACACCATGGCCGCCATCAAAGAAAAGCTGGTTGAAATGGGCGCCGCCTCTTGCTCGGCAGCGGTGTTTGCCAACAAACTCATCAGCAAGCCCAAACCGATACAGGCCGATTACGTGGGCATCGACGTGCCCGACCGCTATGTGTTCGGCTACGGCATGGATGCTGCCGGCGCATGGCGCAACCTCGGCGCCGTCTATGCGCTCAACCCTGCCGGATAATGCCGGCACGCAACCAAACGACCGGCTTGCCCGTAAAACCGGCAGGCCGTCTGAAGCCCCCTCTTTTCAGACGGCCTGTTTGACCTTATATACATAAACAACCCATCTAAAACACAACCTCCGCCCAACGCAGAATTATCAGGAAACCGCTCATGATCGGCATTCTCATCATCACCCACGAAGCCATCGGCGACGCTTACCGCGGCCTTGCCCAGCACTTTTTTCCGGGCGACGCGCCCGCCAACGTTAAAATTCTCGGCGTAACCCAAGAGCAGCAGCACGAAGAAATCATCGGCCGCACCCAAACACTGATTCAAGAGCTCAACTGCCACGACGGCGTATTGGTGATGACCGACATCTTCGGCGCCACCCCCTGCAATGCCGCGCGCAAACTCGTGCGCGAAGGCCGGGTGGCCATGCTCACCGGCCTGAATGCGCCGATGATGGTCAAAGCCATCCAATACTCACCCGCCGCCGCCGACCTTACCGCCTTTACCCAAAGCGTCAAAGCCGCCGCCATCAACGGCATTCTCGACATCACCACCCCCCCCGACGAAAGCTGCTGAACATGCTCAAACAAGAAATCGAAATCATCAACAAGCTCGGCCTGCACGCGCGCGCATCGAGCAAATTCACCCAAACCGCCTCACAATTTCAAAGCGAAGTATGGGTTATCCGCAAAGATCGGCGCGTTAACGGCAAAAGCATCATGGGGCTGATGATGCTGGCCGCCGCCAAAGGCAGCATCATCGAGCTGGAAACCGACGGCCCTGATGAAGCCGCCGCCATGCAGGCGCTGACAGATTTGATTAACGGCTATTTCGGCGAAGGCGAATAACCATGAGCATCGTGTTACACGGCGTTACCGCCGGCAAAGGCATCGCCATCGGGCGGGCGCACCTGATATTGCGCGGCATGACCGAAGTGCCGCAATACAACATCCTTGCCGAAGAGCTGGCCGCCGAAACAACACGCTTTGAAACCGCCATCAAGGCCACCCGCAAAGAGCTGGAGCAGCTCCGCAGCGCCATTCCCGAAAACGCCCCCACCGAATTGGGCGCCTTCATCTCACTGCACCTGATGCTGCTCACCGATGCCACCCTTTCGCGCGAACCCGCCGACATCATCCAAGAGCAGCAAATCAACGCCGAATGGGCGCTCAAACAGCAAACCGACAAACTGGCGCAACAGTTCGACGAAATCGACGATGCCTACCTGCGCGAGCGCAAACAAGACATGCTGCAAGTGGTCGAACGCATCCACAATAACTTAATCGGCCAAAGCAACGAGCTCAACCTCGAAACCGACCTGCCCGACGACACCATCTTAATCGCCCACGACATTTCCCCCGCCGATACCGTTCATTTCAAAGCACAGCGCATCGCCGGGTTTGTTACCGATGCCGGCGGTCCCACCAGCCACACCGCCATTCTCGGCCGCAGCCTCGACATTCCCTCCGTTATCGGTCTGCACAATGCCCGCAACCTGATTCGGGAAGAAGAATGGGTGATTGTCGACGGCATCAACGGCGTGCTGATCATCAACCCCGACGATTTAGTGCTGGCCGAATACCGCCGCCACGTACGCGAATACAAAAACCGCAAACGCGCGCTCAACAAGCTGAAAAAAAGCGCCGCCACCACCGAAGACGGCATCAACATCGAATTGCTCGCCAACATGGAATCGGTAGACGACATCAAACAACTGCATAATCTGGGGGCAGACGGCGTCGGCCTGTTCCGCAGCGAATTCCTCTACCTCAACCGCGACACCATGCCGTCTGAAGAAGAACAATACGAGGTCTACAGCGCTTTCGTCAAAAAACTCAAAGGCAAAAACCTCACCATCCGCACCGTTGACCTGGGCGTAGACAAAAACCCGCGCTGGTTCGGCCAAAACACCACCCCCAACGGCAGCCTCAACCCTGCCCTCGGCCTCACCGGCATCCGCCTGTGCTTGGCCGAGCCGGTGATGTTCCGCACCCAAATGCGCGCCATCCTGCGTGCCGCCGCCCACGGCCCCGTGAAAATGATGTGGCCGATGGTGGCCTCACTTTCCGAATTGAAGCAATGCCTGGTGCATCTCGAAACCGCCAAACGCCAGCTCAACGAGCGCGACGAAACTTTCGGTAATATCGAAGTCGGCTGCATGATCGAAATCCCCTCCGCCGCCCTTACCGTCGGCAGCCTGCTCAAGCAGGTCGATTTCATTTCTATCGGCACCAACGATTTGATTCAATACACCCTCTCGGTAGACCGCGGCGACGACAGCGTCAGCTACCTCTACCAGCCCGGCCACCCCGCCGTATTGAAGCTGCTGCAACACATCATCCGCACGGCCAACCGCATGGGCAAAACCGTGTCGGTATGCGGCGAAATGGCCGGCGACAACACCTACACCCGCCTGCTGCTCGGCATGGGCCTGCGCCGTTTTTCCATGAACCCCAACAACCTTTTGGGCGTTAAAGATATGGTGTTGCGCAGCGACACCGTCAAACTTGAAAGCGAAGTGGCCAGGCTGATGCGCAACGAAGACCCGGAAAAAACCGACAAACTGCTCAAAGCCTTAAACAAAGTCGAAGAGGCCGTCTGAAAAGACTCTTCCTTTTTCAGACGGCCTTGCCGATTATTTTTAAACCACACTGCAAACTGCTATAATTCCGCTTTATTTTATTCCGTTTGCGCCTGCCGCAATTTCACAAAAGCAACCACCATGCAAGAACAATACCAACCCTCGGCCATCGAACCGGCCGCACAAACCAAGTGGGAAAACGCCCGCCTGTTTAACGTTTCCGAAAACACCGGCAAACCCAAATATTACTGCCTTTCCATGTTCCCCTACCCCAGCGGCAAGCTGCACATGGGGCATGTGCGCAACTACACCATCGGCGACGTATTAAGCCGCTTCAAACTCTTAAACGGCTTCAACGTGATGCAGCCGATGGGTTGGGATGCATTCGGCATGCCTGCCGAAAATGCCGCCATGAAAAACCATGTCGCTCCGGCCAAATGGACCTACGAAAACATTGCCTACATGCGCAACCAGCTCAAAAGCCTCGGTTTTGCGATTGATTGGCAGCGCGAAATCGCCACCTGCACGCCCGAATACTACCGCTGGGAGCAATGGCTGTTTACCCGCCTGTTTGAAAAAGGCATCGTTTACCGCAAAAACGGCACCGTCAACTGGGATCCGGTCGATCAAACCGTGCTCGCCAACGAACAAGTAATCGACGGGCGCGGCTGGCGCTCGGGCGCGCTGATTGAAAAGCGCGAAATCCCGATGTATTACTTCAAAATCACCGATTATGCCGAAGAGCTGCTGGCCGATTTAGACAAATTAGAACACTGGCCCGAGCAGGTCAAAACCATGCAGCGCAACTGGATCGGCAAATCACGCGGTATGCAGGTGCGCTTTGCCGTAGCGGCCGACAGCCGCATCGGCTTGAGCGGCGAATATGCCGATTATCTGCAAGTATATACCACCCGCCCCGACACGCTGATGGGCGCCACCTACGTGGCCGTGGCCGCCGAGCATCCGCTGGCCGCCGCCGCCGCGCAAGACCGGCCCGAGCTGCAAGCCTTTATCGCCGAATGCAAAGCCGGCAGCGTCGCCGAAGCCGATATGGCCACGATGGAGAAAAAAGGCGTGCCCACCGGCCGCTTTGTCATCAACCCGCTCAACGGCGACAAGCTCGAAGTATGGATTGCTAATTATGTATTGTGGGGCTATGGCGATGGTGCGGTAATGGCCGTGCCCGCGCATGACGAACGCGATTTCGAGTTTGCTCAAAAATACAATTTGCCCGTCAAACAAGTGATTGCCTCAACGCTGGAACAAGCCGAATACAATCCGGCACAATGGCAGGAATGGTATGGCGCAAAAGAAAACACCCAACTGATCAACAGCGGCAAATACAACGGCATGGATTTTCAGACGGCCTTTGATGCCATGGCTGCCGACTTGCAGGCGCAAAACGCCGGCGAGCCGAAAACCCAATACCGCCTGCGCGACTGGGGTATTTCGCGCCAACGCTACTGGGGCTGCCCGATTCCGATTATCCATTGCGACAGCTGCGGCGATGTACCTGTGCCCGCCGAACAACTGCCGGTGGTGTTGCCTGAAAACGTCGTGCCCGACGGCAGCGGTTCGCCCCTGGCCAAAATGCCCGAATTCTACGAAACCAGCTGCCCCAAATGCGGCGGCGCGGCCAAACGCGAAACCGACACCATGGATACCTTTATGGAATCGAGCTGGTATCCGTTCCGCTACATGTCGCCCAAATTCGATCAAGGCATGGTCGAACCGCAAGCCGCGCAATACTGGGGCGCGGTCGACCAATACATCGGCGGCATCGAACACGCCATCCTGCACCTTTTATATGCCCGTTTCTTCACCAAACTGATGCGCGACGAAGGCCTGGTAAATGTAGACGAACCGTTTGAGCGCCTGCTCACGCAAGGCATGGTGGTGTGCGACACCTATTACCGCGAAGCCGCCAACGGCAGCAAAAACTGGATCAACCCCGCCGATGTCGAGCTGACCTTTGACGACAAAGGCCGCCCGGTTGCCGCCGTTTTGAAAGCAGACGGCCTGCCCGTGGTCATCAGCGGCACCGAAAAAATGTCGAAATCGAAAAACAACGGCGTCGACCCGCAAGCACTGATTGATGCCTACGGCGCCGACACCGCCCGCCTGTTTATGATGTTCGCCTCACCGCCCGAGCAATCGCTGGAATGGAGCGACAGCGGCGTAGAAGGTGCCTACCGCTTCCTGCGCCGCCTGTGGCGCACCGTGTATGACTACACCGCCAAAGGCAGCGTGGTTGCAGCATTCTCAGGCGATCAAAGCGGCCTGAGCAAAGCATTGAAAGAGCTGCGCTTCAAGCTGCACAGCACCATTGCCAAAGTGGGCGACGATTACGGCCGCCGTTTGCAGTTCAACACCGCCATCGCCGCCGTAATGGAATTACTCAACCAGTTTGATAAAACCGATTGCAGCAGCCCAGAAGGCCGCGCCGTAGCACAAGAAACCCTCGAAGCCGCCGTGCGCCTGCTGTGGCCGATTGTGCCGCATATCTGCGAAGCGCTGTGGAGCGAACTGCGCCCCGGCAGCAACCTGTGGGATGCCGCCTGGCCGCAAACCGATGAAGCTGCCCTGGTCAAATCGGAAGTCGAAATCATGGTGCAGGTCAACGGCAAACTGCGCGGCAAAATCACTGTTGCTGCCGATGCCCCGAAAGATGCCGTTGAAGCCGCCGCACTCGCTACCGAAGGCGCAATAAAATTCATGGAAGGCAAACCGGCCAAGAAAATCATTGTCGTGCCGGGGCGTTTGGTGAATATTGTGGTGTAAACACCGCCATATGTTTTGAAGGCCGTCTGAAAGCAAAGTTTCAGACGGCCTTTGTATGTTGCTTGTTTTCAAAATAATACCCATTCACAAAAGTAAGCGAACAAGGCCGCAAGCCAAAAACAGTACAGATAATACGAAGCTGACTGACTTGGCACATCAGCGTCTTAGAGTGTCCTGATGTGTCGTTTATGAGGGGATTTTTGTTCCGGAAAAGGCAGGTGCAAGACAAAAAACGCAGCAAGATTGGACATCTTGCGAGGCTTTTTAACGCAGCAGATGTGCTTTTAGCACAAAAAAGATGATGATATATGAATTGTCAGGACACCCTAGGGTGTCCTCTTCGGGCTCTGGCGAGTCAATGCAGTTAGGTTATTTTTTGAATGGGTATTAATCATCATAAAACCATCAGATACAGGGGAACTTCCTTCTGTCATCCGGCTCTACCCACTATTCGATTATTCCTATTGCATGAAATAACCCCGCGCATAATATCCACGAAAGAATATCGCCTATATGACTGCCCCACCACACACACCCGATCACGAACCCCATCCGCCCGATCACACACCGACCGGGCAAAACACAAATGCGCAAGACTCCTCTGCCGACCCGACCAATCCGGCTGAAGAAACTTCTCAAGCAGCCGGCATCCCTGCCTCCGTGCCGGGCACTTCCGTTGCGCCGGCAGACGCAGATACTGACACCGAAACGACCGCAACAGAAAATACCATCGCGCCAGACAACGATAGCAGCACCACGGAAACCGGCACACCCGTCATGCCCGGGCCAACCAAAGAAGCCGGCTTGAAAAAGAAAAAACCCGCAGCCAAAAAGCGCAGAAACAAACCAGCCAAGAAAGCGGCAACCGCTAAAGAAAACGCTGATGACAACATCGGCACCTCTAAAGGCGTAGAAACGATGTTCCGCAACGCCTTTCGCGCCGAGCTGGAACTGATCGCGCTGGCGGCCACCAAGGCCAACATCATGATTTCGCTCAACGGCTTCATCGTGTCGGCATTGATGATTTCCGGCGCCTTTATTTTCGCCTCATCACCGGCCTTTTTGATACCCGCCGGCATTTTTATGTTTACCGCCGCCGCTTCCATTGTGTTTGCACTGATTTCCGCATCCCCCGAACGCGCCGGCCTGCCGCGCGCACTGTGGGAATGGATAAAAGACGTAGCCGCCCGCCGCGCCAAGCTGCGCGATTTCAAGCAGCGTGTGATTCACACCGAGCAGGAATTTGCCGACGGCGAGCAACCCAACATCCTGATTTACGAAGACCGCGCACGGCTTTCCAAAAGCCAGTATTGGCAGCGGATGCAGGAAATGCTAGCCAGCCGCAGCGAGGTTTACCACAAAATGAGCGACCAGCTTTATTGGCTGGGCATGATTGCCAACAAAAAATTCAAGTATCTCAATATGTCTTACACCGTGTTCCGTTGGGGCCTGCTGGCTTCGGTTATCGCCTTTGTCGGCGTGAAATCCATTCAAAACATCATGCCGGTATTGGCCGAAACCGGCCAAACCATCAAACTGCGCAACCTCGGCATCAATGATTTCGACAACATCTACGAGCCCTCCGCCGTGCAACAACTGCCCGACGGCCGCCTGCTGGTGGTGGAAGACGAATCTTCGCGCGCCTTCAGCCTGATGAAATTTGCCGAAGACGGCACGCTGTATGAAGACGAAGCCCTCGATGTGCGCCTGATTCGCGGCTTCAAGCGCAAGCTCAGCGATTTGGAAGGCTTGGCAAAAGACAACCAAGGCTATGTTTACGCCATCACTTCCCACTCGCGCAACAAAAAAGGCGAGCGCCGCCCCGACCGCGAACATATGCTGCGCTTCAAAATCGAAGGCAACGATGTGCGCGATGTACGCTATTTTTCAGGCCTTACCGATGCACTCGACAATGATCCCCGCCTGCGCAAGCTGATCCGCTCGAAAATCGATGCCGAAGTCGACTTTGAAAAAATCAACATCGAAGGCCTGCTCTACGACCGCAAACAAAACCGCCTACTGTTGGGCTTTCGCGAGCCGATGATCAACGAGCTTTCAATGATTATCGTGGTCGACAACCCTAAAGCGATGTTTGAAGAAAACGCCCGCCCACGCTTCAGCGAGGTGATTTTCCTCAACCTCAGCGGCGGCGGCATCCGCGCCTTGAGCTACGACCCGGTGCTGGATACCTATATGATTGTCAATGAAATCACCGGCCATGAAGACAACACCTATTCTCAATTGTGGACTTGGAACGGTAATCCGCACAGCGAGCCCGAGCCGATTGCCCTGCCCGACATCATCAACCTCAACAATGTCGAATCGATTGATTCCATTACCATCAACGGCGAATCGCGGCTGATGATTATGAGCGACGAAGGCAATGAAAAGAAACAGCGCCCCGCCAAATACATGATGCTGGACTACGATCAATTGCAGAGCAAACCATAAAACAACAGGCCGTCTGAAAACCATTTCAGACGGCCTGTTTTGTTTGATAGCTGCTAGGGTGTCCTGATGTGTCGTTTATGAGGGACTTTTTGTTCCTGAAAATGCAGATGCCAGGCAAAAAACGCAGCAAGATTGGGCATCTTGCGAGGCTTTTTAACGCAGCAGATGCGTTTTCAGGAGCAAAAAGCACCCTTAAATCGAATGGTCAGAACACGCTAACGATAGCCGCGCTGATACTGCGTCGGCACAAAATGCATCTCGCCGCTGTCGGCCTGCGGCTGATCGTATTCAGCATTCAGCAGCCAATGCGGGTCGCGCAGCAAGCCGCGCCCCACCGCTACCAAATCCACCCCATTGCCCAACACATAATCGGCCACGGCCGGATTTTCCAGCATGCCCACCGCGATAACCGGCAAACCTGTGGCCTGTTTGACTTTTTCAGCCAAAAACACCTGATAACCGGCCTGAAACAATGGCGTATGGTCAGGATGGAGCACGCCGTCGCCACCGCCGCTCACATCAAACACATCAGCACCGGCTGCCGCAAACCGCTCGGCCACTGCCACGCCGTAATCGCTGTCGAAACCGCCGGCGCCGTATTCCTGTGCAGAAATCCGCACGATCAGCGGCATTTCAGACGGCATCACAGCCTTAACGGCTCGGATCACCTGTTCGCCGAACAACATGCGGTCTTGGCCGTATTCATCGCTGCGCCGGTTGGATTTGGGCGAAAAAAACTGATGAATCAGATAGCCGTGCGCCGCATGCAGCTCGATGGCATCGAAACCTGCCGCCACCGCCCTTTCTGCGGCCGTCTGAAACTGACCGACGAGCGCTTCGATATCGGCCTTGCTCAATTCTCGCGGCGTGGCATAAACGGCACCGGCCACATCCGACTCGCCGAAACTAATGGCCGAGGGCGCCACCACATCATCACATTCGCGCGCCTTACGCCCGGCATGGCCGATTTGAATGGCGATTTTCGCACCTTGCGCATGCACCGAATCCACAATGCGCCGAAATGCATCACGCTGCGCATCGTTCCACAAACCCAAACAGCGCGGCGTAATGCGCCCGTTAGGGGCAACATTGGTCATTTCCACAATAATCAGCCCGACACCGCCAACGGCGCGGCTCGTATAATGCACGAAATGCCAATCGTTGGGCAGGCCGTTATCGGCGCTGTATTGGCACATCGGGCTCATCACAATGCGGTTGCGCAAAGGCAGCGTTTTTAAGGTGTAGGGTTGGAAAATATGTCTGAATTTGGCCATGCGCTTTCTCCTTGCATCCTATTTGCGGGCATTTAGTCATCCGGCAAGCATACGCCCACATCAGGCAAAAGCCCGCAGCGCCGCCGCCGGTTTAACGGTAAAACTTCGCTGTAAATTGTACGAGTATATTCGTACTTTATCAAGCGCTTTGATGCCCAGTCGAAACAGCAGCCCGCCGGCAGCAAGGCCAAGCAACGCCGCCTGTTTTTCAAATGAATCGGGATTTGCCGAACGCAACATTGCCACCCTGCCCGCCGCCGATTTAAAATGGCTTTTTGCCCGCCGCCCGCTGCCATGACCCCGACCACTGCCTGCCCCTGCCAATCCGGCCATGCCTATGCCGACTGTTGCGCCCCTTTCCACAACGGCAGCAACCGCCCGCTAAGCGCCGAACAACTGATGCGTTCGCGCTATTGCGCTTATGTTTTGCACCATACCGACTACATCATTGCCACCACCGTGCCCGCCCAACAGGCTTTGCTGAATCGGGCAGCCATACGGCAGTGGAGCGAATCGGCCGAATGGCTGGGGCTGGAAATATTACCGCACCCGCCTGCTGCTTCCAAAAACCATGCGCTGGTTGAATTTGAAGCCCGTTTTGCCGATGCCGGCACAATACAGAGCCATCACGAACTGTCTGCCTTCGTGCACATCGGCGGGCGCTGGTATTTTATCGACCCCACCGTGCCGCTGCCCGGCATGAAACAGCTCTGTTTTTGCGGTTCGGGCAAAAAATTCAAAGCCTGCTGCGGGCAGTTTTTCAGATAATGCCCATGCAAAAGCCATATAAAATCAAAAAAGGCCGTCTGAATGGTGCGGTAGCCTACCCAGCCATTCAGACGGCCTCACAGATTTGACGTCTGCGCTGCAAAAACCACAGACAAAAAAAACCATCCACGCCAAGGGAGAAGCATGAATGGTCAATACATTGCGGGAAAACGTCTTACTCACTACTTCGATTACTTCAAGGGAAAAGCAATCTCTGTCAGCGGTTCCCATTCTAGCCGTCTGAATTTTAAATGCGGTTAAGCTATGCAAGCATTCTATCAATTCGTTTCAATGATTGTTGTGCGGTTTCAGACGGCCTTTACCTACACGGATCTGACATGAAACCATGCAGACGGGTTTATTGATTATCACGTATCCATTTCAACCAGCGTGCAAACAAATCAGGACGCAGCCCCGCCACCACCGAGCGCTTGAACACATGTTCGCCGCTCCAGAATTCATCGCCTTCCAGTGTTGCCAGACAACCGCCCGCCTCTTCGAAAATCAGCGCGCCGGCGGCATAATCCCACAGTTTCTGACCGCCGTGCACATACACATCATAACGCCCCGAAGCCAGATAACACCAATCCAGCGTGCTGCTGCCGAGGCTGCGGATGCTGCCGAAAGGCGCCAATGTATTCAAACGGCTGGAAAGTTTGCCCGAGCGCAGATATTTGATTTCCACCCCCGCAATCGCTTCGTGCAGCCCTTTTTCGACACTGCGCAGCGGCAGCCGGCGGCCGTTCATAAACGCACCTTGCCCGCGGGCAGCATAAAAACATTCGTTGCTCACCGGGTTGAACACCACCCCCATCTGCGCGCGCCCGTGCTGCACATAAGCCGCCGACAAGGCAAAATGCGGCAGCCCGTTGATAAAATTATTGGTGCCGTCGATGGGGTCGACCACCCACAAGCCCTCATCGCTGTGCTGCCACAATTCAACCTGCCGTTGCGGCGTCATTTCTTCGCCCAACATCGGGCAATCGATAATCTCATGCAAGCCCGCATCAAACGCCGCTTGTGAAGCCAAATCGGCTTCAGTCAGCAGCGAGCCGTCAAACTTTCGGCTGACGGCTACATCGAGAAAACGCGGCATCACTTCGGTTTGCGCCACTTCACGCACCAGCGCTTGGAGCTTGTTTAACACTTTTTATCCTTAAAACTTGCTATTTGGGCGGGGAAAAGCCAATATTACCATTTTCCGCCCCCGATATCCTAACCCGCCATGCCCCGTTTTTACGTTTCCACCGAATTGAGCCCCGGCCGCACCCTCGAATTACCCGAAAACGTGGTCCGCCATCTGCATGTGTTGCGCTTGAAAAACCATGAAGCCATTGTTTTGTTTAACGGCAACGGCCATGCCTACCCCGCCCGTTTGACGGTGCTGGAAAAACGCCGTGCCTGCGCGGAAATCACCGCCGAAGAAACGCCGGCTGTCGAATCACCGCTGCACATCACGCTGATACAGGCGGTTTCCAGCGGCGAGCGCATGGATTTCACGCTGCAAAAAAGCGTGGAATTGGGCGTAGCCGAAATCCGGCCGGTGTTGAGCGGGCGCAGCATCGTACGCCTGAGCGGCGATCGTGCCGACAAACGGGTGGCGCGTTGGCAGGAAATCGTGCTATCGGCCTGCGAACAAAGCGGCCGCAATATTGTGCCGCCGGTGTTGCCGTTGGTGTCTTACTGTGAGGCGCTGGCAGCTTTGCCCGCCGCCGACGTGCGTTTGCTGATGAGCCTCAATCAGGCGCAAAGCCTGAAAGATATAGCCGCCGAGCCGCAAGCCGTTACCTTTATGGTCGGCCCAGAAGGCGGTTGGACGGCGGAAGAAGAAGCGCAGGCATTTGCCGCAGGCTTTCAGGCGGTTACTCTCGGCTCGCGCGTATTGCGCACGGAAACCGCCTCGCTGGCGGCGATTGCAGCCATGCAAACGCTGTGGGGCGATTTTGTTTGAGTATTGCCGGAAATGTTAAAGGCCGTCTGAAAAGTTGAACTGCCCCCCAAATCTTGGACATTTTCAAACCGCTGAATCAATCACGCTTCAAGCGGCGGTTGCAAACTGAGTTCTGTATGCCACAGGGCTCAGTTTTTTCAAATTCAAACTCAATCGCTCATAGTTGTAGTAGCGGATATAGTCATGTATTTCCGCCTCCAATTCCTCTATCGAAGCAAAAGTCCGGTTGTAGAAACATTCCGTCTTCAATATTGCGAAAAAACTCTCCATCGGCGCATTATCCCAGCAATTGCCTTTGCGCGACATGCTTTGGGTGATGCCTGCCTCTGCCAATTGCTCACGATACGCATGGCAACGATACAATACGCCCTGGTCGGAGTGCAGCATCGGTTTGCGTGCGCCCAGCTGCGCTACTGCCTGTGACAGCATGGTCGTTACCATTTCGCTGTTCGGGCGGCGCGACAGGTGATAGCTGCGGATTTCGCGGTTATACAAATCGAGTATCGGCGACAGATACAGCTTTTGACCGTCGCATTTGAATTCGGTGACATCGGTCAGCCATTTCTCGTCGGGTGTCTTGGCTTTAAAGTTGCGCTTCAACAGATTCTCGGATGTTTCGCCCATCGCCGGCGGGTGGTATTTCCGCTTAGCTCTGACGAGGGCTTTCAAATTCATTTTTTTCATCAGCCGCGCTGCTTTCTTGGTGTTCCATGACAGTGCGGCGGCAATGCGCCTTTGTCCGTAACAGCCTTTGTGCTGCTGGTAAACGGCGTATACTGCTTCCATATCTGCCTGATCTTTGTCGGGCTTTTGGTTGCTTTTTCTGCTGAAGTAGAAGCTGCTGTGTGACAGTTCGGCAGATTCGCAAAGATATTTTAGCGGGTGTTCTGTTTTTAATGCTTCGATGATGCGGGCTTTTTCTCGGTTGGGTTTGCGCTCTTCATCAGCGCATCGAGCTTTTTTAGATAGGCGTTCTCCGCTCTGAGGTAGGCGACTTCTTCTAATAGCTCTGCCTGTGTTTTTTCGGCATCGGGCTTGTCGGTAATAAAGGGGTTTTTGCGTTGTTTGGACATGGTGCTTTGGGGGTGCTCCAGCGCGTGGATGCCTGCTCGTTCGTAGGCGGCAATCCATCGGCGTAAGTGGGTTCGGGATATTTGAAGCTCGTCTGCGGTGCGTTGTTGGCTTCTGAGTGCATAATAACGCATCACGGCCTGATGTTTGAAGTGTAGGCTGTATTTGGACATAAGAAAACTGTACCTTTCATGGGTTGGTGGGGGTGTCCAACTTTTGGGGTACAGTTCAAGTTTTCAGACGGCCTTTAACATTTAACATTTAACATTTAACATTTTTCCAATCATTCAAAATCTTTATCTGACAATCACTTTACCCACTTCCGCCCGCCGGTACAGCCGGACAAAGCGGGGTTTTTGCAGAAAAACAGTCCGGCGGTTCCGAAACGGTTCAAAGAAAACAGCTTTACACGCTGCAACAATAAAACCAATCCCGCAACAAGTCCGCCTCATCAGGCAAGCTTGGCGCCAAGCCAAACCGGCAAGCGCGGCCGTTTTGCTGAGACAGAGTTAAGAAAAGGAAGTTCTGCGAAGCTAAAAAGAGATAGCCGCGCAGCCATAAAGCAAAAATGTGATGCGGTTCGATGATTTCACTTTATGGGCAACTGCATTCGAAGCGGTAAGCGCTTCATCATATTTCAGACGGCCTTCGCTTTATCTAGGCGGTACGATACAAACCAAATGGCCAGCCCGCCCAACGCCAGAGCGCTGCCGACCAAACCGGTGGATGTCCAACCGAAGCCGGCTTTAATCGCCAGCCCGCCGAGAAACGGCCCCAGCGCATTGGCCGCGTTAAACGCACTGTTGTTGAGCGCCCCGGCCATCGTTTGCGCGGTGGGGGCGACATCCATCAACCGCACCTGCATCAGCGTACCGATGGCGCCGCCCATGCCGATCAGCGTCACCAGCAGCGAAATTGTCCAAAAATGGTGAGCCGCCAACGGAAACAGCGCCAACGTTACCGCACTCCACACCAGCAGCCCGGCAATACACGGCATCAGTTTTGTGCCCACGGCAAAGCGCGGAATAATCAGATTGCCCAACGTCATGCCCACACCGAACAAGGCCAACACCAGCGGCACCACTTTTTCCGACACCTGTGTCACTTCCATCAAGGTCGAAGCCATATAGGTGTAAATCGCAAACATGCCGCCAAAGCCGATAGCACCAGTGAGCAGCGTCAGCCACACCTGCTTGTTGGTCAGAGCCTTGAGCTCGCGCACCGCGCTGGAGTCGCCGCCCTGCATAGCACTTTTGGGCAGAAACAGCGCCACACAAACCGTCGTGGCGGCCGCCAGCAGCGCCACAATGGCAAAACAGGCACGCCAGCCGATAGCCTGCCCGATCCAACTGATAACGGGCACGCCGATGGTGCAGGCCACGGTCAAGCCCACCATCATCATGCCCACGGCCTGTGCACGTTTGGCGGGCGACACCAGCGAAGCAGCCACCAACGCGCCCACGCTGAAATACGCGCCGTGCGGCAGCCCGCTTAAAAAACGCCACAACAGCAACGAAGAATAATTTTCCGCCATCGCCGTGGCCACATGGCCGAGCGCAAACACCCCCATCAACACCAGCAGCAACGTGCGCCGAGACACCCGCGCCGCCAGCACCGCAATCGTGGGCGCCCCCACGACCACGCCGAGTGCGTAAGCGCTGATTAAATGGCCGGCAGTCGGCTCGCTGATACCGAGCCCCGCAGCAATATAGGGAATCAGGCTCATGGTGGCGAATTCGGTGGTGCCGATGGCAAAGCCGCCGAGCGCCAATGCAAACAGCAACAGGCGCGGATGGGGAATGGTGTGTGTCATGATTTTTCTACTGGAAATGTAAACGGGAAAACGGCTGCGCGGTGGCAGCCGTAAAATGAAGCCAGATATTATAACAAACTGAATTGCTTAAGAAAAGGCCGTCTGAAAACTACATCGGGTTTCATACCGCCGCCGTTTGATTTCATCATGATATGAAGCACGAAGGTTTCCTGACCATTCAGAATAATACCCATCCACAAAAGTCAGCTAACAAGGCGGCGAGCTGAAGACAGTGCAGTGAGCACGGGGTTGGGTTGGCTTGGTGATTCGGCACCTTAGCGAAACCGCTCCGCTTTGAGCACAGGCGAGCCAACACCGTTAGCTTATTTTTGTGAATGGGCATGAGCGGTGCACGCAGCAAAGATTGCCCGGTATATGCCGAAGTATTGGTGAGGAAGCCGAAGAGGGCGCAGAAATAGGCCGTCTGAAAGGTCGGCAGATTTGCCCGACCCTTCAGACGGCCTATGACACTCCAAAAAAATTATCGGATACCGTTATCTTGCAACAGCTGTTCAATCTGCGCCTGCGCTTTTTGCTGCTTGGCCTGCTGGGTGAGCTGGCGTTTGACGGCATCGAAAGGCGGCGCTTCGGGGTTGCGCTCGGCGGCCGCCAGCTTAAACAGATAAAATTTTCCGTTCAGCGGCAGCGGATCGCGGGTGATTTGACCGCGGGTCATTTGGCCGGCAATTTGCGCCAGCTCCGGCGGCAGCTGCTGCGGTGAAACAAAATCGGTAAACTGCTGCTCGGGATTGGGATAGCGCTTCATCAGCTCGTCAAACGTCATGCCTTTGAGCAGCAGCTCTTGAGCGGCACGGGCAGCCTCTGGGCTGTCGAACTGCACCTGTTGCAGTTTGATGACGCGGGTTTGCTGATCATAAGCGGCGCGCACATCGGCTTCACTAACTTCGGCATTGCGTTCGAGATAAGCCGCGTATTGCGAGGCATAAAACTGTGCTTCCAGATTTTTCAGCTGGTTTTGCACCTCGGGGTCTTTATCCAAACCGGCTTTTAAAGCGGCATTTTTCAGCACTTCAAAGCTTTGCAGTTGGGTGGTAACCTCTTTGCGGATGGCGGCACCGTCCGGCCTGTGCGCGGCATGCGGATCAGCATCAGCCTGTTGCAGCACTTGCGCTACCATGCTGTCGATGCGGCCGCGCTCGATTTCGGGCGCCTGTGCAGCCACCGCAAAACCGGCCGCAGCCAAAGCGCAGGCGGCGATCAGGGTTTTGTATTTCATCATCAGTATCCTTTGGGCAGCTTATTTGGCCGGCTTGATGTCTGCTTTTTGGTAGAGGGCTTGAACGGCAGCATCCACTCGGGCGGCCTGCAAGTCTTGCAGCAATGCGGGCTTGGCTTCTTCAAAAGAAGGCACTTTTACCGCACGCTTGTCGTTGATGTAAAGCACGGCAAAAAGGCCGTTGTTGTCTTGCAGCGGCGCAGGCGTGTAAGCGCCTTTTTTCAAGTCTTTTACCGCCGCATAAATGGCCGGCGCGCCCTGTTCCAAATCTTTCAAACGCACATAGTTGGCCGGAATGCCGCCGTTTTGTTTGGCTTGCGGGTCGATGGTGTATTGGGCAGCCACGGTTTTGAAGCTTTTTCTGGCTTTCAAATCGGCAATGGCTTTATCGGCATCGGCTTTGCTGCGGGTAACGATTTCACCCATCTGCACTTCCTGGCTGCCTTTATAAAAATTGCTGAATTCATTGTAAGCGCTGCGGGCATCGCTGTCGCTTACCGGGTTTTTGCGCAACACATCGGCCATATAGGCCTGATTGAGCAGTTCGCGCTCATAAGCCGCCCATTCTTGTTTAAACATCGGCTGCTTGTCGGCGCCTTGTTGTTTGGCCGCATCGCGGGCTTGCGCCAGCGCCTGTTTGTATTCGTTGCTCTGATCCAGTTTCAGACGCTTGGCTTCCTGGCCGACCAGTGTCAGGCCGACTTGGCGTTGGAGCAGGTTTTGGCGCAAAGCCGGGCTGTTTTGCAGCTGGCCGTTGCTTTGGCTTTGCAGCATTTTAACTTGGTCGTCAATGGTTTTGCTGTCGATTTTGGTGCCGTTTACGGTAACCAGCGTTTGCGCCAGCAGGCTGCCGGAAAGGGTCAGCAGCATCAGGGCGGAGGCGAGGCGGGTTTTTTGCATCATATTTTGTCTCTTCTATCGGTTTAAGGTCAGTTGAAATATTCGTCGGGGGTGGCGGCTTTGATGCTCAAGGCATGAATCAGGCCGTCTGAAAACAAATCGTGCAGCGGTTCTTTAACCATGCGCTGGCGGTTGATGCGGCTGACACCGTCAAACAAGGCGCTGACCACCAACACGGCATAGTGGCCGCCGCCACGGTTGCCGGCATGACCGGCATGCAGGTGGCTTTCATCATGAAATTCAAAAATTTGCGGATTAAGCGCCTGCAAGCGGCTTTCGATTTCCTGCTGCATGTTCATTATTTGAATACGGCTTTAAAGGGTTTGATTAAAATTTCATCGTATACGCCCGCATCAACATAAGGGTCTTGCTCGGCCCACGCTTGAGCATCATCCAGCGAGGCGAATTGCGCGATAATCAGGCTGCCCGACACACGCTCGGGGTTTTCGGGCAGCGGATTGGGGCCGGCGGTCAGCAGGCGGCCCTCGGCTTGGAGGGCTTCGAGCCGCGCCAAATGCGCCGGGCGGGCGGCCATACGGGCTTCGTGCACTTCATCGGCATCTGTGGCCAGCAGCATATAATATTCCATGAGTTCAGTTCTCCTGCGGTAAATGGCGGCTCAGATACATGCCTTGGCCGAGAAAGAAAATAATCATCAAGGCGGTTGAGCCGAAAAGTTTGTAGTTTACCCATTGGGCTTCGGTTAATGTATAGGCAACGGCCAGGTTCACAAGCCCCATCACCAGCAAAAACACCACCCAGGCGGCGGTCAGCTTGCGCCAAATGCCGTCATCGAGCGCAAGCTCTTTGCCCATCATGGCTTTGAGACCGTTTTTATTCATCAGATGGCTCACCGCCAGTGCCAGCGCGCCAAACCAAAACAGCAGCGTGGGCTTCCACATGATAAAGCGGGCATCGCGCAACACAATGGTCGCGCCGCCGAATACCACAATCAGAATCAGGCCCACCCACTGCATGGTGTCGAGTTTTTTATATTTAAACCAGCTGAAAGCCGCCTGCAATACGCCGATAACCACCGCCACAGCGGTGGCCCAGACGATATTTTTGGTCAGCGAATAGGTAACGAAAAACAAGATGACGGCGATTAAGTCGCTTAAGATTTTCATATAACTTCGAATGATATATTCAAGAATCAAAACAAATGATAATCATACAGCCACCTATGCTTTTTTGCACCCTTTATCTCTTCTGAAGGCCGTCTGAAAAATAAGCTTAACCCGATTTTTCAAAATGAATATCCTTTCAAGGCCGATGCAACGTGGCTATAAAGTTGCAGCACCGGGCGTGTTTTTACATAAATTAGCAAGATGGCTTGGCAGAGTAAGCCATTCGAATATATGATGTAGGCTGCACCAAACAGCACGGCAGCCCGACTGCATATCCATCACAGGGGACTCAAGTTTTGAAAAATAACCGTCGAATCAAATTGATTGCCGCATCCGCAGCCTTAATCACCTCTTTTTCGGCCATGGCCGGCTTGGGCGGGCTGACCGTTCAATCTAATCTGGGCGAGCCTTTTTCGGGCACCGTTACCGTTACCGGAGAAGAAGCCAGAATTCTGTTGAGCGGCGGGCAGGTAACGCTTTCCGACAACAACTTGCGCAGCAGTGTGAGAAAATCCGGCGACAATGCAGTCGTTACCATCCGCTCCGGCCGGGCTGTTCAAGACCCTGTGTTGATTTTCCAATTGGGCGTGGGCGCGCAGGCGCGGCAATACACCGCCATTATTGATCCGCCGGGCTATGCCGCCAACACCGGCAGCCGTGCCGCCACGCCGTCTGCCCAAACTACCGAACGCCAAGCTGCGCGTGAACGGGTGGCTGCCGCCGTGGCCCGAAACAGCTCATCCGCCCAACCTGCCCGCCAGGCCGCCCAAACACCCGAACGCCGTGCCACGCCCGCCGCCCGCACCGCTTCGCGCCCCGCAGCAGCCGGCAGCGGCCGGCACACCGTGCGGCAGGGTGAAACACTCACCGCCATCGCCGCCCGCGTGCGCCCGAGCGGATTGAGCACTTACCAAACCGTGCAGGCATTGGTGGCAGCCAACCCCGAGCTGTTTCGCGAGCACGATGCCGATAAAATCTGGCCGGGCAATGTCTTGCATATTCCCTCTGCCGCCGAACTGCGCCGGCTGGCTCAAGCAGGCTCTGCTGTTGAAACCGTTGAAACACCCGCCGCACCGCCTTCAGACGGCATCACATCCGCACCGGCTTCAACACCGGCCGCTCCGGTAGAAACACCGGTTGCCGAACCGGCCTCTGCCATCATGGCGCCCGCTTCCGCACCGATAACCACTGAAGCGCCTGAAACCGCCTCAGAGCCGGCCATACTGCCCTCACCGCAAGCAACCGAAGCAGAAACCACCGAATCCTCCACAACCACCGAACCGAGCAGCGGCTTGTGGCGCTGGCTGTTGCTGGGCGGGTTGGGTTTGATTGCCTTGTGGATTTTATCCAAACTGCTGGGCAAAAAGCAGAAAACCATTGTGTTGAACGATGACGAAGATCAAGCGGAACAAGCCGATGCGGCATTTGACGATATTTATAAAAACAATACGGCCATCCGCACCGAACAGCCGGTGGCACGCCCAAACACCACGCCGCTGACCCGCGCCGAAACCACTGCCGCGGCAACAGCAGCCAAAACAGCGCCGTCTGAAGACGAACTGGAAATCGAAGATGATTTCGATGATGATATTTTCTTCACCGAAGTCAGCGAAGCACCGGTTAAAAGCGATGAAAATTTCAGCCTCGACTTAAATGAGATTGAGCGCCAGCAAAGCGGCATCCTCACCGGAGCAGTTACCCGCGATGCGCAAACCGAGCAGCGCAAAGATGCCGATTGGGACAAAATCGAATCTACCGACAGCGTTTACGAACCTGAACCGCAAAACCCTTACCGCCATGCGGCAGCCGAAATTGAAGCCGACACAGATACAGCAGTGCCGACTGCGGCGCCGGCGATAACCGAAACACTCGAAGAAAACCTTGCCGCCGAGCAGGATTTTGTGCCCGCCGAATTTGCCCCGCTTGATTTTGAAGCACCGGCTGCCGGCGAACACATTGATGCCAAGCCCGTAACGGTTGCAACCGAGCCCGCACCTGATGAACCCAAACCCGAGCCGCAATGGCTGGATACGGTGGCACGCGAAGGCGGCATTGAGTTTCAAGACCATGAAGACCTGTCTGCCGATCAAGCACCGGCCAACAGCACGGAAATCATCGAATGGGCAGAGCTTGATGTGCCCGATTCAACCACACGTGACAGCTCCGGCTTTATTTCCGAATCGGTCGGCATGACCGCGCCGCTGGAAGCCAAATACGAATTGGCAAAAATGTATGTGGAAATCGGCGATCCGGAAGCAGCCAAAGAAACCTTGTTGGAATTGCTGGAAGAATCAGACGGCGCCATTTTGGCCAAAGCAGAAGCCATGTTGCGCGAGCTGGAAAATTAAGCGCCGGCCGCCATTTGCCACACAGCAAGATTTCGGCAACCCGGCTTGCTTATCGTGTGAAACAGCGCTTCCATGAAGCCGCAATGCCCGCAAGATAGCCAATCTTGCGGGCATTTTTAATGCAGTAGCCGAGATGCCGTATCAGTTTGCCGACGGTGCCGATTATCTTATTTTCATAAAATCAGCCTGTTTTCATCAATCCGCCTTGCCAGCTTACTTTCGTATATTGGCAGCAAAGCAGCGGGCGAAAGACAGCGCTGGCGATATGACAAGGCAAGACAACCAAGCAGAATGATTAAGTTGAACGGCTACAGGTATTATTTCGCGATATAATGCTGCTAGGGTGTCCTGAAGTGTCGTTTATGGAGGGATTTTTGTTCCTGAAAATGCAGATGCCAGGCAAAAAACGCAGCAAGATTGGACATCTTGCGAGGCTTTTTAACGCAGCAGATGCATTTCCAGGGGCAAAATACACCTATAAATCGAATGGTCAGGACACCCTAAACCATCACATTTACAGCAAGCGGCAGCAATGCTGTTTCCAGCGATTGACCCGCAATACGGAATAAAACAATGACTGATTGGCATACACATCATGATCAGGCCGTCTGAAACGATAGAACACCGGCATGATGCACAACGCTGGGCATTAACGCTGGCTTATGACGGCAGCCTTTTCTACGGCTGGCAAAAGCAGGCCGACGGCACGGCTACCGTTCAGACGGCCTTAGAACAAGCGCTCAGCCAGATTGCCGGAACACAAATCCATACCATTGCCGCCGGACGCACCGACACCGGCGTACATGCCACCGCGCAAGTGGTGCATTTCGACACCACCGCAATACGCCCGCAACAAGCCTGGGTGCGCGGCGTGAACGCACTTTTACCCGCGGGCGTGGCCGTGTGCAACGCGCAACCCGTCGACAGCCGTTTCCATGCCCGCTTTGATGCTTTCGGCCGCCGCTACCGCTATGTATTACAAGTCTCAGCGGTGCGCTCGCCTCTGTTGTACGGCAGAGCGGGCTGGATTCACACACCGCTAGACATAAACGCCATGCAGCAGGCCGCGGCTTTGCTGGAAGGCGAACACGATTTTTCCAGCTTCAGAGCCGCCGCCTGCCAGGCCAAATCACCGCAAAAAACCTTATACCGCGCACAACTCGGCGGCCGGCCCGAGTTAATCACGCTGGATCTGCACGGCAATGCTTTTTTACATCACATGGTGCGCAACATCATGGGGGCTTTGGTTTATGTGGGCAACGGCCGCTTGAGCGTGGCCGGTTTTGCCGATTTGATGGAAGCCCGAAGCCGTCTGAAAGCACCGCCCACATTCATGCCCGACGGCCTTTATCTCACCGGCGTGGATTACCCGCCGCATTGGGGTGTTGCCACGCCGCCGCCGCCCGAATGGCTGTGGTCGGGCGGCAGCGCCCTATAGCAGAATCAATAAAACAGATAATCAGCAAGCCAACCCAAACAAAGCCATGATACAAATCAACCCCATGCCCCACAATGCGGAACGGATAGCCGGCATATCTTTGATATAGCAATAACTGTAGGCAAGGCGGCTGAAAACAAAACACAAAGCCCAAAAATTGACGCCCGCCTGCCCGGCATTGCCGGTAGCGTGGGCAATGATGACGGCCGCGGCAAACGGCGGAAAAATTTCATAGCCGTTTTTCTGCGCAGCATCCGCCCGCTCCGCCCTACCTTGCGCATGTGCCAAAAAACCACGCGGATGATGATTGTCGTGCCATTGGAAACCGCCGGCTTTTTTGGCATAAGCAGCGCAAATCCAAGGAATAAACATCGCGGCAAACACACACCAATAAGCAATAGTCATACCCAAATCCCTTTCCATAAAATCGGCAAGCAAGCCGATATCAAACGAAACCAGCCGATATCCGGCCGGCCAATCAGCCCTTGCCGGCTCAAAACCACTCATTTCCACATGCGCCAGCATATCAGAATCAGATTGAATGCCCACAACAAAAATAATCCAACACCGTTGGCTCGCCTTATCCGGAGAGAGTCGGTTTCGTTAAGGCGCTAAAGTGCCAAACCAACCCCATATTCACTATACCGCCTTCATCCGCCTTGTCTGCTTACTTTGGTAAATCGTTATAATTTTTTGTTTTTATACAAAATACCGCCCTAAAGCCTTGCCTTCACACACCGACAACTGCTAGACTGCCTACATTACCAACCTGTTTAAGCAAAGGCAACGCTATGCGCACATTACTCCGCACCGCCCTGATCACCACCATCCTGGCTCTGCCTGTCGGCGTTCAGGCCGCAGATGCCGCTCCCGCCATGCAAACGGCCAGCGCCGCCGGCACGCAAAGTCAGCGGACGAAAGGCGTTTGGATAGACGTGCGCTCGCCCGAAGAATTTAAAGAAGGCCATCTGAATGGCGCCGTCAACATCCCCGGCGACCAAATTCCCGCCCGCATCCGTGCCGTCAGCCCCGACAAAAGCGCTCCGGTAAACCTCTATTGCCGCAGCGGCCGCCGCGCCGAAGCTGTGTTGCAGACACTCAAGCAAATGGGCTACACCAACGTCACCAACCACGGCGGTTATCAGGATTTAGTCAATAAAGGCATCCGCTGATTTTTCAGGCCGTCTGAAGCACCACATTGATGCTTTCAGACGGCTTTTGATTTTACCCAAGGAGAAAATAAAATGATGTCACGCTACCTGCTTCCGCTTGCACTCACCGCCGCCCTCGGCCTATCAGCCTGCGGCCACATCCATCATGACCGACCCCACCCGAAAGCGCACGCGCCCATGCAAACCCACACCGTTATCAGCAAATACAGCTTCAACGACACCGTATCCCGCCTTGAAAACGCCGTTCAATCGCGCGGCATGACCGTATTTGCCGTAATCGACCACCAAGCCGCCGCGCAAAAAGACGGCCTGAATATGCAGCCCGCCAAAGTGATTATTTTCGGCACACCCAAAGCCGGCACTTCGCTGATGGTGAAAGACCCCGCCTTCGCGCTGCAACTGCCGCTGAAAGTATTGGTAACCGAAACCAACGGCCAAACGCAAGTAGTCTTTAACGACACCCGTGCACTGATTCGCGGCAGTAAAATCGAATACAGCGAAGTAGAAAACACACTGGCCAATGCAGGAAAACTGATTCGCAAAGTGGTTACAGAATAAATACTTCAAATATAATCAAGGCCGTCTGAAAGACTTTCGGCGAGCTTGTCTAACCATTCAGACGGCCTTTTGCATATTGTTGTTTTTTTATTGCTTCGGTTATACCCGTCTACCAAAGCAAGCTAACTAGGCGAACCCGCGCCGTTGGGTGATTTTGCGAATGAATATGACACCGATATTCTGCATCATGCGGCCCAAGCCGAAGCAACACAACAAACCGGCAAACCACTTCTGCATCCGTTCCATCCGATTCCTGACACCATAAAAACACAGGCCGTCTGAAAACAATCTTTCAGACGGCCTTTTAACCATCGATACCCATTCACAAAAATTACCCAATAGCGCGGGTTCGCCTGACAAGCTGGCTTTTTTGAACGGCTATTCTATAAGCTTAACGCGTAACCGGCTTGTAGCGAATCCGTTTCGGCTGTGCGCCCTCTTCGCCCAAACGGCGTTTTTTATCGGCTTCGTATTCCTGATAGTTGCCGTCGAAAAATACCCATTTCGAGTCGCCTTCCGCCGCCAGAATGTGGGTAGCGATGCGGTCGAGAAACCAGCGGTCGTGCGAAATCACCATCACGCTGCCGGCGAATTCGAGCAAGGCATCTTCGAGTGCACGCAGCGTTTCCACGTCCAAATCGTTAGACGGTTCGTCCAACAGCAACACATTGCCGCCGGCGAGCAGGGTTTTGGCCAAATGCAAGCGGCCGCGTTCGCCGCCGGAAAGGTTGCCGGCGATTTTGCTCTGGTCGCTGCCCTTGAAATTGAAGCGGCCGAGATAAGCGCGCGCCGGGATTTCAAACTGCCCTACCTGCAAAATGTCGCGGCCTTCGGCAATATTGTCAAACACGGTTTTGTCGTTTTTCAAACCGTCGCGGCTTTGATCAATCAGCGACATTTTCACGGTTTGGCCGATGGCCACTTCACCGCTGTCGGGCTGCTCTTTACCGGCAATCATTTTAAACAGCGTCGATTTACCGGCGCCGTTGGGGCCGATGATGCCGACAATCGCACCGGGCGGCACTTTGAAGCTCAAGTCGTCAATCAGCAGCTTGTCGCCAAACGATTTGCTCACATTGGCAAACTCAATCACTTCATTGCCCAAACGCTCGGCCACGGGGATAAAGATTTCCTGCGTTTCGTTGCGCTTTTGGTATTCGTAGTTGCTCATTTCTTCAAAGCGCGCCAAACGGGCTTTCGATTTGGCCTGACGGCCTTTGGCGTTTTGGCGCACCCATTCCAGCTCCTGCTTCATGGCCTTGATGCGGGCGGCTTCAGATTTTGATTCCTGCGCCAAACGTTGCTCTTTCTGCTCCAGCCAGGAAGAATAATTGCCTTTCCACGGAATGCCGTGGCCGCGGTCGAGCTCCAAAATCCATTCGGCAGCGTTATCCAAAAAATAACGGTCATGCGTTACCGCCACCACGGTGCCGGGAAAGCGCACCAGAAATTGCTCCAGCCACTCCACCGATTCGGCGTCTAAGTGGTTGGTCGGCTCGTCGAGCAGCAGCATATCAGGCTTGCTCAACAGCAGTTTGCACAAGGCCACGCGGCGTTTTTCGCCGCCGGAAAGATGACCGATTTTGGCATCCCAATCGGGCAGGCGCAGCGCATCGGCGGCGATTTCCAGCTCGTGTTCCGCACCGCCGCCGGTGCTCGAACCGGCCGCAATAATGGCTTCCAATTTGCCTTGTTCTTCGGCCAGCGCATCAAAATCGGCATCGGCTTCGGCATAAAGGGCATACACTTCTTCCAGCCGTTTTTGCGCGGCGGCCACTTCGCCCAAACCGCTTTCCACTTCTTCGCGCACGGTTTTTTCAGGATCAAGTTGCGGCTCTTGCGGCAGATAGCCGATATTGATGCCGCTCATCGGCACGGCTTCGCCTTCAAATTCTTTGTCCACACCCGCCATAATGCGCAACACGGTGGATTTGCCGGCGCCGTTCAAGCCCAAAAGGCCGATTTTGGCACCGGGAAAAAAGGAGAGGGAAATGTCTTTAATAATGGTTTTTTGCGGCGGCACCACTTTGCTCACGCGCAGCATGGAATAAACGTATTGGCTCATAATTTTCTCGTTGGGGGTTGCGATAGCGTTTCAGACGGCCTCAGGAAACAAACGTGTTTGCAGGCCGTCTGAAAATCAAAAACAATCGCCTTATTCTAACCGAAGGCACTTGAATCACCAAACGAATCAGGCCGTCTGAAAAAACTATATTTTCAGACGGCCTGATAATCAACCGATTAGATTCGGCAGTTTTAATCCTAAAAATTCATTTCTTTTTTAAAATAATTCGATTGATTTAAACAATGCAGTTATTTAATTGCCGTCTCTATACATTACGCCATGCCGCCGTGGGCGGAACCTATGCTGCTGTTTTCGGTTTGCAGAGGCGGTTTGTTTTCAGACGGCAATTCTTGGTTTGCCGATATTATTGGGATGCCGCGGCCTGCTGCGCTTGTTTTTCCTGCTCGCGTTTTTGCTGTTCGCGCTTTTGCTGTTCGCGCACCAGCCGTTTGCTCTCGCGGGTGCGGCGGCTTTTTTCCAAATGATCGGCAATTTTCTTGTTGATGCTGCGGGCGCCGGCCAATTGCAATGGCGCCTCTCCGGCAGGCTGCAACGTCATGGATGAAGTGTGGCGTTCAAACGTTTGAGCCCAATCAGTCGGCGCCGGCCTCTCGGGTGCCATCGCTGCTGCCGGCCAAGCCGTTAATGCTGCCGATAATGCGAAAGAAATCAAAAAAATCCGACGGTTCATGACGGCCTCCTTATGCGTTGAATACATTCATGTGTGTATACACAGTTTGCCTTTCTGCCTGCCGTTTGTACAGATACCGGCTTGGAAATTTTGCCGCAATCTGATTTTTCTCAAATTTGTTTGTGGCGTAAATGCCATATTATAAAGATGGCACACGTTATCTAGGGTGTCCTGACAATTCATATATCATCATCTTTTTTGTGCTAAAAGCACATCTGCTGCGTTAAAAAGCCTCGCAAGATGGCCAATCTTACTGCGTTTTTTGCCTGACCTCTGCACGTTCAGAAACAAAAATCCCCAAACGACGTATCAAGACACCCAGGCCGTCTGAAAACCATTTCAGACGGCCTGAATCAGGATATTTTACAGCCGTTATCCGTGCGTCAATGCAGGCGGATTTTGGGTAAACATTCAGCCTGGCCGATTAGGTGGTTTTTATATCCATTCAAAAAAACCTGCCCGAAGGCAGGTTTTTCAGAGCAGTTAATTTATCAGCCTTATCGGGCGCTGCCGGCAGGGGCTTGCCCGGCGGGCACTTGCACGCCTGAAGCATCAGCAGGGGCGGAAGCATCGGCTGTCGGTGCGCTGGCAGCGGTGGTGGTTACGGGTTGGGTGCTGATTACTTGTTCTTCAATTTGGTCGACCGGCGCTTGGGAAGCGGGGGCTGCCATGGCGGCGGCAGACAACAGAGCGGCAGATACCAATACGGCAAATTTTTTCATCATTCAATCCTCTTCTTCAGGTTTAACAAAACATCGTTGTTTGCATGGTGCGTATTACAAATCAAAATCACAACAGCACAGCCAACATGTTACTTTGAGAAACCAGATGCCATAAAAAGTTCAAATTTATTTTTTCTGCCCCCATCCTCTGCTTTTCAGACGGCCTGTCGAAACCGCAACCGCAGGACGTCTGAACAACCCTTCACAAAATCAGTCTACCGATCCTCCGATCCTCACTTTTGTAAATGGGCATGAAAACCCGGCATCAGCCCAACGACACCATTTCAATCTGCTCCATACTGCGGCCGAGAAAGCGCTCGCCGATGGTGCGGAAACGCAACGGGATATCGCTGACATAAAAACGGTAATCGGGCGCAGGGTTAGCGGCATTGAGCAAATCGGCCGCCGCCAGCGCTTGTGCGGCGGCTTCTGCGGTGGTAATGGCAGAATCGACCAAGGCCAGCCCCGGCGCTTCTTGGCGCAGCAGCGGCTTGAGCAGCGGATAGTGGGTGCAGCCCAATACCAGTGTGTCGATATCATCGGCCAGCAGCGGTTTCAAATATTCGCGGGCGGTCAGGCGGGTCACTTCGTGGTCAAGCCAGCCTTCTTCCACCAGCGGCACCAGCAGCGGGCAGGCCTGCGACTGCACACGGGCATCAGGGCGGCGGCTGTGTATGGCGCGCGCATAAGCATTGCTGTTGACCGTGGTGCTGGTGGCGATGATGCCGATGTGGCCGTTGCGCGTGGTTTGCAATGCCGCTTCGGCGCCGGCGGTAATCACATCCAATACCGGCATATTGCCCGCCATCGCGCGCACTTTCTGCCCCGCAACGGCGGCAATGGTGTTGCAGGCAATCACCAGCGCTTTCACTTCGTTTTGCAGTAAAAAATCCACGATCTGGGCGGTAAAGGTTTCGATGGTGGCGCGTGATTTCACGCCGTAGGGCACGCGGGCGGTGTCGCCGAAATAAATAATGTTTTCCATCGGCAGCCGCTCCATCAGCGCGCGCACATTGGTCAGCCCGCCTACCCCCGAATCGAATACGCCGATAGGGCGCTGTTTGATATTGCTCATCATGGTTTGATTTTTTATCCGTATGATGTTGAACACAAGCCCCGAACAACGGGCGCAATGGTGTGATTGTACACCCTTTCAGACGGCCTGAAGCAGGATTGCAAAGCCGCTTCAGCTGGCCGCAACATAAGGGCTGCAAACGGTTTCATCGCAAATTTCAACCGCTTTACACGTTATTTTAATGTAATTTATCAATTCGTAAGGTTTGCAAAGCGTTTGAATTACCGCATAATTAAAGTTTGCAATTTTCCATCAAGGTCACACATGAGCCGCAGCGCGCCGATTTCCCGTTTTCTGCCCGACGAAGCCGCCACCTTGGCGCTGGGCGGCAGCTGGGCGGCCTCGCTGGCTGCACCGCTGGTGGTGTATCTGCACGGAGATTTGGGCGCCGGCAAAACCACGTTTACACGCGGCCTGCTGCGCGGGCTCGGGCATAACGGTGCGGTTAAAAGCCCCACGTATGCGCTGGTGGAATCTTATCCGCTGGCCGCTTTTACCTTGCATCATTTCGATCTCTACCGTTTCAGCAGCCCCGAAGAATGGCAAGATGCCGGTTTGGATGATTTATTCGGCCGCAGCGTCTGCCTGATCGAATGGCCGCAGCTGGGCGGAGAATTTGTGCCCGCCGCCGACATCACCGTGCAACTGGAAAACGCCGAAGCCGGCAGAATGTGCACCTTAACCGCCCACACTCCACAAGGCCAGAAAAGTTTAGAAGCATGGTTAAATTAACCCGTCGCCAAATCGTCCGTCATGCCGCCGTCGGCCTGTTGTTCACCATTACCCCTGTGGCCGCCCTCGCCAAAGCCGCGCAGCAATTCGTGGCCGTGCGCATCTGGCCGGCCAACGCCTATACCCGCATCACGCTCGAAGCCGCGCAGGCCATGAAATACAAGCATTTCACACTCGACAACCCGGCGCGGCTGGTGGTCGACATCGAAGGCGCCACACTCAACAATGTGCTGCAAACCATCGCCGCCAAGGTGCAGCGCAACGACCCCTATATCGCCAATATCCGTGTCGGCCAAAACACCGCCACCACCGTGCGTGTGGTCATCGATTTGAAACAGGCGATTAACCCGCAAGTGTTTACACTGGCGCCGGTGGCCAATTTCCGCAACCGCCTGGTTATCGACCTCTACCCTTCGGCCGCCACCGCGCTCGCTGCCGAAGCCGACGACCCGCTGATGGCGCTGCTCAACGACTATTCCAAAGGCAAAATCCGCAGCGACGGCACCAGCAACAACGGCGCCGTGCCGCCGGTCAAAGAGCGTGCGCCGGCGATTGTCGACACCCCCTCGCCCTCACGCCCGCTGCACCGCAAACCGATTATCGTGCTCGACCCCGGCCACGGCGGTGAAGACCCGGGCGCCATCGGCCCCAGCGGCCTGCGCGAAAAAAATGTGGTGCTGGCCATCGCCCGCGAAACCAAAAAGCGCCTCGATGCCATGGGCTACAAAACCTATATGACCCGCAACGAAGATGTGTTTATTCCGTTGGGCGTGCGCGTGGCCAAAGCCCGCTCGCTCAAGGCCGACCTGTTTATTTCGATTCATGCCGACTCATTCACCAGCCCCAGCGCGCGCGGCACCGGCGTTTATGCCCTCAGCACCCGCGGCGCCACCAGCGCGGCCGCCCGCTTTTTGGAGCAAACCCAAAACAATGCCGACTTAATCGGCGGCGTGCAGAAAGTCGGCAATAAAAATGTAGACAGCACCTTATTTGACATGACCCAAACCGCCACCATCAAAGACAGCCTGGTGCTCGGCCGCAATGTATTGAATGAATTGGGCAAACTCAACAAACTGCACAAAGGCCATGTCGACCAGGCCAACTTTGCCGTGTTGCGTGCGCCCGATATTCCGTCTATTTTGGTGGAAACGGCCTTTTTATCCAACCCCACCGAAGAAAAACTGCTGGCCAGCAGCTCGTTCCGGCAACGCAGCGCCGCCGCCATTGCCAACGGTGTGAAAGCCTATCTGAGCAAAGCCGTGTTGGCGCGCCGATAACTCCATCATACCCATTTATAAAAGTCAGCTAACAAGGCGGCTCGCCTTGCCGTACTACCTTGCACAGTCTTCGGCGCGCCGCCTTGTTAGCTGACTTTTATAAATGGGTATCATAGCCTTTCATATTCATCGAGGCCGTCTGAAAAGCATTCAGACGGCCTCGGTTTTGATGATGACAGCAACGGCTGCTTTATTTTAAATACACAGCATCAGGCGCCGAAATTCGGTTGCAGCAATGCGCATTTCTGGCGCTCTCTGCGGCTGCGGCGCGAACGGCCGGCGATTTTGCCGCATGCGGCCGAAGCATCGTTGCGCTCAGCCTGCCGTTCGCTGCGGGGCTCCCGGTTTTCACGGTTATCGCGGTTTTCATGTTCGGGGCGGCTTTCGCGGCGGCTGCGTTCACGGGATGCGGGGGCGGCGGATGCAGGCATGGGGGCGGCTTCGGTTGCCGCAACTTCCGGCACAACGCCGCCTTCTTGCAGCCACCAGCGCGGCTCGAAACCTTCGATGCGCTCTACTTCGATATCGCTGTCAATCAAGGTTTTGATCGATTCAAACATTTTCTGTTCGTATTCGTCCATCAGCGAAATGGCCACGCCGTCGGCTCCTGCGCGGCCGGTGCGGCCGATGCGGTGCACATAATCTTCGGGCTGGGTGGGCAGCTCATAGTTGATAACGAACGGCAGCTCGGCAATATCCAAACCGCGGGCGGCCACATCGGTGGCCACCAGCACCCGCAGCTTGCCTTCTTTGAAAGCGCTCAAGGTTTCCAAGCGGGTTTGTTGCGATTTGTCGCCGTGGATGGCCTGTGCGGAAATATTGCGGCGCTGCAAATCGCGGTTGACCTGGTCAACGCTTTGCTTGGTTTTGCAAAACACAATTACCTGATTCATGTTCAAATCCACAATCAGGCGCTCGAGCAAATTGCGTTTGCGGGCGGTGTCTACCGCAATCACATGCTGTTCGACATTGGCGTTGGCGGCATTTTGGGCAGCCACTTCCACTTGCTCGGGGTTTTTCATAAAATCTTGCGCCAGCTTGCGGATGGGCGGTGCAAACGTGGCTGAAAACAGCAGCGTTTGGCGCTGTTTGGGCAGCATTTGCATGATGCTGCGGATGTCGTCGATAAAGCCCATATCCAGCATGCGGTCGGCTTCATCGAGCACCACGATTTCCACTTTGCTGAAATTGATGTTTTTCTGCTTAACATGGTCGAGCAGGCGGCCGACCGTGGCGACTACGATTTCGCTGCCGGCGCGCAGGGCTTTGGTTTGCGTGTCCATATTGACGCCGCCGAACAATACGGTGTGGCGCAGTGGCAGGTTTTTGATGTATGCCTGCACGTTGTGGTCGATTTGATCGGCCAGCTCGCGCGTGGGCGTGAGCACCAGCATGCGCACGGGGTGCATGGCGGGCGAGGTGCTGGGGGTGGCATAGCGCTTCAGGCGCTCCAGGCTGGGCAGCATAAAGGCGGCGGTTTTGCCGGTGCCGGTTTGGGCGGCGGCAAGCAAGTCGTGGCCGGCCAGCGCTTTAGGGATGGCGGCAGCCTGAATCGGGGTGGGCGTTTCATAGCCTTGTTCGGTCAGCGCATCAACAATTTCACTGCCGAGGCCGAGGGATGCAAACGGGTTCATAAGTTGTGTTCTTTCTTTTCAGACGGCCTGTGCTGATGATTAGAGGCCGCCTGAAACAGGGCAAGGTTCGGGCAGCACGGATTATCGGCGGCTGCCTGCTGATAATAGAAAAGGATGGTTATTATGCCATAAATCGGCGGGCTTTTCAGAAGCGGTTTGCGATTTGGACAGCGGTTTTGCCGCCGTGAAGAGGCCGTCTGAAACCCATTCGCAAAAGCCAGCCGCCGAGGCGGCGAACCGACAATAATACAACCGGCACAGCAAGGCAGGGCGGCGCTCTAGGGTGTCCTGACAATTCAGAATTATTCAGATTTTTTGCGATAAAAGTGCAGATGCCAAGCAAAAAACGCAGCAAGATTGGGCATCTTGCGAGGCTTTTTAACGCAGCAGATGTGCTTTTAGCACAAAAAAGATGATGATATATGACACATCAGGGCACCCCAGGGTGTCCTGATGTGTTGATTTATGCATACAAATACCAACCAAATGCGCTACCAATCGCCGGTGCGCTGCAAATCGTGTTGCGCCAATGTATCGGCGTGTTCGCTGCGGCTTTGGTATTCGCGGTCTTGGCGCAGGCTTTCGGCCACATAGCTCAAATGCCCTTCGGCAATTTGCGCGGCCTCGCGCGGCTGTTTGCGCTCAATCGCTTCAAATAAGGCGCGGTGGTGTTTAATCAGCGTGGGGCGCGGATCTTCGATTTGTTCGGTGTGCATGATGTAGCTGCGTGTTTGCCGGTAAAGCAGATTCAACAGGCCGCCTGAAAGCTGGGCAAACAAGATATTGTGGGCGGCCTCGGCAATGGCCTGATGAAAGCTCACATCGGCTTCAGCCTGCTGCTCGCGACTGCCGCTCTGATAAGCCTGTTCGAATTTTTGCAGCCAGAACCCAATCCGTTTCAAATCGGCATCGGTGCGCCGCTCTGCCGCCAATGCCGCCATACAGCCCTCCATGCTGCGGCTGAAATCAAACACATCGGTTTCCCAAGCCGGATGGTTGCCGAGCAGACTTTGCCAGCCCAACAGAAAATCCTGCTGCGGCTTGGCCGAAACATAATAGCCGTCGCCTTGGCGCGCTTCAAGCATGTCGCGCGCCACCAGCATTTTCAGCGCCGATCGCACCGATGGGCGCGACACGCCGAATGCTTCTGCCAGTTTGCGCTCCGGCGGCAACTTGCTGCCGACGGGATATTCTCCCGACACAATGCGTTCTTCCAATACCGCCAAAATCTGCTCACTGAGCTTTTGGGGTTTGATTAAAGGCTGTTGGTTCGCCATGATTCCGTTCTCTGTTGCAGGCTGCCGCTTGTTGCTTTGGCGCCAATTTTCATGCGCCTCCATGCCGGCAGCCGTTTAAAAATACTTTTTAATTGGCTTTATCAATTTACCAATTTTTCAATCAGTTTTTTCCTCATCACATCGGAAACACTACATGCCACTACTTTTTATCAGCATTTCAAGTGTAAAAAACACATTTCCATCAAGATAAAAATTATTTTGAAAAATAGTTTTATTACTTTAATAATCAACATAATGAAGCAACCATCCGCCCGACGCCGCAGCGCCCGCAGCCTATTGCTGCCGTTTTACCTGCCGGCGGCCTATTGACCTTCAATGTAACCTTTTGTAAAGTATATCACAATTGTTTTAATTGGTTATACCAATTTACCAAAAAGCCGGCAATTTTGCCGGCACCGTTTTTCACACAACAACATTAATCGGAGAGACTATGAGTATTCTCAACACCTTACTGGCCCTGGCACCGATTATCACCGTGTTTTTTCTGCTGGTGATTTTAAAGCTCTCGGCCAAAGTTTCAATGGCGGCCGCCTATGTGGTCACCGCCCTGCTGGCGCTGCTGTTCTGGCAGGCCTCGCCTGCCGTTGTGGCGGCGGCTACCGTTAACGGCATTATCGTGTCGCTGACCATTCTTTATATTGTGTTCGGCGCCATTCTGATGTTAAACACGCTGAAAGAAAGCGGTGCGATTCACTCTATCCGCCAAGGCTTTATGGATATTTCGCCCGACCGCCGCGTGCAGATGATTATTGTGGCCTGGCTGTTCGGCTCGCTGGTGGAAGGCTCTTCCGGCTTCGGCACCCCGTCTGCGGTGGGTGCGCCGCTGCTGCTGGCTTTGGGCTTTCCTGCCATGGCTTCGGTGATGTCGGTGTTGATTATCCAATCTACCCCGGTATCGTTCGGCGCCGTCGGCACACCGCTGTTGGTGGGCGTGTGGTCGGGCATCAGCAATAAAGAAGACGTTACCGCCGCCATCGCGCCGCAAACCGTCGAACAATATCTGTTGCAAATCACCGGCAATGTCGGCTTGCTGCATGCTTTGGTCGGCTTTCTGATTCCGCTTATTTTGTGCGGCATGCTCACCCGCTTTTACGGCGAGAAACGCTCGTTTGCCGAAGGCCTGAAAGCTTGGAAATTTGCTATTTTTGCCGGTATTGCCTTTACCGTGCCTTATTACCTGGTTGCCCGTTTTATGGGGCCGGAGTTCCCTTCGCTGGTGGGCGGCTTTATCGGCCTGCTGCTGGTGGTGCCGGCCGCCAAACGCGGCTGGTTTGTGCCGAAAGAAACCTTCGACTTTCCCCCGCGCGAGCGTTGGGAAAGCCGCTGGGCAGGCATTTTCGACGGCAAACACATGGATGACGACGACACCCCTTCTTTTTCTGTGTTTCGCGCATTCTCGCCCTATATCATCGTGATCGGGCTGCTGATTCTGACCCGCGTTATCCAGCCCTTGAAGGCCTTCTTAACCGGCGACATGACCACCATCACGCTGGCCAACCTCTTCGGCACACCGATTACCAGCAAAGTGCAATTCGGCTATTCGCCCGGCACCATTCTGATTTTGGTGGCCATTGCCTGTATTTTCATCTTCAAGATGGACATCAACCGCTTCAAGCGCGGCTGGGGTGATGCCGGCAAAACCCTGATTTCGGCCGCGCCCGCCCTCTTTTTGGCGGTGCCGATGGTGCAGGTGTTCATCAACTCGCAATCGGGCGATATGAGCGCCGCCGGCGCCCTGCCTGCCATGCCGATGGTATTGGCGCAAAGTGCGGCACATTGGTTTAGCGGTGTTTGGCCGAACATCTCACCCGCCATCGGCGCGCTGGGCGCATTTATCGCCGGCTCCAACACCATCAGCAATATGATGTTTTCCTACTTCCAATTTTCCACGGCACAGCAAATCGGCCTCAACACCGATCTGTCTTCCTTTGTCGTGGCGCTGCAAGCCATCGGCGGTGCCGCAGGCAATATGATTTCGGTGCACAACGTTGTGGCTGCCGCCGCCGTGGTGGGGCTGCTCAACCGTGAAGGCGAAATCATCCGCCAAACGCTGATTCCGATGAGCTACTATATTTTGCAGGCAGGCTTTATCGGCCAGGCGCTGATTACCGGCAACATCATCTGGTGGGGCGTGGCCATTGCCTTCCCGCTGATCTTCTTCGGCATCATGTCGCTAACCGGCAAAAAAGCCTGAGCACCACACCCCGCAAAGCCCGCCCTCGAGCGGGCTTTTTTGATATTTCGGCCTGCCCGGGCAATAAAAATGAAACTTAATCCGCAGCGGCCACTCTATCACCCATGCGCAGCACCATGCCGTGCATGATATCTATTCCTGTTGCAACCTGCCCAAGCCTGATTTGGGGCGGCAGCTTGCAACTGAAATCGCTATCCGCCGCCATGCGGCAGCTTTTCAGGCTGTCTGAAGAGCCTTCAACCCAATGAAGAAAGGTTTTAAACATGAAAAAATTACTGGCTACCGCCGCATTCGCTCTGATTCTGTCTGCCTGCGCCAACAGCAGCAAACACGAACACAAACATCCGCAGCCGCAACAAGGCGCCAATCCGGCCGTAGAGCAAGCGCTGCAAGAATGCCAACAAGCCGTAGGCGCCAGCCAAGACCGCGCCGCCTTCGATGCCTGCATGAAAGAAAAAGGTTTCGAGCGCCCGGCTCAAGCCGCACCGGCCGCACCGGCTCCCGCCCAATAAGCTGCCCGGCACACAAACAAAACCGCCCGACAAGGGCGGTTTTGTTGTGATATCCACTTGGGTGTGCCAAGAAAACCGTGCATACAGATACAGCAGAATCACTTGGTTGCCGACACCCTCAATCCGGCAAATCCGAATGGCGGCCCTGTAAATAACGTTCTTCATATTCGGGGCTGATGCCGCGCCGAAGCTGCCAACGGTTTACATAAGCCACTAAAAACGGGCTGACAAAGGCGGTCACCACCACCGCTGTGGCAATCTGTGCAGTGGCCGCATCCTGAATGCTTAAAAAACGGGGGTCAACCATGGCAATGGCGGCGGGGGTGGCAATCGCATTGCCCGCCACCGCCGATTCGCAGGCACCGGCCAAGATATTGCGGGCAGGGCGCGGACGTTTGCGCAAGGTATACCATGCATACAAAAACAGCATTGCCGCGCCGCCGGACAATAATACCGTCATCAAGCCCAACACAATCCCTACTGCGCCCGATGTGAACAATACCGAAAGATTAATGCCGGCGCCGATGGCAAAAGCCGCAAATGGAATAATCAACTTTTCGCCCGGTGCTAAAAACACACGCACCAAACGGCTGCTGTTGCCTAAAATAAAGCCCAAAATAATCGGGAAAACCGCTGCCAGCAATGCGATTAAAGGCAAATCGGCCAGCCCCGCCGTGCCCAATGCCACCATGGTCAGAAACGGGCCGTCGTTTAACGACAATATCGAAATTGCGCCGCGATCGGTTTTATTGCCAAACTGGCCGGCCAATGCCACATACAGCGAACCGTTTGAATTAGACATGGCCGCAATAACCGCCAGCGGCAACAAACCCCACAATGTGCCTTGCGGCATCAAAAATGCTATGCCCAAGCCTATTGCCACCGCTACCAGATATTTTGCCAATAACAACACTAGGGTGTCCTGACCATTCAGAATTATTCAGATTTTTTGTGATAAAAGCACAGATGCAAGGCAAAAAACGCAGCAAGATTGGGTATCTTGCGAGGCTTTTTAACGCAGCAGATGTGCTTTTAGCGCAAAAAAGATGATGATATATGAATTGTCAGGACACCCTAAACCCTTTTCTACCGCAGGCAGCGCCGCCCTGAGCCGGATTTGCGATCCGATGCACATAAAAAACAAGCCGATCAACACCGGCACGCCGTTTTTAAACAGCGCCGTGGTAAAACTGCCGATATTGAGTATCTGCGGGGCAAAAGTATTGATCAGCGCCCCGGCAAACAACGGCAAAATCATCAAAGCCCCGGGAATTTTACCCAGTTTGTACAAAAAATGATCCACCCTACCCTCCTCATGATTGTTGTGATACCCATTCACAAAAGTAAGCTAACAAGGCGGCGAGCCGAAGACAGTACAGCTAGTACGGCAAGGCGAGCCAACGCCGTTAGGTTATTTTGTGAATGGGTATGATGCAAGTGTGACAAGCGTAGGCGGATACTTGGCTATCTGTCTAATATGGAATAAATATACATTGATACCCATCAGGTATAGATTTTTCAGGATAATCAATAAGAAAGGCCGTCTGAAAATCTTTCAGACGGCCTGAGGCAAACGGCAACCTACAATCCCAATTGCTGCCACAAGGTATCTACTTTAGCCGCGGTGGCTGCGTCGCGCTCAATCACCCTGCCCCATTCGCGGTCGGTTTCGCCCGGCCATTTATTGGTGGCATCTAAGCCCATTTTTCCACCCAAGCCGCTGACCGGGCTGGCAAAATCGAGATAATCAATCGGTGTGTTTTCCACCAGCACGGTATCGCGCACCGGATCCATGCGGGTGGTAATCGCCCAAATCACTTCTTTCCAATCGCGGCAATCCACATCATCATCCACCACCACGATAAACTTGGTATACATAAACTGGCGCAAAAAGCTCCAGCAGCCCATCATCACCCGCTTGGCATGGCCGGCATACTGTTTTTTGATGCTGACCACCGCCATACGGTATGAACAACCTTCCGGCGGCAAATAAAAATCAATGATTTCGGGAAACTGCTTTTGCAGCAGCGGCACAAACACCTCATTCAGCGCCACGCCGAGCACGGCCGGTTCATCTGGCGGTTTGCCGGTGTAGGTGCTGTGGTAAATCGGGTTTTCGCGCATGGTGATGCGTTCAACCGTAAACACCGGAAAATAATCCTGCTCGTTATAGTAGCCGGTGTGGTCGCCATAAGGGCCTTCCAGCGCGGTTTCATCGGGATGAATCACCCCTTCGAGCACAATTTCCGCCCGTGCCGGCACGTGCAGATCGTTGCCGATACATTTCACCAACTCGGTGCGCGAGCCGCGCAGCAAACCGGCAAACTGGTATTCGCTCAAGGTGTCCGGCACCGGTGTTACCGCGCCCAAAATCGTGGCCGGGTCGCAGCCCAGCACCACTGCCACCGGATAAGGCACGCCGGGATGGGCTTTTTTATGCGCCTGAAAATCCAACGCACCGCCGCGATGAGCCAGCCAACGCATAATCAGCTTGTTTTTGCCGATAAGCTGCTGCCGGTAAATGCCCAGATTCTGGCGTTTTTTGTGCGGCCCGCGCGTAACCGTCAAGCCCCAGGTAACCAAGGGCGCAACGTCTTCCGGCCAGCAATGCTGAATCGGCAGTTTTTCCAAATCCACCTCATCGCCTTCCCATACAATTTGCTGGCACGGTGCTTTTTTAACCACATGCGGCGCCATGCTCCAAATATCTTTCAGCAGCGGCAGCTTGGCAAATGCATCTTTCAGGCCTTTCGGCGGCTCCGGCTCTTTCAGATAAGCCAGCGTTTTGCCGATTTCGCGCAATTGGGCAATGCTGTCTGCCCCCATGCCCATCGCCACCCGCTCGGGCGTGCCGAACAGATTGGCCAGCACCGGATAATCATAGCGGCTGCCGTCGGCGCGTACCGGATGTTCAAACAGCAACGCCGGCCCTTCGGCGCGCAATACGCGGTCGGCAATTTCCGTCATTTCCAAATACGGCGACACCGGCAAAGTAATGCGCTTGAGCTTGCCTTCCTGCTCCAGCTTTTGAACAAAATCACGCAAATCGTTATATTTCATCAATATTCTTTCAAGGCCGTCTGAACGTTTTTCAGACGGCCTGAGTTAATCGGCAAAAGATTATTATATAGAGAAACAACTTCATTTTCATCATACCGTGCCAACCGGGCAATTGAAATGATGAAATCATCATGTATGCCGCCGGCTGATTTCGCAAACAGGCATCACAGGCGGTTTTGCGCCAGCCATTTTTCCAAATCTTCGGCGCTGATGCCGCCGTTGTCTTCAAAATCAAGTTTGTTGATTTGGCGGCCGCGGCTGTATTTGGCCAGCACAGGGGTGCCGCTGAGGCGGTATTGCTGTTTGAAGGCTGCCCATGCGGCTTTGTCTTGATGCAGACGATGCACGTTGACAAAATAAATTTTGTCTTGCAGTTTGCGGCTTTGGATATAGCGCTTAAACATCGGCTCAAAAGCGTTGCAGTCGCCGCAGCTCGGGCGGCCGATATAGGCATAAAAGCTATCGCCCGCAGCCACTTTGGCTTTGAAGTTGTCTACCGTGAGGCTGTTGAGCTCGAAATAAATATCGGAATAGGTGTTTTCTAGGCGCTTGGTGTTTTCGGCGGAAAGCCGCACGGCGGTCTCGGCTTCGGCAAGGCGGTCGCGCAGGGTAGTGGTGTTATCGCGAGCGCTGTTGCAGGCGCTCAGGGCAAACAGGCAGATGAGGGTTGCGACGGTGCGGATGTTCATGTTGTGGTTTCCTGTTGAAATGACAAAAGGCCGTCTGAAAATATAACACTTTCAGACGGCCTCAATATCGGCAACTGCCCGATGTTTTGATTTAAGCCAACAAAGCCACCAACACGGCTTTGATGGTGTGCATGCGGTTTTCGGCCTGGTCGAACACAATCGAGGCTTCGCTTTCAAACACGTCTTCAGTCACTTCTACGCCATCGAGGCCGAAGGTTTGGTAAATCCACTCGCCCACCGTGGTTTCGCGGTTGTGAAAGGCGGGCAGGCAGTGCATGAATTTGACTTGCGGGTTGCCGGATGCGGCCATCAGCGCCGGGGTAACGCGGAAGGGGCGGAGCAGGTCGATGCGCTCCTGCCAGGCGGCTTCGGGCTCGCCCATGCTGACCCAAACATCGGTATGGATATAATCGGCACCGGCAACGGCTTGCTGCGGATTGTCGGTCAGCAACACGCGTGCGCCGCTGGTTTGGGCCAATTCGCGGGCTTTGGCAACCAGGTTTTCAGACGGCCACAAATGCTTGGGGGCGCCGATGCGCACATCCATGCCCAGCAGCGCGCCGATCAGCAGCAGCGAGTTGCCCATATTGGAGCGGGCGTCGCCCACATAGGCATAGGCGATTTCATGCAGGGGTTTGTCGCTGTGCTCGCGCATGGTGAGCACATCGGCCAGCATTTGGGTGGGGTGGAATTCGTTGGTGAGGCCGTTAAATACGGGCACGCCGGCGTATTCGGCCAGCTCTTCGACGATTTGCTGGCCGAAGCCGCGGTATTCGATGCCGTCATACATGCGGCCGAGCACGCGGGCGGTGTCTTTGATGCTTTCTTTATGGCCGATCTGGCTGCCGGTCGGCTCGAGGTAGGTAACGCCTGCGCCCTGATCCATGGCGGCCACTTCAAATGCGCAGCGGGTGCGGGTGGAGGTTTTCTCAAAAATCAGCGCAATATTTTTGCCTTTGAGCTGCTGCACTTCGCGGCCGGTTTTTTTGGCGGCTTTCAATTCTGCCGACAAATCGAGCAGATAGTGGATTTCGGCAGGGGTGAAATCCAGGAGCTTTAAAAAATGGCGGTTTTTCAGGTTCATGATGTTTCTGCTTTCTTGCTTGATTGAATCTGTTTTCAGACGGCCTGCGGCTTTTTCAAAATATTTCTCTCGCTTGAAAATATTGGTTTCGTTATTTCGGCGCCGGCCTCACAATAATTGCCGCATCATCTCTTCATAAATTGCTGAAAGCTTGGGAATATCTTCGAGCAACACGTTTTCGTTAATCTGGTGGATGCTCGCATTGCTCGGCCCCAATTCTATCAGCTCGGCGGCCACGGCTTTGATGAAGCGGCCGTCGGAAGTGCCGCCGCTGGTCGACAGTTGCGCCTCCACGCCGCACACCTGCCGAATCGCAGCTTGCGCCACTTCGGTGAGCCGGCCTGCGGAGGTAAGAAAGGGCTGGCCGGAACATTGCCATTCGATATCATAGGTAATGCCGTGTTTGTCGAGAATATCGTGCACGCGCTGTTTGAGGCCGATGTCGGTAGACTCGGTAGAAAAACGGAAGTTGAATTTCACGTTCAGCGCACCGGGAATCACGTTGGTGGCGCCGGTGCCGCCGTTGATATTGGAGACTTGAAAGCCGGTGGGCGGAAAATATTCGTTGCCGTTATCCCACTCGGTTGCCGCCAGCTCGGCCAGCGCAGGCGCGAATGTGTGCACCGGGTTGACGGCCAGATGCGGATAGGCGATATGGCCTTGCTTGCCCTTCACGGTGAGGTTGCCGGAAAGCGAACCGCGGCGGCCGTTTTTGATGGTGTCGCCAAGCGTATCGACAGCGGTCGGCTCGCCGACAATGCAGTAATCAATGGTTTCGCCGCGCGCTTTGAGTACATCAACCACTTTGGTGGTGCCGTCGTCTGCATCGCCTTCTTCATCAGAGGTAATCAGCAGCGCAATGCTGCCTTGGTGGTCGGGATGTGCGGCAATAAAGCGCTCGCAGGCGGTGACGAAACAGGCAATGCTGGTTTTCATATCTGCCGCGCCGCGCCCATACAAGCGCCCCTCGCGCTCGGTGGGCTCAAACGGCGGCGAATCCCATTTTTCCAAAGGGCCGCTGGGCACAACATCGGTATGGCCGGCAAAACACAACAACGGCGCTTCGCTGCCGCGCCGCGCCCAAATGTTTTTGGTGCGGCCGAAATGCAGGGTTTCGATGCTGAAGCCGATGTTTTGCAACCGTTCGGCAAGAATGGCTTGGCAGTTTTGATCGTCAGGGGTAACCGACGGCTCGGCAATTAATTGTTTGGCCAAGCTTAGGGATTGGGTTTCGCTCATGGGTATTCTTGTTTGGTCAATAAAATCGAGGCCGTCTGAATGGTTTGACCGGCTCACCATTCAGACGGCCTTGTTTGGCATTTCATGCTTATTTATAGCCTTAATTACTGCTTTTGCCAAGCATTTTAGTCAAAATATGTAAATTTAGCGCGTTTGACGTTACACAACAGCTCATAAGCAATCGTGCCGGCGGCGGCGGCCACTTCGTTGGTATTCACCGTGTCGCCCCACAGCTCGACTTCATCGCCGATGCCTTGTTGCGAAGCATCCAGCTCGATGGTAATCATGTCCATCGACACACGGCCGATGATGCGGCTGCGGCTGCCGCCGATAGCCACCGGCGTATCGGTGGCGGCGCGGCGCGGGTAGCCGTCGGCATAGCCGCAGGCAATCAGGCCGACGCGGGTAGATTTTTTGGTGTAAAACGCGGCACCGTAGCCGATGGGCGAATGCGGCTGCAATACGCGTTCGCCGAATACTCGGGTGCTCAGACGCATCACCGGGCGCAAACGCTCGTCGATACCGCCAAACGGGCTGATGCCATATAGCGCAATACCCGCCCTGCCCCAATCACGGCGGGCGGCCGGGCAAGCCAGCATGGCGGCAGAATTGGCCAAGCTCTCTTCGCCGGGCAGCCCCTCGCAGCCGAGGTCGAACGCTTCCAACTGCATTTCGGTCATGCCGCTGTCGGCTTCATCGGCGCTGGAAAAATGGCTGAATTTTACGATATTGCCCACGTTGCGGCTTTGCTTGAGCGCGGTATAGGCGGCGGCATAGTTGTGCGGAAAAAAGCCGCTGCGGTGCATGCCCGAATCCATTTTCAGCCATACATCCACCGGCTGCTGCCACCGATGGGCAATCAGGGCTTCGAGCTGCCACTGGCTGCCCACCGCCGGCCACAGCCGGTAACGCTCCACCAACGCATATTCGGCCGCATCAAACACCCCGGCCAGCAGCACAATCGGCTGGCTGATGCCGTGTTCGCGCAACTCAACCGCCTCTTCAATACAGGCCACGGCAAAGCCGTCGGCCATATCGGCCAGCGCATGCGCACACCGCACCGCGCCATGACCGTAGGCATTGGCTTTCACCACCGCCAACAGCTTGCCGCCATGGATTTGCTTGAGGGTTTGGTAATTGTGGCGCAGATGGTCGAGGCGGATTTGGGCATTGAGCGGTCGCATGGCTTTCCTTTGCAGCAAAAATTTGTGTATGTATGGCGGATTATAGGCCGATTGGCGGGCTTTTCAAATCATAGCCGTTTATAAAAAAACAACCTTTAGCCGTTCAACTTCATTTTGTAAACGTACACAGGCTTTCAGACGGCCTTAAGCGGTTCTTGAGGCCGTCTGAAAGCCTGAGCCGGCAAGTGGGTGGATTTTTACATGATGACAATACTGCCAAACCTGCACTCAAGCCTGATACCGATTTATAAAAGTAAGCCAACAAGGCGGCGGGCCGGAGGCCGTACACATACGGCAGCCGTTAGGTTATTTTTGCGAACAGATTATGACACAGCAATACAAGGCTGCCCTGATAGGTGAGGCCGTCTGAAAACAGGCTTTCAGACGGCCTTTTTCAGCGTATATAACGCGACAAAGCCAAATCATCATAACGAATTTCAGGCACGGCGCCGGCCGCTAAATCAGCTGCCAGCCTGCCCGAACCGAGCGACATGGTCCAGCCGAGCGTGCCGTGGCCGGTATTCATAAACAGATTTTCAAAGCGGGTGGCGCCGATAATCGGCGTGCTGTCGGGCGTCATCGGCCGCAGGCCGCTCCAGAATTCGGCTCTGCCCAAATCGCCGCCTTGCGGATACAAATCGTTGACCACCAATTCCAAAGTTTCGCGCCGCTTGGGGCTTAAATGGATATGATAGCCCGACAATTCAGCCATACCGCCTACACGGATGCGGTTGTCGAAGCGGGTCAGCGCCACTTTGTAGGTTTCATCGATAACGGTCGACACCGGCGCGGCGGCGCTATGAGTAATCGGAATGGTGAGCGAATAACCTTTCACCGGATATACCGGCAAATCCAGCCCCAATTCCGCCATTGCCGGGCGGCTGAAACTGCCCAAAGCGCAGACGTAGCGGTCGGCCTCAAATCGTTGGCCGCCCGCCCACACTGCGCTGATTTTGCCGCCGCTGTGTTCAAAACACTCGATGCTGCGGTTAAACTCAAACACCACGCCTTTTTCCACACATAAGGCGGCCAGATTGCGGGTAAACAAATGGCAGTCGCCGGTGCCGTCGTTGGGCAGATACAGCGCACCGGCCAGCTTGTGCGCAACGTCCGCCAACGCCGGCTCATATTGCGAAACGTCGGCCGGCTCCAGCAAGCGGTAAGGCACGCCGTATTCATCCAGCACCTGCATATCTTTTTGTGCCGCCGCCACTTCGTGATGGGTACGGAAAATCTGCAACGTGCCTTGATGGCGGCCTTCAAACGCCAACCCGGTTTGCGCTTCGAGGCGGCGGAACATTTCCCGGCTGTATTCCGATACCCGCACCATCCGTTCTTTGTTTAAGTGGTAGCTGGCAGGGTTGCAATTGGCCAGCATCTGCCGCAGCCAACGCAATTGAAACAAGCTGCCGTCGGGCTTGAAAATCAGCGGCGAATGCGGCCTCATCAGCCATTTGGCCGCTTTTTGGGGAATGCCCGGCGCCGCCCAAGGCGTGGTATAGCCGTAGGAAAGCTGGCCGGCATTGGCAAAGCTGGTTTCTACCGCCACCGAAGCGGCACGGTCAATCACGGTAACCCGGTGCCCTGCTTCGGCCAGATACCAGGCAGTTGAAACCCCCGCCACCCCGGCGCCCAATACAATAATCTCCATATTCTTCCTCTTGTTTTATTATTGATAGTGAAAGAACACAGTTTAATAAAATCCATATGGTTTTTTTCACTTTATTTTTATAAAAAATAATATTATTATCTTGAAAAATATCAGAATGAAAGTGATTAATCGGATGAAAAATCTCGACAAAACCGACCGTAAAATCTTAAAACTGCTGCAACAAAAAGCACGTATGCCGATGACCGAGCTGGCTGAAAAAGTGGGGCTTTCCACCACGCCGGTCACCGAACGGGTACGCCGTTTGGAGCGTGAAGGCATCATCAGCGGCTATCATGCCCGCCTCAACCCCCACGCGTTGGGGCAAAGCCTGCTGGTCTTCGTAGAAATCAAATTGCGCTCGAAATCCGGCAATATTTTTGAAGACTTCCGCCGCGAAGTGGCAATGATTCCGCAGATTATGGAATGCCATCTGGTATCGGGCGAATACGACTACTTGATTAAAGTGCGCCTGCCCGATATGTCGGCCTACCGCGACATGCTCGGCAATATTCTGCTGCAACTGCCCGCCGCCGCAGAAAGCCGCAGCTATGTGGTGATGGAAGAAGTGAAAGAAGAAATGCTGCTGGATTTGGGCTAGGGTGTCCTGACCATTCGTTTATGAGGGGATTTTTGTTCCTGAAAATGCAGATGCCAGGCAAAAAACGCAGCAAGATTGGACATCTTGCGAGGCTTTTTAACGCAGCAGATGCATTTTCAGGGGCAAAAAGCACCCGTAAATCGAATGGTCAGGATACCCTAGGGTGTCCTGACCATTCGTTTATGGAGGGATTTTTGTTCCTGAAAATGCAGATGCCAGGCAAAAAACGCAGTAAGATTGGATATCTTGCTGCGTTTCTCATCCTGCATCAGCACTTTTCTTACAAAAAGCTGAATCATTCTGGATACTCAGAAATACCTCGGCATAGATACGAGAGGCCATCTGAAAACGTTCAGACGGCCTGATATCAATTCGTCAAAATCATCTGCTTGTGTTGCCCGTGCCTTTAGAGGGCTTGTTCCCGCCAATACCCATTGACAAAAACAAGCTAACCAATCGGCGGGCCGAAGACAATACAACCAATAAGAAACCGGCAGACCCGACGCCTCAACACCTGAGTGAAACAGCGCCTCTTCGAGCCCGTCAGCTGGCTTTTGTGAATGGGAATAAGCTGATTTCGATGAATGCAGCGCTTGAAACAATACAACACTTTATTCAAGCAAAAAAAATGCACACATTCGTTGGAATGTGTGCCAAGTCTACAAAGGAGAAATAGAGGAGAAACTATTAACTGGTTACTCAAAACCAACTAATGAACGAATTATGCCAAAACCCAACATTTGCGTCAATATGTTTTTTCATTTTATTTCTTCTCAGTGTTGTTTTTGCAACTTTATTTGTAGTTTAGTTTCAAAACGAACATTTTTTGATGATTTTTTAATCTGCCGATAATCTTATGCCAACCATACCGGCCCGAATGCCCCCAGCAGTTATCCCAACCGTTTTATCAGCCCGGCCGCCGCTTCTGCGCGCTCACGGCGGCTTTGTTCGGGCTGATGGGTGTTGAGTGACGACCATTTATACTGGCTGCGGGCTTTGTTTAATTCAGCGGGCAGTTTGGCCGGCTGCCAAGGGGTTTGGCCGCTTTGCATTTGAATATCGGCCTGTGCGGCATGCCCGCGTTTTTGCAGGGCGCCGAGCAGGTCGAGGGCGCGGGCGGCTAAAAGGGTGAGGGTTTCGGGATCGATATGTAAGGTCTGCCTGCCGGAAAGTTTGTCGGAGATGGTCTGCATATTCGGCAACACACCGCCGAGTACGCCGCCGATGGCCGTGCCCAAACCGAGCGAGCCGCCGAGCGTCACCATGTCCACACCCAAGCCGATTAATGCCCCGGTGGCCGCGCCGGTGGTGGTGCGGATGCCGTATTCTTTTAATAATTCGCTGTCGAACGGGTCTTGGCGGAAGTCTTTCAACACCCATTCGCCACTGTCGATTTCGCTGTGGTAAAAGCGGTAGTGCTGAAACAACTGCTGTTGCAGCTGCCGCTCCAATTGGCGCACAGAAGCCTGCATGGTTTGCAGCACCGGCTCGGGGTTGTCGTCTTCATCGATTTCTTGCCGGTAGGCGGCCACATCCAAAAGAAAATGGGCAATATCGCGGCGGGCGCTGCTGTCTAAATTCTGCCATTCGCGCCGGCGCATGCCAATCAGGCGGTCGAGCATTTCACGTTCGGGCAGCATGGTGGCGAGATTTTCCCACAGGCGAATTTCTCCTTCAAAATCAAAGGCTACGGTATCGAATCCGCTGTAAACATGCAAGGTGCGCCGCGCCAGCATGGTGGTCCATTCGGTCAGGTCTTGACCGCCGATAAAGTTAAACACCGGCATCACCGGCTTGGCGCACCACGACAATACGGTCAATTCGTCTTTGTATTTGTTGAGCACCGGCTCGCGGGCATCTATCACATACAGCGCCATATCGCTTTGCAGCAGTTGGCGCAACACTTTGGCTTCCTGATTAAAATCGCCTTCGGCTTCAGGGCTGGCAAGAAATTGCTGCAAGCGCTCGATGCCGTCTGAACGGCCGGAAGTGTTGGCTTCCAACCAGTCGAGCACGCCGCCGGCATCTTCCAAACCGGGGGTATCATAAAGATACACCAGCGTTTGGCTGCCGTCGCCGATGGCCGCTTCTTCTACATGACGGGTGGTGGCGGCAGCGTTTTTCACTTCGCCGAATTGGCTGTCGCGCAACAAGGTGCGCAAGAGCGAAGTTTTACCGGTATTGGTATGGCCGACCACGGCCAGAGAAAGGGGTTTCATAAGTGTCCTTGTTGCTTTCAGACAATAATCAGGCCGTCTGAACGATTAGGCTGATTGTAATCGGGTTCTTCTTTCGCTAAGAACCATTTTCACGAATCAGATACAGCCTGCTTATTAAAGCCGGCTAAAATAACGGCTCGCCCAGTAGGCGTATCGGGATAAATTGGCAATACCATCATCAATTTCCACCGGCGCGGCAATCAATGTTGTTCAAAAAATACCTGTTAATTTAGGCGGTTGCTGATTGTCTAAAATCAATTGATTCCAAGAGGCAACGTTAAATTTGACGCATGCCGCCGGCGCTTCAACAAATCATCGAAATTGATGACGGCGGCCTGCTGTTGCCAATCTTCAATCGCGCGCAATCGGCGCTGAATGCCGCAGATTTTTTGCTTCGTTTGTGCATCACTATCTTTCCTGTTAGTCAGCCGTGCAGCATGCGTTGCGCTTGGCTGACACGCGGCGGGTCGAGCCAGGCCAATTGACGTTCGGTCAACGCGGCGTGCCATTGCGGCAAATAGTCTTGCAGGCCGTCTGAAATTTCTTTTTCGGCCAACAATTGCACCACCGCCCCACCCTGCGCCGCGCCGGCCAAAGCGGTAATCTGCCGCAATACGCCGCGGTCGGGCACTTGCTGTGCACGCACGCCGATTAAGAGTTGCGCGGGCTGCTGCGCCAAATCCTGTTTCAATGCCGCCACTGCATCGCGGCTGTCGGCCGTGCCTTTATCGAGCCATTGCTGGCCGAGTATGTGTTGGTGCCACAATTTATCCGGCCACGCGCCTTCGAGCATCAGCGCCCATTTGGGCAGGTGGTCGTCGAGGCGGATTTTCGGGGGCGCAACGGCTACGCTTTCACGGTAAATGTCGGCATCCACCACGCGGGTTTGCCATTGCTGGATAATTTGTTGGTAATAAGGTTTGTCGAGCGGCAACGGGCTTTGGCCGCGCCGCGACAAAATTTTACAGGCCAGCCAGGCACCGAAACGCGGCAGCAGGCCGTAGCAGATAATGCTGCCGATTAGCAATCCGCCCCATTGGCGGGCGCTTGTCGGGTCGTTGTTCAGACGGCTGCCCAACACGGCGCCGGCATCGGGCACGGGAAAACCGAGCTTGGCCGGCAGCCACGAAAGCGCTTGCACCAGGCTGACAAACGTGGCATCACTCAGCAAGGTGCTTTCCCAATTGAAGGTGTATTGGCGCACCATCAGCAGCAACACCACTGCGGCCAGCATGCCGGCCAGTGTGGCCAGCCACAGGCGGTGGCTGATCAGGCTGATTTGCCAGCGCATGGCGGGCTTCTGCCATTCATCGCTGTAGAGCCGCAAAATGGCCTGGTTGACCGGGTCTTTACCGCGTATCCACAAGCCGGGGTTGGCCCAAAAACCACTGCTTTTCGCGCGCGGCAGGCAAACAAACACCAGCCAGCCCAGCAGCATCACGGTATGCAGACCGAGCACGCTGGCGAGCACAAAAAAGAAATTCAAACCCGATTGCTGCATCAGTGTGACCGTGCCGGCAAAACCGCCGACCAGCCAAAACAGCGTAGCCGCCAGCAACAGCCAGCCGAATGTATGGCGCACACATGCCAATGCGTCTTGCAGCTTATGATCGCTGTCGATCATTTCGGCACGGCGGTTTAATTTGGTTTCGGCGCTGCCTTCGGCATGACGCAAGGCTTCGGTCAGCGGCTGCGGATCGGCGGTAAAAATATAGCCGCGCTCCTGCAACAGGCGCACCAGTTCGGTAAGTTGGCGGGGCGGATTAAGCATCTTGGAAAGATTAGGCCGTCTGAAAAACCTGATTTTAACACAAGCGGATTTTTGTTCGTCAAATGCGGCTGTCGGGCGGTTGAGGCCGTCTGAAACTCGGCAGTGCTTTTTTGAACGGTTATTTTGATGAATCAATATCACTATAGTGGAGCGGGCATTCGTTATTTTAGAATACGGCGGCACAAAACAAAGCCGTCTGAACAGTTTCAGACGGCTTTGTTTTAACGGCACAACATCAAGCGATATCGCTCACGGCATCCTGGCGGCGCAACAAGGTAATCAGGTTGCCGATGCGCTGTTTCATTTCGCGACGATCGACAATCTGGTCGATGGCGCCTTTTTCCAGCAAAAATTCGGCGCGCTGAAAACCTTCGGGCAGGGTTTCGCGCACAGTCTGCTCAATCACGCGCGGGCCGGCAAAGCCGATAAGGGCATTCGGTTCGGCCAACACCACATCGCCCAAAAAGGCAAAACTGGCCGACACACCGCCCATGGTCGGGTCGGTCAGCACAGAAATAAACGGCAGCCCTTTTTCGCTCAGCAGGTGCAGCGAGGCGCTGGTTTTGGTCATCTGCATCAATGAATTCAGGCCTTCCTGCATGCGTGCACCGCCGGATGCGGCCACGCAGATAAACGAGCAGCCCTCAGCAGCAGCACGGCGCACACCCTGCACAAAGCGCTCGCCCACCACCGAGCCCATCGAACCGCCGATAAAGCGGAATTCGAAAGCGGCCACCACCACCGGCAGGCCGTTGAGCGTGCCTTTCATCACCACCAGCGCATCATCTTCGCCGGTGAGCTTGCGGGCGGCGGAAAGGCGGTCGGGATATTTTTTGCTGTCTTTGAATTTGAGGATATCGATCGGCATCACCGCCGCACCGATTTCTTCACGCCCGTTTTCATCCAGCAGCAAGTTCAAACGTTCGCGGGCATTCAATGCGTTGTGGTGGTTGCATTTCGGGCAGACCTGGCTGTTTTGTTGCAGCTCGGTGGCATACAGCGTGGCGGAACAGGCGGGGCATTTGCTCCACAAGCCTTCGGGAATGGCCGACGAGCCTTTTTCTTCGCGCTTGATTTTCGGGGGTAAAATTTTATCTAACCAGCTCATGGGGTTGGCTCCTTCGATGTATGTTCAGACGGCCTGAAACACGTTCAAGCGGCCGCCGCTATCGGCAACGCTTGGTTTGCCGCAGGGCTTCAACGGATGGCGTCTTTCAATTCTTTGGCCAGCCGGCCGACAACCTCGGCTTCACGGCCGGCATGCTCTTCAATGGCTTGGACAATGCGGCTGCCGACAATCACGGCATCGGCCACAGCGGCAATTTTGCGCGCGCTCTCGGCATTGTGGATACCGAAGCCCACGCCGATGGGCACATTGATGTGTTTGCGTAAAAGCTCGATTTTACGCGAAACCGCTTCGGTGTCCAACTGCGCCGAACCGGTCACGCCTTTGAGCGACACATAATACACAAAACCGCTGGCCAAACCGGCAATGGTTTGAATGCGGTTTTCGGTGGTGGTGGGCGCGATCAGAAAAATGCAGTCGAGGCCGTTTTGCTTGAGCGCATCATGCAGCGGTGTGATGGTTTCGACAGGAGAATCAACAGTCAGCACACCATCTACCCCCGCTTCGGCGGCCGCTTCGGCAAACGCCTGATAACCCATTTTATGCACGGGGTTGAGATAGCCCATCAGTACCACCGGCGTGGTTTGATTGCTTTGGCGGAAGGCGCGCACCACATCTAAAACGTCTTTGAGCGACACATTGTTGGCCAGCGCCCGCTCGGCGGCACGCTGGATGGTAGGGCCGTCGGCCATCGGGTCGGAAAACGGCACGCCCAATTCGAGGATGTCGGCGCCGTTGTCTACCAGGCTGTGCATCAGGCTCAATGTGGTGGCGGTATCGGGGTCGCCCACCGTAATATAGGGAATCAAAGCTTTTGCGCCGTCAAGCGCTTGAAATGCGGATTGGATTCTGCTCATTGATATGCTCTTTATTATTTCAGACGGCCTCAAACACATGCTTGAGGCTGTCGGGCAGCCGTAGATTTATCAAAACAGGCAGTATAACATTGCTTACCGATGGCCTGAACGATAATTTACGCCCGCCCCAAAATACCCGGCTGCATTGCCGTGCCTGCTCATGCGCGCATACTGTTTACAGCCCGCTGCTTTACCGGCTTGCTGTTTTGAAAGGATATTGCCGAAACATGCGGCAACCCGCCCGGCAAAGGCCGTCTGAAACGATCGGAATATTTGCCGGCTGCGGCCGCCAAGCTGCCCTATCATACCGTTTGCCACCGTTACCCTGCAACCACTGCTTCCCCGCTATAATCATGCCATGAACACATCCACATCCACATCCACATCCACATCCACCACCCGCACCCGCAATGCACTGATCGAACAAATGATGCAGCGTGCATCCGGCGCGCCCGCCCGCAGCGGCAACCGCATTGATTTACTGCTCGACTGCACCGATAATTTTCCCGCTTGGGAAGCGGCTTTATTGTCGGCCCGCGAATTGATCTGCATCGAAATGTATATTTTTGCACCCGACGCATTCGGCACCCGTTTGCGCCAAATCCTGCTCGACAAACTGGCCGAAGGTGTGAAAGTGGCATTGGTTTACGATTGGATCGGCAGCCTCAACGCCCACCTCCGCGGCTTTTTCAAGCCTTTAACCGAAGCCGGCGCCGAAGTGCGCAGCTACAACCCTTTGGGCTGGGTGAGCGGCATCGGTATCTTGTCGCGCAACCACCGCAAATCATTTGTGATTGACGGTCACACCGCATTTGTGAGCGGTTTGTGCATTTCCGCCGCCTGGAAAGGCAAGCCCGAAAAAGGCATCGAAGCTTGGCGCGACACCGGCCTGAAGCTCGAAGGCCCGATTGTGCACGACATTTTGGCAGCCTTTGAAGACACGCTGGTTTCGCAAGGCGGCCAAATGCCGTTGTCCATGCCGTCTGAAAATCATATCCCGCCCGCAGGTAATGCCCGCGCCCGCCTGCTGGCCACCACACCGGCCAACATCAACACCATGCGGCTCGATTTAAACGTAATCGGCCTGGCCACACAAAATCTGTGGATTACCGATGCTTATTTCATGCCCACACGCATGTATGTGCAGGCGCTGATTAATGCTGCCAAAGCGGGCGTGGACGTGCGCATTCTGGTGCCGCGCACTTCCGACATCAAGTGGATCGGCACGGTTTCGCGCACGCAATACCGGCAGCTGCTCGAAGCCGGCGTGCGCGTGTTTGAATGGAACGGCACCATGATTCATGCCAAAAGCGCCATCATCGACGGCCAATGGGCGCGCGTGGGCAGCACCAATCTGAATCTTTCCAGCTGGTATGGCAACCGTGAGCTCGATGTATCGATTGAAGATGCCGATACTGTGCACCGGCTCGAGCATGTGTTTCTCGATGATTTAAACCACGCCACCGAAGTGATTCTCAACGAAAAAGCCCACGCCGAATTGAAAGAGCACCGCCAACGCATGTTCGGCGGCATCAAGCGCCTGCACAAAGGCCAGGCCAAAAGCGTGATGCGCCAGGCGCTGCAATTGAGCCATGCGCTCGACACCACCATGTCGGGCACGCGGCTGGTAGACGAATCAGAAGCTTGGTCTTACCTCACCATCGGCATCGCCATTCTGCTGCTGGCGGTGCTGATTTGGTTTGTGCCGCAAGTGATTACCTGGCCGCTGATGCTGGTATTGCTGATCGGCGGCGGCGGCACCTTTGTCCACGCCGTCAAGCAGCTTGCTGAGTTTAAACGCGGGCGGCACAAATAATACCCATGCAGAATCAAAATCCGATATAGGTGCAGAAAATGGCTCTATCTATAGCCGTTGATGGATGAGCAATTTTGAATATCCGCTCAAAAGGCCGTCTGAAAATATTTTTCAGACGGCCTTTGCTGTTTATCGATTCATGTAAACCACAAGAGGCTAGGGTATCCTAACCATTCAGGATGCCCTAGAAAACATCAGGTTTTCGGCAGCGTGACACCGGTTTGCCCCATGTATTTTCCGGCGCGGTCTTTATACGAAGTTTCGCATATTTCGTCGCTCTCAAAAAACAACACCTGCGCCACCCCTTCGCCGGCATAGATTTTGGCCGGCAGCGGCGTGGTGTTGGAAAACTCCAGCGTGACATACCCCTCCCATTCCGGCTCAAACGGAGTCACGTTTACAATAATGCCGCAGCGCGCGTAAGTGGATTTGCCCAAACACACGGTCAGCACGTTGCGCGGAATGCGGAAATATTCTACCGTGCGCGCCAATGCAAACGAATTGGGGGGGATGATGCAGCAGTCGTCTTCGACAGTAACGAAATTTTTCGGATCAAAATTTTTCGGGTCGACGATGGTGCTGTTGATGTTGGTGAAAATCTTGAATTCGTTGGCACAGCGGATGTCGTAACCATAGCTGGAGGTGCCGTAAGAGATGATTTTTTTGCCGTCGGCCTCTTTGACCTGATTCGGCTCAAACGGCTCGATCATGCCGTGCTCTTCGCTCATGCGGCGTATCCATTTGTCGGATTTGATGCTCATATCGGTTTCCCTGCACTCCTCCCGCGCGGCGGGAAAATAATCAATGTAAACAATATACCCGGGTGAAAAAACAATCCGGCTGCACCATGGCGCCTTGCCCTATGCCGGTGCGGCCTGCGGCCTGCCGTCTTTATTTTCTTGCTTTTTCGAAGGGGTATTATTCTATGTAACAGTAAAATCGGCAAGGGGCGCAATGCACGGCCCCTTGCTTTCAGACGGCCTTATTTCTGCCAGCCGCCCAGATACGACACCAGCTCGTCCAACATGCTGCTCAGGGCTTCGGTCATCAAAATCTGTGAGGCAAAGGTGAGGCTGGCGGCATCATCGCCGTGGCCTTCGGCTTCTTCCTGCAACACGTCCAGATATTGAATGCGTTTCAAAGTGAAATCCTGCGTGAGGATAAAGCTGATTTGGTCGCGCCAGGTCAGGCCGAGTTGGGTCACGGTTTTGCCGTTTTTCACATGCTGCACCACTTCATCGGCGGTCAGATCCTGCTTCGACACTTTCACAGTCGGCACCACATCGCCCACGCCTTTAAGCTCGCAATCACTGTCTAACTCGAAGCCGCCTTCTGCCGCGCCGCGCAACAGCCAGTCGGTCATCAGGCTGCCGGGCGACTGCTTGGTATCGGGCAGGCTCGCTTCCAAGCCGCCGAGCGCTTCGCGCAGCTTGGTGAGCAGGTTTTCCGCTTTGGCAGCCGCAGCGTTGTTAATCAGCAGGTAGCCGTGTTTGGTGTCAAAAATGGCTTGGCTGCGGCTGCTGCGGGTAAACGCACGCGGCAGCAAATCATCGGTAATTTGCTCTTTTAATTCTTGTTTTTCTTTACGGCCGACATTGCGCGCTTCGGCATTTTGAATTTCGGCCACGCGCTCTTCCAAAATATCGCGAATCACCCCCGCGGGCAGCACCTTCTCTTCTTTTTTCAAAGCAACGCGCCAAGTGTAGTCGGCGGGGAACACCGATTCGGGCGAAAATGACACCGGCGCGGCAAAGCCTTCGCTAAACCAGTCCAACCCCGTGCAGGGCGCGAATTCGGCTTCGGCAAGCTTGGCGGCCAGAGTATCGAGTTCGGGGAGTTTGCTGATATTGAGCGGATAAAAACTGATTTGCTTAAACCACATGGTGCATCCTTTTATCGTTTTATGTGTTCAAACCACCGCATTATACAGCAAACCGATTGCCGCTTAGCAAAGGCCGTCTGAACATTTCTGTTTCAGACGGCCTTTGCTAGGGTGTCCTGACAATTCATATATCATCATCTTTTTTGTGATAAAAGCACATCTGCTGCGTTAAAAAGCCTCGCAAGATGCCCAATCTTGCTACGTTTTTTGCCTTGCATCTGCACTTTTATCACAAAAAATCTGAGTAATTCTGAATTGTCAGGACACCCTAGGGTGTCCTGACCATTCGATTTACGGGTGCTTTTTGCCCCTGGAAACGCATCTGCTGCGTTAAAAAGCCTCGCAAGATGTCCAATCTTGCTGCGTTTTTTGCCTTGAATCTGCATTTCCAGAGACAAAAATCCCCTCATAAACGAATGGTCAGGACACCCTAAGCAGGAAATATGTTTACTGCCTAAACTGCTCCAATACCGCCGGAATGCCGGGGAACATACCCACCGCCGCCATAACCGCACACAACACCACAAAGCCGATCAGCGGGATAATCCAGCGCCCCATGCTGCCCAGCCCGGCGCTGCGCTCTTTACAGCCGATTAAGCCCAGATTGTCGAGCATCACCGTGAGCGACCAGCCGAACACCGGGTTCACCAGCGCTGAAGAAAACACCACAATCGCCGCCGACTGCGTGGTTTTGCCCGAGCGCGTCATTTCCATACCCGCTTCCAACAGCGGCACATACACCCCCACAATCAGCGCCACGCTCAACACCGGCTGCCAAATCGCCAAATCCATCGGGTAGCCCCACACACCGGCAATAATGCAAAACAGCGCCGTCAGCACCGCACCGGCCGGAATCGGCCGTTTGGCAATCGCAGCGGGCACGATATAAGTGCCCCACGAAGAAGTGAAGTTGGCCCCGCCCAACACCGAGCCGGCCACCTGGCGCGCCGAACAGCCGATCATGGTGTCGTCGATATTCATCTGCACTTTTTCGGTTTTCGGCGGATAGCTCAGCTTTTGAAACACTTGGTGTCCCAGAAAATCAGGCGACCACATCGCCACCGCCAGCACCGCAAACGGAAACACCGCTACAAACTCATTCAAGCCCGGCCAGCCCAACATCCAGCCGCTGTTTTCACCCCACCAATAAGCCGGGCTCATCGGCGGCAGGCCGGGAGCCGTTGAAAACGAAAACGGCGCCCCCAGCAGATAAGCCGTTCCCCCGGCCAACACACAGCCCAGCGGCACCGCCAGCCAGCGCTTCTGCCAATGCTCTAACAAGGCATACAGCAAAATCGTGCCGATAATCACCACAAACGCGATATAAGCCATATCAAAACCACCCGCCCAGGCAAACAGCCGCTGCACCTGCCCGGTGATACCGATAAAGCCCAAATAGAGCAGCAAGCCGCCGCACACGCCGTTACTGGTCAGCCTCGCCAGCAGGCTGCCGCCCTTGAGAATGCCGAGCAAAAAGCCGAATACGCCGATCAGCAAACCTAAAGCCAGTGGATGACCGCCCGCAGCCACAATAATCGGAATCAGCGGAATCAGCGGCCCGTGCGTGCCGGGCAGGTTGGCAGTGGGCAAAAAGAAGCCCGACAGCAACAGAATAAACAGCGATACAATCAGCAATTCATAGCGCACGTTTTCCAACACAAAACTTTCCGGCAAACCCAACGGCCCGGCAAAGGCGGCCGCCACCGCCCCCACCATCACCACCTTGCCGATGGTGGCGGCAAACGCCGGAATCATGTCTTCCCATTCAAAGCGGTAATCCCGAAACGGCAGATTGGCTTTCCAACGCTTGGGCTGCATGATTTGCAGCTCATGTTCCAAATAATCGCTGCGGCTCTCAAAGGCCGAACTGGGGCGGTGTAATTCAGCGTAACTTTTTTCTTGCATCTCGCTCAATTATGGTCTCCTTGCATAAAATCGATTGTTGTTATGATATTCTAAAGCGCCCCGCCCGATGATTGCCCGGCAACACAGCAGCCATCAGCAGCATTTTCAGCTGCCCGGCAGGTTTATTAAGTTATAAACTACAAAGCACTACACCAATTATAACCATGCTCCCCGCATTTACGCCCATCATAAAAAATGATGGATATCATCCAAACCACAAATCAAACAGGCAAATATTCTTAACAAATCAAAACATTCCGCAACACCGTCAGCGCCGGAATCTGTTTTCCATATTTTGAAAACCCCGCGCTAAGCCTGAAAGCTTTACCATCATGAAACCGCCGCCACATTGACAATCCCGCCCTGCCTACGGTATAGTTCGCCGTTCGGTTACGCGCCCATCGTCTAGAGGCCTAGGACACTGCCCTTTCACGGCGGCAACCGGGGTTCGAATCCCCGTGGGCGTGCCAGATATATAAAAAACGCTTTTCGTGCTTGCGAAAAGCGTTTTTTATTTATTTTGGCCTATTGAACATTTGGGATGAAAAACATTATCTCGCCTGGTTCAGCACTTGTTGTGCCGCTTTAGCCAAAAAGCCGGAACGGGTTTCGTGATGTGCAGCGGCATATTCGTCCACCCGCGCCAACAAATATTCCGGCCAACTCACGTTAAAACGGGTTTGTTTATTGCTCAAACGGCTTAAATCAACATCAACCAAAGCCCACAAAGCATCAGAATATTCATCAGATGCCTGTAAATCTTCGATATTGCTCGGAATCAGCGATTCGAATTCGCCATCTTCCAACAAGCCTTCAACGTGGAAAATCACTGCCTCTTGAGCGTTTTTCAATGCTTCCTCAACAGTTTCGCCTGAGGAGAAGCAGCCGGGTACATCGGGTATGGTTACGCCGAATACCGAGCCTTCATCCTTATGGATGGCAACCGGGATAAACATGATATTTACCTTATTTAATTTAATATACCTTAATTCAAAAATTTATAGCATAAATTTGCGGGCATTCTACATTTAACTTTGATTATTAAAACAAGCTACCGGATCCGTGAGATTATCCGGCTGTGCAATCGGCTCTGCGTGATGACAAAAAATGTAGCGGATTATCCCGCTACATTCTCAATCTCAAACCCGCCTTCCTCAAGATACTGCTGATTGTACCTTTCGGCAAATCCTTTTTAGGATGTGGCACTGTGACCCTGCCGCGCTTTTCGGGGTGCTTATACTGCCTGTGGCTCCCTTTGGTTGCAACCAGATACCAGCCATCGGATTCGAGTATGTCAATGACTTCATTACTGGTCATTTGCCACCTCTTGCGCCGATTCATTAAGCTAAAGAACACAGCATTGCTATTAAGTGTGTACTATTACGCACCAAAATAAACATGTCAAACATTTTGTGTATTTATATGTATAAAAACCGCCCTCTAAGGTGCGGCAAATCCAACCACTGGAGAACCACTTAAATCAGAATCACGGGCTGACCGGCAATCGTGATCGGCACTTCCGCCTCTTTGAGGGTAATGTCGTCTTCGGTTATTGTTTGATATTCTTATGATTTCAAATGATTTCAGCCGTCTGAAAAAAATGTTTCAGACGGCCTCAAACTGCACATACCTGCATCTCATTCAAAATTCAAAATCCATCTGATCGGGCAGCGGCAGCTGCGGCTGGTTGCGCTCCCACGCCAGCCGCTGGATTTTCACTCGCCGCAAACCAATCAGGCGCATCACCTGCTGTTTTTGCGCATCGGTCATACCCAGCCAATACAAACGCTCCTCGCGGCTGCGCAGGCAGCCTTTGCAATAGCCTTTGGCATTGGCTTCACACACGCCGATGCAGGGGCTGGGGATGTCGAAGAACTCAAGCTGTTCCATGTGATAAAGCGCTAAAGTTTTGGCAATGGGTTTATTGTGCGGTAAAACCGGCCAATATTTCAACCCGATATTCAAAAGGCCGTCTGAAAAATTTTTCAGACGACCTTTTGAATATTCACCGGCTATCAGCGTTCCAAATGCAGAAACTGCATATGCCGTTCATATTGGTTCAGAATGTCGATAATAATCTGCTCTTTGGTATAGCCGACAATATCGTAATCCTGACTGCCTTCGCTGAGAAACACTTCGGCGCGGTAGTATTTTTCCTGCTCCAGCGGCGAGGCCAGATTGCCGGCCTGGCTGAGTGCGAACACCGGTTTCACCGCCTCGACCAGCCGCACTTCATACAAGAAGTCGACCTCGTCGCCATGCAACACTTCCAGCTTCAAGCGGTGGTTTTCTTTGTCTTGCGTAAGGTGGGTGTCGATGCCTTTGTCTTGCAGCTCGTGCGCCACTTCCAGCATGGCCGGTTGCAGCGTTTTCACCATAAAGCGCAATGCGGTTTTGGCGCTGGGGAAATTCACTAAGCGGTTGAGGCGGTTGCGCCAGTTGCGGCCGTCTGCCAATACCATGGCTTTATCGATTTGGTTGGCCTTGCGCCTGTTGCCCTCTTGGCGCAGGCTTTTCCACATGGAAATCATGTAGATCACCAACACCAGCGAAAAAGGCAGCCCGGCCACCACACTCACCGACTGTAAGGAGCCGAAGCCGCCGGCAAACAGCAGGCCCAGCGTAATCAGGCCGGTGGCGGCGGCCCAGAAAAGCCGCATCCAAATCGGCGCATCGGCGCCGGAAGCCAGATTCTTACTGCTCAGATTGGCCAACACCAGCGCGCCCGAGTCGGCGGAGGTCACGAAGAAAATCAGGCCGATAACCACCGCCATCAGCGACCACAGCGAAGCATAGGGATAATGCTCAAACAAAGCAAACATGCCCATGGCCGGGTCGGCCAATGCGGTTTCGCCCAAAGCGGCCGCACCGTGGCTCACCAAATCAATGGCGCTGTTGCCGAAAATCGAAAACCAGGCAAAGATAAAGCCCAGCGGAATAAACATCACCCCGAGCACAAATTCGCGCAAGGTGCGCCCGCGTGAGATGCGGGCGATAAACAAGCCCACAAACGGCGCCCATGCCACCCACCAGGCCCAGAAGAAAATCGTCCAACCCGCTTTCCATTCGGCGCCGCTGTTGCCCTGATAGGCATACACATCAAAGGTTTTGCTGATGATGGTTTGGAAATAATCGCCGATATTTTGGGTAAACGCATTGAGCAGAAACACGGTCGGCCCCATCACCAGCAGCGCCAGCAGCAGAAAGGTCGCCCCCAGCATATTGATTTCCGACAACCGCCGCACGCCGCGCTCCACGCCCGACATGGCCGACAAAGCCGCTGCCGCCACCACCGCCACAATAATCACCGTTTGCACCAACTTGCTGGTTTCAATACCAAACACATGGCTCAAACCCGCATTGGCCTGCAACACGCCGATGCCGAGACTGGTGGCGATACCCAACAGCGTGCACACTACGCCGAAAATATCAACGCTGTGACCGAGCCAGCCGTCGGTACGCTTTTTGCCGAACACCGGCACCAGCGCCGAACGCAGAGCCAGCGGCAGGTTTTGACGGTAGGCAAAATAAGCCAGCGCCATGCCGATAAGGGCATAAATGCCCCAGCCGTGCAGCCCCCAGTGTAAAAACGCCTGCGCAATGGCCGCCCGCGCCGCTTCCGGTGTGGCACCGCTGCCGTCGGGCGGGCTCAAATAATGCGCCAGCGGCTCCGAGGCACCGAAAAACAGCAAATCGATACCGATACCTGCCGAAAACAACATCGCTGCCCAAGCCAGAAACGGGAAATCGGGCTTGTCGTGATCCTGCCCCAGCTTGATATCGCCGTAACGCGACAGCCCCACATACAGCGCGAAAATGCTGTAGGCGGCCACCACCAGCATGTAATACCAGCCAAAATGGTCGGACACCCAGCGCAAAGCGTTGCCGAGCACCGCCTCACTGGCTTGCGGAAAAAGAATGGTAAATAAAATCAATAAAATCGAAATCACCGATGAGGCGAGGAAAACGGTTTTGTTAACCGCAAGCTTTTGCTCTGCATTGCCTGTGTTGTCGGGTGCGCTGTGCATCAATACGCTCTCTTTCTTGTGGGTTTTTCTCAACAGGGTTTCAGACGGCCTGATATTGCTTAAAGGCCGTCTGAAAGCTCAAGCCCGCTTCGGCTCGCGGCGCACGGGCGTGCTGCCTGCCACATAATAATCGGCATCCGAAGGCGGCAGCGGTGTGCGGCAGCGGATTTGGTCGGCGATTTTTTCGGCCAGCATGATGGTGGTGGCGTTGAGGTTGCCGGTGATGATGTCGGGCATAATCGAGGCATCTACCACACGCAGGGCGCTGATGCCGTGCACGCGGCCTTGTGCGTCGACTACCGCATCATTCCCCTCGCCCATCGCGCAAGTGCAGGAAGGATGGTAGGCAGTTTCGGCGTGGTTGCGTACATATTCGTCCAGCTCGGCATCGCTTTGCAGGCTTTCAGACGGCGTAATCACTTTGCCGCGATAAGGATCAAGCGCGGGTTGGTTCATGATTTCGCGGGTAATGCGGATGGCGGCACGAAACTCTTCCCAATCCTGTTCGTGGCTCATGTAGTTGAACAAAATGCTCGGATGCTCGGCAGGGTTGCGCGATTTGAGCTTGATGCGGCCGCGGCTGAGCGAACGCATAGAGCCGACATGCGCCTGAAAGCTGTGCGATTTGCTGGCGTTGCGCCCGTCGTAGCGCACGGCAATCGGCAGAAAGTGATACTGGATATTCGGCCAGGCAAATTTTTCATCGCTGCGGATAAAACCGCCGCCTTCAAAATGATTGGTGGCGCCCAAGCCTGTGCCTTTAAACAACCATTCGGCGCCGATAGCGGGCTTGTTCCACCAATTTGTGGCCGGGGCGATGGATACGGGCTGCGTGCACTCATACTGCATATACAGCTCGAGATGGTCTTGCAGATTGTTGCCCACACCCGGCAAATCGAGGATTTCGCTCACGCCGGCTTCGGCCAGCCAGGCACCGGGGCCGATGCCGCTGCGTTGCAGAATCTGCGGCGAGGCAATCGCGCCGCCGCAGAGAATCACTTCTTGGCGCGCTTCGATGCTGTGCATTTGCTTTTGATGCTCAAAACGCACACCGCGCGCACGTTTGCCGTCAAATAAAATCACATCGGTGAGCGCACCGGTGGCAATGGTGAGCGTGTCGCGCTGTTTGGCGGTGTCGAGATAACCGCGGGCGGTGGAAGCGCGGCGGCCGTTGGGGGTAACGAAGCGGTCCATCGGGCCGAAGCCTTCCTGCTGATGGCCGTTGAGATCGTCGGTACGCGGATAACCGGCATCCACGCCGGCCTGTATCATCGCTTCAAACAGCGGGTTGGTGCCGGCTTTGGCGGTGGTCACGTCAATCGGGCCGCCGCTGCCGTGATAGGCGTTTTCACCGATATCGCGGTTTTCGGCTTTTTTGAAATACGGCAAACAATCGAGATAACGCCAGTTGGCCAAACCGGGTTTTTGCGCCCAATGGTCGAAATCGAGTGCGTTGCCGCGGATGTAGCACATGCCGTTAATCAGCGAAGAGCCGCCCAAACCCTTGCCGCGGCCGCAATCCATGATGCGGTTGTTCATATGCGGCTCGGGGTCGGTTTTGTAGCCCCAGTTATAAGTAGTGCCTTGCAGCGGCATCGCCAGCGCGGCGGGCATTTGGGTGCGGAAGTCGAGGCGGTAGTCGGGCAGGCCGGCTTCCAGCAGTAATACGGAAACGTCGGCATCTTCGGTCAGCCGTGCGGCCAACACATTGCCTGCGCTGCCGGCGCCGATGATGATGTAGTCGTAGGCGGGTTTGAATAGCATGGGTTATCCTTTTTTTTATTCGAGCGGGAGCATTAATATTTCTCCCGGCAAACCATCGAAATCTTTAAATTCACGATGAATAAAGCCTTGTTTGGTCAATATTTTACGAGAAGGAAGATTATCCGGGTCGATGACGGCATAAAGTTGCGGCAAACCGCTGCGGCGCGCTGTGCGGATTAGTTCGGCGGCAACAGCGCTGCCGATGCCTTTGCCCCAATATTGCGGCATGAGCATATAACCGATTTCAGCTTGCCCGACATCATCCGCCTGCACCACCAGCTTGGCCAGGCCGATAAAATCCTGCGTGTCGGCATCGGTAATTTTGAAATGGCCGTAAACGGGGTGCCGCCGGTTATCGGCCATTATTGCGGCAAAGTCGCGCTGCGCTTCTTCACCCACTATCGCCCGCTCAGTAATCATGGCCATCACTTGCTCATTACCCACCAAACGGCAGTAATCGTCAAAATCGTTTTCGGTAAATTTTTGCAGCTTGATAGCAACAGCCACAGGCTTTCCTCCGTTTGATGCAGACAGTAGCTGCACGATGGTTTCGAGTTAAATGCATGATGGTGGTCAGGGCATACCCGTTGGCATGGCGGTATTGCAGGCACAGCCTATGGCTGATTTTCAGACGGCCTTAAAACACCGACACAAAATCGCCCAATTCCACCTGCACCGATTTGGTTTGGGTGTAGTGCAGCAGCGTTTGCACGCCGTTTTCGCGGCCGATGCCGGATTGTTTGTAGCCGCCGACAGGCATTTGTGCGGGCGATTCGCCCCAGCTGTTAATCCAGCAGATACCGGCTTCGATTTGGCCGATGATGCGGTGGGCGCGTTTCAAATCGGGCGTCACCACACCGGCGGCAAGGCCGTATTCGGTGGCGTTGGCGCGCACGATGGCTTCTTCTTCGGTGGTGTAAGTGAGGATGCTCATCACCGGGCCGAAAATTTCTTCGCACACGATGGCCATATTGTCGAGGCAGTCGGTAAACACGGTAGGGGCAACATAAGCGCCTTCGTCAAACGGTTGCTGATGCAAACGGCTGCCGCCGGCCAGTAGGCGCGCGCCTTCGGCTTTGCCTTTTTCGATGTAAGCAAGCACTTTCTCCATATGCGGAAAGCTGGCCAGCGGACCGAAGTTGGTGTGGGTGTCGAGCGGGTCGCCGATTTGGATGCGCGCCACCCGCTCCAGCACCGCTGTTTCAAAGGCTTCTTTCATCTTGGCCGGCACAAACACGCGTGTGCCGTTAGTGCACACTTGCCCCGAGCTGTAAAAATTGGCCATCATGGCAATGTCGGCGGCCAGGTTTACATCGGCATCGGTGCAGATAATCAGCGGTGATTTGCCGCCCAATTCCATGGTGGTTTCTTTCAAGCTTGAGGCGGCGGCCTGTGCCATCACTTTTTTGCCGGTCGCCACGCCGCCGGTAAAGGATACTTTGGCGATGTCGGGGTGCTCGCTGAGTGCGCTGCCGACACGGTAATCGCCTTGCACCACATTAAACACGCCGTCGGGCAGCCCGGCTTCGGTGAAAATTTCCGCCAGCTTGAGTGCGCTCAAGGGCGTGATTTCGCTGGGCTTGAATACCATGGCATTGCCGGCCGCCAGCGCCGGAGCGGCTTTCCACATGGCGATTTGAATCGGATAATTCCACGCGCCGATGCCGGCCACCACGCCCAGCGGCTCTTGGCGGGTGTAAACAAAACTGGTATCGCGCAGCGGAATCTGGCGGCCTTCGAGTGCAGCGGACAAACCGGCGTAATATTCGATAACATCGGCACCGGTTACAATGTCTACGTATAAAGTTTCCGACAGCGGTTTGCCGGTGTCGAGCGTTTCCAGCCGTGCCAATTCATCATTGCGCTCGCGTAAAAGCGCCACGGCTTTGAGCAGGATGCGGCTGCGCTCTACCGCAGTCATCGCCGCCCACACTTTCTGAGCGGCACGGGCAGCCGCCACGGCGGTGTCGATTTCCTGAAGTGTGCTTTGCTGGATAGTGGCGAGGGTTTCACCGTTGGCAGGGTTGATGCTGACGAAAGTGTCGGCAGCAGAGTTGGCGGCAACATAGGCGCCGTTAATGTATGCAGTCTGCAAAGTCATGAGATTCCTTCTGATGATTTGTTACACGCTCGAGGGAAACATCACGCATCTTTTCAGACGGCCTGTACGGTTAAACAGCGCTCACAGGCCGTCTGAAAAAGATTTGTGATAAGAATGAATGAGTTAATTTACCTTAACACATTTAGACAACGGTGTCACATTCCAAAATCATAAACAGTCTTCTTCAAGATTCACAGCCATAGGCTTGCGCCAGCTACAGGGCATCACGCTTTATGAAATTTTATCGATGATAAACAAAAACTTATTCTCAGCTTACAAGAACCAGCCACGCGGCTTAAACAAACAATCGAGGCCGTCTGAAAATATTTCAGACGGCCTCGATTAGGTAGGGGCAAAACGCACCTGTAAATCGGATGGTCAGGACACCCTAGCGTTTTTCCTGCCTACGGATTAGATACACTCCCAACAGCCCGAACAACAAGGTCGGCAGCAGTGCGGCCACCACCGGCGGTACGCCGTAAAGCTGGCTGGTAAAGCCGAACAGGCGGCCGGCAAAATGGAAAGCCAACCCCAAGCAGATACCGAAAAACAATTTCAAGCCCATATTGCCGTGGCGAGTGGATTGCGGTGTAAACGCCAGCGCCACCAGCGCCATAATCATTGCGGCAACCGGATACATCAGCTTGCGCCACCAGGCGATTTCATATTGGCGGGTTTGCTGATTGTTGTCTTGCAGATGGCGGATATAGGTGGTGAGCGCCGACACCGACATTTGCTCGGGGTCAACCAGCAGCACATCCAACAAATTGCGTTGCAAGCCGATATCCCATTGCTTTTCTTTGTCAAATTCTGTCTGCACCAAATCAACATCCATCTGGCCGTCGCGCTGTTGCAGCCCGCTCAAACGGCTGCTGTGCACGTTTTGCAAGTGCCAGTTGCTGTCGGCATCAATCGTGGCCGATTCGGCAGCCACCGCCTCCACCAATTGCAGCGCTTCGTTATGCCGCCACGCCTTGATGCCCAGCAGTGTATGGTCGGGCAACATTTCGCGCACATTGATGATGGCATTGCCTTCTTTCAGCCACAAACCCTGGCTGCCGGTGCTGATTTTGCCGCTGAGGGCGCCGGCCTTGAGGTTTTCTGCGCGCTGGCTCAAAGAAGGTGCCAGCCACTCGCCCAATAAGGCGGTGGCCACGGCAAAAATCAGCCCGAATTGCAGCAGCACGGCAATCAGCTTTTGGGTGCTCATGCCGCTGGTTTTCATTACCGTCAATTCGCTGCCCGCAGCCAGTTGGCTCAAGGCAATCAAACCGCCGATCAACACGGCCAGCGGCATCAGCTCATAAGCATGGGCGGGCATCTGCATCAACACATACTGCATCATTTTCCAGCCTGTGTAGCTGCCTTCGCCCACATCGCCGATTTCGCTGATGATGTCGAAAAAGCTGTATAAGGCCAGCAGCGCCAGCAAGGCATACACCGTCATCACGGCCAGCTGGCGGATTAAATAGCGGTTTAGCAATTTCATTTGGCACCGCCTTTCATGCTATTTTTCAATGCCTGCCAAAACGGCTGTGCAGGCATACCGCGCACGCGCAGCAACACCACCGCAATCAGCAGCATCAAGATATGCATCGGCAGCATACCGATCCAGAAATTGAGCTTGCCGTCTTCTACCGCATTCCGTAAGAAGGTAAGGCCGTTTTGGTAAACCAGGTAAAGGCCGATGGCAATCAAAATATTGTAGGTGTGGCCGGTGCGCGGGTTGAAATAAGAAAGCGGCACCGCCAAGATGCTCAACAGCAACACGCTGATCGGCAACGACAAACGCCACATCAATTCAGCCTGATGCTGCGGATCGGCGCTGCCGAACAACTGCATGGTGGGAATGGTGCGGCGGTGTGAAATCGGATCAATGATTTTCGGCGTGGTGCTGATAATCAGGCTCAGGTTTTGAAACGACACCTGGTTGTAATCGGCCTGCCCGGGCGTGCCGCTGTAGCGGTAGCCCTGCTTTAATTCAAGCGTGCGCTTGTTGTCGTTTAGCGCAAAAGTGCCCTCTTTGGCAAACACGATGCTGTCGTTGCCTTTATCATCCTGTTCGCGTAAAAACAGGTTTTTCATGATGCCCGATTCGGTATCGAATGTTTCCACAAAATACACGCGCCCGTTGCTTTTGCCCAAGGTGCGGAATTCGCCCGCCTCCACCAGCGAGAGCTCTTGTTTTTGCTTTAAAATTTCAGCGTATTCGCGGCTGCGCAATTCGGCCCACGGCATCACCCAAAGCTGCATCAGCGCCACCAGCAGGGCAAACGGCACGGCAAACTGCAACACCGGCCGCACCCATTGCTTGAGCGCCAACCCGCACGAGAGCCACACCGACATCTCGCTGTCGCGCCAATAACGGGTGAGCACGGTCAGCGTGCTGATATAGGCGGTCAGCACCAGCAGCAACGGCGTCATGCCGATAATCCAGAAACCCACCAGCGCAGCCACGGCATCAATAGCCACGCGCCCGTCGGCAGCGCGCCCCAACAGGTTGATGGCCTGCGTCGACACCAAAATCGCCAGCAACACCACGAAAATACCGATGGCGGTGAACGAGAGTTCTTTAATAAAATTACGTTGATAAATCATAAATCGCCGATTGGTCTGCGCCCGTATGTTTCAGACGGCCTGAATGGAGTACAATCAAGCCGCATGTAAAGTTTCAGACGGCATTGCAAGGCGCTTATCTCAGGCCGTCTGAAAGATTATTCCGTCTAACCGGTTATCATCAGGAGAATGAACGTGGAATTTAGCACAAAAGCCGAAAAATTGCAGCCGCATCAAACCGGCGCGCTGTTATATGTATGCGCATCCGAAGGCCCCGATACCGCCGACGGCGGCAACCCCACCGCCGCCCTGCTCTACGCGGCGCTGGAACAAGCACAAACGTTTGCCGCCGCCCAAAGCGCCGACAACGGCAGTTTGAAAGCCGTTGCCGTGGTGCGCCTGCAAGATGTGCAGCGCGAAACCATCGAACAGGCCGCCAAAGAAGCCGCCGCCTGGGCGCAGAAGCAAGAAAATGTAAATGTGTGCCTGGCGCCGTTTTGCGAAACAGACTCGCCGCGCGTGGCTGAAATTTTCGCTGCGGCCTTCGGTGAAGCCGTTTACCGTTTTGACCGCTACAAAAAAGAAGCCAAGCCCGCCAAACTGCAAACAGCCGTATTTTATCATGCCGAACACAGCCAAGCGGTTCAAACCGCTCTGGATGTCGCCGCAGCGCAACTTTACGGCTGCAACATCGCCAAAGATCTCGGTAATGCCGCCCCCAACGAATGCACGCCCGAATTTCTGGCCGAAACCGCCAAAGCCGAAGCGGAAAAACTCGGCGCACAAGCCAAAATTCTCGATAAAGACTATATCAAAGACAACATGGGCGCGTTTTGGTCGGTGGCCAAAGGCAGCAAGCAAAAACCTTATCTGGTCGAACTGAGCCATTTCGGTGCAGCCGATAAAAACGAAGCGCCCATCGTGCTGGTGGGCAAAGGCATTACTTTCGACACCGGCGGCATTTCGCTCAAGCCCGGCCTCAATATGGACGAAATGAAATTCGACATGTGCGGCGCCGCTGCCGTTATCGGCACGTTCTGCGCTGCCGTGAAGCTGAAACTGCCCATCAACCTCATCGCCATCGTGCCCACCTGTGAAAACATGCCCTCCGGTGCCGCCAACAAGCCCGGCGACGTGGTCACCAGCATGAAGGGGCTCACCATCGAAGTGCTCAATACCGATGCCGAAGGCCGCCTGATTTTGTGCGACGCCCTCACCTATGCCGAACAGTTCAAACCGAAAGCCGTGATTGATGCCGCCACCCTCACCGGTGCCTGCATTATGGCGCTCGGCCACGATGTGAGCGGTCTGATGGGCAACGACCAAGCGCTTGTCGACAGCCTTTTGGCCGCTTCGCGCGAAACCAACGACAAAGCCTGGCAGCTGCCGCTGTTCGATACCTATAAAGAGCAGCTCAAATCGAATTTCGCCGATATTCCCAATATCGGCACCCCCGGCGCCGGCACCATTACCGCGGCCACATTCTTAGCCTATTTCACCGAAGATTACCCGTGGGCGCACCTCGACATTGCCGGCACCGCCTGGAAATCCGGCAAAGAAAAAGGCGCTACCGGCCGGCCGGTGCCGTTGTTGCTAAACTACTTGCGCAACGTCAGATAAAACACGAAAGCAGGCTCAAAGCCTGCTTTTTTTGCGCCATCATATTATCGGGCTGCATCTTATCGGGTTGCATCGCAGTTTGAAAAAACAAACCGACACGCTACCCGATTAAAGGCCGCCCACACATATATTGGCAACGCCATCAGATGGTTTGTCAAACGGGCATCCAAGCCGTCTGCATCGTTCATACCCATTCACAAAAGTAAGGCGGCGAGGTAAATACAATATAACGATAGAACCGGCAATTTCATAACTGCATTTTTTACATCAATCCGATTGTTTAAAAAAGAAATGAATAAAATATTTTTAGAATTAAAATGGTCGAATCTATAGTATGGCAAGGCGAGCCAACGCAGTTGGCTTATTTTTGTCAATGGTATCAGACGGCCCCAACCAAAAAAGGCCGATAAAGCATCCCCCCTTTGATTGGGATTTTACTTTCACCCTTACCCAACCCGCGCCCGTTACCCTGAATACCGCATAACCGATAATATCGAAGCACACGGCATCGCGGTGCGGCAACGCCAAGCTGCCGGCGTCGATAAAAATAAAAACCGCCAAGCCAAATACCAAGCCATTGGCAACAGCCTTTTTATTACCGCAGACGAAATATTTGATTACCGCAAACTGATGCGGGAAAACTGCCGCCGCCATGCCGCCGGCCGGCAGAAGTCTGAGGCGATTTACGCTATAATCGGGCTTTTCCGCCCCGGAAGCCAGTATGCCTAAAGCCACTTTTTACACCCACGTCGGCAACCCCGCCGCCTTTACCTGCCGCCTGGCCGGCCGCGCCGTGCAAAGTGGCAGCCGGGTGTTGGTATGGTCGGATGCCGAGGAAACGCTGGCGCGGCTTGACGCCGATTTATGGCGCTTTGATCCCGAAAGCTTTCTGCCCCACGAAATCTGGTATCCCGGCAGCCCCTTCCCACCACACACACCGCTGCTGTTGGCAGCAGGCACCCATCTGCCCGACATCGGCGAAGGCTGGGCCGTGCTCAACCTTTCCCCCGACTTTTGGAGCCAAGCCCCCACTTTACCCGCCCGCGTGCTCGAAATCGTCAGCGATAATCTGGAAGACTTGGCCGAAGCACGCGAACGCTTTAAGGCTTACCGGCAACACAGTTTCGAAATCGAACACCACAATATGCAGGGCAAAGCTTAGGGGGTTCTCCAGGCCGTCTGAAAACTGTGAAAGCAACCATTTTACCAGCTGATACAAATCAATACCGTTTCATAAAAAAACCTGACCGCATTGATCAGGGATGCTGTGTGGCTGCTGAATAGTGTCTCTCATTTCCGTATCCGGCAGAGCCTGCTGAAACCCTGCATGATGCGCAAACGGCTTCAACAGACCCGGCCCACGGCTTCAGAATATTTTGAAGATGTGCCCATTCACAAAAGCAAGCCCGCCCGCGGCAGCAAATCTGCCGCATCCAACGGGTATTACGGGTTCATCACCCGCGCCAGCAACGCTTTTTCCTTGCCCTGCATTTGCGGGATTTTCACTTCGATGCCGTTGCCGGGCGCCACTTCCACCGCTTCGCCTTTGCGCGTCATCGCTTCCAGCACCACAGTTTGGTTGCCGCTCGGGTGGATGATTTCCAGCGTGTCGCCCACGCTGAATTTGTTTTTCACTTCCACCGTTGCCCACCCTTCGCTGTCGATGTCGGTTATCTGGCCGACAAACTGGCTTTGTTTGGCCAGCGAATGGCCGGAAAGATAGTTTTGATAATCTTTGGTTTGATGGCGCTCCAAAAAACCGGGCGTGTAGCCGCGGTTGGCGAGGCCTTCCAGTTCCGCCAACAAGCCGTAATCGAACGGCCGCCCGGCCACGGCATCATCAATGGCTTTGCGGTAAGCCTGCGCCACACGGGCAACGTAATACACCGATTTGGTGCGCCCTTCCACTTTCAGGCTGTCGACGCCGATTTCGGCCAATTTGGCCACTTGCTCAATGGCGCGCAAGTCTTTGGAATTCATGATGTACGTGCCGTGCTCATCTTCCATAATCGGCATCAGCTCGCCGGGGCGGTTGGCTTCTTCAATCAGAAACACTTTATCGGCGGCAGGATGGCGGATTTGGCCGTTGATGCCTTCGAAAGCGGCATTGGCTTCTTCTTGCGCTTTATTGAAATCAAAGCCTTGCAGCAGTTTGGCATCGCCCATTTCATCGATGGCGGTGTCGTGTACTTTGTAATCCCAACGGCAGGCGTTGGTGCAGGTGCCTTGGTTGGGATCGCGGTGATTGAAATAGCCGGAAAGCAGGCAGCGGCCGGAATAAGCGATACACAAGGCGCCGTGCACAAACACTTCCAATTCGATATCGGGGCATTGTTGGCGGATTTCGGCGATTTCGTCCATGCTCAATTCGCGCGACAGAATAATGCGCTCAACACCGATTTTCTGCCAGAATTTCACACCCCACCAGTTGGTGGTGTTGGCTTGCACCGATAAATGAACCGGCACTTGCGGCCAGCGCTCGCGCACATTCATAATCAGGCCGGGGTCAGCCATAATCAGCGCATCGGGCTGCATGGCAATCAAAGGCTCCATATCGGCCATAAAGGTTTTCAGCTTGCTGTTGTGCGGCAGCGTATTAACGGTGAGAAAGAATTTTTTGCCGCGCGCGTGCGCTTCGCTGATGCCGGTTTCGAGTACTTCGAGTTTGGCAAATTCGTTATTGCGGGCGCGCAAAGAATAGCGGGGCGAACCGGCATATACGGCATCGGCGCCGTAATCAAAGGCGGCGCGCATGCGTTCGAGGCCGCCGGCGGGCAGAAGAAGCTCTGGGGATTTCATGTGTGTGCAAACCTGATAAATGTTTTCAGACGGCCTTTACCTCATGGAAAGGCCGTCTGAAAGAAAAGATGTAGCTGTTCAATGAATAATCATACCTTATGGCTTCGCCTTGCCATACTGCCCTCGGCTCCGCTGCTCCGTATGATGATGCCGTTGAACAACTCTAGAATGTTGAAATTATCCGCTTTTTTGATTGCGGGGTCAATTTTCCAACGATGTGCGAACAGATTCGGGCAACACCGGCGTAACCTGATAGCCGACCTGCCGCAAGCGCAAAATCAGTCCTTGTTCGCCAAACAGATGCGCCGCCCCCACCGCCACTAGTGTAGGTTTTTGCGGCAGAATCTCAATCAGCCGGGGCAGCCATTGCTGGTTGCGCTCAATCAGCAGTTTCTGATACATAAAATCATGCCAATACGCATGATCTTGTTTCGGCTGGTATTTTAACTGTGTTTGCGGATTGCTGATTTCCTGCCACAAAGCGCCGGCACGGCCGGCCTGATAATCTTCGACCAATTTTTTCTGTTCCGACAATACCGCCCGATGATGACGGATGAGCATATCCAGGCTGCGTTTGACGGTGTTTTCGGGAATGGCGTTAAAATAATGCAAAGGCTCTGACCGCTCCAACGCAATCACCGGTTTTTGCTGCTTTTGTGCCGCCTCAATCAATAAATTATCTACGCCGTATTGGTAAGAATAGCCTTTAGGCGAATACGCGGTCTGCAACATCGCCCACACCACCCACGGTTTATCATGGCGGCTGCCGCTGATGTCTATCGGATCATGCCCTTGCGCAGCCATACGGCTGAGCGCCCACACCCTGGCGCGACCGAGCGATTGGTTCAAAGTGCGCTTATCGCTCATCAATTGCATCATGCGCGCAGCTTCGGCGGCATGGCGCGGCTGGGCAAGCTCGTCGGCATTCGACTCCACCACCACTTGCGCCACCTTATCCAGCGCCTGTTGCGGCAAGGCGCCCAAACGGCTGCCCACTTTGCCCACATGCACAGTGCCGAGCAGATAAGCATCGGGGCGGCCGCTTTTGCTTACTTTCCATAAAAAAGTATCTGCTTCCGGTGCGCCGCGGGCAAAACTGACGGCCGTTGCCAACAATGTCAGCAAAAATAACAGGTATTTCGGCATGGCTTTCCCAAACTCACATTCAGACGGCCTCACAAACACAGATGAGGCCGTCTGAAACCTATTCACAAAATTCATCTGATGGCGTTGACACGCCTGAACTCAAAGAGAGTCGGTTGCGCTAAGCTGTTGAAGCGCCAAACCAGCAGCCCCCGCACCACCTGTATTGCCTCCGGCTTGCCGCCTTATTCACTGACTTTTGTCAATAGGTATGAAACCATTTATCACACACTTTTTATCCCAACACGGCTACCAGCGGTAAAAAGGCCGTCTGAACGGATAGTAAAAGTGATCCCAATAATCATCATAATAATAACGCATCTCGCGCAAGCGCTGTTGCGAAATATAGTTTTGCCAAGCCATTTTGTAACAGGCTTGAAACATCGGGTCGGCCACTTTATCAACATATTGCAACCTGAATGCCTGCCGTTGTTGTTCGGTTTGCCCCGGCGGCGGATCAAACTGCATGCGCATCAAATCAGCCGTTTCCCGGTCACACTGGCCGGCCAGCGCCACTTGCAGGTTTTGCTCATATTGCTTTTGCGCCGCCGCTCGCGCTGCTTTTTGTTCGGGCGTAGTGGCGCAGGCCGCCAGCAGCAAGGCTGCAGATAAGGTTAAGGCCGTCTGAAAAGTTTTCATTTCACGCTCCTTTGATAAGCCATGCAGCCAATTTACGCCACTTTGTATCCATGTTGCAAGCCCAAGACACTATGGCATGGCATCAAAATCAAACAACAGGCATACCGCCTTATAGCGGCATCCGCACTGCCCTGTCACCTCAGCACCCTAACCATTTTTTATGAGGTTTTTTTTGTTTCTGAAAATGCGGATGCCCGTCAAGAAACGCAACACAAGCAAACATCATCTCACGCGGTTTTTTAACACGACAGATGTGTTTTCAGAGGCGAAATACACCTGTCAATCCAATGATCAGAATTTACTTTTTGAATAAATATAGTGCCATTCCCCCGCAAAAAGCATCGCAGACAGACACATATATGCAACATTTTACGCCGTTTTCAACATCAATTTCAGACGAAAGGTGTAAATTTCAAACGAACGGCTTGACGATAACCTGCTTTATTTTCATACTATAAGCACAATTTCTGCACAGCAGAAATAAAGACGTGAATCGCTTCAATCTCTTATCACCAGGGTGTCTTGATGTGTCGCTTCCGCGAGGATTTTTACCCCCTGCAAATGCAGATTTATCTGATTTGGCACAGTACACCACAGCAGAGATGAAGCTGTTTCACCATACGGGATAAAAGCAGTATCGGGTTGTGATGCGCAAATGCAAATTTATCAGCCCGTCTGCAATAAAAAATAATGTGAAAACTTTCTGATTCGGAACTTACCATGATTGACCGCTTAATGCCCCTTTTCGCCATTATCGGCGTATTATCCAGCCTCGGCTACCTGAGCCTGATGGCGTGGGTGATGTATCGGAATCTGACCCGCAGCAAGAAAAAACCGCTTGCTGCACACAGAACCGAACACGCCTGATTCCACCACAAAACTACCAAGGCCGTCTGAAACACCGCGGGTGTTTCAGACGGCCTTGGTTGCTTTAAATCTAACATACTATTCACGCACTCTAAAACCTTTGTCACATTTCTGCTATGTCCATCACAAAAACAGCCCAATTGGCTCGCTTTGCCGTACCGGCACACTGTCTTCAACTCGCCGCCTTGTCAGCCTACTTTTTTGAGTGGGTGTGAAAGCAATACAAAACTTTTGATTAACGTTATTCCGACGCCGACAAAAATCCCCGTCTGATGTTCAAATATATGATCTGAAATGAATTTTACGCCCCAAACACAGATAACACAGCTTAAGCTCCAGCCAAATAAGCGCTACTTATCTCTACCTCTTCAGACTTACCTGCCCGCAATCAATGACATCCATTCGATAAAGAAGCTGATCCGGCAGGCAAGGCAGTATGGCAAGCTAGGGTATCCTGACCATTCATATATCATCATCTTTTTTGCGCTAAAAGCACATCTGCTGCGTTAAAAAGCCTCGCAAGATGTCCAATCTTGCTACGTTTTTTTGCCTGGCATCTGTACTTTTATCGCAAAAAATCTGAATAATTCTGAATGGTCAGGACACCCTAGTGGATGAGCTGCAATAACAGCATGCAGACAAATACAAGACAGATTGACTTCTGCACTACAGCACCAAAGCTAAGCCGCCCCCTTTATAATTCAGGCCAGCCGGCGCGATCGGGTTATTTTTATGAAAAGTCATTAATTGTCCGAGCAACCAATGCAGCACTTCAAGATCTTAACAAACCGCTTTTTAAACTTCAGATAAGGCAGCACAATTCATTTTTCTTTTGAATCTGCATATTCTCAAATTACATAATCAAAAACCCCGCCAAGGCGGGGTTTCAGATAAAACCAGACGAACAGATTATTCGTCGGCACCGGTATACGGACGTACACTAACGGTTTTACGGTTCAAAGCACCTTTGACTTTAAACTCAACATAACCATCTACTTTGGCGAACAAAGTATGGTCTTTGCCCATGCCTACGTTGTCACCGGCGTGAAAGCGGGTGCCGCGTTGGCGTACGATGATTGAACCGGCAGGAATCAGCTCGCTGCCATAGGCTTTTACGCCCAGGCGTTTGGCTTCTGAATCGCGACCGTTTTTAGAGCTACCACCAGCTTTTTTGGTTGCCATTTTACGTTACTCCTAAACTGTTTAAATTAAGCGATTGCCACGATTTCGATTTGGGTGAAATTTTGGCGGTGGCCTTGGCGTTTTTGATAGTGCTTGCGGCGACGCATTTTAAAAATGCGTACTTTCTCGCCACGGCCATGAGCAACCACTTTAGCAGTTACTTTTGCGCCTTCGATAAAAGGGGCACCTACTTTTACAGATTCGCCGTCAGCAATCATCAAAACTTCGTTCAGTTCGATTTGGCTGTCGAGTTCGGCTGGTATCTGTTCTACTTTCAATTTTTCGCCAACGGTAACTTTGTATTGTTTACCGCCGGTTTTTACGACCGCGTACATACTCAACTCCATGAGAATTTCAATTAACTATCCGCACACCATGCACGGAATCGGGTATTATATTTTCTTTTTCTAGCCCTGTCAAAGATTTATTCAATTAAATCAAATACCCTTCTGCAAAAACATTTAACCAAAGTCATCACTCACCCATACCGTACAAGCATATTTTTCACCGATAATCCATGCAATTACCTATCATTGCTGCTATAATTAGCAGCTGTATCACCTGCAAACAATGCTTTAGCGTCATCGGATATTGAACTTCCCAAACAGCTTTTCAAATCTAAACCGCTGCATGCAGGAAAAAATACGCGAAAATATTCAGCAGCCATTTCCACTGAAATCACTGCCCAATATTAAATACCGGCAACGCTCAAATACAAACCAACAACGAAGTCGAAAAGCCATGCTTGAAAACCTGCCTTATTTCCAACGCCATTTACCTGACGATCTTGCTAAAGTAAACGTTGTCATCAATCAGGCTGTGCAATCTGAAGTGGCTCTGATTTCACAAATCGGCACCTATATCATTAGTGCCGGCGGTAAACGCTTACGTCCTATTATTACGATATTGGCAGGAAAAGTGCTCGGTTATGATCAGCCGCAGCTTTATTCTCTGGCTGCGATGGTAGAATTTATCCACACCTCCACTTTATTGCATGATGACGTTGTCGATGAAAGTGATTTGCGCCGCGGACGCAAAACGGCCAATAATCTTTTTGGCAATGCTGCTGCGGTCTTAGTGGGAGACTTTCTGTATACCCGCGCCTTTCAGCTGATGGTTGGCTCCGGCAGTATGAAAATTCTTGAAGTGATGGCCGATGCTACCAATATTATTGCTGAAGGCGAAGTCATGCAGCTGATGAATATCGGCAATGTAGACATCTCCGAGCAAGAATATTTGCAAGTTATCCAATATAAGACTGCCAAATTATTCGAAGCAGCCGCACAAGTCGGCGCTATTTTAGCCGGCGCCACGCCCGAGCAAGAGCAAGCCCTAAAAGATTATGGCATGTATGTCGGCACAGCTTTTCAAATTATCGATGATGTTCTGGATTACTCGGGAGATACTGATGAAATCGGCAAGAATGTTGGTGATGACCTCGCCGAAGGCAAACCGACTCTGCCATTAATTTATCTGATGCAACAAGGCAGCCCAGAAGCCGCTAAAGATGTTCGTCATGCCCTGGAAAATGCAGATCGCAGTTATTTCACTAAAATCCACCAGCATGTTACCTTATCTGATGCATTACCTTATTCGATTAATGAAGCACGTAAAGCCGTTGAACAAGCACTTACCTGTCTAAGCATTTTACCGGACAATGAAATCACTCAAGCCATGCACCAACTGGCGCGAGAATCATTGGCCAGAGTTTCCTGAAACATCGAAATTTTTACAAACAACTAAATTCCCTACCTCCTTGCCCCACCAATCCCGCCGTAGTTCAACGGATAGAACGTATGCCTCCTAAGCGTAAAATACAGGTTCGATTCCTGTCGGCGGGGCCATTGCATTGGGTCAAAACTTATTTCGGCAGCCTATCTCTCATAAGGAAAAGGGCTGCAATGAAAACACCAACGGTCTTATCCGCCCATACTTTCCAAAGAAAACGGATTTCAGGTTGTTCAGTAAGCGCCAGATTAAGGCTGTTTAGGATGCATTGGATCATCGTTCGAGAAAAAAACTTAGCCATGAAACGCCCAGTGCTTTATTCTTGAGTGTTCAAACCTTTACTTCCAAGTGTTGCACTTGAAATGCAAACCTAAGGCCGTCTGAAACATTCAAACAACCTTAGTAAAGCCCCTTAATAACAGCAAACCGCAGCCAAAGCTCCCCGCAATAAGCAGATTGCTATCGAAGCCACTTCCTGATATTCCTGTCTAACCGTGTCCATTCTCCCAACAACAAACCATCAGCAGCTATCCGACATGCAGGCTGCAGCCCGATGCAGTAAAAGCCTTCAAGACACTTTCAGACGGCATCGTTCAAGCAACGGAGTCGGTTTAACCGCAGTTTGAATAAATGGTATCAAACGTATCGCAATCATTGAAACGAAATAAGCCAAGGTGCCGCGGCAGCAACCCGGCGGGCACCGCCGCCAACACCCGGTATTGTGCAGCCGCCATTCCCCCCTAAAGCAAAGGCCGCCCGAACGGGCAGCCTTCAAACAGCTAAACGCAGCATCACGGCTTCTTAAGCGCAGGCTTGGCCTTCTTCGCCGCCGCCCCCGATACCGAAGCCTCATCCTTCAGACGGTTGTAAATACCGTCTCCGATCCCCTTCACGTTCTTCAGCTCCTCCACACTTTTGAAGTTGCCATTGCGGCTGCGGTACTCTACAATCGCCGCCGCTTTCGAGGGGCCGATGCCCGGCAGGGCTTTGAGCTCTTCTTCCCCGGCGGTGTTGATGTTGACCGCCGCCAGCGAGAAGCCGGTGCTTATCAGCGCCAGTGCGCCCCAAATCAGTTTTTTCATATTGTTTTCCTTCGTAATGTTGTTCGGCCTTCACCGGCAGCCTCTGCTGCATGCCGGCATTTGTTTATGATAAGGGTATTTTTTGATGCGTTCAAATATTTTTACTGCATTAACGGTTATGTGCCCGAATATTGCGCCGGTTTGTCGCAATCGGGCAACAGCAAGAGGCTGTTGGGGCCGTCCACCCGCCAACCACCCACAGAATAAAGCCCCGATACGTTTCCGTATCGGGGCTCTTGAATGGGTGTCTGGCAGTGACCTACTTTCACATGGGTATCCACACTATCATCGGCGCTGAGTCGTTTCACGGTCCTGTTCGGGATGGGAAGGCGTGGGACCAACTCGCTATGGCCGCCAGACTTAAACTGTACAAATTGCTAAAGCCGTCGCAACATGGTCTCCCATCTTGCTTTATCAACATGAACCGAGGCGCGCTCTGGGCGCTGCGCCCGCTTCCAACAAGGGTAATGTGTATCGCATGTCCGTACTGCTGTACGGCTCATGACTTCAGTAAGCTTTATCATCATTCGAAGTTCTTCAAATGATAGAGTCAAGCCTCACGAGCAATTAGTATCGGTTAGCTTCACGCGTTGCCGCGCTTCCACACCCGACCTATCAACGTCCTGGTCTCGAACGACTCTTTAGGGTGGTTAAACCACCAGGGAAGTCTCATCTTCAGGCGAGTTTCGCGCTTAGATGCTTTCAGCGCTTATCTCTTCCGAACTTAGCTACCCGGCTATGCCACTGGCGTGACAACCGGTACACCAGAGGTTCGTCCACTCCGGTCCTCTCGTACTAGGAGCAGCCCCCGTCAAACTTCCAACGCCCACTGCAGATAGGGACCAAACTGTCTCACGACGTTTTAAACCCAGCTCACGTACCACTTTAAATGGCGAACAGCCATACCCTTGGGACCGACTACAGCCCCAGGATGTGATGAGCCGACATCGAGGTGCCAAACTCCGCCGTCGATATGAACTCTTGGGCGGAATCAGCCTGTTATCCCCGGAGTACCTTTTATCCGTTGAGCGATGGCCCTTCCATTCAGAACCACCGGATCACTATGTCCTGCTTTCGCACCTGCTCGACTTGTCGGTCTCGCAGTTAAGCTACCTTTTGCCATTGCACTATCAGCCCGATTTCCGACCGGACCTAGGTAACCTTCGAACTCCTCCGTTACTCTTTGGGAGGAGACCGCCCCAGTCAAACTGCCTACCATGCACGGTCCCCGATCCGGATAACGGACCTGGGTTAGAACCTCAAAGTCACCAGGGTGGTATTTCAAGGACGGCTCCACCAAGACTAGCGTCTCGGCTTCTAAGCCTCCCACCTATCCTACACAAGTGACTTCAAAGTCCAATGCAAAGCTACAGTAAAGGTTCACGGGGTCTTTCCGTCTAGCAGCGGGGAGATTGCATCTTCACAACCATTTCAACTTCGCTGAGTCTCAGGAGGAGACAGTGTGGCCATCGTTACGCCATTCGTGCGGGTCGGAACTTACCCGACAAGGAATTTCGCTACCTTAGGACCGTTATAGTTACGGCCGCCGTTTACTGGGGCTTCGATCCGATGCTCTCACATCTTCAATTAACCTTCCAGCACCGGGCAGGCGTCACACCCTATACGTCCACTTTCGTGTTAGCAGAGTGCTGTGTTTTTAATAAACAGTCGCAGCCACCGATTCTCTGCGACCCTCCAATGCTTACAGAGCTAGTCTTTCACATCAGAGGGCATACCTTCTCCCGAAGTTACGGTATCAATTTGCCGAGTTCCTTCTCCTGAGTTCTCTCAAGCGCCTTAGAATTCTCATCCTACCCACCTGTGTCGGTTTGCGGTACGGTTCTGATTTAGCTGAAGCTTAGTGGCTTTTCCTGGAAGCGTGGTATCTGTCACTTCGCATCCGTAGATGCTCGTTATCACTTCTCGGTGTTATGAAAGTCCGGATTTGCCTAAACTTTCCACCTACCGGCTTGAACGGCCTATTCCAACAGACCGCTGACATAACCTTCTCCGTCCCCACATCGCACTAAATCAAAGTACGGGAATATTAACCCGTTTCCCATCGACTACGCATTTCTGCCTCGCCTTAGGGGCCGACTCACCCTACGCCGATGAACGTTGCGTAGGAAACCTTGGGTTTTCGGCGAGCGGGCTTTTCACCCGCTTTATCGCTACTCATGTCAACATTCGCACTTCTGATACCTCCAGCAACCTTCTCAAGTCACCTTCTTCGGCCTACAGAACGCTCCCCTACCATGCTAATCTAAATTAGCATCCGCAGCTTCGGTTATAGATTTGAGCCCCGTTACATCTTCCGCGCAGGACGACTCGACCAGTGAGCTATTACGCTTTCTTTAAATGATGGCTGCTTCTAAGCCAACATCCTGGCTGTCTGGGCCTTCCCACTTCGTTTACCACTTAATCTATCATTTGGGACCTTAGCTGGCGGTCTGGGTTGTTTCCCTCTTGACAACGGACGTTAGCACCCGCTGTCTGTCTCCCGAGGAACCACTTGATGGTATTCTTAGTTTGCCATGGGTTGGTAAGTTGCAATAACCCCCTAGCCATAACAGTGCTTTACCCCCATCAGTGTCTTGCTCGAGGCACTACCTAAATAGTTTTCGGGGAGAACCAGCTATCTCCGAGTTTGTTTAGCCTTTCACCCCTATCCACAGCTCATCCCCGCATTTTGCAACATGCGTGGGTTCGGACCTCCAGTGCGTGTTACCGCACCTTCATCCTGGCCATGGATAGATCACTCGGTTTCGGGTCTACACCCAGCAACTCGTCGCCCTATTAAGACTCGGTTTCCCTACGCCTCCCCTATCCGGTTAAGCTCGCTACTGAATGTAAGTCGTTGACCCATTATACAAAAGGTACGCAGTCACACCTCTAGGGTGCTCCCACTGTTTGTATGCATCAGGTTTCAGGTTCTGTTTCACTCCCCTCCCGGGGTTCTTTTCGCCTTTCCCTCACGGTACTGGTTCACTATCGGTCGATGATGAGTATTTAGCCTTGGAGGATGGTCCCCCCATCTTCAAACAGGATTTCTCGTGTCCCGCCCTACTTGTCGTATACCTAGTACCATACTTGAAATTTCGAATACGGGGCTTTCACCCACTATGGCCAAGCTTCCCAGCTTGTTCTTCTATCTCAAGTATTATCGTATACAGGCTCCTCCGCTTTCGCTCGCCACTACTTGCGGAATCTCGGTTGATTTCTTTTCCTCCGGGTACTTAGATGGTTCAGTTCTCCGGGTTCGCTTCTCTCAAGCTATGTATTCACTTGAGGATACCGTACAGAATACGGTGGGTTTCCCCATTCGGACATCGCGGGATCTTTGCTTTATTGCCAGCTCCCCCGCGCTTTTCGCAGGCTTACACGTCCTTCTTCGCCTATCATCGCCAAGGCATCCACCTGATGCACTTATTCACTTGACTCTATCATTTCAAGAACCTCATTGACTTCGCCCAACCTCCCGTTGACTAGGGGACCGGACTTGAGGTGCCTACTTTGATAAAGCTTACTGCTTTGTTGTGTGATTCACTCTGCCTTTTGTGTTTCAGAGTGAATCCGATACAATCATCACCCAAATTTTTGTGCTCCGATTGCTGCTGGGCTGTCGCCGGATATACCGGCTCTGCTTTTGCTGAAACGCATTCCGTTGCAACGGTTTGCGCTTCCAATCGAAACAACATTGTCTTTGTTTGTTGATTTCGGCTTTCCAATTTGTTAAAGATCGATGCGTCTGCCGCCGCGGATTTTGCCCGGGCTTCAGAATAACTTCGCAAATCAAAATGAGCTGGCCATTATAACAGCCGCTTTCGCTCTGTCAATTAAAATAAGAAGCTGCCGCTTCTTTTTCCTTTTCCAACTCGCTTTGATTTGGGAAGCTTTTGGTGGAGGCAAACGGGATCGAACCGATGACCCCCTGCTTGCAAAGCAGGTGCTCTACCAACTGAGCTATGCCCCCAGTACCGGCCGTGCGGTGCTACTTCTGTTTGGTGGGTCTGGGAGGACTTGAACCTCCGACCCCACGCTTATCAAGCGTGTGCTCTAACCAGCTGAGCTACAAACCCAAGGCCTTTGCTTCTTTAATTCTGCATCTCTTCTACAGTTTACCGATAAGTGTGAATACGACAACGCCTCTTCTTTCTCTAGAAAGGAGGTGATCCAGCCGCAGGTTCCCCTACGGCTACCTTGTTACGACTTCACCCCAGTCATGAAGCATACCGTGTTAAGCGGGCTCCCGAAGGTTACCCTACCCAATTCTGGTATCCCCCACTCCCATGGTGTGACGGGCGGTGTGTACAAGACCCGGGAACGTATTCACCGCAGTATGCTGACCTGCGATTACTAGCGATTCCGACTTCATGCACTCGAGTTGCAGAGTGCAATCCGGACTACGATCGGTTTTCTGGGATTGGCTCCACCTCGCGGCTTGGCTACCCTCTGTACCGACCATTGTATGACGTGTGAAGCCCTGGTCATAAGGGCCATGAGGACTTGACGTCATCCCCACCTTCCTCCGGTTTGTCACCGGCAGTCTCATTAGAGTGCCCAACTTAATGATGGCAACTAATGACAAGGGTTGCGCTCGTTGCGGGACTTAACCCAACATCTCACGACACGAGCTGACGACAGCCATGCAGCACCTGTGTTACGGCTCCCGAAGGCACAACTCCGTCTCTGGAGTCTTCCGTACATGTCAAGACCAGGTAAGGTTCTTCGCGTTGCATCGAATTAATCCACATCATCCACCGCTTGTGCGGGTCCCCGTCAATTCCTTTGAGTTTTAATCTTGCGACCGTACTCCCCAGGCGGTCAATTTCACGCGTTAGCTACGCTACTAAGGCATCATGTACCCCAACAGCTAATTGACATCGTTTAGGGCGTGGACTACCAGGGTATCTAATCCTGTTTGCTACCCACGCTTTCGAGCATGAACGTCAGTGTTATCCCAGGGGGCTGCCTTCGCCATCGGTATTCCTCCACATCTCTACGCATTTCACTGCTACACGTGGAATTCTACCCCCCTCTGACACACTCTAGTTACCCAGTTCAAAACGCAGTTCCCAGGTTGAGCCCGGGGCTTTCACATCTTGCTTAAATAACCGTCTGCGCTCGCTTTACGCCCAGTAATTCCGATTAACGCTCGCACCCTACGTATTACCGCGGCTGCTGGCACGTAGTTAGCCGGTGCTTATTCTTCAGGTACCGTCATCACCACCGAGTATTAGCCGGCGGCTTTTCTTCCCTGACAAAAGTACTTTACAACCCGAAGGCCTTCTTCATACACGCGGCATGGCTGGATCAGGCTTGCGCCCATTGTCCAAAATTCCCCACTGCTGCCTCCCGTAGGAGTCTGGGCCGTGTCTCAGTCCCAGTGTGGCGGATCATCCTCTCAGACCCGCTACTGATCGTCGCCTTGGTGGGCTCTTACCCCACCAACTAGCTAATCAGACATCGGCCGCTCAAATAGCGCAAGGCCCTAAGGTCCCCTGCTTTCCTCCTCAGAGAATATGCGGTATTAGCCATCCTTTCGGACAGTTATCCCCCACTACTCGGTACGTTCCGATGCGTTACTCACCCGTTCGCCACTCGCCATCAAAAGAGCAAGCTCTTCTATGCTGCCGTCCGACTTGCATGTGTAAAGCATGCCGCCAGCGTTCAATCTGAGCCAGGATCAAACTCTTATGTTTAATCTCTAACTTTTTTTAACTTCTGGTCTGCTTCAAAGAAATAAACGAAGATATGTTAAAACATTTCTTGTCTATCTTTTTCAACAGTGTGAGGCGTCACCGCACTCACACTTATCGGTAATCTGTTTGTTAAAGAGCAAGAACGAAATTATACAACACCCAATCTTCTTGTCAACCGCAGAATCCAAAAACTTTATCAAAAAGCCTTCTCAATCCCACCGTCCGTGCTATAATTATCAGATCGTTTCGTCACCGCCGAAGCAGCGAAGAACCGAACTATACTCCCTCAACCAAACACCGTCAACCAAAATGCCGGAAGTTTTTTACCTAAAACCGGCATCGCCTTGTTTTAGATGCGCATTTTGTTTCAACGTTTTTCACATCGACTTGTTCACAAGTCAGTCTCACCCGGCTCTTCCCAACATAACTGTATCTCTATCGCCGCTGTTTTTGGTATCATAAGCACCAATATTTTCAATAGGCTCTGTTATGTCTGTCTACACCAGCGTTTCCGATGATGAAATGTGTCGTTTTCTCGAACAATATAACCTTGGCGAATTTATTGCGCTTCAGGGCATTGCTCAAGGCATTACCAATAGCAATTATTTTTTAACCACAACTACCGGGAAGTTTGTATTAACTGTATTTGAGGTTTTAAAGCAAGAAGAATTGCCTTTTTTTCTATTGCTCAAACAACACCTCAGTGAAAATGGTGTTGCCTGCCCTGCCCCCATCCCTAAAAAAGATGGTAGGCTGGATGCCACCCTTGCCGGTAAACCGGCCTGTTTGGTGACCTGCTTGAAAGGCGCCGACACCGGCTGGCCGACAGAGGCGCAATGTTTCCACACCGGAGCCATGTTGGCCAAAATGCATTTGGCCGGGCAATCGTTTCCTTTAAAGATGGAAAATCCCCGCTATACCCACTGGTGGCACAAGGCTTATCAGCAACTTTTGCCGGTGCTTGAAGGGCATGATGCGGTTTTGCTGGCGGATGAAATAAACTATTTGGACCAACACAAGGGCGATCATCTGCCCCGCGGCATTATTCATGCCGACTTATTTAAAGACAATGTATTGCTGGATGGCGAACAGGTGGCCGGCTTTATTGATTTTTACTACGCCTGCGAAGGCAACTTTATGTATGACTTGGCGATTGCCGTCAATGATTGGGCCAGAACAGCCGATAACCAGCTCAACGACACGTTAGAAGCGGCTTTGCTCAATGGCTATCAAAGCATACGTCCGCTAAATGATGCCGAGCAGGCTTATTACCCGACCGCGCTGCGTGCCGGATGTATTCGGTTCTGGGTATCCCGCCTGCTGGATTTTCACTTCCCGCAAGAAGGTGAAATGACTTTTATCAAAGACCCCAATGTTTTCCGCGATTTGCTGCTCAGCCTGAAAAACCCGCCGCAAAAAGAAGCAGCGGAGGCCGTCTGAAACTAAAACCGTTTTTGTGTTTTGATATCCGTTCAAAAACTAAGCGGATAGGGCGACCGGTCGACCGGGCGCTTACCGCTTTCTTAAGTTTAAACAAAATAGACAGCCAGCTTATTTTTTCAGACGGCCACGCCTATTCAGACGGCCTCAAGCATACCGGTTGCAGGTATAATCAGATTTATTTCCCACAAAGCCCGCCGCCATGCCCCAAGCCCTTATACTCCAACATCCTGATATCGCTTCGTGTGATTTGTCCGATTTTCCCGCGGTCGCACCCTATTCACCCACCGTTGTCCGCATCAGCGTGCCCGACAGCTTCACCCTGCCCGAAGCTGCTGCCGACATTTTGGCTGCACAGCAAATAGATTACGCCGTATTGCCCGATAGAGAATTTGCCGATTTGGGGCTGATTGTCAGCGATATGGATTCCACTTTGATCACCATCGAATGTGTGGATGAGATTGCCGCCGGTGTCGGGCTGAAAGCACAGGTAGCCGAGATTACCGAGCGTTCGATGCGCGGCGAACTGGATTTCGAACAATCGCTGCGTCAACGCGTTGCGCTGCTCAAAGGCCTGGATGAAAGCGTGTTGCAAACAGTTTACGACCAAGTGTTGCAACTTTCCCCCGGCGCAGAATTCCTGCTTGAAGCCTGCAAAAAACACCAAATCAAATTTATGCTGGTATCCGGCGGCTTTACCTTTTTCACTGAACGCCTGCAACGGCAGCTGGGGCTGGATTACGCCTACGCCAACATGCTGGAAACTGCCGACGGCAAGCTGACCGGCAGGCTATTGGGGCGTATTATCGATGCACAGGCCAAAGCCGATTTACTAATACAGCACCGGGAAATGCTGGGCTTGCGCCCCGAACAAGTGCTGGCCATGGGCGATGGTGCCAATGATATTCCGATGTTGCAGACCGCCGGCTTCGGCATCGCCTATCACGCCAAACCCAAAGCACAGGCGCATGCCGATGCCTGCATCCGCTTCGGCGGGCTGGAAGCGGTGCGCGGCTGGTTCAGATAACACCGCCCGATTCAGAAATATATTGCCCCTCTCGTTACCAAGGATAAACCATGACCAACCTCTATCAATTTACCCTGCCCGATGCACAAGGCAATGAAATCAGCCTGAGCGATTACCGAGGCAAAGTGTTGCTGATTGTCAACACTGCCACCCGCTGCGGCCTTACCCCGCAATATGAGCAATTACAACAACTGTATGCCCAATATGCACCGCAAGGTTTGGAAATTCTCGATTTTCCCTGCAACCAATTTCGAGAACAAGCACCCGAAAGCAGCGCAGAAATTGCGCAAAGCTGCCAACTGAAATTCGGCACCAAATTCACCATCTTCAGCAAAATCGACGTCAACGGCGCCCACGAACACCCGCTCTATACCTATCTGAAAGCGCAACAGCCTGAAGACAGCGGCGGCCAAAAATTTAAAGAATTTCTGCTCAAGCTCGCCTCTTTGGGCGAAAAGCGCGAAGGCAGCGACATCAAATGGAATTTCACCAAATTTCTGGTCAACCGCGACGGCGAAGTGGTCAAACGCTTTGCCCCCAGCGTATCGCCTGCCGAAATTGCCGACGATATTGAAGCCTTGCTGTAATACCCATTCACAAAAATAAGCTGACAAGGCGGCGAGCCGAAGACAGTACACACGTACGGCAAGGCGAGCCAACGCCGTTAGGTTATTTTTATGAACGGGTATAACCTGCCCGCTTATCTTTATTGAGTGAACATCATACAACAATTATCAGGCCGTCTGAAATTTCAGACGGCCTGATAATTGTTGCAGCGGTTTATCTTTTTTGATGCATCGACTTCACCCGCTGCTGCACCATAATCGACCACACAAACAGAAAATTCAACTGCAACAGCAAAAGCACGCTCACCGCTTCAAGCACATCGCCGAAGGTCCAACTGCCGGCAAACGGGCGGTCGAGCAGCACTTGGTATTTGTCACCCAAATGATACAGCGCATACAGCCACAAACTCCAGGTAACCATCATAATCAGCCAGCTTTTCACCGTAATCCGCCGGTTGCGGCTGCGCGCTTTATCAATCACCATCAGCTTGCGTAAAGATTCGTCTATCATATTGATTCCTTCATTGTCCGTCTGCTTGTTTGCCATCTATTGCACACCGCGGTCGGGGCTGACCCACACCGCTTTTTTGTTTTTGTTGCGGAAAACCGCTCTGGGCAGGCCGTGCACCAGGGTGAGACTGTTAATCAGCCAAAAAGCGTAGGGATACCAGATACAGCTGGTAAAATAGCGCCATAGCCCTTTTTCATAGCGGTTATCGATTGCAATGCTCACTGAAAACTGAATGGTAAACATCACCAGCGTCACCACGCTGGCCACTTCAAACGGGTGGAAATCAAATGTGCCGTAACGGATACCCTGATACAAGCCGATGGCCATAAAAGCAAACATCAAATATGCCCACGTCAGCGTTATCAGATATTCGAGATACAGCGGCCACAAGCGGAAATTGCGCAGCCGCCACACCTGAGCGGCATATTTCAAAATCACTTCCGCCCCACCCTGCGCCCAACGCAGGCGCTGTTTGTAGAGGCCGCGCAGCGTTTCGGGCATCAACACCCAACACAGCGCTCTCGGTTCATAAGCGATGTTGTAACCGCCGGTTTGAATTTTCCAGCTCACATCAATATCGTCAGTAATCATATTGGTGCTCCAGCCGCCCATTTTGGCGATAATCTCTTTGCGCAACCCCACAATCACGCCCGACACGGTAAACAACGTGCCCATAATGCTTTGCGAGCGCTTGATCAGGCCGATAATCGAGCTGAATTCAGCCACTTGCAGCTTGCCCAACACAGTGCTGCGGTTGCGCACCCGCGGATTGCCGGTAACGGCGCCGAGCATTGGGTTGGCTTCCAACGCCTGCACAATGTAATCAAGTGCGTAATAATCCAAAACCGCATCACCATCGATGCCGACCACATATTCCCCGTGTGCTTTGAGCAGGCCGTGGTTCATGGCTGCGGCTTTGCCGGAATTTTCCTGCGTGAGCGCAACGATTTTCTCATCGGCCAACTCCCAGCGGCGGATGATTTTCAACGTATTGTCGCGGCTGCCGTCGTTGATAAACACCAATTCGTAATTGGGGTAATTCAGCTTGAGCAGGTGTGGAATCGATTGGTCGAGATTGTCTTCTTCGTTGTAGCAGGGAATTAATACACTCACCATCGGCACACTGTTACGGCCGCTGTAGTCAAAATCCGGATCTTCGGCACGGTTTTCGAAAAAGATAAAATATAAAATACCCGACACCGTCCAATACACCGCCATCACGCCCGGATAAAGCATCACAAAAATGCCTAAATATTCATACCAACGCATAATCGTCCATGATTTTTTTTATTGGTTTCAGACGGCCTGGCAAAATCAGGCCGTCTGAATCTCTACCCATACCCGATAATTAGAAAGCCCTAGGGTGTCCGGACAATTCGATTTACGGGTGTTTTTTGCCTGGCATCTGCATTTTTCAGGAACAAAAATCCCCTCATAAACAAATTGTCCGGATACCCTAGCGCTTCATTGAAAAATAAGGATGCAGCACTTTACTGTCCGGGCGGTTGTTTAGAAAATCATCCGGGTAATAGCCGAAATTACGTATACCTTCTGCTTTCAGCAGCTGCATCCAGCCGGCCAGCTCTTCGCTGCGGACAGGCTCCTCGGTGCGCCAATTGCGAGCCTGCAATTCAAACACGGTTTTTTCCGGCGCCACACCGCTGCCCTTAACCGCCACCGTCAGTTTTTTCAACCATGCCTGCGCCTGCACCGGATTGAGCGGTTGCTCATGTTCCATATACGGCATGGCCATAATGGCGGTGTAATCATAAGCAGCGGCAAATTTCGACAGGCTTTGGGCAAACCATTTTTCCGCCTGCGGATCCATCACCACACCCGCATAAATATTGCGGGCGCTTTTCAGCATGTCGCTGCCGTTATAGCTGTAAGCCAACGCAGCCTGCTGCAATTGTTTGGAATACGCAATCAAATCATCGGTTTTTGCGCCCGCCTCGGCCAAAGTTTGCGTGGTTTGGCCGCCATTTGCCTCAAAATCGGTCAAGAAGCCGTCATCATGAAACAAAATGCCGTTAAAACGGCTGTGGAAAGCCAAATCCCGATACAGCGCAGCCACTTTTTCACGGTTGCCGGCATGATACGGCGACAGGCGCAGATAGTGTTTCGGGTCGGGGCGGCCGGTTTGATGGTGGGTGATGTATTCATGGCCGCCGCCGAAATCAAACGCCATCATCGGCATCCAGGCATACACCTCCACCCCCGCGCGCGTCATCAGCTGCCAAGCCACGCGGCTGAACAAATCGGCCTTAACCTTCAAATAGCGGTTGGGAAAATACAATGCCTCGGCCACACCATTGCCGTCGCTGTCGGCATAGGCTTGCAGATAAACCGTGCTGATGCCGTAATCGGCCATGCGCTGCACCAGTTTGTCGAGGTTGCGGTTGAGCTGCGCCGGATCCGGGTCATACACATAATCCAAATCCACATGCACCACACGCTGGATATCGCGTGCAAACATTTTGCCGTTCAGGTAGCTGTTGAGAAAATCCAAGCGGGTTTCCTGCGTGATCAGCTCGCGGCCCTGGCGGCTATCGCGGGCGGTGTTCAGCTTTTTGTCGTTGAGTGTCAAATCGCTCTCATAACCTTCTTCGCGGGCAATCTGCGCGGCAGTTTCGCTAAACTGCCCGTAAGGCCACACCATAACGCGCGGGCGCTGCCCTGTGTGGCGGGCAATCGAAGCGGCGGAGCGGCGGAAATCATCGCGCAACCGCGCCCGGTATTCGCTTTCGGTTTCGTAACGGCCGTTGCGGTAATGCCCCGACAACACCGCGGCAAACTGCGAACCGCCGGGGTTGCCTTGCAGGCTGCGGTGCAGATTGTGGGTGTGCGAGGCAATTTCGACCAAGCCGCTGTCGTGCATTTCTTTCACTTGCGCCCAGCTCACAAAATCGCGGCGCGGCAATTGCTGGCGGCCATAAGCGATGGTGCCGCCCTCGGGGGTATCGAGCCAGCCGGTCACCACGGCAAACACTGCGGGAAAGCGGTAGGCTTTCAGCAGCGGAAACACCAGCCGGTAAAAACTTTCATAACCATCGTCAAACGTCAGCAGCACCGGCTTTTCAGGCAATCTGCCCTGCCCTGCGCGCGCCGCCTGAATCTGTGCCCAACTCACCGGCGTATAACCGTTGCTTTGCAGCCAGTTGAAGTGGGCCACCAGTTTTTGCACGGTGATGGTTTGCGGAAAATATTGGCGCTGCAAATCGCCTTCAAACTGGTCGTCCCGGCGGCTGGCGGCTGCGGGGCGGGTTTCATCGACCACATCGTGGTAACACAGCGCGCCGTAACGGATTTCATGCGCCGGTTCGGCAAACGCCGTGCCCAGCCCGGCCGCCGCCACGGGCGTCCATGCCAACAGGGCGGATACGGCAGTAATCATCAGTGAGAAAAATTTCATGTTTCAGACGGCCTCTTTATTGGAAACGCACGTTCAGGCCGACGTTGCCGAAGTTTTGATATTCGGCATCGCCGTCGTAAATGGCTTTTTTGCGTCCGGCTTCATAAGAAAGCCCTACGCGCTTACCCAGGCTCCAGTCGTGGCCGTATTTCACCGTCCAGGTGTTTTCGGCACTTTGCCCGGCCTGCCAATAGCGGCCGGCTCCGGCGCCCAAACGTTGGGTCAGCCGCATGTTGTTGTCCAGCGGCAAGGCATACGACAAGCTCAAATCGCCGCTGGCGCTTTTGCTGCTGGCAGGGTTGTAGTAATAAGCGGAAGGCACATCATCGTTGCGGCTGTAATCCGCCCACAACGAGCCGCCGAGCTTCCAACGGTTGCGCTGCCACAAACTTTGCGACAGCCAGGCATAAGCGCTGCGGCGCAGATTGCCGTCGTCGAAATCCATCACGCCGGCGCCGAATCCTGCGCGGGTATCCGCCGAATGGGTGTAGTTGGCCGACAAGCTGTATTCGTCGGCATACACTTCCTGGCTCAAAGCTTTGGCCGGCGTGTTGGCGCTGTTGGCGGCGGCACGGGCGGCAAACGACCAATGCTGGTTGAGGCGGTAGCCCAAGCCGGCGCTGAAATAGGCTTTGTCGTTCAACTGCGTGCCCCGCCCGGCTTCAAAGCCGATACTGAACGGATAAAAACTCAGCTCGCCGCCCACCCCCACACGACCATACCGCAACTCATCGCCGTGATTGGGCACAAACCCGCTTTGCTGGGCAATATAAGCGCGGTGGCCGCTGCTGCTGCGCGGCGAATAAAGCGTGGCGCTTTGCGACCACTCATTGCCGCTGTCACGCGGCGAAGTGGCTTTAAAGAGGCCGCCTGAAACACTCAATTGCGCGGCCCGCGCCGCATCATAGCGCTGCCAAAACCCGGCATTATCGGGGTTATCGCGGCTGAGGCCTGCCGCCATCGCTTTCATGCCCGCCCAATTGCCGTTTTCCATCAAAATCGCGCCCCGGCTGGTGCGCACCCAGCCCCGGCTTTCTTCGGGCAGCCATTGTTCGGCTTCGGCAAACCATTGCTCGGCTTCATCATGGCGGCCATTCCATTGCGCCAGCTCGCCGCGCAAAATCATCGCCCACGGGTCGCCGGGATGCTCGGCCAGCCAATTGTCCATCATGCGGGTGGCGCCTTTGATGTTGCCGTTCCAGGCTTCCAAGCGGGCCTGCCAGAAATATTGCCGATCGTAATAAGGATTGTTGATTGACGATGTGCGGGTAAAATCCAAGGTTTGCTTGGCCACAGGTGTAAAGCCCGACAGATGCTTTTGCGCCTGCGTGTAAAGCCCCAAATCCGCATCGGCCTGCACCCGTTTTTCACTCAATTCCACGCCGACGGCACGGCCTTCGGCCTCGTGCTGCTGCGCCAATTGCTGATAAACACGGGCGGCCTTGCGCGGATTACCGGTGGCCGACAACGCCTGTGCATAAGCATCTTGCACATATTCGGGCTGTGCACCGTAGCGGCTTAACGTCCGGTAATCGGCCAACACCTGCTTGTCGTTGCCCGATGCCGCGCCGGCGGCCACACGGTCGCGCATGGCACGCAGATACAGCTCGCTGCCCGGCTCGCTCTGTGCGGCAATTTCACCGAAGCGCTCAAACGCTGCCACGGCTTGCGCGCGGTTGGCGCTTTCTCGCGCTGCCCTCAAGCGGCTTACCGATTCCGCATGTTGCAGCCACAGATGATCGGCGCGGGTAAAGTATTGCGGATACTGCGCCAGCAGCTCAGCTTGCAGCGGATAAGCCTGCAAACCCGCCGCCGCACGGTAAAGCTGCAACACCGTATCACGCCCGCCGGGGTTGTCGGCCAACTGCTGCTGCAACACGCCGATACGCTCGGCCAAGGGTTGCGAGCGGGTTTTCAGATAGGCTTCGGCGGCGCGGATGTCGGCATCATCGCCGAAATGCCGCCGGTAAGCATCGATATGCGTTTGCGCGGCGGCAAACTCTTGCGCATCCACCGCCGTCAGCGAGGCCCCCAACCAGCCGATTTTCTGTTGCGGCGCACGCACCTGCAAAGCCTGGTAAAGTGTGAGTGCGCGTACAAACTGCCGGTTGTCGCGGGCGGCTTTGGCCAGATTTTCCAATTCGTCGGCACGGTAATCGGCAGGCGCACACGCGGCACATACCGCCAGCGCATCGCTGCTGCGCCCCTGCCGCAGCAAGAGTGCGGTCAAGTCGGCACGCACACGGTCGTCACCGCTTTGCGCGTAAAGCTTTTGCAATGCCGCCACCGATTCCGACAACGCCGCCGCACTGCTGCGCGCATGTGCCGCCCAATGTTCCCGTTGCGCCTGAATGTCTTCGGCAAACGCCAAGGCAGGCGCAGCCAATGATGCCAACGCCGCCCATAACGGCAGCCGGCACGATATATATATGTTTCTCATAGCTGTCAGTTTTGATGAAAAATAACCGCCCGCAGCAATAGCAGAGGCCGTCTGAAAAAGATGAAACCCGCGCAATTGCAAACGTTGCGCAACAAGTGGAAGAGCATTATCAGCCCGTAGCAAAATTTACGGCCGGTATCAGAACCGCCGCCGTTAAAACCCCGGCAGCACTGTAATGTGATAGCAATTTTTATAGCTGTTTTACTTACTTCGCCATAATCTTAACCCTGTTATGCCATATTGTTAGGTTAATTACCCTAACGGCTTTTTAAGCAGACAAATGGGGAAAGCCAAACCTTTCCAACAATTCCGAACGCATTTTGCCTGCGGGTATGGCCCGCGCCGTGATACAACCGTTTGAAAAAATGCAGGCCGCCGGTTTGCCCGCCGGCAAAAATCTTTTAAAATAACGCACCTTAATCCATACACAAACACTTTCAGACGGCCTCAAAGTCTGCACATTATCGGAAACCCTATGAACCTGACCCATTTCAACGAAAACAACGAAGCCCACATGGTAGACATCGGCGACAAAACCCCCAGCATCCGCACCGCCACCGCCAGCGGCTTCATCAACATGAGCACGGCGGCCATGGCCGCCGTTACCGCCGGCACCGCCAAAAAAGGCGACGTATTGGGCATTGCCCGCATCGCCGCCATTCAAGGCACCAAGCAAACCGGCTTTCTGATTCCGCTCTGCCACCCCGTCAGCCTCACCCACGTGCGCGTGGATTTTGAACCCGATGTCGAGCTCAACCGCATCAAAGCCAGCGTTACCGCCAGCACCGAAGGCAAAACCGGCGTGGAAATGGAAGCGCTCACCGGCGTCAACATCGCCCTGCTCACCATCTACGATATGCTCAAAGCAGTCGACAAAGGCATGACCATGTCGCACATCCACCTCGAAGAAAAAAGCGGCGGCAAAAGCGGCGACTTTGTCTTCACAGACCACTACGAAAACATCCGCTATTAATATGGACGACCGCGACCTTCTGCGCTACAGCCGCCACCTGCTGTTAGATGAAATCGGCATCGAAGGCCAGCAAAAACTGCTGGCCGCCACCGCGCTGGTGGTCGGCTGCGGCGGCTTGGGCGCGGCGGCGCTGCCTTTCTTGGCCGCCGCCGGTGTCGGCCACCTCATCATCGCCGACGACGACTGCATCGACGATACCAACCTGCAACGCCAAACCGCATTCAGCGAAGCCGATATCGGCAGCAACAAAGCCGAAACCCTGAAAGGCCGTCTGAACGCCATCAACAGCCGTATTGACGTCACCGCATTAAACGAACGCCTCGATGAAGCGCGTTTGATTGAGCTGATGCGCCGCGCCGATATCGTTGTCGACTGCTGCGACAACTTCACCACCCGTCAGGCCGTCAACCGTGCCGCCGTCGCCACCCGCACCCCGCTGGTTTCCGGCGCCGCCGTGCGCTTTGAAGGCCAGATTGCCGTTTACCGCCCCGATCTGGCCGACAGCCCCTGCTACGCCTGCCTCTTCGACGGCGAGCAAGCCAGCGACGGCGCCTGCGCCGTATTCGGCGTTTTCTCGCCGCTGGTCGGCATCATCGGCACCACCCAAGCCGCCGAAGCGCTGAAACTGCTGATGCACATCGGCCGCCCCGCACACGGCACGTTGCTGGTTTACGATGCGCTGGCCAACGAATGGCAGCGCTTTCCGTTCGAACCAAACCCCGCATGCCGCGTGTGCGGCGGCGGCACATAAACATAGGCCGTCTGAAAGTTTGAAGCTTTCAGACGGCCTCTTGCGCCAAATTCACCACGAGTCAAACCATGCGCGCCGTTATCCAAAAAGTTACCCACGCCCACGTTGATATTCTCGAAGCAAACCGCCGCGAAACCGCCGGCCGAATCGGCCCCGGCCTGATGGTGCTGCTCGGTATTTCACACCACGACACCGAAGCCGATGCCCGCTATATTGCCGATAAAACCGCCCATTTGCGTATTTTTGAAGACGATGCCGGCAAGCTGAATTTATCGCTCAAAGACACCGGCGGCGGCGTGTTGCTGGTTTCACAATTCACCCTTTATGCCGATGCCCGCAACGGCCGCCGCCCCTCGTTTGCCGATGCCGCCCGCCCCGAACAGGCCGAAGCCCTATACGAAACCGTCGCCGGCCTGCTGCGCGGACACGGCCTCAACGTGGCCACCGGCCGCTTCCAAACCCATATGCAGGTTGATTTGTGCAACGACGGCCCGGTCACGCTGCTGCTGGATTCGCAAAAACTGTTTTAATCAAAAACTGTTTTCATAACGTGAGTTCGGCATAAGATAATCCATAAGATATACCGCTTTACCCCCACCCGCCGGGACTGGGAAGGGAACGGAGCCGCAATGCCTGCCCGCGTATGAATTAACGTTGATCAGCTTTCTGTCATCAATTGATTGAAATTTAACAATAGCCTTCTTGTGTGTTTTATTTTGATACCAACAGCAGCTTGCCACCAATCGGCCACTCTTTTTTGGAATTTTCTTATTCCGAACTCACGTTTCATAATGTCTGACCCGGGCACAACAAGCGGCAAGGCGGCAAGGCGCGCCAACAAAGTCGGATGATGATAGAAACGGCAATTGAATCACTGCATTTCCAAAATCCATCAAATTGTTTTAAAAGAGAAATTCATTAAATATTTTTCAAATCAAAATTGCCGAATCCATAATTGACCGGCGATATTTGTATTGCCTTCGGTTCGCTGCCTTGCTTGCTTTTGCACATGGATATACAGGCCGTCTGAAGCCCTCCGATATTCGCCAAATAACAAAGGCCGTCTGAATATTCAGACGGCCTCTGCCGATTCATCATGAATGACACCCATTGACAAAAATAACCTGCAAGCGTTGGTTCGCCTATGCTCGAAGAGAACCGGTTTTGCTAGGGTGCTGAAGCGCTAAGTCAACCGGCCTCCCATGCAACCTGTGCTACCTTCGGCTCACCGCCTTGTTATCGTGAAATGCATAAAAAGTGCTACGGCGTTGCTACGCCTTGTCGTACTGGCTGCACTGCTTCGACACGCCACCCGATTGGCTTGCTTTTACAAATAGGTATTCTCCTGCCGGCTCCGGCAGATTTACGCACCTTTCACAATCTCGGCCAGCGGCCAGCGCGGTTTCACACCGAATCCGCCCGCCTTTTGCACGCTTTGCAAATGCATGGCGCCGGCAAAAGCAATCATGGCGCCGTTGTCGGTGCAATATTCGAGCGGCGGAAAGAATACCTGCACCTGCTCCGCCGGCGGGCGCTTCCCGCCTTTTGCGGCAGGCGGGCGCACGCTCAACCCGCCCAATACTTCGCGCAATTTCCAGTTTGCCCCCACGCCGCCGGCCACCACCAATGTGCGGAAACCCGTGTCGAGCAGGGCTTTTTGCGCTTTCGCCGCCAACACCTCCACCACCGCATCTTGAAACGCGCGGCAAATATCGTTGCGGGTTTGTTCGGGGATATTATCGCTGCCGGTTTCATCGCGCACTTTTTGCACCGCCGTCAGCACGGCCGTTTTTAAGCCTGAAAAGCTCATCTGCAAATCAGGCGAATGCAGCATCGGGCGGGGAAAAACAAAAGCGCCGGGGGTGCCGAGCCTGGCCAGCTCAGACAATTTCGCGCCGCCCGGATAAGGCAGCCCGAGCAGCTTGGCGGTTTTATCGAATGCTTCGCCTGCCGCATCGTCGACACTTTCGCCGAGCAAGGTGTAATCCCCCACATCGCGTACCGCCATCAATTGGCTGTGGCCGCCGGAAACCAGCAAGGCCACAAAGGGAAATTCGGGGCGTTCGTCGGCCAGCAGCGGTGAGAGCAGATGGCCTTCGAGATGGTGCACGGGAATCACCGGTTTGCCCAAGGCAAATGCCAGCGCATTGGCAAAACTGGCGCCGGCCAACAGCGCGCCGCCCAAACCCGGCCCCTGCGTAAAGGCCACGGCATCAATATCGGCATAGCTTTTGCCCGCCGCTTGCAAGGCCGCCTCGGTTAGCGGCACCAGGCGGCGGATGTGGTCGCGGCTGGCCAGCTCGGGCACCACGCCGCCATATTCGGCATGCATGGCCATCTGCGTGTGCAACTCGTGCGCCAACAGGCCGCGCGCGCTGTCGTAAAGCGCCACGCCGGTTTCGTCGCATGAAGATTCGATTCCCAATACCAACATTGTTTGAGGCCGTCTGAAAAGTAAAGCGTGATATTTTAACGGATTTTTTAATAAATTTGGCTTATAATGCCGATTCTTTTTTGGGCGGTTCGCAACCATCCCGCCGAGAACAGATGTTCTGAACCAAAACTAGGATTACTCAATGACTACCGAAAAAGCCTTGGTCATCTTTTCAGGCGGCCAAGATTCCACCACCTGCCTGATTCAGGCGATTCAAACTTATGGCCGCGACAATGTTGAGGCCATCACGTTTCAATACGGCCAGCGCCATGCCGTCGAGCTGGAAAAAGCACGTTGGATTGCCGCAGATCTGCGCATCCGCCAAACCGTGCTCGACTTGAGCCTGATGCAGCAGATTACCCATAACGCGCTGATGGACGGCAACGCCGAAATCCAAACCGCTTCAAACGGCCTGCCAAACACTTTTGTCGACGGCCGCAACGCGCTGTTTCTGCTCTACGCCGCGATTTACGCCAAAAGCCAAGGCATCGCCCACATCATCACCGGCGTGTGTGAAACTGATTTTTCCGGCTATCCCGACTGCCGCGACGTGTTTGTGAAATCCATGAACGTTACCCTCAATCTGGCGATGGACTACGCTTTTCAAATCCACACCCCGCTGATGTATCTCACCAAAGCGCAAACTTGGGCGCTGGCCGACCATTTAGGCGCATTTGATTACATCCGCGAGCACACCCACACCTGCTATATGGGCGTGGACGGCGGCTGCGGCGAATGCCCCAGCTGCGTGTTGCGCGAACGCGGTCTGGCGCAATATCTGGCTACCACGGGCGGCTGAGTTTGCCGGATACCGCCTGACCAGAGCATCCCGACAACAGCAAAATATCACCGCACACACAAACAGGCCGTCTGAAACCTTTCAGACGGCCTCGGAACCTGAATCATGAAAATCACCAAAACCTTCTCGTTCGACATGGCACACATGCTCGACAACCACGACGGCAAGTGCAAAAACCTGCACGGCCATACCTACAAACTCGAAGTCGAAATCAGCGGCGATTTGATTATCGGCGGCGCCAAAGACGGCATGGTCATCGACTTTGCCGATTTGAAAAGCATCGTCAAAAAACTGGTGGTGGAGCCGTTTGACCACGCCTTTATCTACCACACCGAAAGCGGGCGCGAGCGCCAAATCGCCGCCATGCTCGAAGGCTGGGGTTTGAAAACCCTGCCGATGGCCAAGCGCACCACTGCGGAAAACATGGCGCAATATATGTTTGAGCTGCTGCGCCGCGAAGGCCGCTTAAATGTCTCGGCGCTGCGGTTGTGGGAAACCCCCACTTCTTATTGCGAATGCAGTTTGTGAGGCCGTCTGAAATGCAGCCGATTCACCCCGAAAACCCCGCATTCCGCATAGTCGAAATCTTTGAAAGCCTGCAAGGCGAAGGCTACAACACCGGCATGCCGGCGGTATTTATCCGCTTAGGCAAATGCAATCTGGCGTGCAGCTGGTGCGACACCGACTACCTAAAATTCGACATGATGCACCTGAGTGAGATTTTAGGCCGTCTGAAAAACCATACCGCCCGCAACATTATCATCACCGGCGGCGAACCGACCATACAGCCGCACCTGGATATTTTATTAAACGCCTTAAAAACACAAGGCTACCGCCTGTGCATCGAAACCAACGGCCTCAACCCCGCGCCGGCACAGATCGACTATGTCGCCACCAGCCCCAAAGCCTGTTATGCCGAAAAATACAACACGCAATGCATTGAAACGGCGGATGAAGTGCGGATTGTGGCCGATGGCGACGTGCTCGATTTCTGCACCCGGATGGCGCAAAAAATCCGTGCCAAACATTATTATTTGTCGCCGTGCGAAATCAACGGCGAGATGAATATCCACGACACCATCCGCCAAATCGGCCTGCTCAACGCCCGCCCCGATGCGCCGGTGCATTGGCAGCTGTCGGTACAGACACACAAATGGGCGGGCATTGAATAATACCCATTCATAAAAATAAGCCGACAAGACGGCAGGCCGAAGACAATACAGTTTTTTCCGTAGGCGGATGGGTTTCGTTCAACAGCGCCGCTTAAGCGTTTGCCGATATATGAAGGCCGTCTGAAAACAGTGAACGTGCCGTTTCAGACGGCCTTGTTTCAATTGAATTGCGGGTGGCGGCTGGCAATGCAGACGCAGCGTGCGCTCCGCCCGCACACTTTCTGCTTGAGTTATACCCATTCACAAAAGTCAGCCGATAAGGCAGTGCACCGCAGGCAGTATCATGAGTATGGGCTGGTTGATTTGGCGCTTAACCCATCCTCTTTGAGCACAGGCGGGCCAACACCATCCGGTGATTTTTATGAGTGGATATGATCAAATTTTGAGGCCGTCTGAAAACATTTGTTTTCAGACGGCCTCAAACTGCTAAGGTGTTCTAACCATTCATATATCATCATCTTTTTGTGATATTAAAGTGCAGATGCCCGGCAAAAACGCCGCAGATGCGTTTGCAGAAGCAAAACCCATCAATCAATCAATCGAATGGTCAGGATCTGCTAGTTGACTTGGCACTTCAGCGCCTTAGCGAAGCCGCTGCTCTTCGAGCGCAGGCAAGCCAACACCGTTAGGTGATTGTTGTGAATAATCCAAGCCAAAACGGCTGTCCACCCCGCCTCAACATGCTCCATCATAAAAAAGCGAGCCTTTTGGGCCCGCTAAACTTTTCTGTTGGGTACAACAAGAAAAGAAGGAAAACATTTCGCCGCGATGCTTTAGAGTATTATACCTAATCACCCTGTGCGGCGCAATGCTGTATTCATATTTATTGAAAAATTAATAACCTAAGCGCTGGCAAACAGTAGACACCAAACCAGCCTGATTCAATGTGTAAAAATGCAGGCTGGGCGCCCCTTCATGCAGCAGGCGCTCGCACATTTCCGTGACCACATCCAGCGCCAGCGCTTTGATGGCAGCGGTATCATCGGCATACGACTGCAATTTCAAACGCAGCCAGCGCGGAATTTCGGCACCACAGGTATCAGAAAAACGCGCCAGTTTGCTAAAGCTGGCAATCGGCATAATGCCCGGCACAATCGGAATATCCACACCGCGCCCGCGCACATCGTCAACAAAGCGGAAATACGCATCGGCGTTGTAAAAATATTGGGTAATGGCCGAATCGGCTCCGGCTTTGACTTTGCGCACAAAATTATTCAAATCGTCTTCAGCGCTGCGGGCTTGCGGATGATATTCGGGATAAGCCGCCACTTCCACATGAAAATCGTTACCGAATTCGGTTTTAATCAGCGCCACCAGCTCGTTGGCATAGCGCAGGCCGCTCATGCCCGAGCCGACGCCGGAAGGAATATCGCCGCGCAAAGCCACGATATGGCGCACACCCATTGCTTTATATTGTTGCAGCAAGGCTTTGATTTCTTGCGGCTGCATGCCCACGCACGGCAGATGCGGCGCCGCCGCCACGCCTTCGTTTAAGATATCGCCGATGGCCTGCAATGTGCCTTCTTTGGTCGAGCCGCCGGCACCTGATGTGCAGGAAAAAAATTCGGGATTATATTGGCTCAGCTGCTTGCGGGTAATCACCTGCTTGGCGCGCCCCTCGGGCGTGCGGGTGGGGAAAAATTCAAAGCTGAGTTTTTTTTGGCTTTCCGTCATGATGCAGCCCTTGTTGCCTGATTGATTTCAATCATGCTAGGTTAGCCCTCAAAGCATGATTAATCAAGCAAATCGGCCACATTCAGCGCTGAAAAATATTCGCTTCGGCATGAAAAAAATTCACACAAACAGGCAACGGCAATTCAATCGCAAACGAGCAACGGCTGCGCCTGCAACCACTTATTAACATATAAATTATATCATGGATATATGTCAGAATAATGCGCGGTTTTGTTATACCCACTCATAAAAGTAAGCCAACAAGGCGGCAAACCGGAGGCAGTACACGCAAATGGGCTGGTTGGCTTGGTGCTTCAACACCTTAAGACCCTAATGTGTCCGGACAATTCGATTTACGGGTGCTTTTTGCCCCTGAAAACGCATCTGCTGCGTTAAAAAGCCTCGCAAGATGTCCAATCTTGCTGCGTTTTTTGCCTGGCATCTGCATTTCCAGGAACAAAATCCCCCCATAAACGAATTGTCAGGACACCCTAGCGAAATAGGTTCTCTTCGAGCACAGGCACGCCAACGCTATCGGATTATTTTTGTAAATAGATATAAAAGGGTTTTATTGGCGCACCGCCGCCGCCATGCTTTATAATCAGCGCCATGATTTCTGCCTTGTCTGCCGGCTTTTTCAACCGATAATTCAGACGGCCACACCTTAAAATAAAGATATTCCATGAAATGGCTCAAACGCTCGTCCACCATCATTAAAACCGTTTACCGTTACGGCCTCACCGATATTGTTGCCGGCCATGTGCACCCCGAATGGTTGCGCACCCTGCTGCACAAGCTGCCGCAAAGCCGGCACGCCCATAACGAACCGCTGCCGGTACGCCTGCGTTTGGCGCTGGAAAGCCTGGGGCCGATTTTTGTCAAACTGGGTCAGGTGCTGTCGACCCGCCCCGACATCCTGCCGCCGGCATATGCACAAGAGCTGGCGCGGCTGCAAGATAAAGTGCCGCCGTTTCCGGGCTACTTGGCGCGTGAACAAATCGAAGCTTCGCTGGGGCGGCCGATTACAGAAATTTATGCCGCATTTGAAGCCGAACCGGTGGCCAGCGCCTCGGTGGCACAAGTGCACAAAGCACGCCTGCACAGCGGCGAAAATGTTGCCGTTAAAGTGTTGCGCCCCGATTTATTGCCGATAATCGAGCAGGATTTGGCGCTGATGCGCTTCGGTGCAAAATGGATCGAGCGCCTGTTTGCCGACGGCAAGCGCCTGAAGCCGCAAGAAGTGGTGGCCGAATTCGACAAATATCTGCACGACGAGCTGGATCTGATGAAAGAAGCCGCCAACGCCAGCCAGCTCGGCCGCCATTTTGCCGGCAGCGATATGCTGATTGTGCCGCAAGTCTATTTTGATTATTGCAGCCGCGATGTGCTGACCATCGAGTGGATGGACGGCACACCGATTTCCGACATCGCCACCCTGAAAGCCAAAGGCATCGATCTCAAAAAACTGGCCCGCTACGGCGTAGAAATTTTCTTCACCCAAGTCTTCGAACACGGTTTTTTTCATGCCGACATGCACCCGGGCAATATTCTGGTGGCCGACGACAACCGCTATATCGCACTTGATTTCGGCATTGTCGGCAGCCTCACCGATTACGACAAACGCTATCTGGCCATCAACTTTCTGGCTTTTTTCAACCGCGACTACCACCGCGTAGCCACCGCCCACATCGAATCGGGCTGGGTGCCGCCGGATACCCGTGCCGAAGAGCTGGAAGCGGCGGTGCGCGCGGTGTGCGAGCCGATTTTCAACAAACCGCTGTCGCAGATTTCATTCGGCCTGGTATTGATGCGCCTGTTTGAAACCAGCCGCCGCTTCAATGTCGAAATCCAACCGCAATTGGTGTTGCTGCAAAAAACCCTGCTCAACATCGAAGGCCTGGGGCGCCAGCTCGACCCCGAATTGGATTTGTGGGCCACCGCCAAGCCGTTTCTGGTCAGCTGGATGAACCGCCAAGTCGGCCCCAAAGCCTTGCTGCGCAACATCAAGGCCGAAGCGCCGGATTGGGCGCAAATGCTGCCGAGCCTGCCGCGCAAACTGAATATGCTGGTAGACGAAACCCGTCAGCAGGAAATGCGCGATGCGTATATTCATTTGGTTAAAACACAGCAGCGGCAAAACATCTGGCTGGCCGTGATTGCTGTGGCGCTGGTACTGATTTTATTATTCAAATAACGGTCTGTGGTTGATCAAAGGCCGTCTGAACAACGATTTCCCATTGTTTTCAGACGGCCTCAATCCTATCTGCCGCCATATTTATCCCACCCGTTCAGCCGATGAAGCAGATTCATGAAATGATGAAAAATTAGGCATTGCCCGCCCGGAATGATTTGATTATAGTGCACGCTCCGAAAATGCTGTACCCACAAGGAAAAACGATGGATTTACGCACCAAAATCAGCACCAGCCGCATGGGCGGCTACCAATGGCTGATTGTAATTTTATGCTTCCTGCTCAATGTGTTGGACGGCTTTGACGTGTTGGCACTGGCCTTCACGGCCGCCAGCATCCGCGAAGAATTCGGCCTGAGCGGCGCCGAAATCGGCACCCTGATGAGCGCCGGCCTGTTGGGCATGTCGGCAGGCTCGCTGCTGCTGGCACCGCAGGCCGACCGTTTCGGGCGGCGGCCGCTGCTGATTGTGGCCACCGCCTTATCAGCGCTGGGCATGGGCATGAGCGCGCTGGCCGACAGCACCGCATCACTGGGCTTGTGGCGCGTGGTAACCGGCCTCGGCGTAGGCGGTATTCTGGCCTGCACCAATGTGATTACCAGCGAATACTCGTCCAACAAATGGCGCGGCTTGGCCATCAGCGTCTATGCCGCAGGCTTCGGCATCGGCGCGGTGTTGGGCGGCATTTCGGCGGTATTTCTGCAAGAGCAATACGGTTGGCGGGCGGTGTTTGCCACCGGCGCCGCGCTAACGGCCTTGGTGGGCGTGGCTTTGCTGATATGGCTGCCCGAATCGGTGGATTTTCTGATGAGCAAGCGCCCGGCCGGCGCCAAAGCGCGCTTGAACCAAATCGCCGCCAAAATCGGCATGCCCGGCGATTGGGATATTCCCGCAACCGTGGCGCACAAGAAAAAAGCACCGGTTTTGCAGCTGTTTACCGAGCGCTACCGCCGCTCGACCCTGCTGATTTGGGCGGCTTTTGTCTGCATTATGTTCGGCTTTTATTTTGTCAGCTCCTGGACGCCGGCGCTACTTGAGCAGGCCGGCATGACCAAGGCGCAAAGCCAGACGGTGGGCATGATGCTGGCACTGGGCGGCACCGCAGGCTCGTTGTTATTCGGCGGCCTGACCAGCCGCTGGCCGGCGCGCTCGGTCTTGGTATTTTTCTGCGCCGCATCGGCAGCGGCAATCTGGCTGTTTGTCGGCCTCTCGGGCATACTGGCATTGGCCGTGTTGCTCGGCGTATTAGTGGGCGGCCTGATGAACGGCTGCATCACCGGCCTCTACACCATCAACCCCACTTTGTTTGATGCCGACGTACGCAGCACCGGCGTGGGCACCGGCATCGGCATCGGCCGCTTGGGTGCCATTGCTTCGCCGCTGATTGCGGGTATCTTGCTGGATGGCGGCTGGACAGGCGCACAGCTTTATGCCGGCGCAGCTTTTGTGGTGTTGCTGGCGGCGCTGGCGGTATGGCTGCTGGGTAAGCCGCGCAAGCTTGAGGCCGTCTGAACGGCTCCGATGCTCATTTCCTACCCATTTATCCACACAGATCCTGCACCCCGTATGCTTATTCCGCATGTTTATTCCGTTTGACCGCTGTCTGCATCGGGCAGGCAGTAGTTCGCCGGCTTTGTGCAAAAGCGCGTAAGCGATTGCCGTGCGACTGCGGCCTCAGGTAAAAACCGGTATAAGCAGTTGCCGCAACGGCGCGGCCTGCATACCATGCGCGGGTTGATATTATTCTTCCCCGTGAAAAGGAAATGCATCATGAAAAACCAGTCGACCGCCATTGTATTAACCGGCATTATGGCGCTGTTTTCCGGCAGCGCTTTTGCCGCTTCCATGCCCGGCGAAATTTATCAGCCGCGCGGTGCGGAGGTGATAAAAGCCGACCGTCAGGGCAACGGCGAATTTGAAGCCGAATTCCGCCTGCACGGCAACGATGTGCGCAAGCTGGCCCGGCAAGTGCGCAACCATGCCGAGCGCCACGGTTTCAAAGTGGTGGAATCAGAAATCAAGCGTGATGATGCCGATTTGAAATTCAAGCGCCGCAGCCAAGAATTAGATGTGTCTATCGAGCAGAAAGATCGCGGTGTGATTGAATATAAAGCCGATTTGGATCGCGATTGAGACCGATAAAAAATAAATCGAGGCCGTCTGAAAAATTTCAGACGGCCTCGATTTATTTTTGCTGTCGCCGCATCACTTCCTGCAAGCTGTGCAGCCACATATCCGCCACTTTTTCCTGCCCCGCCCGATTCAAGTGGCAGCGGTCGCGGCGGTATTGCATGCCTACCGGGTTAATGTCGGGACCGACAAAATAATGTTTCCGGTTATCGCGCCGGCCGATAGCATACTGCACGGCGACAACCTCCGGGTCAAACAAGTCGCCGCAGCGGGTATGGCGGGCAACAATCCAGGCCGGATCACTGCCGCTTTGTTTCAGACGGCCTTGAATAATATGGTGCAGGGTGTAAAAACGGCTGGCATAATCTTTCATCGGCGTGCCCACGTCTGAAGAGCCTTGCAGGAAAAACACATAATCAAATTTGATTTTCTGCTGCGCCGCCACATCCAGCGCGCGATACATCTTGCCGTTGACATAACTGCCCGGCGTGAGCCAGTTTTCGAGCGAAGTGCCGCCTTTGCCGATGGGCATAAAGGTAACGCTGTCGGCCAGCCCCGCCTGCAACATTTTGCGCCCCAGCGGCATCCACAGGCTGCCGCCGTCGCCGGAAGCCCACAGCAGCGGATCTTTGGCAGGCACGCGCCGCCCCTGCAAATCGATTTGATAGAGGTTTTTCACCGGCTCGCTGTAGCGGTGGCCGCCGCTGTTGGCCGACAGCGACTGCCCCACCACCAAAATGGTCAAGTCTTTGGCACCGGCATCCCAACCGGCCAGCAGCAACAGCGCGGCTGCGTATTTCGATAGTTTCTGCATTTTTTACCCATCTGCGATAACGATTGAAAGCGCCTGCTTGTCGATTGATGCCCATCCGCCAAAACAAGCTAACCGCATTGGCTCGCCATAGATTCTAAACTGTCTTCGGCTCGCTGCTTGGTTAACTTATTTTTGAAAACGGGTATTAGGGTGTCCTGACAATTCACCTATCATCATCTTTTTTGCGCTAAAAGCACCCGTAAATCGAATTGTCCGGACACCCCAGCCCCCGCCTTGCAGCAAATCTTTCGATCGCCGTCCATCAACATCAGGCCGTCTGAAAGCGCTTTCAGACGGCCTGCAATCACAGTTCAAAAGCCACAGTCAAACACCGCACCGTCAACGCCCGGGCACGGTGCCCATACGCTGTTTCAACGAAGTTTGCGGTTCGTTAAACAGGCTGGCGTAGTAAGTGGCGTTGGTCATCACTTTTTTCACATAATCGCGGGTTTCGTTAAACGGAATGGTTTCGGCATAGATGGCGCCTTCCAACGGCGTGGCGGCCTGCCAACGGCGGGCGCGGCCGGGGCCTGCGTTGTAGCCGGCGGTGGCCATGACTTCATCGTTGCTCAGGCGGCGTTTGGCGTCGCTCAAATACCAGGTGCCCATGAGGATGTTGCCGTCCATGCTGTGCAGCTCGGCCGGGTTCATGCCGATTTTGGCGGCGATTTCACGCGCGGTGGCGGGCATCACCTGCATCAGACCGGTGGCGCCCACGCTGGAACGCGCGCCGATCATAAAGCGGCTTTCCTGCCGGATCAGGCCGTATACCCAAGCCGGGTCGATGCCGGCTTGGGCGGCATAACGCTCGGTGATGTTGCGGAACGGTGAAATATAGCGCAGGTTGTAATTGAGCTTGTGGTCGGTGCGCTCGGCGCTGTTGATGGCCATTTCGTAAAATTGGTTGTCGAGCGCCAATTGCGCGGCGGCCAACAGCGTGTCTTCACCGGCGCCGCGGGTGGCGTAGCGCCATTCGGCCTGAGCTTGGCGGCGCATGTTCCAATCGCCGCTGTTTTGGCTGGCTTTAAAAAGGGTTAACGAGCGGTCGACAGCGCCGTCGCGGGCCAGTTTGGCCACATCACTTTTAGCCGCTTCGCCCACGTTGTTGCGGGTATTGATGCGGCGCCCCAGCTCTTCGGTGGCCAGCACGGCGTAGAAATTGCGGCCGCTGGCAGCCACTTCTTCATACAGGCTGCGCGCGCGCTCCCGGCTGCCTTGCGCGGCATAGCTGCGGGCCAGCCAGTAGCGCCAGTCGGGGCTGTTTTTGAGCTTGGCGGGCATATCGTTGATGATGCCGGCCAAATCGCTCCACCGTTGCAGGCGCAGAGCGGCGCGGGCATACCACTCAAACTGTTCGTTGGAAAGCTGGCTGCGGTCGGCACGATTATAGTGGTTCAAGGCAACCGCCATATTCTGATTCAATGCCTGCGCATGGCCGAGCACGCCCCAGGCAAAGCCGGCCTGCTCGCGGGTGAGGCTGCCCGACATGGCTTCAAGGCGGCTGGCGGCGGCGGGGGTAGATTTGGCGCTGCGCCCGATAACATTCAGCAGGCTGTATTCCTGCGCGCCGCGGCCGCCGCCGTCAACCGGGCTGCCGAGTGCAGCGGCCAAATTGCGGGCATCGGTCAGCTGGTTGTTGCTGATCAGGCCGCGCACCCGCCGCCAGGCATCGTTTTGATTCAGACGGCCTGATGCAGCGGCCGATTCGAGCAGGCTGTTGCAACCCGGCGGCAAACGGCTGATTTCTTTTACCAATTCATTCGCCAATGCGCTGCTGCCGCCGCTGCTGTAATCGGCATAGCACTGCACTTCTTGGGCGCGGGCGGCCTGATCGAGCTCGGCATACTGCTGCCGAAACTGCACCCAGCGGCCGCGCTTACCAAGGCTTTTGAGCCACTCGTTGCGCACGGTTTCGGCCATGGCGCTGCTGCCGGCCTGCGCCAGAAATTGAGCCGGCAAAATGTCGTCATCGCGTTTGACGGCATCAAGGGTGCTGCGGTAAAGGCTGTAATCGCTCAAAATTTTGGCGGGCGCTTCCACGGCGCGGCTGCCGGGCAAACTGATGCCGCCGGCCGGCTCCTGGCCGCGGTTGACCGGCTCGAGCAGCTGCTCTGAGGAAGAACAGGCGGCCAACACACAAGCGGCGGCGGCCATGGCGGTAAATTTGAAGGTGCGGATAAACGTCATGGTCTGGCTTTCTGGATGATCGTAACGGGTAAATCTGATGCGGCCGATGCTGTCGGGATGAACAGGGTATTTAGAGCTGATGATCTGCCGGCCGCTGTTAGAACGGAAGGCGGCGCCAACCTTGAATCGGTATCACGCCGGATGAGGCTATTCTAAAGTGATTTGGCCGAAGCGTTTGCGCATTCAACAAACATTTACATTATTTCAGACGGCCTGTGCATGATACAGGCCGTCTGAAACTGAAAATCCCTGCGGCATGCGCTTATTTTTTCCAATAAGCGGGGGTAAACAAGATAAACACGGTAAACACTTCCAAGCGCCCCACCAGCATGGCGGCGGTGCACAGCCATTTTTGAAAATCATTGAGCCCGGCATAATTGCCGGCCGGCCCCACTTCGCCCAAGCCGGGGCCGGCATTGGTGATGCAGGCGATGATGGCGGTAAAGGCCGACATAAAATCAAGGCCGGAAGCCATCATGATAAAGGTAAACATGATGATGGTCATGAAATACACAAACAAAAATGCCAACACCGTCAACGCTGTGCGCTCGGAAATGCTGCGGCCGTTTACCTTCACATTGCGCACGGCTTTCGGGTGCAGCAGCAGCATCATTTCGCGCAGGCTGAATTTAAACAACACGATGGCGCGCACGCTTTTGATGCCGCCGCCCACCGAGCCGGAGCTGGCCAATACGTTAGACAGGAAAAACATCCACAGCGAGGCCACCAGCGGCCACTTGGCAAAGTCGGCATTGGCATAGCCGCTGGCCAGGCCGATAGACACGAAATTGAAGCCGACAAAACGGAATGCATCCTGCAAAGTGGGGTAAAACTGCTTGTGCCACAGATAAAAGCTTACCACCGTGATGCTGACCGCCAACACTACCAACAACACGCGGCATTCTTCATCACGCCAATAAGGTTTCAGCGAGCGCTGGCGCAACACCTTGAAATGGCTGGCAAAACTGATGGCGCCCAACACGGTGGCCAGCATCAGCACGGCTTCGACGGCAACGGAATTAAAATAAGCGATGCTGTTGTCGTGGGTGGAAAATCCGCCTAAGGAAAAGGCCGACATGGCATGACACACCGCATCAAACCAGCTCATTCCCGCCCAGCGCAGCGCCAGGCAGGTTAATACGGTCATGGCCACATACAGCATCCACAACTTTTTGGCCACTTGCGAAATGCGCGGTGCCATCTTGCTGTCTTTATCGATACCGGGAATTTCGGCTTTAAAAAGCTGCGTGCCGCCGACACCGAGCATGGGCAGGATGGCCACCGCCAACACGATAATCCCCATGCCGCCGAGCCAGTTGAGCATATGCCGCCAAAAATTGATGGAAGGCGCCAGCGTATCGAGGCTGGTCATCACCGAAGCGCCGGTGGTGGTGAGCCCCGACATGGCCTCGAAAAATGCATCGGTGTAGCTCAAGTGCGGGAAATACAGATAAAACGGCATCGCTGCAATCGCCGCAAAGCCTATCCATAACATAAACACCAGCGTAAAGCCGTCACGCGTGCGCAGTTCGCGCTGGTATTGCCAGGTAACCAGCCACACCGACACCGATGAAATAATCGTTACCAGCGCCGTATGGCCGAACGCGGGCAAGGCATCATCGAGAAACAGGTAAGAAACCAACGTGGGCACCAGCAGCATAAACGAAAACAGCACGCCGAGCTTGGAAAGCACGTGGATAATGGGGATAACTTTATGCATGACAGCCCATTTCAGACGGCCTCATACATTCAAAGGCCGTCTGAACCTAAACGGTAAACGGTTTCAGACGGCCTGTGCGCTGCGCGGATTGCATCAGCTAAAGCCGTCTGATTTTTTGGTATTTTAACAAATTTTAATCGTATCCGCTGTTTTTGCTTGCATCGCCATCATCTCCCCAAATCTGCCCGTGAATCTTGGGCGGGCGGGCTTGCGGATCAGGGGCTTTTTATACCAAGATACCAAGCATGCCGGCGCAAAACAACGAGGCAAAGAAACCGCAAACAGTAAAGGCCGTCTGAAAACCAATCGCTTTCAGACGGCCTTGTCAGACAGCAAACCGGTCAGCCGAATTTGCCGGTAATATAGTCTTCGGTTTCTTTGCGCGCCGGTTTGGTAAACACTTGTTTGGTATCGCCGATTTCAATCATTTCACCCAAATACATATAGGCGGTAAAGTCCGACACCCGCGCGGCCTGCTGCATATTGTGGGTAACGATGGCGATGGTGTAGTCTTTTTTCAATTCGGTTACCAGCTCTTCGATATGCGCAGTGGAAATCGGGTCGAGGGCGGAGGTCGGCTCGTCGAGCAACACCACTTCGGGCTTGCTCGCCACCGCGCGGGCAATACACAAGCGCTGCTGCTGGCCGCCTGAAAGCGAATTGCCGCTCTGCTTGAGTTTGTCTTTAACCTCTTCCCACAGGGCGGCTTTTTTCAAAGCCCATTCCACACGGTCGTCCATTTCGCTTTTGTTGAGCTTTTCATACAGCTTCACGCCGAAGGTAACGTTGTCGTAAATCGACATCGGAAACGGGGTCGGCTTCTGAAACACCATGCCCACATTGGCGCGCAGCAGGTTCAAATCAACGTCTTTGCCGAGAATGTTTTTACCGTCGAGCAGCAATTCGCCCTCGGCACGCATGCCGGGATAAAGATCATACATGCGGTTGAAGGTGCGCAACAGGGTGGATTTGCCGCAACCGGAAGGGCCGATAAAAGCCGTAACCTTGTTGGCGGGGATATCCATGTTGATGTCTTTCAATGCCTGGAAAGAGCCGTAATAAAAATTGAAATTGCGTACGGCGATTTTGGTTTGCATGAGTTTTCCTTGAATATCAATATTGTGTATGGTTTCAGACGGCATCAATGTTTAATGTTTGCGGCTGCCGATAAAGCGCGCCAAAATATTGGCAAACAACACGGTCAGCGTAATCAGCAGCGCCGCCGCCCAAGCCAGCTCGTGCCAATCGTTATACGGGCTCATGGCAAACTGGTAAATCACATTGGGCAGGTTGGCAATCGGCTGATTCATGTTGGCGCTGAAAAACTGGTTGTTCAGCGCGGTAAACAACAGCGGCGCGGTTTCGCCCGACACGCGCGCAAACGCCAGCAATACACCGGTCAGCACGCCGGCTTTGGCCGCACGCAGCGTTACCATCATCACCAGCCGCCATTTCGGCGTGCCCAGCGCATAAGCCGCTTCGCGCAGGCTGTTGGGCACCAGCTTGAGCATGTTTTCAGTGGTGCGCACCACCACCGGAATCACCAGCAGCGACAAGGCAAACGAGCCGGCCCAGCCGGAAAAATGCCCTTGCCGCACCACCACCAGCTCATAAATAAACAAACCGATGACGATAGAGGGTGCCGAGAGCAGAATATCGTTCATAAAGCGCGTTGCCGAAGCCAGCTTGCTGCCCTGCCCGAATTCGGCCAGAAAAATGCCGCACAAAATGCCGATGGGCGTGCCGATAAGCAGGCCGAACACGGTAATCAGCAAGCTGCCCAAAATGGCGTTGCGCAAACCGCCTTCCATGCCCGGCGGCGGCGTGTCGAGCAGAAAAATGCTCGAACCCAAGCCGTTGAAGCCTTCGTAAAACAAGGTGTAAAAAATCCAGCCCAACCAAAACAGGCCGAAAGCCATCGTCAGCCAGGCCATGGCCAGATTAAACTTGCTGACCACACGGCGGCGGCGGTAAACCGCATTGTTCATACTGCTTTGCATAACGTTTTCCTTAAAGCTTAATGTGAGCGGCCTTCATTGCGCTGCATGCGCAACAGCATGATTTTGGAAATACACAACACCACAAAGGTAATCAAAAACAAAATCAAGCCCAAATACAGCAGTGACGACAAATGCAGCGGGTCGACCGCTTCGGCAAACTCATTGGCCAGCGCCGAAGTAATCGATACCCCCGAGTGATACAGGCTGGTGCTGATGTTGAAGGTGTTGCCGATCACAAACGTTACCGCCATGGTTTCGCCGAGCGCACGGCCGAGGCCGAGAATAATGCCGCCGACCACACCGGCTTTGGTATAGGGCAGCACCACATAGCGCACCACTTCCCAAGTGGTCGAGCCCAAACCGTAGGCCGATTCTTTGAGCATCGGCGGGGTCACTTCAAACACATCGCGCATCACCGAGGCGATAAACGGAATAATCATAATCGCCAGAATCAGGCCGGCGGCAAACATGCCGATGCCCATCGGCGCCCCTTGGAAAAGTGAGCCGATGATTGGCAAACCGCCGAAATATTTAATAAAGAAAGGCTGGATGTAGTCGGAAAAAAACGGGGCAAACACAAACAGGCCCCACATGCCGTAAATAATCGAGGGAATACCGGCCAGCAACTCCACCGCAATACCGAGCGGACGGCGCAACACGGCCGGGCACAGCTCGGTCAGAAACACGGCAATGCCGAAGCTGACCGGCACGGCAATCAGCAAAGCAATCGCGGAAGTGACCACGGTGCCGTAAATCGGTGCCAATGCGCCGTATTGGCTCTGCACCGTATCCCAATTGGAAGAAGTAAAAAAACCAAACCCAAATTCGCGCATACTGGGCAGCGCACCGATAATCAGCGAAATCAGAATGCCGCCCAAGCTCGCCAATACCAAAAAGGCAAAAAACCGGGTGGTGCCGACAAACAAGGTGTCAAGCAGCCGCTGCTGCTTGAGCTTTTGTTGCAGAGAGCTCATAAGCGTGTTCTTTATAAATGTTTTCAAGCAAGTGAATGATTGCCCCGTCAAACTTGAGGCCGTCTGAAACCATCCTTACCGCCGGATAGCTTTCAGACGGCCTGTTTTCAGCGTTTAGTAAACCGCCGCACCGTTTGCATCGGTTACCTGCTTCCACTCTTCGCGCACCAAATCTTTCACAGAAGCCGGCAGCGGCACATAATCAAGCTTGGCGGCCGCATCATCGCCGTTTTTGTAAGCCCAGTCGAAGAAGCTCAAAGCCGCTTTGGCTTTGGCCGCATCATCCGGTTTTTTATGCACCAAGATAAACGTGGCGGCAGCCAGCGGCCAGGCTTGCTCGGCAGGCTGGTTGGTCAGCACCAGGCTGAATCCGGGCACGCTCTTCCAATCAACATCAGCCGCGGCGGCAAAGGTTTCTTGCGAAGGCTGTACAAAATTGCCGGCGCTGTTTTGCAGCTGCACATGCGACATGGCATTTTGTTTGGCGTAGGCATATTCCACATAACCGATTGAGTTTTTCACACGGTTAACATAAGTGGAAACGCCCTCGTTGCCCTTGCCGGCCGCGCCCGAGCCCGAAGTCGGCCATTTCACCGTATTGGCCGCACCCACAGATTCCTGCCATTTCGGCGAAACCTGGCTCAAGTAAGTGGTGAAGATAAAGCTGGTGCCTGAGCCGTCGGAGCGGAATACAGTGGTAATCGGCTCATCCGGCAGGCTCAAGCCTTCATTCAAGGCCGCGATTTTCGGATCATTCCAGCGGGTGATGTTGCCCAAATAAATTTCGGCCAACACATCGCCGGTCAGCTTCAATTCGCCCGGTTTGATGCCTTCCACATTCACCACCGGCACCACACCGCCGATAACGGTCGGAAACTGAACCAAGCCTTCTTTTTCTAAATCTTCGGCTTTCATCGGCGAATCTGAGGCACCGAAATCAACGGTTTTGGCAGTAATCTGCTTCACACCGCCCGAAGAACCGATAGACTGGTAATTGATACGGCCGCCGGTTTCGCCTTGATAAGCCTGCGCCCATTGCACATAAATCGGCTGCGGAAACGATGCGCCCGCACCGGTAACATCCAGGCTCACCTGCTCGCCGGCGGCAGCAGAAGTTGCAGAAGCCGCCTCTTGCTGGGTGGCAGGTGCGCTGTTGTCCGAACCGCCACAGGCAGCAACGGCAAAAGCAGTAATCAAAGCAGCGGTCAGGGTACGAATTTGCATAATGTGCTCTCTCTTAAAAAAGATGTTTGGTTAACGCCGCCAGTTTAAGAAAGCATTGTTGCAAGCGTGTGACAATGGTTACAAAGCATTACAGTTTTACCATCAGATAAATATATGCAACTGATTTATATCAATTAAATTTAAAGCCACAATTAAAAAAAGATAACAAAAACCCGCACAAGATGACAAACCGAAGCCTACATCCAACACCTGTAACAACCGCAGCCATCATGCGGTTTACGCCATGACGGCACAGGCCGTCTGAAAACCACAAAAAAAGCAGCCCTTAGGCTGCCGAATCTGCTGACTTGAAACTTGCCGCCACCAAACAACTTCATCTTTATTCAGACAAATCCTGTTTGATTTTATCAATCGGCGTATGGCGCACATCAATACCGCGGGTGAGATACACCACATGCTCGGCAATGTTTTCCGCATGATCACCGATACGCTCCACCGCCTTGTTCATCATCATCACATCAATCCATGTGCTGATATTGCGCGGCTCTTCCATCATATTGGTTACCAGCGAGCGGGTTTGGTTGCGGTAATCCATATCCAGCTTGCGGTCACTTTCATGCAAATCCAGCACCGCGGTGGTATCCAGACGGGCAAACGCATCCAACGCACGGCTGATCATCGGCGCAGTCATCGAGGCAATGCGGTGGGTGTCATACAGCTCGGTGGCGGTAATACGGTTGTTTTGCAACAATTCATAAGCATTGAGTGCAATTTTTTTCAACTCGTCGCCGATACGCTCCAAATCCACAATCACCCGGCTCACCGCCAACACAAAACGCAAATCCCCCGCTGCCGGCTGGCGGCGGGCAATAATGGTTTGGCAAGCATCATCAATCGACACTTCCAAATCATTAATCACACTGTCGCCGTCGATTACCGCCGTCAACCCCGAAGCATCAGCATGAGCCAATGCGCACAACACTGACTGCAACTGCTGCTCAACCAGGCCGCCCATGCGCATCACCTCCGTGCGCACGCTTTCGAGCTCCTGATTAAAATGGGATGAAATATGTTCGGCCATCGCCTTCTCCTGAAAAAATCTAAATAACACCCACTCTGAATCAGACGACCGCCCGATTAACGGCCCGCAACAGACGGCATCCGCCCGGTGACAATCATCAGCCAGAATCGGCATGAATGCTTATCATGGCATAATAAAACAATTTGATGACAGAATCTTGACAACGCCCGCCCTCTTCACAAATTCGCCACAAAAGCAACCATCACCAACAGAGCTTGCAAATCTCATTGAATACAGCCACCAAAATCAAAGGCCGTCTGAAACTGAATATGCCCCCGTTTTTTGGTTTATTCAATTAGAGGGTATTTTATTGCATTAGACGATTGAAGCCATTTTAAAACGTACCTTGTCAGCCTGAAAGCCCTGCCCTGCTTGAATCTTGGTTTATGGCATTAGACGTAAAAAAACCGCCTGATTTTCAGACGGTTTTTCTTTTGATGGACAATGAGACTTGAATCAATCAATTATCCAATTGATTTAAAGCAGTATATTTTTCAACAATATTCCCAATACCCCCAAAAATACCCCCATTTTGCAAAAGTCACCCATTTTTCACCCTGTTTTTCTCTCACCTGCACAAATCAGCAAAGGCCGCCTGCATCATTTTTCAGACGGCCTTTGTTGATGGCGGCGGATTTCCTCAAGTATCAGATGGGATAGCGGGAAAATTCGTTATTGTTGCCGCTCAAGAGTTCCATTAGTTTGGGGTGTATAAACAGTTTATCCCTGCCTACTCTGATTTCATTCAATACGCCTGCTTCAATCAGTGACTGTAAGTAGCGTGATGCGGTTTGCCGCTTGGCGATGCCTGCATCTTCAAGGTTGGTAATACGGGTATAAGGTTGCTCAAACAGCAATGACACCAGCTCATGACTGTAAACGGTCGGCAAGGCTGTTTGAATATAAAGGCGGGTATGCTCTGCCAGCTTTTTAATCGCTTCGATTTTGGCAATCGTCCACTTGGCGGTGTCTTCTACTCCTGCAAGGATATACATAACCCACTCTTCCCAATTGCCTTTTTCGGTAACTTCCAGCAATAGGCGGTAATAGTCTGCCTTATGCTCAATGATATATCGGCTCAAGTATAGAATCGGTAAGCCAAGCAATTCTTTTTCAATCAACATCAAACTGTTCAAGATGCGGCCTGTGCGTCCGTTACCGTCTGGAAACGGGTGGATGGCCTCAAATTGGTAATGTGCGACGGCCATGATGATTAACGGGTCAAGATTCGGGTTGTCATGTATAAACCGCTCCCAATCGGCCAGCTTCTCACGGATAATCTGCTCTCCTTCAGGTGGGGTATAGATGATACGTCCGCTACCGTCAGCCCTTAAAGCCGTGCCTGTAATTTTCCGTATATCCATATCGCGCCCTTTGATTTCACTGCATACCAGTTGGGCGGTTTTGGTACATAAAGGCTTGTTGTCAAGCGACTGAACGCCTAGGAATAATGCGCTTCTGTATCGCATGGCCTCTTTGGTGGCGGGGTCTGCTGTTTGGCTTTCCGTCCGCATATACTGAAACAGCTTGTCAGTAGTTGTTACGATGTTTTCAATCTCTGAACTTGCCCTTGCTTCCATAATCGGTAAGGTGTTAATCAGCATTCCTTGATTGGGTATCAGTTCTGCCGCCTGTTTTAGCTCTGCTAAAGCAGCTCGGGCTTTGATACATTGCTTTAATACGCTCTTGGTTTCAATGTCTTCTTTCGGCGGTAAAGTCGGCAAGCCGTTGTACGGTTTATCTGCTCTCCAAGCGTCAAAGGTTGTCATGTTTATTAATCCGCAAAAAAATAAAGATATTTTCAGTATATGTTTATCGTGCGTACATATCAAGACAATATATTTATAAAACGGGATTTTTTAAACATATTGTGCCGGCGGATATTGCGGATAATGCCAGTTTCTTCACGGGCTGTATATCTGCTTTGATATAGAAATTATATCGGTATCGGTATCTTTATTGTATAAAACACAAGATTTAAGCCAAAACACCGTATAAGAATGCAAAAGTAGGTTGGTATGGTTGGTATGGTTGGTATGAATCGCTCAAACCCGCATGGATAAAGGCTTTCAGCATACCAACCTAGATATTTTTTGGTTGGTATGCGTTGGTATGATTCATTTTTAACTTTGTAACCTGTTGATTATAAAGCCATACCAACCATACCAACCCCATACCAACCTGTTTTTCCTTAGGTTGGTATGCTGAAACCCGCATGGATAAAGGCTTTCAAGGAATCATACCAACCATACCAACCTAAAAACGTTTTTCTCGCGCGTATGGCGTTTTTCAAATTCAACAATGGCTATGTTTTTTGCCTGATTGTTTCTTAATAGGAAATCATGGCCGTTTGTTTGACTGCATGGCCGTCTGAAAGTATGAATGGCCGGCTAGATGGAAAAGCGGCGATTATGGGTGTATTGGATGGCGGGTAAGGAATAAAGTCCGCTTCAATGGTAAAGCAGCTTAAACCGCTTATTTTCGGCCTTGGCTGCGGCCGATAAAAAACACCAACGGCGGGGCTGGTGTTTGTGTTTCGGCTGCTTGTCGGTTTGGCATACGTCGATTATGCAGCATTGCTGTTTTGGCTTTCGCGCTGTTTTAGTGTTTCGCGTATCAGCTCATTAGCCAGCATTTTTTGTTCGCTCTCGATAAAACGCGCCAAAATCTGCTTAATCAACGGCTGATAGCCTATGCCGTGAAAGGCAGCAATAGCTTTCAAATCGTCTATCATGCCCTGCTGCAAACGGATTGAAATAGGCTTTAAGCCTAGTGATTCGTCTAGGGCGTTCAAATCTATATCGGCGCGGCGGGCGTGTGCTTCGCTTGCTCCCAATTCTCGGCTCTCCCATTTTTCGGTGTCTTTGTGCATTTCGTCTTGGCTGTTCATGGCGTTAATCCTTGTATTTATCATAAATGCGTATTTCTTCACGGTTTGGCTCATACGCGGTTTTGATGATGGTGTTTGTGCCATCTTGAATAAAGACAATTTTTAATAAGCGGCCTTTATAGGTTTCGGCGATAAACCATAATGTAGGCGGCATGGTTTTGTTTTCGGCGCGCGTATCTTCCAATATGCCGCCGTCTCGGTTGGCAAAGGCTTCATGTATCTCCGCTTCACTAACTTTATGGCGCGTTACTATCTTGATTTGCACCGCTTCAGATATGCTTAACATGACTCCCCTTTCTGTATATACAAATCATAACGGGTTTATTTGTGCTTGTCCATTTGTTTAGACGGTATTAGACGGAATTAAACGATAAAAAACACCAGCGGCGGGGCTGGTGTTGTTTTTGGTGGTCGTTTGAAGTGACTTAGTCTTGGTTGGTGCTTTCGGGTGGCTCTATGCCCTCCAGCACATAAAAGCGGCCTTTACGGTATTTCTTTTGCTTCCAGCCTTTTTCAGGTTTCACCAGCCAGCCGATTTCATTCAATACGGCGCAAACTTTCTGTGTTTCGAAACTTTGGCAGATTTCGCTTTCAAACACGGCGGGAATAATCCAGTATTGCGGCTCGCCGTCTTGAGTAGCGGCTTCTTTGCGGTAGCCTGCATGATTGGTGTTGGTGTGGGGCTGTTGGTCGTTCCAGCCGATAAAGCGCAATGAATCGGCGTTTACCTGCATAAAATCGCCTGTCTGCTTGATAATGCGCATGTCTTCATGTTTGCCTGCCCCTGTGCGTGCCAGCCAAGCATCGAAGCATTGTTTTACACCTGCCATGCCTACCCCTGCGGCTAAGCTTGTTACGGGGGCGGCCAGCTCTAGGGCGGCGGCGGCAAGGGCGAAGCGTTTTGCTACTCTGCGGGCTTGGCCGCTCAATTCGGGCATGGTCTGCATAAAGGCGTTGATGCGTTCTTGTACTTTGGCGGGTGTGTCGGTGTTTATCTGGCGGATAAATGCGCAGCCTGCTGTACCGTGGTAATGGGCGGCAGCCTGTTGCAGATGCTCGCTCAATTCTGCTCCGCTGGCGTGGTGGTGCAGGGTGTCGTAAATGCCGTGCTTGGCAAAGGCGGGGATTGAGGGTAAACGGGCGGCTTGGCCTGCGTTCCATTCGGTATCATGCAAGCCCTGCATGATGCTGTCGGGGGTCTTTTCGCCTGTGGAAAGCAGCAATACGCGCCAGCGGCTTTGATGGCGGTTGCCTCCGTCTTTTGCACCTTGTGCTTTGTTGATGCCGTTCATGATGCCGTAAACGGTATTGCCGATTACGCGCGGGGCGGCTTGGTTGATTTCGTCCAACACCAACAGGCCATCGTTGCGGGCGGCGGCGGTGTTGGAAAAGGCCAGCCCTGTGCCTTGCCATGTCATCAGGGTTTCGGATGGATTGCCCCACACGCTCAAGGCAACACGGGCGGCGGTGGTTTTGCCGTCTGATGAATCGCCGTATAGATGGAAGCCGCCTGCTTCTGCGTTCAGCAGCGATAACAAGGGGGCGGCAAAAGCTGTGCCTAGGGCTAAGCATAGGCGGCTGTTGCCTGCTGCGTATTGCGCTATTTCGGCCTGCCATTGCTCAAGGCTGCCCGATTGTTGGTAGGCGGCGGCTTGGCTTTTGTCGCCGTGGTAGATGATTTTAGTGTCTTGATTACTTGGCTGGATGATTTCGCCGCTGGGCAAGATATACGCGCCATTATTCCAACCTGCTGTTTGGGTGATAATGTATTGTGTCTTGCTTCCTTGCTCTTGCAGATAGTCGGCCAGCCGCTCGCGCTTGGTGCGGCCTGAAAGAATGGTAATGCCCCATGCCTGCAAGCGCTGCCAGCCTTGGTTGGTGCCGATATCGGCGGCGGGGATGGCGGCGGTTTTGTTTTGGCGGGTGAGTTTATCGCGGTATTGAATCACGCGGTAATAGTTGCCGTCGGCATCTGCACCGCTGCCGACAAGGTCGATTGTGTCGGATAGGCGCAATGGGTCGGCTTCTGCGGTTTCGCCCTCTATGGTTTTTGTGCCAATGTAAAACACGCCTCTGCTGTCGCAAACATAGCGCGGCTTGATGGTAAACGGCTCAATGTCGGCTATGTTAATCAGCCCTGCGGCGGCAGCTTCGTTGGTGGCGGTTTTGATGCCGTCATGCAGTATTTCCGTTACTTGATTACTGTGCGGCAATGCTGATTCTTTGCCAAATATCAAGGCGTTTTCGGCCTGATTGCCGGTGTTTTTTGATATAATATCTGCACTTTTCATGCTATTGTTTCCTGGTGTTAAATAGTGTTTTGGGTGGGCCGTCTGAAATAATCAGGCGGCTTTTTTTTATCTGTTTGATCGGTTGTTTCGCTTTCTGCCAAGGCTTGCTGATATGCCTTGCTTTCAGCTTCTATCCGCTCTGCCAGTTGCTCCGTGCCGTCGCCCAAAGTTTCATAATCGGGCGGCAAGGCTGCAAGAAAATCGGTGATTCAATCGGTTTCGCGTTGCTGGTGTCGGGTCATGGCTGCTCTCCTGTTTTCAGACGGCTTCTATGGTTTTGATGCAAGCATTTGAGGCCGTCTGAAATTGATTAAATACTACTTTTTACTAAGTTTTCAGACGGTTTTAACTGCTGCCCGATTGCCCATGCGGGGCGCTTGCGCTTGTTCAGCTCGTCTAGTGCATCGCCTGTATCTTGCGGCTGCCACAATTTGACTTTGATGCCTTGTTTGATGGCTCGCACGGCTAAGCTGTGGGCGGCTTCGTAACCAATAGGGCGCGGTGTGTCATGGTCTGCCACAATCAGCAGCTCTTGCAGCCCATCAGGCAGCGTCAGCGCTTTCATGCCGCCTGCACTCAAACACGCCCACACGGGCAGGCAGAATAACTCGCGTGCGGCTAGGGCGCTTTCTATGCCCTCTGCCACACACAAGCGGCCTTGTTCATTCATCTGGTATAGCTGCACCGCTGCCCCTGTCAATGCGCCCTTGTAGCGGCTCTGCATCTTTTTGGCGGGTAGGCTTGCGCCTGTTTCGGGATGGTGGGTGTTCAGCTTGGTAAAGGTGGGCGTATGGTTGCCGTTTTCGCCATATGGTTTTATCCATGCGGGTTTGAGATAGGTTTGATGCAAGCCCTGTATTTCGCCGTCAAGATTGCAGATGGCGGCCAACATGGTGGGATGTGTGCCGATTTGCTGCGGTGTGCCGTCTGCAAGCTGTGTCCAGTAGGGCAATTCGGCATAGCGTAACATCTGTGGCAAGCCGTTCAGGGTCAAGCCCCTTCCCCGCAAATAAGCTGCTACGGGGTCTATTTCGCTCAAGGGCTGCGATTTGTTCCAAATTGATACCAACCTAGCCTGTTTGTCTTGAATGCGCTCTGCGGGCTTGTTTTCAGCCTTAATGAAGATTTGCGGAATCGGCGCGGCGGCGGTTAAGCCCAAAACGCCGGCAACGTGGTTCAGGGCGGTAGGAAAATCGCAATCCAAGAAGTGCATGACAAAGTGGAAGCCGTCACCGGCACCATTGCCGTAATGATTGCAAATAAACGAACCGCTACCGTCTCGGTCGTCAAAGCGGAAGCGGTCTTTACCGCCACATGCGGGGCATGGCCGGTGTTGGTTTGTCAGGCTTTCAGACGGCACACCAAGCGCGGTTAAAATACCGTGCCAGCGGTGTTGTGCTTCAGCCCTCACGGTGTCGGCGTTAAGCTTCATGGCGGCTACTCCCATTGTGGCCCGTTATCGCTTCCAAGCCGTCAAGAAAGGTTTCTTGTGCTTCAATCATGGCTTGCAGCGCTTGCAGCCGCTCGGTATGGGTGGCTACAGCCTGTTGTGCTTCGCGCAATACCTGCGGCGTGTTGCAGGCGGTGGCTGTTGTGCTCGTGATAGCGTTTAGCATGGCCTCCGCTCCGTCACGCTCTGCTTTGGCTTTCTGCAAAACAGCCTGAATGTTGTCCAATTGGTGGCGGGTGGCGCGTTTGATATGCGCGGCGCTCTGCTCAAGTAAGGTGGTGTGAATCAGTTTGTCGGTGTAGTTCATTTCGCTGCTCCTTTCGGTGTCGGATCATAAACCACGGCGGCCATCGGGTCGGCGGTATAGACTTGCTCCCATGTGGTGGCCTGCTCTGCTGCCATCGGCTCGGCCGTGGCGGGCTTGCAAGCATAGGCGGTCATCACAACAGCGGCGCTCAAAGCGGTGCGGATAGCGTATTTCATGGCGGTTATCCTTTCAGGCGCGTTGATCGGCGGTAAAGGCCAAATCAGCCAAATCATCGGCCAGCCTGCTTAAAATGTCTTGGCTCTCACCCAATAGCAGCGTTTGGGTTAAGCCGTGATATATTTCTACGCCTTGTAACTCTAAATCGTCTTTCGGCATCGCCGCCATTACTGCACCCATGCTGGTTTGAATATCGCTCAAGTGGCTTGATGCGCCCCGCATTAAATCGGCTAATGCCTCCGTATCGCGTTTGCCTAGCTGCTTAATCTGCGGCTCGGCCAGTTTGAACAGGTTATCCAGCAAGCTTCCAAGGCAGGTATAGCCTGCAACAGTGTTGATGGTTTTAGGGGTGCTGTTGTTGGTTTTCATAATATTTGCTCACTTTCCGGCGGTGCTGGTGTTGGTTTTCATGATTCCTCACTTTTGAGGTATTCAATAAAATCAATTGCTTACCAAAACACGCGCCAAATTGAAGATGTCATTTCTCCCTGCTGTAACGCATATCAGCAATAGCAAGGGGCGGTTATCGGGGGTTAGTTTGGCGTGTGGCCGTCTGAAAGCTGCCAGCCGTAACGACTGCAAAACAAACGCGCGGCCTGTAATGCGCTCTCACGTGTATCAGCAACGGCAATACGCTGCCAGCTCTGATTGTCAGGGCGCATGATTTCAACGGTGTAGCTGGTGTGTGGTTGGTCGGTATCCCATGTTTCGCGGCAAACACGATAAGCGGCGCTATGATTCATGGTTACACCTCCCCCGATACGATACGGCAAACACACCAGCGGCGGCCGGCCTGAATGATGTTGAAACGGTAAGGGCGGTTAATGCGTTGCAGGCGCTCGATATGGCGGCCTGCTTCGGCAAGGGTGTCAAAGCTGCGGATTTTTTGAGAAATAATCGGGCGCGTGAATGCGCTGCGGATAGGCTTTGCAGCCTGTGCTTGATGGTTTTGCATTTGAATGCTCTCTTTCTGTTTGGCTTAATCAAGCCGCTGCAACTTCTCACGGTTGCGGGGCGGCAAGCAAAGGGCAAAGGGTGAGAAACTGGCAAACAGAACCAGCAAGGCATAGCCTTACTTTGCCCCCGCTTACCATTGAAAGAGATAATGCAAGGGGAATGCAAGCGTACAAAATCCGCTTCAATCTTGTGAAGAATGGGGCGGCTGCTTGCCTGTTTGTTCAGCTTCTCACGGCTGAATCTGCTATTGAACAGATTGCCGTATTATTGACCTATTGCTTTCTGCTTCGCAAGCGCCAAATGCCTGCCAAAATTTAAAGGGTTGATTAAGCGGTGTTTTTTTGTTGGAAAATAGGCCGTCTGAATTTAATGGTGCTGATAAATTACTGAAAAATACTACCAAAAACACGATTATTGCGGTGTAGTAGGTGCGCTTGGTGCTGCCTGCCGTGCCTGCTTCTGCCCACGATAACATTATCAACGGTTACGCAATGATGCGCCTTATACTCAAACTGTTCTTGCTTTGGCGTCATACTGTTGCTCCTGTTGTTAAGGCCGCCTGAAAACGCTGCCGTATCGGTGCGGCCATATCGAACAACACGGCTTTTCTCTCTTGGTAGGGGCGGTTGTTTGCAATCAATACTGTGTTGCGTGCTTCAAGCTTTACCAACATGGATAACTGCTCTTTATCCAAGCTGTTGCGCTTAAGTGCCTTACGGCGGCCGCTTAATGCTTCATTGCACAATAACGCTTCATTGCTGTAATGATGGCTTTCTGTTGCCTTGCCTTCTGCCTCACGCTGTGCTTGCAAAACTTCGGCCATAATCTGAAAGCCTATCTTGCTTTCCTTACGCTCTGCTTGCCACACTTTGCCCCCGCTGATGATGTTTGCAATCTGCTCATCACACCAAACCGCAAAATCAACATCACACCAGCGGGCAAATACTATGGCTAGTTTCGGGTGTAACCATGTGCCGCCGTTATTGCCGCGCTTGCTTCTGATAAAACTGCTTTTTGTAATACGGGATTTTCCCGTATTTGAATTTTCCTGCTTTTCTTCTTCACGTTTGCATAAAGCGGCTATGTATCGCTCCGTTTCGGGCAGGCGTAACCATTCGTAAACCTGTTTTCCAAAATGCGCGGCAATTTCGGTAGCGTTGAACCATGCTTCACGATTGGCGGTAATTCCGCCGCCGTTATAGTTCAAAATAAGCAATTTCATGCTATTGCCCCTTTCTCTACTGCCAGCGTAAAAATGCCATGCTTCACGGTCTTGCCGTGCTTGTTAACGTGTGGCTGCATGGTGCAGATAATGGGATAACCGGCTGCCCGCAATTCACTGATTCGTGCCGGAAAGCCCATAATGCCCATTTGCGCCGCTTGGTAATGCGTGATGCTTTGGCCGCTCTGCAAAATAGCTAGGATTTCGCCACATTGAGATGCAGGGGAAAAGCGGTTATCATGGCGGGCGTGGTTGAGTCCGTCTGAAATGCTGGTGTTGGTGCCGGTGTTTGGGCGGCTGTTTTTTTGTTCCATAACGCCCCCCTTTATGCTCGATTGTTGGCGGCCAAATTACCGATATAGTCGCTGATTTCACTTTCCAGCCACGCGGTGCTGTTTTCCCCTACTTTAATCGGGCGGGGCAAGTCGGCGCGGTGATGGCGACTCTTTGGGTTGTTCCAGTTCCACCATGTGGAAACAGAAACGCCGAAAAGGTTGGCGCATTCTTTAGCGCGGATAAGTTTATTTGCTTGCATTGTGTTTTTTCCTATCGGGTTGTTATCCATAGGCAAAAGAATAGCCGCCCATCGGGGCGGCTTTAAGCCGGTAGCGTGTTGATTTCATGAAATAGCGTGCTGATTAGGGCAAATCAGCTTGCTGATTGGGTCTTCCTGAATTTATCTATCCATGAATCAACGGTCTTTGCTGATGGCGTATTTGGTGCGGGAATATCCCCTATTGCGATAAGGTCTAAAATCATCTTGTTCAACGCTGCCTTACCACCGCGCTGCTTTAGCAAATCTTGTTTTTCTGCTAGTAATTCGTTTACAGCCTTGATTGTCCCTGCTTTCTCATAAGGGCTTTGCTTGGCTAAACCTGCTTTTCTAGCCCTATTTGTGATTGTTTCTTTAGTTTGTTGAATTGCCAATCTTGCTTCCTGCTCTGCCTTAACAGCTTCGATAGCAGCATACTTTAATTTTCTTGATAACTTTTTTGTCCCTCTTACTCTCTTTGATTTATCTAATGCCTGCCTTTTCTTATGCTCAAAGTCCAATTGCTTTTTTAGCGTTTTATTCTGCAATATCAACCTGATATTTTCCATTTTTAACATAGTCAAACTATCATCTTTATTTGTATCTATTTGCTCCCTTAGCAAATCAATTTCTTGCTTGAGGCTAATATTTTCCCTTGCAAGCTCATCCCTTTTAGCCTTGTTCTGAAGATGCTTCTTTAGTTTTGTAGCTTCTGATAGCTCTTGTATTAATTTATCACGCAAACGCTTTATTCTTGCGTGCATTTCTTTAGATTCTCTCAAATATTTCCCTATCAATTGTGCATCATCGGGGCGCATCCTTTCTTCAAGCTCTCTGATAATAACTTCTTCCGCTTCCCATTCATTGAAAAAATCATCTTGATTAAAATCTTCAATACCTCTAGCGTCTTGTAAATCTTGAACATCAATAATGCTATAACTATTAGGATTTTGAAAATATTCTGATAAATCCTGTTCGTTCCAAGTGCTCATAAATCAATCCTTTTAATACCAAATAAAGCAATAAAGGTTTGTCATTGAATGAAATGTCCCATCAAAATCAAAACCACACCGGCAAGGCTGGGAAATGCCCTGTTTTCGCCGTTGGTAGTTAATCGCGGGCTAGGTGTGGCGGTAAACTTTTCAGACGGCCTTTTCCGTTTCCTGTGTTTGGCCGGTCAATTTCAGATATTCCGCATAAGTCATCAATACAAATTCAGGCTCGCCCCACTTGGTTACGATAACCGGCGCGGTTTGTGCTACCTGCTTCGCCTTTCCGCTGTGCCGGTTAAATTCACGGCTCGCCATGGTTTGCATGATGTTTTTTTCTTGCTTGGAACTAGGATAATGTACCTGCGCTTAATTATGCAATAGACGGCATTAAACGGCGTTGCACAATACAGGCAACAAAAAGCCCCGCCGCATTGTAAACGGGCAGGGCTGTATTTTTTCAGGCTGCAAACCGTATAAAATTCATCTTAGAACGATATAAAAAAAGAACGATATAAAAAAAACACCAGCGGCGGGGCTGGTGTGTTTTCAGACGGCCTTTGTTTCTCCGCCTGCTTCAAGCATGGCTAGTGCTTCCTGATAATGGCCGCGCAAAAAGTCGCTATACCATTGCATAAATTCGATACGCTCGGCCATATAGTCGGCTCGGTTGTAGGCTGCTCTAATCCTGTTTTCTTCAATGTGGGCTAACTGCCTTTCAATGGCATCACGGTTATAGCCCTGCTCATTCAGAATGCTGCTTGCTAGTGAGCGGAAACCGTGGGGCGTGGCAATGCCTTTGTAGCCTATACGCTCGATAATGCGGGTTAATGTAGCATCTGAAATAAATCCTTGTGCTTTGGTGCGGCTGGGGAATAAGTAGGGCGTGTGGCCTGTTTGGGCGTGTAGCTCTTGTAGCAGCGCTAACGTCCAATCTGCCAGCGGCACGGCATGGCCGCGTTTCATTTTCATTCTTTCGGCCGGAATGTTCCACACCTTATTTTCAAGGTCGATTTCTTGCCATTCTGCACCCCGCAATTCGGTGCTTCGTAAAAACACCAGCATGGTAAGCAGCATGGCTATGCGGTTTTTGTGGTCTATATCCGCTTGCAGCAATTTTTGATAAAAGGCGGGCAATTCTTCTCTTGGCAAGGCGGGCATATGCGTGGTTTCTTTTTTCTCAAAGTGGCCGCGCAATGGCAATGCTGGGTTTCGGTCGGTTAATTCCAGCTTGGCGGCATGTTGGTAAACCGCGCCTATCCATTGCCGTATCTTTTCCGCGCTCACACTCGCCCCGCGCTGGTGTATTTTTTCGATGACGGCTTTCACGTCTGCTACTTTGATTTCATCAATCGCCATCTTACCGATATGTGGGAAAACATCTTTTTCCATATCGGCCATAATACGGGCGGCGTGGTTTTGCTTCCAGCGGTGTAGATTTTCGGTATGCCATTGCCGTGCCAAATTCTCAAAGTTATTTAGCAAAGCTGCCTTACGCTCTTGTTTGGCCTGTTGCTTCATGGCGGCGGGGTCTTGGCTTTGTGCAATCATACGGCGGGCATTCTCGGCTGCTTCTCGCGCTTCCACTAAGGATATTTCGGGGTATTTACCGATTGAAAGCAATTTCTCTTTGCCGCTTATACGGTACTTCAACCGCCATAGCTTGCCGCCTGCCGGTGTGATTTGCAGATACAGGCCGCCACTATCAGCCAGTTTGTAGGCTTTATCAGCCGGCTTTGCATTCTTTATTTGGCGGTCGTTTAGTGGCATTTGGGGGTATTTTTTCAGGGGTATTTTTCAATACCCCCAAATATACCCCCAATTTATGCTTTATTCAATTAGACGGCATTAGATGATATTAGACAAGAGAAACAGGATAACCACACCAGTAAATCACGCCACAAGCCTTTATTCATCAGGATTTGCACGATGGGATTAAACGGCATTAGACGTAAAAAACCGCCTGATTTTCAGACGGTTTTTCTTTTGATGGTGCCGACAATGAGACTTGAACTCATACGACCTAGGGTCACTACCCCCTCAAGATAGCGTGTCTACCAATTCCACCATGTCGGCATAAACTTTAAATTGTGGCTGCTGCAAATTGTATTACTGTTGCGGTGAGGAACCGCTGTTTTGTGCCGGAATCTGCTCCAGCGGCTGTTGCTGCGTTTGTGCAGGCTGGCTTTGTTCTACCGTGCTGAAATCCAAGCCGTGGCTTTTTGCATTGGTATGGATATAAACCAGCGCCATGCAGCTTACAAAAAACAAGGTTGCGGCGATAGCCGTGCTTCTGCTCAGGAAGTTGGCGTTACCGCCGGAACCAAACACGCCTTGGGCGCTGCCGGTTCCCGAACCGAAGGTTGCGCCGGCATCCGCACCTTTGCCCTGCTGCATCAACACCAGCACGATAACGGCCAATGCGGCAAAGATGTTCACAATCCAAATAACGGTTTTAAAGGCTTCCATAATCTCTATGATTCTTGTGCGGCATTAATAATGGAGGTAAATGAATCATAAGATAATGATGCACCGCCGACCAAAGCGCCGTCTACGCAGGGCACGGCGAATATATCGGCTGCATTACCTGCATTCACACTTCCGCCATAAAGAACGCGGATTCTAACATCGCTTCCGCACAAAGACAATATCTGCTGATAAATAAATTCGTGCATTTCGGCGATTTGCTCAATGGTGGCGACTTTGCCCGTGCCGATGGCCCACACCGGCTCATAGGCAACGGCGATATTTTTTGTATTCAGCCCGGCCAAAATCGAGAGTTGGTGTGCGATGACCTCTTTGGCCTTATTCTCTTCCCGCTCTTGCAGGCTTTCGCCCACGCATAACAACGGTGTGAGGCCGACTGCCAACACGTTTTCCATTTTCTGGCGCTGGATTTCGTTTTTTTCACCGAAATACAGGCTGCGCTCAGAATGGCCGATGAGCACGATATCCACACCGATATCGGCCATCATCTCGGCCGACACTTCGCCCGTGTAGGCACCGTTGCCGGGAAAGCGGCTGACATCTTGCGAACAGGTAAGAATGCGGTTATTCAACACAATCTGCATGGCATTGTGCAGCTGCAACAGGTAAACAGTGGGGGCGGCCAGGCCGATGGTAACTTTGTCGGCAGCAGGCAAAATGCGGAAACGGTGCATTAATGCATTATTGTTTTGCAGACGGCCGTTCATTTTCCAATTGCCGATTACCCATTTTTGCGACCACATATGGCTGGTTCCTTTTTGATTTGCTGATTCAGGTGCCCACTCGCGCCTGCTGCCTTACATTTGTAATCAAGTGTAGCGGGTATTGTAATCAAGTGTAGCGGGTATCAAGTGTAGTAAATTATGAATAAATTAGCAATACTGATGCTGCGGCATCTGCCCGAAACAGGGGCCGGCCGTAACCGCCAAGCCCCGGTGCTTGACCGCAACCGCAACTGCCGCAACAATACCCATAGGCCGTCTGAAAACAAGCCAGAAAGGCGCATGCAGGCGCAATGCCCAAAAGCGACCGGCTTGATGGGCGTTTTGAATCATTTACTTTACCCTGTTTGATCCGACTATGCATACTCTTGATATCCGCCAAACCGACAAAGCCGCCCTCTATCGCGAAATACTGCCGCAAATCGAGCATTTGATTGCCGGCGAGCCTTCGCTGACGGCCAATCTGGCCAATATTGCCGCTGTATTGAAAACGGCGTTTGGTTGGCTGTGGGTCGGTTTTTATCTGCCCGAACACGACACCCGCCAGCTGGTGCTCGGCCCATTCCAAGGCCCGCCGGCGTGCACGCGTATTGCTTATGGCCGCGGCGTATGCGGCCAGGCTTGGGCATCCGCCAATACGCTGATGGTGCAAGATGTCGGCGCCCATCCCGACCACATTGCCTGCTCTGCATTATCGCAATCGGAAATTGTGGTGCCGGTATTTAACAGTAGCGGGCAGCTTTTCGCGCTGTTGGACGCAGATGCCGACACCATCGGTCGTTTTGACGCGACCGACGCGCAATATTTAGGCGAACTGGCCGCCATCATCGCCCGACACCACCAACAGGCCGTCTGATACCCATTCAAAAACAACCCGGCTGCCTTAAACCGCCCCACCGCCCGCCACCTGGCCGGCTTACTTTTCAGAATCGGCATGAATACTGTTAAATCGGCAGTAAAACCATTATAATCACGCGATAAGCCGTTTTATCCCACTCTATAACATAACCGTCAACTGCGGAGCACAGCATGAACTTCGAAAAAGCACGTTTCAATATGGTAGAACAGCAAATCCGTCCTTGGGATGTGCTGGACTTCGGTATTTTGGACGCATTGGGCGACATTCCGCGTGAAGCTTTTGTCAGCGATGCGCAAAAACCCTACGCTTATTCCGACAAAACCCTGCCGCTGCCCAATGGTGGCAGCATGCTGGAGCCGAAAATCGTGGCTCGCATGATTCAAGGTTTAGATTTGCAGCCTGCCGACAATGTGCTTGAAATCGGCACCGGCTCCGGCTATGCCGCGGCGCTGCTGTGTAAAATGGCTGCCAACGTTACCACCATCGACATTGATACTGCGCAACAACAGCGCGCCCAAGCCGTGCTCGACAGCCTCGGCTACCGCAACATCACCTACCAAACCGGCGACGGCCTCGCCGGCGAAGCCGTTGGCGCACCGTTTGACGCCATTTATATCGGCGGCGGCGTCAACAATGTGCCCGAAAATCTGCTGCAACAGCTGAAAAACGGCGGCCGCATGGTGGTGGTGGTCGGCGATGCACCGGTGCAACGCGCCCTCCGGTTTGTTCGCAACGGCGATACTTTTGTGGAAACCACACTGTTTGACACCCTGATTCCCAAACTTTCCAGCAAAACCGATGCCCCTACGGCCAAATTCAGTTTCTGATTGAAGCCGAAATATCCTGGAGCCTTAGGGTGCTCTGGCCATTCAGAATGATTCAGATTTTTTGTGATAAAAGTGCAGATGCCAGGCAAAAAACGCAGCAAGATCGGGCATCTTTCGAGGCTTTTTAACACAACAGATGTGCTTTTCGCGCAAAAAAGATGATGATATATGAATGGTCAGGATACCCTAGCATTCTCATTGCTATCCCTCAAACATCAAGGCCGTCTGAAACTTTGTCCAACCATATTTCAGACGGCCTTACCTTATTGACGAATGAGAACCACACATGAATATTCCCCAACTCTCACCGGCCGCATTACAGCAATGGCTGGCGGAAGGCCGACCGCTTACGTTGCTGGATGTACGCGAAGACGACGAAGTAGCCATCTGCGCCCTGAGCGGCCATGTCCACATTCCGATGAACCTGATTCCGCTGCGCCACAACGAGCTGCCCGACGACCAACCGATTGTGGTGTATTGCCACCACGGTATGCGCAGCCTCTACAGCGCCATGTATTTGGCCGATGCGGGGTTTGAAGAAGTCTACAACCTGCAAGGCGGAATTGACGCCTGGTCTGTCGAAATCGATACCGACATGCCGCGCTATTAAACCTGCCGAATCCGCCCGCTTAAATATGCAGGCTCTGCAAAAAACGCTTTAACCCATGCACAAAAATAATCTCACGGCATTGACTCGCCTTGTCAGCTTACTTTTGTGAATGGGTATGATAAAAACTTGAGGCCGTCTGAAAGCATGTGTTTTCAGACGGCCTCAAACCGCTAGAGTGTTCTGATGTGTCGTTTATAAAGGGATTTTTGCTCCTGGCATCTGTACTTTTAACACAAAAAATCTGAATCATTCTGAATGGTCAAAACACCCTATCCAACCCTATCAAATCCCCATCAGCGGAATCAGCAACGGCACCAGCGCCGCGGTAAGCACGCCGTTGAAAATCAGGCCTAAGCTGGCATAAGCGGCAAATTTGCGGCTGCGCTCCATGGCCGCACTGATGCCCATCGCATGAGAAGCCGCGCCGATGGAAATGCTTTGTGATGTGGGGGTGCGGATGGTGCTGGCATGCAGCAGCTTGAAACCGACCATCTGCCCCATCATGCCGGCCAAAATCACTGTGGCCGCGGTGATGGCGGGAATGCCGCCGATGGTGCGGGTAATCTCAATCGCAATCGGATTGGTTACCGACTTGGCCGCCAACGACAAAACCACTTCACGATCCGCGCCCATCCACTTGGCAATGTACACGCCGCTGACAATACCGGTAATGCTGCCCGCGCCTTGTGAGGCAATAATCGGCAACCATTGGCTGCAGATTTTTTCCCAGTTGAGATAAAGCGGCACCGCCAGCGACACCACCGCCGGCTTCAGCCAAAAATCAATCATCTGCCCGGCTTCATAATAAGTGGCATAGTCAATGCCAAACACTTTCAGATACACAATCATGCTGGTAGAGCTGAGTACCACCGGATTGCATAAAATACTGCCGGTGCGGGCGCGCACGATATTGGTCATCCAATAAACGGTTACCGTCAGAAACAGCAGCACCGCGGGATGGGAAAGCATGGCCATTACCAATACCTCCTCACCAGCTCATGCACTTTGCCGCTGACAAACAACACCAAAAACGTGCTCACGATGGTGGCAGTGAAAATCGATAAAAAATCGCGCCCCACCACATCCAGATAGCTCATCACGGCCACACAGGGCGGCACCAGAAACAGCGCCAGATTGCCCATCAACACATCCACCATCTGCTGCAACCAGGCGGTTTTCACCCAGCCCGCCTGCAAGGCGGCAAACAGCAGCCCCATGCCGATAATGCTGCCCGGCAGCTTGATGCCGGTAAAATACACCACGCCCTCGCCCAATGCGAGAAAGCCGAAAATAATACTCAACGCCCTAATCATGCCATTCCTCTTTCTTTTTTCCTGCATGCCGCCAAACCATCTCGGTGTTCCACATTCCGGCAGAAGGCCGGGTTGTTAAACTATGTAAATCATAACCGCACAAAGGCCATCTGAAAAGCCCGGCAGCGTTGTTTACACAATAAAAAAAGAATCCATGCGGATTCCGTTTGCCCATGCCCTACCGGCTAGAACATCCCGATCATTCATTTACAAGGGGATTTTTGCTTCTGAAAACGCAGCAGATGCGTTTTCAGAAGCAAAAATCCATAAATCGAATGTTCAGGACGCCCTAGGGTGTCCTGACAATTCAGAATGATTCAGATTTTTTGTGATAAAAGTACATCTGCTGCGTTAAAAAGATGATGATATATGACACATCATGACACCCTAGGCTTTTTATAAGGGTTCTCCAGCCCGTCAATCAGGCTGCGCAGGTAATCGCGCAACTGCGCTTCGCCACAGCCCATCAACAACGCATCTTCAAAGGCATCTTGGGCGGTTTGATAAAGCTCGCTCATGTTTTCAGTCATTACCTTGATTTTTTCGGTACACGACACGATTTGATCGTCGTCATCATACCATTTCGGCATTTCCGGCATGCTCATGCTGTTTCCTTACTGTAAAAACCGTGACGGGTCATTTTTTTGCACCCGTCGGGCAGTAACATATTTGCTGTTCCAATATTTATTGCTCAAGCTGGTAATCTCAATACTTTTGCCCGTTCGCGGCGCATGAATGAAACGGTTGTTGCCGATATACAGCCCCACATGCGAGATACGCCGCCCGGCGGTGTTGAAAAACACCATATCGCCGGGTTGCAGATTGCTGCGGCTCACCGCCACACCCATGCGTGCCTGCTCGGCAGACGTGCGCGGCAGGCTGATTTGCATGCTGCGGCGGAAAATATGCTGCATAAAGCCGCTGCAATCAAAGCCCGTGCTGGCCGAAGTACCGCCATAACGGTAAGCCACGCCCAAGAGCCCCATGGCACTGCCGATGAGGTTGTCGGCTTCATTGCGGCTGATTTCGCGGCCGCCGCCGGCATTGGCAAAGCCCTGGTTGTTGTTGATAAACTGTTCCAAATCATCTGCCCGCGCCATTCCGGCCGACAGCAGCATCCAAACCGAGGTCAAGATAACAAAAAATCGCTTCCAATCATTCATGCACATACATTCCGTTGATTCTGATGCCGTCTGAACGCGTTTCAGACGGCCTTTTCTTTATTTTCCGCCAAAGCAGGGGGTTCCGCCTTTTGCAGAAGCAGCGCCCGTTATGTGCTATGCTGTTCCTAATTCTTCTATAGGCGCACACAATACAGCAAAATCATGATGATTCCAACTCTACTGGCCATGCGCGATTTTTCACGGATGCGCGAAATCATCGCCATTCTTTCCAAACACGGCCTGGGCGAATTCGTCCAGCGCATCAAGCTGTCGCACAAAAGCGTAACCGGCGATATCGGCCCCTTGCCCGAAAGCCGCTATATGAGCACGCCGCGGCGTTTCCGGCGGGCATTTGAGGAGCTGGGGCCCACGTTTGTCAAACTCGGCCAAGTGCTCTCCACCCGCGTAGACATTTTCAACCCCGAATGGATAGAAGAATTCGAACAGCTGCAAAGTGATGTGGCGCCGATTGCCACCGCCGACATCCGCGCTCTGATTGAGGCACACCTGAGCCGCCCTTATCACGAAGTGTTCAAACACATCGACCCCAAGCCCATCGGCAGCGCTTCCATCGCCCAAGTGCACCGCGCAGAGCTGGCCGACGGCACCGTGGTGGCGGTTAAAATCAAGCGCCCCGACATCGAGCCAACCATACAGGCTGATTTACGCATTTTAACCCACCTGGCCAACCTGATCGAATCGGAAATCCCCGAAACACGCCGTTACCAGCCGGTGCAGATGGTGCAATATTTCGCCCGCAGTCTGGCCAAAGAAACCGATTTATCGGTAGAGCTGCGCTATATGCAGCGCTTTGAGGCCACTTTTGCCGGCCACGAATACATTCATATTCCCAAAGTTTACCAAGAATATTCCAATCGTCATATCCTGGTGCAAGAATTTATCGGCGACAAGTTGCTCAAAAACCTCACCCCCGCCACGCTGGCCGCCGATACCCGCCGCACCCTGGCCAACCGCATTACCGACACCTTGTTTACCATGATACTCAAACAAGGCTTTTTCCATGCCGACCCCCATCCGGGCAATATTTTCGTCAACGATGCCGGCCGCATCACCTTGATCGACTTCGGCCTTGTCGGCCACCTCAGCAGCACCCGCCGCCGCGAAATCATCGACTTAATCAACGCACTCACCCACCGCGACCAATTCACCATGCAATACGTATTGAGCAACTGGGCGCAGGGCGAATTACCCGATGAAAACCTGCTCGGCGCCGATGTGCTCGAAATGCTGCTCAACTACGAACACACGCCCATGCGCGATTTGCGCATCAGCCAAGTTATCAACGACATCACCCAAATCATGCGCCAACACGGCCTCACCCTGCCCGGCGATCTGGTGATGCTGTTCAAATCGCTGATTACACTCGAAGGCGTGGTCAAGCGGCTCGACGGCAGTGCCGAATTGCTGGAACAGGCCAAGCCCATTGTTGCCGAAGTATTCAAAGAGCGCGCCTCGCCCGAACACGTGATGCGCAAAAGCAAAATGCACATGCAAACGCTGCTGCAAGCTGTTGACGAGCTGCCGCAAAACCTGTTCCGGCTCAGCCGCCGCATTCAAAAAGGCCAAATCAGCATCGGCCTCAATCTGAAGCAGGCCGACCACATCATCCACCAAATCGACAAAGCCACCAACCGCCTGACCATGGGCATTGTGACCGCCGCGCTGATTATCGGCTCGTCAATTGTGATGAGCATCGACACCGGCTCTAAATTCATCGGCTTTATCGGCTACCTGCTCGCCTTTGCCAACAGCCTGTGGATTATCTGGTCGATTTGGCGTTCGGGCAAACACTAGGGTGTCCTGATGTGCCATATACCATCATCTTTTTTGCACTAAAAGCACATCTGCTGCGGTTTCAAGAGCAAAATACACCCTTAAACCGAATGGTCAGGACACCCTAGGGTGTCCTGACCATTTGTTTATGAGGAGATTTTTGCCCCTGAAAATGCAGATGTCAGGCAAAAAACGCAGCAAGATTGGACATCTTGCGAGGCTTTTTAACGCAGCAGATGCGTTTTCAGGGGCAAAATACACCCGTAAATCGAATTGTCCGGACACCCTAGGGTGTCCGGACAATTCAGAATTATTCAGATTTTTTGTGATAAAAGTGCAGATGCAAGGCAAAAAACGTAGCAAGATTGGGCACCTTGCGAGGCTTTTTAACGCAGCAGATGTGCTTTTATCACAAAAAGATGATGATATATGAATTGTCAGGACACCCTAGGCCGTCTGAACAAACAAGTTGTCACAAACAACCCGGCCGCGCCCGCTGTCTGGCAGGCTGCGCGACATGCGAAACCGCTCGGCCACACTTTTAAAAATGAAGCGCAAAGTTTCAGACAGCCTGCCGTTCCATATGATGATTAAGTTGAACGGCTATATCAATCTGTCACAAAAAACCGCTATACTTAAGCGTTTGCAAAACCAACACAATCAGGGATCAACCATGCCGGAACAAAACCGCCTGCTCTGCCGCGAGCTGGGTCTGCTCGCCTTCAACCGCCGCGTATTGGCGCAAGCTCAAGATGCCCGAGTGCCGCTGTTGGAGCGCCTGCGCTTTTTATGCATCGTATCCTCCAACCTCGATGAATTTTTCGAAGTGCGCATGGCCTGGCTCAAACGCGAACACAAACTGCGCCCCACCACCTTGCTCGACAACGGCAAAACGCCGTCTGAAACCATCGCATCAGTGTCGGCCGAAGCACACAAAATCATTCAAGAGCAATACGCCCTGTTTAACGACGAGCTGCAACCAGCGCTGGGCAAAGAAGGCATCCACTTCTACCGCCGCCGCAACTGGACACCCGCACAACGCGCCTGGATTGAAAACTATTTCGACCGCGAGCTGTTGCCGATTCTTACCCCCATCGGCCTCGACCCTTCGCATCCCTTTCCCCGCCCGCTCAACAAATCGCTCAACTTCGCGGTAGAGCTGGAAGGCAAAGATGCATTCGGCCGCGCCTCAGGCATGGCGATTGTGCAGGCGCCGCGCATCTTGCCGCGCGTATTGCAGCTGCCCGCCCCCTTGTGCGACGGCGACAACGGCTTTGTCTTTTTATCCTCCATTCTGCACGAATACGTTTACAAACTCTTCACCGGCATGGAAGTCAAAGGCTGCCACCAATTCCGTCTCACCCGCGACAGCGACCTCACGGTTGACGAAGAAGACTTAAAAAACCTGCGCGCCGCCATTCAAAGCGAGTTGCACGACCGCGAATACGGCGACGGCGTACGCCTGGAAGTGGCCGATACCTGCCCCGAACACATCAGCGATTTTCTGCTCAGCCACTTCAAGCTCGCCCGCAACGAGCTGTATCAGGTTAAAGGCCCCGTCAACCTGGTGCGCCTGATGGCCGTGCCCGACATGGTGGCCCGCCCCGATTTGAAATTCAAGCCCTATACCGCCGGCATACCGAAACGCCTGCGCAAAGGCAACTCGATTCTTGCTGCTGCGCGCGACAAAGATATCTTGCTGCACCACCCCTACCAATCGTTTGACCCGGTGGTGCAATTTATCCGCGAAGCCTCCACCGACCCCGCCGTTGTCGCCATCAAAATGACCATCTACCGCACCGGCAGCAACTCCGAGCTGGTACGGGCGCTGATGAAAGCCGCCTTGGCGGGCAAACAGGTTACCGTGGTGGTCGAACTGATGGCGCGCTTTGATGAAGCCAACAACGTCAACTGGGCGCAACAGCTTGAAAATGCCGGCGCCCACGTGGTATACGGCGTGTTCGGCTACAAAATCCACGCCAAAATGATGCTGGTTTTACGTCGGGAAGAAGGCCAGCTCAAACGCTATGCCCACCTGGGTACCGGCAACTACCACCAAGGCACCTCGCGCATCTACACCGATTTCGGCCTGATTACTGCCGATGAGCAAATCACCGCCGACGTCAACACGCTGTTTCTCGAAATCACCGGCCTCGGCCAGCCCATGCACCTGAACAAGATTTACCAAAGCCCGTTTACCCTGCACAAAATGATTATCGACAACATCGGACGCGAAGCCGAACACGCCAAAGCCGGCAAAAAAGCCCGCATTATGGCGAAAATGAATTCCCTTATCGAGCCCAGCGTGATTGAAGCACTGTATGCCGCCAGCGCCGCCGGTGTGGAAATCGATTTAATCGTGCGCGGCATGTGTGCCTTACGCCCCCAAGTGCCGGGCTTATCAGACAACATCCGCGTGCGCTCGATTATCGGCCGCCAGCTCGAACATTCCCGCATTTACTATTTTTACAACCAAGGCGAAGAGCCCACCTATATTTCCAGCGCCGACTGGATGGGGCGCAATTTCTTCCGCCGCATCGAAACCTGCACCCCCGTCGAACAGCCCGAGCTGAAAGCCCGCGTAATCCGCGAAGGCCTCACCCTCGCCCTTGCCGACAACCGCCAGGCCTGGCAGATGCAGCCCGACGGCAGCTACCTGCGCCTGCATGCGGCTGAAGGCGAAGCCGAAGTCAGCCTGCAAGAAGACCTGTGGGCAGAATTCGGCACTTAAACATCAGCAGCGCCGGCCATTTGGTTTTCAAGCGCCGCAACGATGTAAAAAAAACGAGCCGTCTGAATTTTATCGGACGGCTCGGGTGTTATACTCATGCCCATTCACAAAAATAACCTGACTGCGTCGACTCACCTTGTTGGCTTACTTTTTTGAATGGGTATGATTCTGCACACCAGCAAAGGCCGTCTGAAAACATTTCCTTTCAGACGGCCTTTGCATGCGCAGGGTTTTTGTGGGCATCGTTCACGCGATGCGCTATGTGGGTCAGATGCTCGAATCCGATATGTTTCAGACGGCCAAAATCATTGGCAATCACAAAAACATCGAACCATTTGTCGGCTATCAGTATCCGCCCCACCCCTGCTGTATAGCCGTTCAACTTATGCTCATTCACAAAAGCAACCCAACCGCCCAATGCAAAACACCCGCAAACTTGCGGGTGTTTTGTGGTCAGCATCAATCAGCTTTCAGCATCTGCCGGGGCTTTTTTCTGCTGTTGCAGCATATAGAAAATGCGGCTGCGTCGTTGTCCGGCGCGCATCATCAAACTGCTTTTACGTTCAGCGCCTGCGGGCCTTTGGGGCCGTCACCGGGCGTGTAGCTTACACGCTGGTTTTCTTGCAGGGTTTTGAAACCGTCTGATTCAATGGCTGAGAAATGAACAAACAAATCTTTACCGCCGGCTTCTGGTGTGATGAAACCGAAACCTTTGCCTTCGTTAAACCATTTTACTGCGCCGAATTGTTGGATACTCATAATGTATTTCCTTAAAAATTTTTGAAGATAGCTAGGACTAAAGCCAGATACTGATAAACTACGGAAACACATAATGAGAAACTGAATCAGAATGCCATATGGGCTGCGGAGAGCAACAGAAACTTATATACTTCGAACTAACTTGAATGCAGTATGGGCGCGATTAGCGGCCAGGTCAAGCTTATTTTGATTTATTACACAAACCGGCGTTATGTTAAATTCAGGCCGTCTGAAACGCCCACTGACGTTTCAGACGGCCTGAGCTTTTACAGCTTTCTGCTTTTATACGCCGCGCAACAATTCATTGACGCTGGTTTTGGCACGGGTTTGCGCATCCACTTTTTTCACAATCACCGCGCAATAGAGGCTGTGGCTGCCGTCTTTTGCAGGCAGGCTGCCCGACACCACTACCGAACCGGCAGGCACGCGCCCGTAGTGGATTTCGCCGGTTTCGCGATCATAGATTTTGGTAGATTGGCCGATATACACGCCCATCGAAATCACGCTGCCTTCTTCCACAATCACACCCTCAACGATTTCCGAACGCGCGCCGATAAAGCAGTTGTCTTCAATAATGGTGGGCGCAGCCTGCAAAGGCTCCAGCACGCCGCCGATGCCCACACCGCCGCTCAAATGCACGTTTTTACCGATTTGGGCGCACGAGCCGACTGTGGCCCAAGTGTCGACCATCGCACCTTCGTCCACATATGCGCCGATGTTGACATAAGAGGGCATCAACACCACGTTTTTGGCCACAAAGCTGCCGCGGCGTGCCACAGCCCCGGGCACGGCACGGAAACCGGCGGCTTTGAATTCTTCTTCGCTCCAACCGGCAAATTTGGTCGGTACTTTATCGAAATACTGATTAACGCCGTCGTTTTGCACTTCATTGTCGGCAATGCGGAACGACAACAATACGGCTTTTTTCGCCCACTCGTTCACCTTCCACTCGCCCACGCCCAAACGCTCGGCCACACGCACTTGGCCGGCATCCAATTGACGCAGAGTTTCCAACACCGCCTCTTTGACTTCGGGGCTGACGGTTGAAGGGGTAATCTCGGCGCGGTTTTCAAACGCCGTTTCGATGATGTTTTGCAATGACATGATAATCCTTTGAAATATCGGTTGGATAAGGCGGCATAAATGCGCAAATGCGTTATTTTACCCCAACTCAACGGCATTGCGGGCAAGTTAGCCTATTTTTATCAACCGTATTGCCTCCGCCGCGCCCACCGGAGCGCCCTCACCTTTTTCACAAATATCCCATTGTTTCCGCAACAAAATTATGGCTTTTGCACAATGACACCGCGAGCCGCCGCCCGTATGATGGTCACAATCACCCGACAAGCGTTCTTTTCAGGAGCCTGACCATGAACCCGACCCCAAACCAAACACCTTTATATATCAAGGTGCACGACAGCGACAATGTTGCCATTATCGTCAACAGCGGCGGCCTCAAAAAAGGGGCGGCCTTTTCAGACGGCCTCAACTTAATCGAAGATATTCCGCAAGGCCACAAAGTGGCGCTGACAGACATTGCCGAAAACGGCGAAATCGTGCGCTATGGCGAAATCATCGGCTACGCGCTTAAAAACATTCCGCAAGGCAGTTGGATAGACGAATCGTTGGTTATCTTGCCCGAAGCGCCGCCGCTGGCCAGCCTTCCGCTGGCCACCCGCCCGGCCCCGCCATTCGAACCGCTTGAGGGCTACACTTTTAAAGGTTACCGCAACCAAGACGGCAGCGTCGGCACCAAAAACCTGCTCGGCATCACCACCAGCGTGCATTGTGTGGCCGGCGTGGTGGATTATGTGGTTAAAATCATCGAACAGAAACTGTTGCCCAAATATCCGAATGTCGACGGCGTGGTCGGCCTCAACCACCTTTATGGCTGCGGTGTGGCGATTAATGCGCCGGCAGCGGTCGTGCCCATCCGCACCATTCACAATATCGCGCTGAACCCGAATTTCGGCGGCGAAATCATGGTGGTCGGCCTGGGCTGTGAAAAGCTGCAACCCGCCCGCCTGCTGGAAGGCACGCCCGACACCATTCCGATCCACACCGAATCAGCATCGGTTACCAGCCTGCAAGACGAACAATTTCACGGCTTTGAAGCGATGGTGGCTTCGATTCTGCAAACCGCCGAACAGCATTTGGCCAAACTCAATGCCCGCCAACGCGAAACCTGCCCTGCTGCCGAGCTGGTGGTCGGTATGCAATGCGGCGGCAGCGATGCTTTTTCAGGGGTAACCGCCAACCCTGCCGTGGGCTATGCTTCTGATTTACTGGTGCGCTGCGGTGCCACGGTGATGTTTTCGGAAGTAACCGAAGTGCGCGATGCCATCCATCTGCTCACGCCCCGTGCTGCCACGCCCGAAGTCGGCAAGCGCCTGCTGGAAGAAATGCAGTGGTATGACGACTATCTAAATGCCGGCCAAACCGACCGCAGCGCCAACCCCTCCCCGGGCAATAAAAAAGGCGGCTTGGCCAATGTAGTGGAAAAAGCGCTCGGCTCAATCGCCAAATCCGGCTCCGGTGCGATTGTGGAAGTGCTCTCCCCCGGCCAGCGCCCGACCCGCCGCGGCCTCATTTATGCCGCCACGCCCGCCAGCGATTTTGTGTGCGGCACCCAACAGCTCGCCTCAGGCATCACCGTGCAAGTCTTTACCACCGGGCGCGGCACTCCCTACGGGCTAGCGGCGGTACCGGTGATTAAAGTGGCCACCCGCACCGATTTGGCCGAGCGCTGGTTCGACTTGATGGACATCAACGCCGGCCGCATCGCCACCGGCGAGGCTTCCATCGAAGATATCGGCTGGGAAATTTTCCACTATATCCTCGACGCGGCCAGCGGCAAAAAAGTGCCGTGGTCCGACCGCTGGGGCCTGCACAATGCGCTATCGGTATTCAACCCGGCACCGGTTACCTGATACCCGCTCACAAAAACCACCTAACGGCGTTGGCTTGCCTGCGCTCGAAGAGAATTGGTTTTGCTAAGGTGCCGAAGCCTCCAGTCGACCAACCTGCACTGTCTCCGACTCGCCGCCTTGCTCGCTTACTTTTGTAAACGGGCATGATTTGCTCATCATAACGAAAGGCCGTCTGAAACGTTTTTCAGACGGCCTTTCGTTATCCTGTAAAAATCAATAGCGCCCTGTGCAAAATTTCTGTTGCAGCAGATAAAGCGGCAACCCGGAAATAACACAACAAAATGGTGCATGCAAAAACCTGCCTACAGCGCTGACAAATTAATGCGATTAAAACCAATCAGTTCGCGGGGAATCGAATGCCGCAGCGTTTGAGCGGTCAATGTTTGCAAGGCCGTCTGAAAGGTATCAAACGGCATGCTTTCCGAGCCGAAACGCGCTAAGTGTTCGGTATTCATCTGACAATCGATAAGCGCCACACCGCAATCCGCCAAATAAGGCACGGCAGTGGCAAAAGCGATTTTAGAAGCCTCACTTTGCCGGGCAAACATCGATTCGCCGTAAAACACGCTGCCGATTTGTACGCCATACAGGCCGCCGGCCAAGTTCAGACGGCCTTCGGCATCGGGATACCAGCATTCAAACGAATGGGCATAACCAAGCCGGTGCAACTGCCTGTAGGCCTGCTGCATTTCGCGGGTAATCCAAGTGCCGTGCTGGCCGGGGCGCGGAGCCTCGGCGCAGGCGGCAATCACAGCATCAAAGCGGTAATTCGAGGTTACGGCATAGGGTTTGTTGCGCAGGCTTTTTTGCAGCGAGCGGCCGATGTGCAGCTTGTGCGGATACAGCACGGTGCGCGGAGCAATCACCCACCAGCATATCGGCTGGCCGTCTGAATACCACGGAAAAATGCCTTGCGGATAGGCGGCAAGCAGCCGCTCGGGGCTTAAATTGCCGCCGACAGCCACCAATCCTTCACGCAGCACAACGGCTTCTCCCGCATCGGGAAAAGCCGTACTGTTTGGGTCGAGCAGCGGAATATCCACAATAGCACCGAGCCTTTAAACATGCTTTTCAGACGGCCTGAGCTTTCACGCAGGCCGTCTGAAACCGATATCGGTCAGCGTTTGTCTTTTTTCTGACAATCGCCGCACACGCCATACATATATAAAGCGTGGTCTACAATGCGGTAGCCGTTTTCTTCTGCGATTTTGTCTTGCAGCTTTTCAATTTCATCATTATGAAATTCGGTCACCTTGCCGCATTTCACACAGACGATATGATCATGATGGCCGCCGGTATTCAGCTCGTAAACCGCTTTGCCGGTTTCGAAATGGTGGCGTAGCAAAATGCCGGCCTGCTCAAACTGAGTCAGCACGCGGTAGATGGTGGCCACGCCGATTTCGATGCCTTCTTCCAGCAAAATGCGGTAAACGTCTTCCGCACTCAAATGCTCTTCGGCATGCTCTTCAAACAAATCCAAGATTTTCAAACGCGGGCCGGTTACTTTCAGACCGCTGTCTTTTAATTGGGCGATATTGCTTTCCATAAGTTCTTTCCATACCCGTGTGGTGTAATTATCGCTATAATACGCATTTTTAGCAGCTTTGCCCACTATCAGATGATAAAGGTTTTCAATTGCCCGAACCTTTCTGGCATACTGATAACTAAGTAACCATCAACGAAAGGTAAAACCGTGAACAAATCCCTATGTTTCGCCCTGGCAGCCCTGCTGGGGTTGGCCGCCTGCTCGGCCGAACGCGTGTCTCATTTTCCCTCTTACAAACTGAAAGTGGTGCAAGGCAACGAGCTGGATCCGCGCGCCGTAGTTGCGCTGCAACCGGGCATGAGCCGCGATCAGGTGCAACTTTTGCTCGGCACACCGCTGCTGCGTGACCCCTTCCATGCCAACCGCTGGGACTACACCTTCAACACCGCCCGCAACGGCATATTGGCAGACCAACGCACCCTGACCCTTTATTTTGACAACGACCAACTCGCCCGCGCAGAAGGCAATGCCATCCAATATGCAGTCGAGCAAGTACAGGCCGAACAAGCCGCCGCCGCGCAGAACGCCGCCGCCCAATACCAACCGGTGCAGCCGCAAACCGCCCCTGCCGCCAACCCTTAATCCGAATCAGGAAACCACATGAGCCAATTGAAAATAGCCATCGCCGGCGCCAACGGCCGCATGGGGCGCGTATTGATTGAAGCCGTCGCACAACATCCCGATACCGTATTGAGCGGCGCCATCGAACACGCCGGCTCAGACGCCCTCGGCCTCGATGCCGGTTTTGCCCTCGGCCTCAAAACCGGCATTGCCATCAGCAGCGATGTAGATGCCGTTTTGGCCGCCAGCGATATACTCATCGACTTTACCCGTCCCGAACCGACACTGCGCCATCTGCAAAAATGTGCCGCTGCCGGCGTGAAGATGATTATCGGCACCACCGGTTTTGACGAAGCGGGCAAAGCCGCCATTCAAGCAGCATCCAAACAAACCGCCATCGTGTTTGCCGCCAACTTCAGCGTGGGCGTCAACCTTACCTTCCATATTCTCGACACCGTTGCTCGCGTGCTCAACGAAGGCTACGACATCGAAATCATCGAAGCCCACCACCGCCACAAAGTCGACGCCCCCAGCGGCACCGCCCTGCGCATGGGCGAAGTGATTGCCGACGCCCTCGGCCGCGACCTCAAACAATGCGCTGTCTACGGCCGCGAAGGCCACACCGGCGCGCGCGACCCGCAAACTATCGGCTTTGCCACCGTGCGCGCAGGCGATATTGTCGGCGACCACACCGCCTTATTCGCCACCGACGGCGAACGCGTGGAAATCACCCACAAAGCCAGCAGCCGCATGACTTTCGCCGCCGGAGCCGTGCGCGCCGCCGTGTGGCTGCGCGGCCACGATCAAGGCTTGTTCGATATGCAGGATGTATTGGGCTTGAAAAACCGCTGAATGCATTTGCAATAAAACCAAGGCCGTCTGAAACCCGATTTTTCAGACGGCCTTATCTTACCTTATCTTAAAATGAGCGCTCGGGATAAGCCGTAGGATAGTGCGGATGAACGGCTAACCACCCGTTTGCGGCATATCTTCGCATAACTGCTTCATTGAGTTACCCCCAACAAACCATCATTCCCGTGTCTGCCGTTTTCAAAACACAAACGAGGCAATACACCAGTATTTTCCCACCCCAAACCCACGTTATCTTAAATTGATACCTTTTACGCCTTTCAAAATCACTTTGTTCGGGCGCCAAAGTGACCGCCCTGCTTTCATTCCGCATCCGGCAATGCCGCCGAACCCATGCGCCGCAAGATGATATTGGTTTTATTGCGCAAGCCCCGGTCGCGCGGGTGGGCTGCGTAATACAGCGGTCGCGGCACCCGTGCGGCAAGTTGGGCAGCCTGCTGGCGGCTGAGGTTGTTGGCAGCCTTTTTATAAAAATGCTGCGCAGCTGCTTCGGCACCAAACACGCCCGGCGCCCATTCGATCACATTCAGATACAGCGCAAAAATACGGTCTTTATCGGTAGTGGCTTCCAGCATCGCGGTAATCGCCGCTTCTTCGGCCTTGCGGATATAGCTGCGGCTGTCGTTGAGAAACAGGTTTTTGGCCAACTGCTGGCTGATGGTGGAGCCGCCCGCGCGCACTTTGCCGCTTTTTTGATTGCGCTTGATGGCATTTTGAATACCGCTCCAATCAAAACCGCCGTGTTCGGCAAAATTGGCATCTTCTGAGGCAATCAGCGCTTTTTTCAGATTGGTGGAAATATTTTGATACGGCACCCAACGGTAATCCAGCGCCACCGTTTTACGGGCATCGCGAAATTCGCTCATGCGCATGCCCATAAATGCACTTTGGTGCGGCGCCACGGCACGGTAGGTAATAATGTTGCCATACACATACGCATTAAATAGGATAAACGCGGCAAAAGGCAGCGCCAACAGCCATTTAAGCATGATTTTCCCTCATATAGCGGGTAGTGGCGGCAATATCGGGAGCAAAACCGCGCCACAGCGTATAGGCTGCCGCGGCTTGACCCACCAGCATACCGAGGCCGTCTGAACAACACTGTGCACCGGCCTGCCGGGCAAAATTCAAAAAGCCCTCGGCAGCCGCGCCGTAAACCATATCGTAAGCCAGCTCGCATGCGCCGAATACTGCCGGCGCAACGGCAGGCACATTGCCGCTGAGGCCGCCTGAAGTGCCGTTGATGATAATATCGAAATAATGCGCCGGCAAATCAGCCATCGCCATCACACGCACGCCGAACTGCGCGGCCAGTGCATCAGCTTTTGCGGCGGTGCGGTTGCTCAATACCACTTCAGCGGGCTGCTCCGCCAGCAGCGGCTGCAACACGCCGCGCACCGCACCGCCGGCGCCGATTAACAGAATTTTTTTACCCGTCGCCGTGATGCCTTGGGCTTCAACAATATCATTAACCATGCCGATGCCGTCTGTATTGTCGCCGCGGAAACGGCCATCGGGCAGCGGAATAATAGTGTTGACCGCGCCGGCTGTTTGCGCACGCTCGGAATGCTCGTCAACCCAATCATAAGCCTCAGTTTTAAACGGCACGGTTACATTCGCGCCCCGCCCGCCGGCTGCAAAAAAACGGCCGGCCGCCGCTGCAAAACCGTCGGGTTCGGCCAAAATACGCTCATATTCGATTTCTGCCTGCTCCTGCCCGGCAAAATGCTGATGAATCTGCGGAGACTTGCTGTGTGCAATCGGATTGCCGAACACGGCATAGCGCGGCTTGTGGTTCATGCTGTTCTCACGGTATCGGTGTATGCAGCATTATATCGCTTCTGATTACATCGTGATGCTGTTTTTACCGCACAATTGCCATACCGCCTCTCCGGCAGGGTTTCCCGCAAATCCGCACCGTTTCCCGGCCATGCCCGCCAAAAAATTTTCAGAATAAATTGTTGACAATTCCAAGCAGCGAATTTATATTGTCATCACACAATTTAACCATTGCATGACGGCAGCTTTCATATCAGGCCGTCTGAAAAACCCGCTGCGGCAATATGGCGTTTGTCTGCACTTAGCTGTGCCCCGGCGCCTCGGCAAGCAGCCCGGCTGCTGTTTTTACACGGCCGCCCGTGTTTTTACCCGCCGGTTGTGGCACAATCAATCCGCATCCGGCGCAAGATTTTTATGATGCCTTTTTATCGTTACACTCTCTAACAATCAGGAGCCTCGCCATGTCAGTAAAAGATGTTGTCAAATTAATCGAAGAAAACGAAGTGCGCTTCGTTGATTTGCGTTTCACCGATACCAAAGGTAAGCAGCAACACGTTTCCGTGCCCGCCCGCGTATTGCTGGAAGACCCGGAAGAATGGTTTGAAAACGGCCAGGCTTTCGACGGCTCGTCTATCGCCGGCTGGAAAGGCATCCAAGCGTCAGACATGACTCTGAAACCCGATGCCGACACGGCCTATATCGACCCTTTCTACGATGATGCCACCGTGGTGATTACCTGCGACGTTATCGACCCCGCCAACGGCCAAGGCTACGACCGCGACCCGCGCTCCATCGCCAAACGCGCCGAAGCCTATCTGAAATCTTCAGGCTTGGGCGACACCGCCTTTTTCGGCCCCGAACCGGAATTTTTCGTATTCGACGGCATCGAATGGGAAACCTCTATGCAGGGCACCCGCTACAAAATCCACTCTGAAGAAGCGGCCTGGTCAAGCGGCGAATCTTACGACGGCCAAAACACCGGCCACCGCCCGGTAGTTAAAGGCGGCTATTTCCCGGTTGCACCGGTAGATTCCGGCCAAGACCTGCGCTCTGCCTGTGTCAACATTCTCGAAGAAATCGGCATTCCCGTAGAAGTGCACCACCACGAAGTGGCCACCGCCGGTCAAATGGAAATCGGCACCAAATTCAGCACCCTGACCAAGCGCGCCGACTGGACTCAAGATTTGAAATACGTGATTCAAAACGTGGCGCACAACTTCGGCAAAACCGCCACCTTCATGCCCAAACCCATCATGGGCGACAACGGCTCGGGCATGCACGTGCACCAATCTATCTGGAAAGACGGCCAAAACCTGTTTGCCGGCGACGGCTATGCCGGCCTGTCTGAAATCGCACTCTACTACATCGGCGGCATCATCAAACACGCCAAAGCCCTGAATGCGATTACCAACCCGTCGACCAATTCTTACAAACGCCTGGTGCCGCACTTTGAAGCCCCCACCAAACTGGCTTACTCGGCCAAAAACCGTTCGGCTTCCATCCGCATTCCGCACGTGGCCAGCAGCAAAGCCCGCCGCATCGAAGCGCGCTTCCCCGATCCGATGGCCAACCCCTACCTGTGCTTTGCCGCGCTTTTGATGGCCGGTTTGGACGGCATCCAAAACAAAATCCACCCGGGCGACCCGGCCGACAAAAACCTGTATGACCTGCCGCCGGAAGAAGATGCTTTGGTGCCGACCGTATGCGCATCTTTGGAAGAAGCACTGGAATCACTCAAAGCCGATCACGAATTCCTGACCCGCGGCGGCGTGTTCAGCCAAGACTGGATTGAAAGCTACATCGCCTTCAAAGAAGAAGACGTGAAGCGCCTGCGTATGGCACCGCATCCGCTGGAATTTGAAATGTATTACTCGCTGTAATTTTACGAGCGTGTTATACGTCAAGCCCGAATACCAGGGTGTCCTGACTATTCGTTTATGAGGGGATTTTTGTTACTGAAAATGCAGATGCAAGGCAAAAAACACAGCAAGATTGGACATCTTGCGAGGCTTTTTAACGCAGCAGATGCGTTTTCAGGGGCAAAATACACCCTTAAATCGAATTGTCAGGACCCTAAACCGTTCGGGCTTTTCTGCTTTCCTATCCCTTCAAAAAAGCAGGATATTTTGCCATAAACAGATTTGCCTGAATTTCAGGCCGTCTGAATAAAAACTCACAATATAATCTTGATTTCAAAAGAATACCAATCACACATTCCAACAATGCCACGTATCGATAAAACCGCTACGGCCATCCGCTTATTTTGACAATCTTTAACACTTCGCCTACTATCTGATGTTTTTTGCTTTCAGACGGCCTCACACCGAAAAAGCAAGCTATTGATTATCGAAACAATATTGCAAGAAAGAAAAACGTATGGAATGGGAATTTAACAGTTATTACACCCTGATTGCCGCTACCGTTGTTTTATTGGTCGGCAAGCTGATGGTCAACCGCATCAAATTTCTGCAAAACTTCAACATCCCCGAGCCGGTGGCCGGCGGCTTGTTGGCGGCAGTGATTTTGTTCGGCCTGCACTATTTTTACGGTGCCAGCTTCAAATTCGAAAAACCGCTGCAAGATGCATTTATGCTGATGTTTTTCACCTCAATCGGCCTGAGCGCCGACTTTTCGCGGCTGCGGGCGGGCGGTATGCCGCTGATTATCTTTTTGATATTGGTGAGCGTGTTTATCGTGGTGCAGAACGGCATCGGCGTCGGCATGGCCACGGCCATGGGGCTGGATCCGCTCATCGGCCTGATGACGGGTTCGGTGACACTGACCGGCGGTCACGGCACGGCCGGCGCCTGGGGGTCGGTGTTTGAAAACCAATACGGTGTAACCGGCGCTACCGGCTTGGGGATGGCGGCCGCCACCTTCGGTTTGGTGGTCGGCGGCCTGATCGGCGGCCCCGTTGCCCGCCGCCTGGTCAACAAGATGCACCGTCCCCGCCTGGATGTAGGCGGTGCACGCGCCACTCATGCAGACGGCGGCGAAATCATTGATGATCCGTTTGAAGTACGCGACCAACCGCGCCTGATTACCGCTTCTTCAGCCATTGAAACGCTGGCGATGTTTGCCGTGTGTCTGTCGTTTGCCGAAATCATGAATACTTATGTCGGCGTTTTGCCCAAATTCGTGTGGGCGCTCGGCGCCGGCGTGATTTTGCGCAACGTGCTGGTATTGGTCTTCAAATTCAATATGTTCGACCGCGCCATCGATGTATTCGGCAATGCCTCGCTGTCGTTGTTTTTGGCCATGGCGCTGCTAAACCTGAAACTGTGGGAGCTCAGCGGCCTGGCCGGCCCGGTGGTGGCGATTTTGGCCGTGCAAACGCTGGTAATGGCGCTGTTTGCCTATTTCATCACCTTCCGCGTGATGGGCAAAAACTACGATGCTGCCGTTTTGTCGGCCGGCCATTGCGGCTTCGGCATGGGCGCCACGCCTACCGCTGTGGCCAATATGCAGTCGGTTACCGAACACTTCGGCCCTTCGCATAAAGCCTTTTTGATTGTGCCGATGGTAGGCGCGTTTTTCATCGACCTGGTAAACGTTGCCATTTTGAAAATCTTCATCAGCATCCTGCATTAAAACGTAAGCCGAACCAAAAAGCGCCCGCCACGTCTTACCCGTTGCAGGCGCTTTTGTTATGATGCCGTCTGAACCCTATTTTCACAAAGGCGAAATCATGTATAAAAAACTGCTGACCTTCTCGCTGATTGCCGCCGCCCTGAGCGCTTGCGGCGACGACAAACCCCAACCGCCCGCACTGGTGTGCAATGATCCGGCCGTATTGCAAAGCGTGCGCGGCAACGTGCAGGAAATCATCAAACAAGAAGCCCGGGCATTTGCCCAAAACGATGCCCGCCAATTTGTGGATGCCGACAAAATCATCGCCGCCGGCAGCGAATTGCTGATCACACTAGATAACCCCGCGCAAGAAACCCGCAACGGCACCAACGTATGCAGCGCCAATCTGCGCATTCAGATTCCCGCTGCCATTCTCAGCACCGCCCAAACCAACAGCCCGCTGATTTACGGCGACCAAACCATCAACCAAATTATCCAGCAGCGCACCACCGGCAGCACCCTCACTTATGACGGCGCCGGTGTTTTCAGCCGCACCTTAGGCTATACCCCAACAACTTCAGACGGCCAAACCGTGATTAATTATGCAGACAACAGCCTGACCGGCACCGCCCAAGCCGTATCGGCCGCCCTGTTGCCCTACGGCGTGAAAAGCATACTGATCGTCAACGGCCAAGCCCTCAGCCTCGAAGACGCCCTGCGCCTGCGCCACCAGCCCTTTGCCGAACCGCCCGTTGCCACGCCTGCAGACATCCTCGACAACAATGCCGCCAGCGCAGTGTTCGGCCAAGCTGCACCGGCCGAAGCCTCTCCCCCCGAAGTACTCAGCCCCGTCGCCCCCAACAACGACGAAGTGCTGTTTTCCGCCAACGAGCTGGAGCAGGCCAAAAACAACAACCGCGCTGCCGACGAGGAAATCAACCGCCTGTGGGAACGCATGGACAAAACCGTGCAGCAGCGCTTGTTGAATGAACAACGCAGCTGGATTCAAAGCAAAAACAACAGCTGCCGCCAAGCCGCCGCCCAGGCCAACAGCACCTTGCAGGCCGAATACCTGCAACTGCAATGCGACACCCGCATGACCCGCGAACGCAGCCAATATCTGCGCGGCTACACCATCAACTGACCGTCTGCCGTCTGATACCCGTTCGCAAAAACCACCTAACGGCGTTGGCCCGCCTGGTTAGCTTATTTTTGTGAACGGGCATGAACAGCCTGTTTGGGCATTCAAAACCCTTCCAGAAACCACAGGCCGTCTGAAACCCATCATCTTTCAGACGGCCTGCATCTTTCAGACGGCCTGCATCACAAACAAAACACAATCAATCTGTTACAATATCTCTTTTCGATTTCAAACCGTTTTCCAACCGCATGAACCCCACCGCCGAAGCCATCAACCGCCTGCTGCCGCAAACCCAATGCCGGGAATGCGGCTATTTGGGCTGCGCACCCTACGCCGAAGCCCTGGCCGCAGCAGAAGCCGCCGTCAACCTGTGCGCCCCCGGCGGTGAAGAAGTGATGCACGACCTGGCCGCCCTGCTCGACCGAGTGCCGCTCGCCCCGGCCAAAACCACAGCCCATGCGCTGGCATGGATAGACGAAGCCGTCTGCATCGGCTGCACCGCCTGCATCCGCGCCTGCCCCACCGATGCCATCATGGGCGCATCCAAACTGATGCACAGCGTGATTCAAAGCGAATGCACCGGCTGCGGCTTATGCGTTGCCCCCTGCCCGGTCGACTGCATCCATATGCAGCCCGTGCAAGCCGATTACCTGCCGCAGGCGCGCTTTTTATCCGATCATCCGCAAGCGCGTTTTGCCGCCGCCGGCCACGCTCTGGAGCGTTTCCAATGGCAGCAAACCCGCAAAACACGCGATGCTGCCGAGCGCAAAGCCTATCTGGCCGAACGCGAAGCCGCCGCCAAAGCCCGGCTTTGCCCGCAGCCCGAACACAACAGCGCCCGGGCGGATACCCCTTTCAACCCCGCCGACCTGATTGCCAAAGCCATGGCGCGCGCGCAAGCCCAGCAAGCCCAACGCATCGTACCGGCCAACCGCGAAGCCTACCAGGCGCAGCAAATCGAAGAAGCCAAAGCACGCGCCACCTACCGCCGCGCCCAACGCGACCTCAAATACGGCAACGATGCCGAAAAAACCGCCGCCCTCGAATGGCTGCGTGCCTACAAAGCCGAGCAGGAAGCCAAACAACAGCAACCATAAAACCTAGGTGTCCTGCCGTATCGATTTATGGGGAGATTTTGTGCCTGAAAATGCAGATGCCAGACAAAACGCAGTAAGATTGAACATCTTCCAAGGCTTGTTAACGCAGCAGATGCGTTTTCAGGAGCAAGATACGCCCATAAATCAACACAGCAGGATACCCTAATCTGAAACTTTTACCCGCCGCACCAATCTTATCCATTGATAAAAACAGACCGCCGAAACAGCGGGTTGAGGCAACACAACAGCGTGATACGATGCCAGTGAGACCCACTCACCAAAGCAAGCCGACAAGGCAGCGCACTGAAGACAGCACAGTGATCATTGCAAAGCGGGCCAACGCCGTCAGCTTATTGTTGTGAATGGGCATCAAACGGCCACAGATATCATCATTGCCATCAGGTTTTCAGACGGCCTGCCAACCCCCACAAGGAAACATCATGAAATTTACTGCCCCTCTGCTTTTACTGCTCCTAACCGCCTGTGTTGCGCCGGTGGTGATTCCCGTTCCCGCCCAACCCGCCCGCGTACAGCAACTTTACGGCCAATGGCAGATTACCGGGCTGGCCGGCCAAACCATTCGAGACAGCCGGGCAGTTTTCTCGGTTGACAGCGCCAACCCGCAGTTTTCCGCCCAAACCGACTGCAACCAAGTATTCGGCCGCTACAGCCTGGATGCCGGCAAACAAGCACTGAGCTTCAGCAACATCGCCGCCACCCGCATGGCTTGCGCACAAGACGACATCGAGCGCACCGTAGTGCAAGTGCTGCCAAACGTGCGCCGATACCGTATCGAAAACGGCAGCCTCAACATGCTGGATGCGCAAGGCAAGGTGCTCTTGCAAGGCAAACGCTTGAAATAACGGCTTATACCCATTCACAAAAATAAGCTAACGGCGTTGGCTCCCCTTGTCGTACTCCCCGTACTGTCTTCGGCTCGCCGCCTTGTCCGCTTACTGTTGTGAACGGGCATTATCGGCAAGCGCTGTATCTGCAATACACAAAGGCCGCCTGAAACCTATAACGTTTCAGACGGCCTTTATTGCCGCAGCCCCTACAAAAGCCGGTGCCCCAATGCCGGCAAACGGGTACGCACGCTGCTCAATCTGGCCGGATCCAATTTGGCCGCCACCACCCCTTCGCCTTCGGGCAACACCGCCAACACCTCGCCCCACGGGTCGATAATCATGCTGTGGCCGAAAGTGCGGCGGCCGCTTTCATGCTCGCCGCCTTGCGCCGCAGCCAGCACATAACACTGGTTTTCCACCGCCCGCGCCCGCAGCAGCAATTCCCAATGCGCCTTGCCGGTAGTGTAGGTAAACGCAGCAGGCAGCAGCAATACGTCAAACGGCACCTGCGCACGGAAAAACTCGGGAAAGCGCACATCGTAACACACCCCCGCTGCCACACCGGTGCCCTCCACCGCCCAACGCGGCACCGCCGCACCCGGCGCAATCGTATCCGCCTCGGCATAGCGCTCACCCAAACCGGAATAGCCGAACAAATGCATTTTGTCATACATCGCAACCGCCTCGCCGTCACGACCGTAAACCAGCATCGTATTCAATACCTTGCCCGCCTCCGGGCTCTGCAACGGCACGGTGCCGCCAAACAGCACCACACCGCATTCGCGTGCCGCCTCACTCATGGCCGTCTGAAATATTCCCGCACCCAAAGGCTCGGCAAACGCCAGTTTGTCGGTATCTTTCGCACCCATTATCGGCCAATATTCGGGCAGCAACACCCAATCCGCCCCGCCCGCCGCCGCTTCCCGTACCCATCGGCGCATGGCGGCCAGATTTTCTTCGGGGCGGGTAGACGACACCATCTGTATCACCGCAGCATTTATGCTCTGCATCGGCTTCTCCTGAGTTTTGCGTTTTTTAAGATTTCTTCACGGCCAATCTGCTAAACTGACCGTATATTTCCATTTATCCTACAAGAAAACCGCCATGAACAAAACCGCTTTACTGCTGCTTGCCGTTTTTCCCGCTTTGGCGCTGGCCGATGTCAACCTCTACGGCAACATCCGCAGCGGCCTTACCGTGTCGCAAACCGAAATCGGCGGCCGCAAAACCAGCAATGCCTCGGTAGACGACCTCGGCAGCTATATCGGCCTGCGCGGCACACATCCGATCGGCGGCAGCAGCAACGTGATTTGGCAGTTTCAAGACGATGTACCGGTAGGCCGCAGCGATTCTTTGCGCCAGCATTTCCGCCAACGCAAAAACAGCAGCGCCGAGAGCGGCTGGTATGTGGGCGTGTCGGATTAATCATCTATTACCTCTATGCACCCGCTCCCCAAAGCAACCAAACGGCAGCATCCCGCTTATATCACATTGGGCATAGGCATCTTCGGTCAGCCGCTCTGCCGGCCTATTTTTGAATAACTGTCTTTTAAAAACATTCTAAAACCTGAGTGGCTGAGCCTGTCGGCACCGCCCAACCGAAACAAACCCATTATATCCATTCACAAAAATAACCTAATGGCGTCGGCTCGCCGCCTGCTTCGCTTACTTTTGTGAATAACGACAACAATCAGGCCGTCTGAAAACTTTTCAGACGGCCTGATTGTTGTCATACAAATCATGATATGCGCACAGAAGCGTTCTCACCCGCACGCAGCCAACAGGCCACGGCATGCTTGTCGTCCCCCTTCATTGGCTGTAGATTGTAGGATAAGTTTATAAAATTGTAGGAATAGTCTATAAATTATGTAGGATAAACTTATAAAAAAGCTTATAATTTGAACAAGGAAGTTCAGGATGAGCTAGAAAATGAATAGCCCTGCGCGCAAAATTCAGAAATCTGCTGTTAAGAATATTGTTCGTTTTCCTTCAATAAAAGCGAATGATGGAAAGACAATTCTTGTTGAATCCATCTTAGAGTCGAAATATTGTCTTCATTTAGAGTTCGACGCTGAGGTAGAGACATATTTCCCGCAACCTCGAAAATTTGAAGTTTCTGATAATGATGGAGAATGTAATATTTATACACCTGATTTTGAAGTTATTTATACTTCTGGTGTTAGGAAATATGTGGAGGTCAAACCCTCTGAAAATGCTCAAACTGAGCACTATCAATTTCTCTTTTCTCGCTTTTCCAACTTCTTGCAGGGTACTAATACAGACTTCTTGATAGTGAGTGAAATTGAGATCTATCAACAGCCATTACTATCAAACTATGAAAAGCTTTATCAATATAAAAAGCGCCCTTTATTAAAAATGAAGAATCTTCAGCAGTGTGCCGAAGATATTAATGATTCGATGCCATTAGCACAGTTAGTGCATAGACTTGGTGACCGAGCACACTTGAGAGAAATATATTCATGGATTGCGCTAGGATATTTGCGATTTGATATGCGCTCTGAGCCACTGAGTATGACAACAGAGGTGAAATTCGATGTCTGCTGAGTTATGGGAACAAGGTGTAATCATTGAGTTTAACAAGGGTATTCCTTGTCATCGTGCTATGGTTCGGTCTGTAGGAAAAGCAGAAGTCGTTTTAGTAGATATTGAGAATGGAGCCGTATCTAGATTGAGTCGAGAAGAACTAGGTACAGTTTACGCTTCAGGAGGTATTAAATTTCTTGCGGAATCGCGAGATTTTGGGGATATTAAGTTTATTGATCTTTCAGAAGCTGAACAGCGTGAAACCAATAGAAAATATAAATATATCAAAAGGCTTAAAGAAAATGGCATTAGTAAAATTACTGAGAAAAGTGCCAGAAATACGATAGAGGAAGTCGCTTTAGAATTAGGTGAGAAAGCACCACATTGGCAATCAGTAAGAAGTTGGTACGCTAGTTTTGTCGAGGCAGGTCTAAAGATACAAGGTCTTTATCCTAAGCATCGATTTAAAGGGCATAGAAATCCTAAGATTGATGCTAAAGTTGTTGAAATTATTGAATATTGTGCAAAGCGATATTATACACTCAGCCAGTCGTCAATGGCTTCAGTGGTTCGTAATGTTGAAGCTAAAATTATGTCACACAATTTAGATCATCCTGATGCACCGCTTCAGAAGCCAACATATCATACTGTTCAGAACCGTGTGTTAAGTGGGCTTTACCAAACTAAGAGAAAAGGGCGATATGGTGCTCGAGTTTTGCAGGCGGAGCTTGCTAAAGCATTAAGTGGGATAACTACTACTAGAGTCTTAGAGCGTGTTGAGCTTGATCATACAGAGTTGGATATTCATGTTCTACATGATGACTATAAGACTTTACTTGGCCGACCTAATATCACTGCTTTGATAGATCATTATTCTGGAATGTTACTTGGATTCCAAATTTCTTTTGAAGCACCCTCATATGCCTCAGTTTGTTTGGCTTGTTTGAATGCATTCTTACCGAAAAATGACTTTATGAACGAGTTGAAATTGGACGGTGCTTGGCCTGCCCATGGAATTCCTTCGACGCTTGTAACAGACAATGCTAATGAGTTTTGGGGTAAGAAATTTATTGCAGTTGCGGATGAAATAGGGACAGTTTTTCAGTATTGTCCGATTCGTAAAGGTAACTATAAAAGTCGTATTGAACGTTTTTTCGGTATAGTCAATGCACTGGTACTTGATGATCTGCCTGGTGTGGTTAGAAAAATTGGTAAATCTGGTGATGGCTATGACGCAAGGCAAGAAGCTGCGCTCACATTTTCAGAGTTTAAACGCTATTTTGTGAAGTGGGTGACAGAAGAGTATCACCATACACCTCTAGAAGACTCAGATTTAACACCTTATGAAATTTGGGCTAGCTCGGAGGAGTGCTTTCCAGTGCCAGTAGAAGATAAAATGGAGTTGACTACTATTTTACTGGCTACTGCCACACGTACGCTGAATAAAAGTGGTATCGAAATTTTTTCGATGAACTATGACTCAAGTCTTCTTAAAGACTTATTAGAAGAGATGGGCCTGGAGAAATAACTATAAAATACAATCCTTTTGATATTGGTTATATCTTGGTGCTAGACAAGATTAACAAGGTCTATTTAAAAGTAGATTGCCTGAAATATTCTTATGCTTCCAATCTTTCTGAGTTTGAACATAATAAGATTCGAGCTGCTGCAAGAGCTGCTCGACAATCAAAATTTGATAACCTGAATCTCCAAAAAGCTAAAATTCAACTTGCTAAAGAGCGTGAAGAATATCATGCAAGAAATGTTCGAAGAAGTAAGCAAGTAACAACATCTAAAGCCGCAAGATCTGATAAAACGGGTGTCCCTAATATCAGCCTTGTGGTGGACAATTCACATCGTACGATGAAAGTTGATTTTGAGGATGATGGGGATAATCTCAGCTTAAATGGATGGAGTCTGGGCTAATGAAAACTACTTTCGAGGATCGTCCATTCATTAAAAGTCCATTTCTTACAAAAATGGTGAATCTATTTGATTCTTTGCGCAATAAAAAGAAAAAATATGGTGTTGCTTCTTGCATGTTGGTAACTGGAGAATCTGGAAGTGGGAAATCTGAGTTAGCAAAATATTATGCAAAAAATAATCCGAAAATAGAGCAAGTGGAGCGGACACATATCCCTGTTTTACACTACGAATTAAGATCGGTTTCTACACCAGAAGAATTCCTAAGATCGTTGTTGGTCACTATTGGCGATCCACAGTGCGGACGAGGTGCGAGAAACAAAGGTGAACTTTATGAGCGATTGATTACATTGCTTAAGGTGGTTGGCATAGAGTTGCTGATCCTTGATGAAATTCAGGTGATCATTGAACGTCGCAGTGCAAAGGTTGTTACAGGAATTGCAGATTTATTTAAAGACTTAATCAATGATACAGAAATACCGATTATTTTTATGGGAATGCCTTGGAGTAGATATCTCGTTGAATCAAATCAGCAATTAGCACGTCGAATATCATACCGTTACACTATTCCACCTTTTAAGATTAGCAGTAACGAAGATCGTGATGATTATAGAAGGCTCTTGATGTGCCTATCAGAGGCATATGGACTTTCTAAAAGGATTAAATTGGAAGAAATGACAATGTCGCTAAGGTGTTTTAGTGCAACGAGTGGAAATCTAGCAGCTACGGCTAATCTTGTTCGTGATGCTAGGATGATGTCTGAAATGGAAGACATGAAAGTAGATAAGGATTTGTTTGCTGAGGTTCTTAGCAGTTATGGTATTGATGAGCGAAATAATGCTTTTTTACTACCGATTGACAAGTTGGTGTTGAGAGAACTCATCGTTCATTCAGACTGGCATTTTGGGTATAGGGCAAATAAAAACGCAATCATCGATGCTGAATATGTTGAGTTTGGCGTATCAAAAGGCAATAAAGTGTTTTGTTTGGCAGGGTAAATGATAATTTATTTCAAGGTAAAGCATTGTGTTACTTGATCGATCACGACCAAATGATCAGCAAACATTTGATGATTATTTGAATGATTTAGGAAAGAAAAATGGTTTTTCGGATATTAAAGCTTTTAAAAAATTTCTAGTAAATTCTTCTAAAAAGTGGTATAGCACCTATTCTGTTAATAATTTGGATAGATATAGGGCTATTTCTGGGCTATTTCTTGAGCTTGGTATTGATCAAAAAGAAGTATCAGATATTATGCAGATACAATGTTTTAAGTGTCTTGATCGATACCCAGAGATATGGTCATGGAATAAGATAGCTGAGTACGAATGCGTAGGGCCAGAAGCTTACACCAGTAAAACATGTGAGCCATTACAGCAAGTATTTAAAACTAAAAATAAAGAAGAATATTGCGGTTTAATAAAGTGTTCTATGAGTAAGCTCGGACTAAGTACTTCACCACTACCAGATGGGTTCTATTTTGCGGATCTGGCTTCAAAAGAAGAACTAATGAAACGTTTCCGAAACTATAGTGGGATGAAAGAGCTTTCCATAGATAGGCTGATAGCATTAAGATCTCAGTAACTATTAGATATTTTATTATCGATTGTGAGATCATTGAGATGCTTCTCGCCAGACCTAGCATCGAACCAAATGAATGCTTAGTTAGTTATTTGATTCGAATATCAGAGAAAAATGGCTTTAAGCACATAGGTCATTTGCTGCGTCACGCTGGTTTGGCTTGGAAAAATAATCGTGTACCAGTTCATCAGATTTTAACTGGTGAGTTTGATCTCAATGTGTATTTATTGCAGCTTGGGTTAGCAACTTGCTCCTCTAAAATTGAGCCAATATCTCACTCTTTTCAAAATGTTATTGATACGCCCTATCTAATTGTTAAATATCCAAAAGTATGTCCAGATTGTATTGAAGAATTTGGATTCTGTAGATTTGAATGGAGCTTATTGCCATACCTTGCTTGTGTTCGACATGGGAAATTATTGATAGATACGCACTCTGGTACTGGCAAACGACTGAATTGGTATCGTAGGTATTTAAATAAGTTTGATGATACTGATGTTATCAATTCATTAAGTGATGTTGCTCCGTCTGAGGCAATCAAACTCAGTCAATATATTGAAGTACTGTTACAAGGAGGAAATGGAATTTCTTGCCCTAAAATTCTGCAAGGTTTGGAGCTCCGAGAATCTCTTAGCTTAATTCATTTTATTGCTCATTATAGATCAAGGTTATTGGGTGGTTCGTTTCAACCTCTTTCAATGATGAATAGTGAGCTTGCTCAACATTATCAGTATGTATGGGCAATGCTTGAGAATTGGCCAGATGCCTACTACAAATTTCTCAACCAATATCTTGAGCATCCGATGAGCAAGAAAGGTGTTGGTGGCCTACATAAACATTTTAGGGATTTATATGAGTCTCTACATCGTCAGAGTGAAAACAAGGGGATTGCTCGGATAAAATTTGAATTTGACCATTACATAGAGAATTATTGGCCTAGTGTCTTAGAGTCGAAGCGTATAACACGCATCCAGTTCACTACCCGACAACGAAATGTTGTTTCCAGAAAGGAAGCTGCCAAAATTCTTAATTGCCATCCAGATAGAGTAGATAAATTAGTACAACAACAAAAGCTTACACCTCGTGTTTTTGAAGGGAAAAAGCACTATTCCCGTGAACAGGTTGAGGGTCTTGCAATACAGGTATCCTCAAATTGGACGATGGATGAGGCGTGTGAGGCATTACAGCTCACAAGATATCAGCTAAAGCAGTTGTTAGATGCTGGTATATTACATACGCTTCAGCGCCCAGATATGTTTAACCGAGATTGGATCGTTGATAAAGTACAATGCCAAGAGCTGATAGCAAGTTTGTGCCAGAAGGCACGGAAGAACATTCCAGCTTCGGGAGTATTATCAATGACAAGTATGCAGCGCAGAGGCTACTCAATAGTTCGATTAGTTCTAGCTATGCAAACTGGGCAGATTGAATTTGGACAACTCTACGTTGTTGATCATCCTTTAAGTTTTAAGCAATTTACAGATTTTGCTTTCAAATAGTATTTGGGACCACTAAAGATCGATCGTAAGAACCGATAGATTTTGAATAGGAACCGTTGGGGTGCTAGGGTTTTAGCCTTTTAAATGAGTTACTATATTTTTGCTAAATCTTAAGTTTCCTGGTATCCTGGCACTTATTTATTTTCTATTGATGTATTATGTCTAGCACTTTAAAATTTCTTGATTTATTCGCTGGTGCTGGCGGCTTGTCAGAGGGGTTTATTCGTGCGGGATTCAAACCAATTGCCCACGTTGAAGCAGATGCCTCAGCATGCTTTACGCTAAAAACGCGCCAAGCTTTTCATTGGTTAAAAAACAATAATTCGATAGATTTATATTCAAAATATTTAAAAAATGAGATTACTCGAAATGAGCTGTATAGTGCTGTTCCAATAAGTGAAATCGACTCTGTTATCAACGAATTTATTGGTCCAGATACTCTAGATAATATTTTTCAAAAAGTAGATGAACAATTAGGTAAATCCAAATTAGATTTAATTATTGGGGGACCACCTTGCCAAGCCTATTCTCTTATTGGTAGGGCACGTGGAAATATGGATGATGATCCCAGAAATCATTTATACAAATACTATGCTGAGTTTTTGAAAAGATATAAACCTAAATATTTTGTCTTTGAAAATGTGCTGGGACTTTTGACTGCAACAAACCCTAATGGTGAACTCTACTTTGATAAGATGAGAGCCCTGTTTGTCGAAATAGGTTATACAATTGAGTATAGAGTACTATCTGCAAATGAATATGGTGTTCTACAAAATCGTAAACGCATTATTTTGGTAGGCAAACGAGGTCATCGCAGTAAGAAATCTTTTTATCCTGAACCTGAACAATGGCTGCCACAAGCTAATGTGTGGGATCTATTTAAAGATCTCCCTCAAATACCTGCTGGTGGAGGTCAAACTAGGCCAGTAGAGCCGATTAGTAAGCCGTCAGAATGGCTTGAACAAGCTCAAATTTATTCAAATCTTCCTCTAACTTGGCATGAAGCTCGTCCACATTCTAAACAAGATTTAGAAATTTATCAGTATGCTGTCAATTTATGGAATAGTGAGAAAAGACGATTACATTATGATGATTTACCTGAATATTTAAAAAGTCATAAAGGTAGAAATTCCTTTGTCGATCGCTTTAAAGTAGTTGCTGGTAATTTAGCTGCCTGCCATACTGTTGTTGCACATATATCTAAAGATGGACATCATTATATTCATCCAGATATTGAGCAAAATCGGTCGATTACACCTAGAGAAGCCGCTAGAATTCAAAGTTTTCCTGACGACTACTATTTTGAAAATGTATCAGGTAAGCCTGCACGTACTAGTGCTTTTAAACAAATTGGTAATGCTGTACCTGTTTTACTTGCGCAAAAAATTGCAGAAAAATTATTAAAGGATTGGTAATGACTGAAAATTATATTACTTCCGAAGATTTGGCATTTCGCCCACGAGCACGCTTATTGCAAATGTTAGGTGATCAACTAATCGGTTCTTCTCGCCTAGCAATTTTTGAGCTTGTGAAAAATGCTTATGATGCTGATGCCGATACTGTCTTAATTACATTAGATAAAATCAACACCCCAAGTGCAAAAATCATTGTTGAAGATAATGGTGAGGGGATGTCAGCTGATATTATTAAAAATATTTGGCTTGTCCCTGCTCATGATCATAAGGAACAGCAAAAAAAAGAAAAAAGACGAACCAAAGCTGGTCGTTTACCTTTAGGGGAGAAAGGTTTAGGAAGATTCGCAGTACATAAATTAGGAAATGAAATTCAATTAATCACCAGATCTGAAAACTCTGATGAATGTGTTCTTCACATTAACTGGCAAGATTTAATTGATAAACCTTTTCTAGAAGATACCCGTGTAGAAGTAATTACAAGAACACCTATAGTCTTTACGGGAGAAAATACAGGTACTCAAATTACTATAAGTAATTTGAGAGAACAAAGCTGGTCTCGTGGCGATGTAAGAAAACTTTTACGCCAAATTACTTCGATCTCTACACCTTTTAATGAAAAGCGAAGCGACAAGTTTGAAACATTACTTGAAGTTAAAGGACATCCTGACTGGACTGAAGGTGTTTCAGATATTGATAAATTAAAGGAAAGAGCTCCTTGGCATATCTCATTTTCAATCGTCAATGGTTTACTATCTTTAAACTATAATTTTATTGGTGTTCCTGGAATCAAAGTAGAGCCTCGTCAAGAATTATTAGAAAATGAGAAACTTTTATTACCATCAAATGTGAAAAAAAACAAAGTTGTTGTGGAGCCTGAGGACTTACGTGGAATTGGTGATATAAGCGGTGAATTTTTTATCTATGATCGCGATAAACTAGTTATATCTAAGTTTGGAGAGCAGCAACTTGTTGAAAGCTTCCTAAATGAAAATGGCGGTATTCGTGTATATCGAGATAACATACGAGTTTATAACTATGGTGAACCTGGTGATGATTGGCTCGGTTTAGATTTGCGACGAGTCAATGTACCTGGTAGGCATATTAGTCGTAATATCATTGTTGGATCTCTAGATCTTAGTGTTGAAGATAGTTTTGATCTTCAAGAGAAAACTAATCGAGAAGGCTTTATTGAAAATGAGACGTACGAAAGATTCCAACAAATTGTATTAAGTGTACTAACTATTGTTGAGACAGAGCGCCAAAAAGATAAAGAACGTATAAGACAAGTAACTGAAACTGGTAAAAATATAGAAGAGAAAAAAATTGAAAAGCCATTAACTGAGCTCAGAAAACTGGCAAAGAAACATAATTTAACTGAGGAATTAGAACCATTAATTGAGAAAACTGAGAAAAATTATAATGAAATGCGTGAAGTAATGCTTACTTCAGGTTTTAATAATATGGGACTAGCTATTGTTTTTCATGAAGTTGAACATGGCGTTAGATCTTTATATCGGACTATTGAGCATAGCGAAGATATTAATTTAATTAAAGATCATGCCTATGAACTTGTGAAAATTTTAGATAGTTTCTCTGACTTGTTGAGAAAAGGTGATAATAAACCTGCGAGCTTAAAGAACTTAATTCGTCGTGCAAGAGATATTGCCTCAATTCGATTCCGAGCTCATAAAATTCAATTTGTTTGTCCATTCCTTGAAGAAAATATTCCTGATATTGAACAAAAGTATATTTTTAAAATATTAATTGGTTGTTTAAATAATATTTTTGATAATTCAATATACTGGCTTCAGGCGCGTTGGCCTGAAGATACTCTTGGGCAAAGAAAAATTTATATAGATGTACGTAGAGACTTTTATGGTAAAACAGCAATTATTGTTGCTGATAATGGCCCAGGTTTCCAAGATGAGCAAGAACAGTTAGTAAAACCTTTCTTTACAAGAAGGCCTAATGGTATGGGAATTGGCCTATATTATGTAAATTTAGCAATGGAAGTAAATAAGGGGCGCTTAGTGATTCTTGATGATCAAGATGATGTACCAAATGAGTTTGATGGTGCAGCTATGGCTTTAGTTTTTGATTAATTTTAGGTTAGATTAATAATGTTAACACCTCCTCGCTTCGTTGTTTTAGATGATAAAAAAGAGCACTTAGGACCAATTATTGAAACATTTAAGCTTATTGGCTCCTCATGTATTGGTGTTCAATATAATGAAGAGGATGAATCTCATCTATGTCAAGACTATTACAAAGGTGTGAGAGGACTATTTATAGATTTAAATTTATCAGGTAGAAGCTCCATTGGTCATAATACTCATTATGCTGAAATTATAAGAATTTTAGAGTCTGTCATCTCAAGTGAAAATGGACCTTTTATTATGATCTTGTGGACAGATAATCCTCAAGAATGTAGTAATTTAATTCAATATATAGAAGAACGCTTAGATCCTGAAAAGAAATATTGTAAGCCTTTACTTATTAAGCCTCTTTCTAAAACTCAATATATTGATAAAAATAGCAATATCAAGGTAGATACTAGTGAAAACTTAAAGGATGAAATTAAAGGTTTTTTCTCTTCTGTTCCTCAAATAGCAGCACTGTTTGATTGGGAATCAAAAGTCTTGGAGGCTGTAAATCAAACTTTAATTGAATTAATAAATTTAGTTCCAAATGATAAAAGAAATTTCAATGATTATCCATCCGAGATAGATAAAGTACTCAGTTGTATTGCTAGAGAAACTGTTGGAAAAGGTCATGTTGCAACTGATCCTAAAAAAGCACTTAATTTGGCTATTTATCCTATTTTGGTTGATAAAATATTAAATAACACCCCTGATCAAGCAAATATTCAGCTTTGGAATAATGCTATTACACAAGTAGGATCTGCTTCAATCGCTGATGAAAAAGCTGTTGGGAAATTCAACAAGATGCTTCATTTAGCGGTAACTGGACATGAGTCAATGAGTCCTTATGATTGGGGAGCTGTAGTTGAAATACCTTCTGAGATTTTCAATGACGAATTTTGCTTAGGACACTTTGGATATAATCAAAATTACCTTATTAAAAACACATTTTGTTTTAATAGCACAGAAAAGCTTAGGCCTATTCTAATACGTTTAGGAGCATCGTGTGATTATGCACAAAATAAGCAAGGACCTATTCCATATATTTTTGGATTCGTTGTTGAAGCAGAAAAATACCATGAAAGAGAAAGGGACTTTTTAGATCCAGATAAAAAATTTATAAGTAAAAAACTCTCTGACTGGGTATCACCACTATTTAGTTATAGAGATGAAGATCCAGCATTTTATATAGTTTTAAATCTTCAATTAGTAATTTCTAAAGTTAAAGGACAGCTTGATAGTTATCAGACCCTATACAGGCTTCGAGAACAATTGCTGAATCAAGTTATTGTAAGAGCAACTACTTTTGCTTCTAGACCAGGCATTAATGAACTATATGTAAGATAATAGAATGGTTAAGGCAATAAATCTGATATCGAAATATTCAATGTATTGGATAGCTCATAGATTTTTTCAAGTGTAGGATTCACTTCATCTGAGGGTGTTCTAAATTGTGATTCTATATCGTGAGATGAAAAATGTATTTATTTTTGGATTGTGAATTTAATGGCTGGCATGATCAAGGTACAGGGGAGTTGATTTCATTAGGTTTAGTGTCTGCCGACGGCAAATATGAGTTTTATGAAGTGGTGAGCTGTAAGAATCCTAGTCCTTTTGTTGAACAACATGTCCTGCTGTCAACGGCATTCTAAAATTGACCCGGTAATCCTCCCATAAATAACCGAAGTTAAAAGTAGAGGTTAAGCAGCCATTAGAGGTGGCTTTCCTTTGTTAGCTTGATGTGGTCTTTCATGGTTGTAATGCCACAACCAGTTTGTTGCATAATCTTGTACTTCATCCAAAGTATCAAATAAATGCTTGCTCAGCCAACTATAACGTATGGTCCGATTATAGCGTTCAATATATGCATTCTGCTGTGGCTTACCCGGTTGAATATATTCAATACGAATACCATGCTCAGTAGCCCAGCGCACAAATTCGTGACTGATAAATTCGGGACCATTATCGCATCGGATCACTAACGGTTTTTCTCTCCACTCCAGCAATTGATTCAACGTACGAATAACCCTGATTGTGGGCAATGAGAACCCTGCTTCAATGGCTAGGCCTTCGCGGCGGTAATCATCAATCACATTCAATAATCGAAACTTGCGACCATCGGAAAGCTGATCATGCATAAAATCTAATGACCAAACCTGATTTTCTCGGATTGGTTCTTTCAATGGTTCAGGCGCATGCCGTTTTAGTCTTCTTCTCGGTTTAATACGCAGATTCAGTGCCAACTCACAGTAAATGCGGTAAACCCGCTTGTGATTCCAGCAGCAACTCTCAACATGCCGTAAATACGAGAAGCACAAACCAAAGCCCCAGTCGGAATTTTCCTCAGTGAGTTCAATGAGCTGTTCAGCAATGAGTGCATTGTCATCGCTGAGTTTGGCTTGATAGCGGTAGCAGGTTTCACTAATGCCAAATGCTTTACAAGCCAAACGAATACTAATGGCATGCTGGGCAACTGCCTGTTGTGCCATCTTACGCCGGCAAGATGGCTTTACCACTTTTTTGCCATCGCTTCCTGGATGATTTCGGCCTTTAATCGCTCTTCCGCATACATCTTTTTAAGTCTGGTATTTTCGGCTTCTAGCTCTTTCAGTCGAGCCATTAATGATGTATCCATACCACCATATTTGGCACGCCATTTATAAAAGGTAGCATTACTCATGCCGTGTTCACGGCAAAGGGTCGCTACAGGTGTGCCAGATTCTGCCTGTTTCAAGATGGACATGATCTGACTGTCAGTAAATTTAGATGTTTTCATGCAGAATCTCCTGCTCGTATCTTAAGAGAAAACTCTACTTTTAGATCCTATTATTTTTAGGGGGGATTACCACCCCTTTTACCTTACAAATGGCAAAGTAAAATTGACCCCTTTGATCTCGTATTAAGTTTCAACCTGGGGTTGAATCCCAATTCTTTTTTTATCCTTCAAACGATAACTCTCACCCGATATTTGTACCACATGACAGTGATGTAATAGCCGATCTAACATCGCAGCGGTCAACGTGACATCATCCGCAAATGACTTAGACCATTGGCTAAAGGGTAAGTTACTCGTCAATATCGTACTGCCTTTTTCATAACGCTTGGCAATCACGTTAAAGAACAGATTCGCTTCTTCACGTCCAAATGGTAAATAACCAATTTCATCGATAATCAGTAACTTGGGTCCCAGTACCGCACGCTGCATATAGGTTTTCAATTTACCTTGCTGATAGGCTGTACTCAGTTGCAGCATTAAATCCGCTGCGGTAATGAACTTGATCTTAATGTTGTTCATGATGGCCTTATAGCCTAATGCCATAGATAAATGCGTTTTTCCTACTCCGCTAGCCCCCAGAAACACCACATTTTCTGCTCTAGCAATAAAGCTCAGATTGAACAGTTCAATCACCTGTGATTTAGGGGCCCCTAGGGCATAATTAAAATCATAGTCTTCCAGGGTTTTGACTTGAGGCAGGCCTGAGAGTTTCATCAGTACCTGCTGACTGCGCTGTTGCCTGGCAGCATATTCATGCGTCAAGATCGCTTCAACAAAGTCGGCATAACTTCCATCCTGACCTAATGTTTGTTGTGCATGATGTGACCATTGTGATGCGATGGCAGGCAGATTGAGCTTTTGGCAAAGCTGCTCTATGCGGTCGTATTGCAGATTCATCAGGAAACTCCCAGCAACTGGTCATATACAGATAAGGGATGCTGCAAACTCTCGTAGGGCATGACATGCTGTGCTGCTGCAACAGGTACAGTGCTGGAACCTGTATCTGATTGCGGTAATGGCGTAAATTTTTGCTGCTCCTGTTGCAGTCGAACAGCCGGTTTTTCTTGCGTGGTGGCATGAATCCGCTGATTGGCGGTTTCATGCAGCCACCGGCCAATGTGGGCATTGGCGACATCAACATCTAACAGTAAACCCGAAGTCTTCAGGCTTGCTTTCAATGGCACAATAAAGCTTGATTTGAGGTATCCATTAAAGCGTTCAACTTTGCCTTTGGTCTGTGCACGGTAGGGCTTACATACGCGAGGACGAAAGCTGTACTTCTTGGCGCAGTCGAGCAGTTTGGGGTTCCATTTATGCTGCCCCTCCTGATAGGCATTCCGTTCAATCATGATCGTTTTAGCGTTATCAAACAGGATTTCCTGAGGTACTCCTGCAAAGAACTGAAATGCATTTTCTAGACCATCGATCCATGCATCCGTACGTTCATGATCATAAAATTTCACGAAAGTCGCTCTGGAATACCCTAATGTTGCGACAAAGGCTTTTAAAGTCGTGTTGTTGCGTCGAATCGTAGTGAAATCCACCTGCATTTGTTGGCCAGGTTGGGTTTCAAAACGAATGATCGGTTCCAGTTTGGCAACTGGTTTTAATGTTGCAAGATATTCCCTCAAGATCCTGATCTTTCCTGGATATCCCAACCCTAAAATTTCCTGGTAGAGCACAACAGCAGGAATCCATTCAGGATGAGCTGCGTTTACACGTTGGAGTAAATAGGGTTTATATGGGTCAAGGATACTTATTCTAGGCTGTATACGCTGATACTGAGGTGTGGTGTTTTGCCGTAAATATTTACGTACGGTATTTCTGGACACCCCCAGTTCACGAGTAATAGCTTTAATAGATTTACCTTGCTGATGAAGTATTTGGATTGTCACTGCTTGCTCCAAAGTTAACATGTTGAGCAGTCCAAAATGACCGCTATATTAACCAAGGGGGTCAGTTTTTAAATGCCATTAGGGGGTCATTTTTACACTGCCGCTAACACTGCCAATTTTAGGACAATCAGCTATTCCTGTATGGGAGTTAGTTAATAAGCTATGTAGCTTTTTATGGGAAGTGAATAACCAAGAAGATGAGGATATCACTATAGTAGCTGACTATCCTTCAGATATAGAGTTATTCAACCGTATTTTGCTCTTAGGCCAAGGGCAGTGTATCAATGTGCCTGTATTAGGTTTCCTACTCGATTTGTCGCTTACTACAAAGAATTCTGCGATTCCTCATAATGCATTGGCTGATGCTAGAGCTTTGAGTAAAGATTATGCATTGAAGTACGCTCATAAGATCACAAAGTGAGTGAGCTTTGAATTTAGCCCCGCCTGACTAAAGGTGGCTTTTTATAATCTTATCCTACAATTTAATTTATAGACTTATGCTTCAAAAGGCTTAGTTTAGCGGGGCCTAGGCCATTTTTTTATAAAGTTATCCTACAACTGACATTGGCGGTGCAGTTTCGGCACAAACCGCCTTAGCTTCGGGGCAGCGGGTGCGGAACACACAGCCCGACGGCGGATTGAGCGGGCTGGGCAAATCGCCGGGCAGCAGTTGGATCACTTTACGGCGCTCGGCCTGCGGATCAGGCAGCGGCACAGCGCTCATCAGGGCGCGGGTGTAGGGGTGGGCCGGCGCGCCATACACCGCGTCTTTATCGCCAAGCTCCGCCGCCCTGCCCAAATACATCACCAACACACGGTCGGCAATGTGCTTGACCACCGCCAGATCATGGGCGATAAAAATCAGCGCCAAACCCATTTCGCGCTGCATCTGCTTGAGCAGATTCACCACCTGCGCCTGTATCGACACATCCAGCGCCGACACCGGCTCATCGCAAATCAGCAATTTCGGTTCGACCACCAGCGCCCGCGCAATGCCGATACGCTGGCACTGGCCGCCTGAAAACTCGTGCGGATAACGATTGATCAAATTCGGCAACAGGCCTACTTTGGCCATAATACGGCGCACGCGCTGCGCAGTTTCGGCCTTGCCCAAGCCCGGATAAAACGTGCGCAGCGGCTCGGCGATAATGTCGCCCACGGTCATGCGCGGATTCAGTGAGGCCAGCGGGTCTTGAAAAATCATTTGCATCTCGCGCCGGGTCAGCCGCAGGGCGCGGGGCGGCATTCCGATCAGTTCTTGTCCCTGCCAGCGTATGCTGCCCGCCTGTGCTTTCACCAAGCCGATAAGCGCACGCGCCAGTGTAGATTTGCCGCAGCCCGATTCGCCGACAATGCCCAAGGTTTCGCCTGCGCGCAATTGAAACGACACCCCGCCGACCGCCTGCAACAAGGCCGGCGGCTGCCAAAACCAGGCGCCTTCACGCTTCACCGGAAAATGCACCGCCACATTGTCTACCGCCAACAACACCGCGCTCATGCCGCCACCTCCGCGGCCGGCCGCCAGCAAGCACGGCGGTGGCCGTTTGCCGCCGTTTCTGCGGCAGGCATTTTATCCGCACAACACGCCAGCACATCTTGGCAACGCGGCGCAAACGGGCAGCCCGGCGGCAGGCCTGCAAGATTGGGCGGATTGCCTGCAATCGTCGCCAAATCCCCCGCCGGTGCATCCAAGCGCGGCACGGCGCCCAGCAGCCCCACGGTGTAAGGGTGGGACGGCCGGTAGAAAATATCGTCGACCGCGCCGTATTCCATCGCCTGCGCAGCATACATCACCAGCACCTTGTCGCACACGCCTGCCACCACGCCCAAATCGTGGGTAATCATGATGATGCTGGTGCCGAAATCGCGTTTCAATTCATTCAGCAAAGCCATCATCTGCGCCTGCACGGTCACATCCAGCGCGGTGGTCGGCTCATCGGCAATCAGCAGTTTGGGGCGGCACAACAACGCCATCGCCATCATTACCCGCTGGCGCATACCGCCTGAAAATTCGTGCGGATACATCTGCATGCGCTTGCCGGCCTCGGGCATTTTCACCGCCTCCAGCATGCGCACCGCTTCGGCACGTGCCGCTGCCTTGCTCATGCCTTGATGACGCACCAGCACTTCGGCCAATTGCGCGCCCACTTTCATATACGGATTGAGCGCCGTCATCGGGTCTTGAAAAATCATGGCGATTTCCCGCGCACGGATTTGATTCAGACGGCCTTCATCCAGATTGAGAATTTCACGCCCGCCGAATTTTACCGAACCTTGCGCCCGCCCGTTTTTCGCCAGCAAGCCCATGATGGCAAACGCGGTTTGCGATTTGCCCGAACCCGATTCGCCGACAATGCCCAAAGTATCGCCCGCGGCCAAGTCGAAGCTCAGCGAGCGCACGGCGCTGACCGTGCCCTCTTCAGTGTGGAAATCAACTTGCAGATTGCAAACCTGCAACAGAGGAGTGTTCATAAGCTGTTCTTATCTTAAATGGCGGCTTTCAGACGGCCTGTTTAACGGTCTTTCGGATCCAGCGCATCCCGCAGGCCGTCGCCGATAAAATTGAAGCAAAACAATGTTACCACCAAAAACGCCGCCGGAATCAAAAGCTGCCACGGCGCCACCTGCATGGTTTGCGCGCCCTCTTGCAACAACGCGCCCCAACTGGTCATCGGCTCCTGCACGCCCAGCCCCAAAAAGCTTAAAAACGATTCAAACAAAATCATGCCCGGCACCAGCAGCGAAGCGTATACCACCACCACGCCGAGCACATTAGGCACAATATGGCGCAACACAATCGCCGTTGCCGACACACCGCCCACCTCGGCCGCCTCAACAAATTCCCGCCGCTTCAGGCTCAACGTTTGCCCGCGCACAATCCGCGCCACATCCAGCCACGACACCAAGCCGATGGCCACAAAAATAAACACCAGGTTGCGGCCGAAAAACGTAACCAGCAAAATCACAAAAAACATAAACGGAAACGCATTCAGAATTTCCAGAAACCGCATCATCAGCACATCGGTTTTGCCGCCGAAAAAACCCGACACCGCACCGTAAACCGTGCCGAACAACACCGCCACCAACGCCCCCGCCAGCCCCACCAGCAACGACACGCGCGCCCCCACCGCCACCCGCACCAGCAAATCACGGCCGAGCGAATCGGTGCCGAAATAATGGCCGCCGCCCCACGAAGGCGGCGCCTGCATTGCGCCCCAATCGGTAAAATCATAAGCATAAGGCGACAGCAGCGGCACCAACAGCGCAAACGCCGCCACCAGCAGCAACACCGCCACGCTGCCCGCCGCCGCACGGTTGCGCCGGAAACGCCGCCCGGCATCCTGCCACAGGCTGCGGCCGGCCACTTCTTGCACATCTGCCAGAGTTTGCAGCGCCGCTGTTTGGTTTTTAGTCAGTTTCATTATTTGTTCTTGTGTGGATTACTTGTGGTAAAACATCCTGCCAAAGGCCGTCTGAAAGGCCGCGCTTCCTTTCAGACGGCCGCCGATATCAATACCGTATTTTCGGGTCGATTAAGGCATAAATAATGTCGGCCAATGCATTAAACGCAATGGTAAGCACACCCACCAAAATCGTGAGGCTGAGCACCATGCCGTAATCGCGGTTGAGCGCGCCGTTGACAAACAATTGGCCGATACCGGGCAGACCGAAAATGGTTTCAATCACAATCGAGCCGGTGATAATGCCCACAAATGCCGGCCCCAAATACGACACCACCGGCAGCATCGCCGGGCGCAGCGCATGGCGCAACACAATCTGCCGCATCGGCAGCCCTTTAGCGCGGGCCGTGCGGATAAACGGGCTGTTCATCACTTCAATCATCGAGCCGCGCATAATGCGGGCAATGCCCGACACATAAGCCAGAGCCAGCGCGGTAACCGGCAACACCAGATTCGGCAGTGCGCCGCCGCTCCAGCCGCCGGCCGGCAGCCATTTCAGCCACACGGCAAACACCAGCACCAGCAGCGGCGCCTTGACAAAACCGGGAATCACCACGCCCGTCATCGCCACGCCCATGGTAAGATAATCTGCCCAGGTGTTTTGCTTCAAAGCCGCCCACACGCCCAGCGCCACGCCCGCCAGCAGCGCCAGCACAAAAGCATACAGGCCGATTTCAAGCGACACCGGCAAAGCCTGCGCCAACAATTCGTTGACTGTGTAATCTTTATATTTGAACGAAGGGCCGAAATCGCCGTGTGCCAATTGTTGCAGATAGGCAAAATATTGCTGATGCAGCGGCGCATCCAGTTGGTATTTGGCTTCGATGTTTGCCAACACTGCCGGCGGCAGGTTGCGCTCGCCGGTAAACGGGCTGCCCGGCGCCAGCCTCATCATAAAAAACGACACCGTTACCAACACCAGCAACGTGGGGATGGCTTCAAGCAGGCGGCGCACAATAAATTTCAGCATAACCATTCTTTCAGACGGCCTTTGGATACAGCTTTTGCGCAACCGCCTGCCACACCGCCTCAACCGGAATGGCGCTCAACAAGCGGGTCGGGTCATCGGTATTGATGCTGTCGGGGTGCGGCAGCGGGCCGTAATCGCCCGCCCAAATCACGGTGGCCTGATCAGAATAAGGCCGCCAGCGGCTGACCCAACTGGGGCCGAACAGCGCAACCTGCGGTTTATCAAGCGCAGCGGCCATATGCATGGGCACCGAGTCGACCCCGATAAACAGCTTCGCCTCATCAATCGCCGCCGCCAGCTCGCGCAGATTCAAGCAGCCAGACAACAGCCACACTTTGGCCGTTGCAGAGGTTTTCAGACGGCCGGCAATCTCTTCGAGCATGGCTTGCTCCCGCTCATCGGGAGCGGCGGTGAGCACGATATTTTCGCCGTGATCGAGCAGTTTCTGCAGCAAGGCCGCGGTTTTGTCGTTGTCCCAACATTTGAAAAACCAGCGCGAACCGGGGTGCATCAGCACATAATCTTCATCACGCCGCCCGCGTTCGGCCAACTTGGCGCGCAGGCTGTTGCGGTGGGCGTCGGCAATATCCATACGCACTTTCGGCACGATGCCGGCAGGCAGCGCCAACGGATCAAGTGCGGCCAGATGGTGCGCCACAATATGGTGTTCGTGCCCCAGCTCGGCCGCCAGGCTGCTGTGCGCCCAACGCCACAAGGCATTGTTGCGATTGCCCAGGCCGATGCCGGCACTGCGCCTGCCGCACAGCTTGGCCGCCAGCGCCGCCCGCCATTGGCCGGAAAGGTTGATTACCCAATCGTAGTGCTGCGCACGCAAATTGCGGAACAAGGCATATTCGTGGTGCAGATGCCGGCCTGCGCCCTGCTTTTTCCACTGCCTGTCGATACAGAATATCCGCCGCAGTTGCAGATTATCGCTGATCACATCGGCGGTGGCGGCATAGACCAGCATATCGATTTCGCAATCGGGATAGGCCTGCTTGAGCGCATCGGCCACCGGCGTGGCCAGCAATACATCGCCGTGGTGTTGCAGCTTGATAATCAAAATCCGCTTGGGCGGCAAAAGGGTTTGCATAAATAAAACCGCGTCTGCTTTCAGACGGCCTCAACAATAATGCAAAGATTGTAAGTTCAGCATGGGGCAACGTCAATGCAAGCCGGGCTGCGGGCTATCGTGGCCGTCTGAACGGCGGTCAGGCCGGCATACTCGGCGCGGCGGCACACACAGGCCAAAATCGTCATGACTGATACGGAAGTTCCTTGATATAGTATCGGCATTGTGTGTTTATTTTGTTGGAAAGCCGTTATGACCGCCACCGATACCGCCCGCCGCCATTCCCATTACCTCGCCCGCCAGCTCGACAACGGCAGGCTCAAGCCCGAAATCCTTCAGCCCTTGGTGGCCAAAGTGCTGCAAAACGAAGATTTTATGCAGTTTGCCGATTGGCAGGGCTTTCAGACGGCCTTTGACGAAGCGGCACTGGCATGCGCATTGCGCGAATTGCGCCGTTATGTGATGGCGCAAATCATCATCCGCGACCTCAGCCGCCGCAGCGATTTGGCCGAAGTGACCCGCACCATCACCCTGTTTGCCGACTTTGCCATCAACACCGCGCTGGATTTCGCCTACGCCTATTATCAAGACCTATACGGCACGCCCATCGGCCGCTACAGCGGCCGGCCGCAGCATTTGAGCGTGGTGGCCATGGGCAAAATGGGCGGTTATGAGCTGAATGTATCGTCCGATATCGACCTGATTTTCATCTACCCCGAAAGCGGCGACACCGACGGCAAGCGCGAACGCACCAATCAGGAATTTTTCACCAAAGTCGGCCAAAAGCTGATTGCGCTCTTAAACGACATCACTGCCGACGGCCAAGTGTTCCGTGTCGACATGCGCCTGCGCCCCGACGGCGACGCCGGCCCGCTGGTGCTCAACGAAACCGCGCTGGAGCAATACCTGATTACCCAAGGCCGCGAATGGGAACGCTACGCCTGGTGCAAAGGCCGCGTGGTCACACCCTATGCCAACGATATCGCCGCCCTGGTGCGCCCGTTTGTGTTCCGCAAATACCTCGATTTCAACGCCTACGAAGCCATGCGCGGCCTGCACCGCCAAATCCGCCAGGAAGTGACCCGCAAAGGCATGGCCGACAATGTCAAGCTCGGCGCCGGCGGCATTCGCGAAATAGAATTTATCGCACAGATTTTCCAACTGATACGCGGCGGCCAGATACGCGCGCTGCAATTGAAAGGCACGCAGGAAACGCTGTTGCAACTGCAAGCGCTCGACATCCTCGACAGCGATACCGTTACCACCCTGCTCAGTGCCTACCGCTTTTTGCGCGATGTCGAACACCGCCTGCAATATTGGGACGACCAGCAAACGCAAACCCTGCCCGACAACCCCGAGCAGCAGCAATTATTGGCCGAAAGCATGGGCTTTAGCGATTACGCCGCCTTTTCAGACGGCCTCAACACGCAGCGCCGGCAAGTGAATACCATCTTCAACCAAATCCTCACCGACCCCGACGGGCAAAACCACACCTTAGACGACTGCTGGCACTGCGTATGGCAGGAAAACCCCGATGAAGAAGCCCGTTTCGACCAGCTCGCCGCCCAAGGCTTCAATGCCGGCGTGATTGCCAAACGGCTCGACCAGATGCGCGCCGGCCACAAATACCGCCAACTCTCACACACCGCCCAACCGCGTTTCGATGCCATCGTGCCGCTGCTGGTGCAAGCCGCCGCCAAACAGCCCGAACCGACCAACACCTTGTTGCGCCTGCTCGACTTTCTCGAAAACATCAGCCGCCGCTCCGCCTACCTCGCCCTCTTACACGAACGCCCGCAGGCGCTCGACCAACTGGCCGGGCTGATGAGCCAAAGCGCCTGGGTGGCTTCCTATCTGATGCAGCACCCGATTCTGCTTGATGAACTACTCAGTGCACAATTGATGGAAACCGATCACGATTGGGCAAAATTGGCAGCAGAGCTTTCAGACGGCCTCAACAACACCAAAGGCGACACCGAAGCGCAAATGGATATATTGCGCCATTTCCAACACAGCCAGGTTTTCCGCCTCGCCGTGCAGGATCTGGCCGGCTTGTGGACGGTGGAAGCCTTGTCCGACCAACTCTCCGCGCTGGCCGACACCATTCTCGCCGCCGCCATTCCCTGCGTATGGGCCGACACCCCCAAAACCCACACAAACACCCCCAATATCGGCATCATCGGCTACGGCAAGCTCGGCGGCAAAGAGCTGGGCTACACCTCCGATTTAGACCTGGTGTATGTGTATGACGACCCCCACCCCGACGCGCCCGACCTCTACGGCCGCTTTGCCCGCCGCCTCACCAACTGGCTCGGCGCCGCCACCGGCGCAGGCTCGCTTTACGATGTCGACCTGCGCCTGCGCCCCAACGGCGATTCCGGCTTCCTCGCCTGCTCGGTGGCCGCTTTTGAAAAATACCAACGCGAAAGCGCCTGGACCTGGGAACACCAATCACTCACCCGCGCCCGCTTCATCACAGGCTTGGCCGAAGTCGGCCGCGCCTTCGATGCCGTGCGCACCGAAATCCTCACCCGCCCCCGCGATTTAACCGCACTCGCCCAAGAAATCATCGCCATGCGCGAAAAAATGTTCCCCACCCATCCGCCGAAAGAGAGCGACGTCAAATACGCCCGCGGCGGCGTAGTAGACGTGGAATTCATCATCCAATACCTGATTCTCGCCCACGCCCGCGAGCTGCCGCAACTGCTCGACAACTACGGCAATATCGCCCTGCTCAACATCGCCGCCGAAGCCGGGCTCATCGACAAACAACACGCCGAAACCGCCCGCGATGCCTACCGTTTCTACCGCCAGCAGCAACACAACACCAAATTGCGCGATGCGGATAAAGTAGAGATTAACGAAGAAGTGATGGGCTATTACCAAAGCGTACGCGAATTATGGGCACAGGTATTTGGAGAAGCCGTGCGGTTTGAAGCACGTTGAAACAGAAAAAGGCCGTCTGAACGGTGGGCAGATTCGCCAACCATTCAGACGGCCTTTTTATAACCGTTCAGCTATCGTGGTATATCGTGGTATATCGTGGTATAAAGAAAGAAGCGATACAAGGCAGCAAGCCGCAGCCAGGGTGTTCTGACCATTCAGAATGATTCAGATTTTTTGTGAATTTTTTGTGATAAAAGCACAGATACCTCTACTGCATTCGCTGTACACAGACAACACCGGCCAACCACAAACCGAACATACGCCAACGCACAATAAAATTTAAAACAACCCGGCAAAATGAAGCAAACCTGCGGTTTGCCGCTCTCTCCCCAACCCTCCCCCACAGGGGAGGGAGCTAAGTGGCTGAAGCGGTAAGATTGGCGGGAAAATAACGCCGACCAAAATGCGTAACGGTAAAAACACACAACGGCAAAAAACGCGTAACGGCAAACACAACAGCAACCGAATTCCCTCTCCCGCGGGAGAGGGTTAGGGAGAGGGCACAAGCCGTAAGGCTTGAATAACGGTCAGGCCGTCTGAAAATGATGGAGGAAGGTGGAATGATGCAAACCTGCGGTTTGCCGCCCTCTCCCCAACCCTCCCCCGCAGGGGAGGGAGTCAGGTTGCTGAAGCGGTAAGGTTGGCGGAAAAACAAACGCCGACCCAAACGCACAACGGCAAAAACACACAACGGCAAAAAACGCGTAACGGCAAACACAACAGCAACCGAATTCCCTCTCCCGCGGGAGAGGGTTAGGGAGAGGGCACAAGCCGTAAGGCTTGAATAACGGTCAGGCCGTCTGAAATGATGACGGAATGCACAATAAAGCAAACCTGCGGTTTGCCGCCCTCTCCCCAACCCTCCCCCACAGGGGAGGGAGTCAGGTTGCTGAAGCGGTAAGGTTGGCGGAAAAACAAACGCCGACCCAAACGCACAACGGCAAAAACACACAACGGCAAAAAACGCGTAACGGTAAACACAACAGCAACCGAATTCCCTCTCCCGCGGGAGAGGGTTAGGGAGAGGGCACAAGCCGTAAGGCTTGAATAACGGTCAGGCCGTCTGAAATGATGACGGAATGCACAATAAAGCAAACCTGCGGTTTGCCGCCCTCTCCCCAACCCTCCCCCACAGGGGAGGGAGCCAGGTGGCTGAAGCGGTAAGGTTGGCGATAAAAACAAACGCCGACCAAAATGCGCAACGGCAAAAAACGCGTAACAGCAAGCACAACAGCAACCGAGTTCCCTCTCCCGTGGGAGAGGGTTAGGGAGAGGGCACAAGCCGTAAGGCTTGCATAACGGTCAGGCCGTCTGAAATGATGACGGAATGCACAATAAAGCAAACCTGCGGTTTGCCGCCCTCTCCCCAACCCTCCCCCGCAGGGGAGGGAGTCAGGTTGCTGAAGCGGTAAGGTTGGCGGAAAAACAAACGCCGACCCAAACGCACAACGGCAAAAACACACAACAGCAAAAAACGCGTAACGGCAAACACAACAGCAACCGAATTCCCTCTCCCGCGGGAGAGGGTTAGAGAGAAGGCACAAGCCGCAAAGCTTGAATAACGGTCAGGCCGTCTGAAAATGATGATGACGGAATACGCAATAAAGCAAACCTGCGGTTTGCCGCCCTCTCCCCAACCCTCCCCCACAGGGGAGGGAGCCAGGTTGCTGAAGCGGTAAGGTTGGCGGAAAAAACAAACGCCGGCCAAAACGTGCAACGGCAAAAACGCACAACGGCAAACACAACAGCAACCGAGTTCCCTCTCCCGTGGGAGAGGGTTAGGGAGAGGGCACAAGCCGCAAGGCTTGCATAACGGTCAGGCCGTCTGAAAATGATGATGACAGAATACGCGATAAAGCAAACCTGCGGTTTGCCGCCCTCTCCCCAGCCCTCCCCCACAGGGGAGGGAGCCAGGTTGCTGAAACGGTAAGGTTAGCGGAAAAACAAACGCCGGGAAAAAACACCGCAACGGCAAACACAACAGCAACCGAATTCCCTCTCCCGTGGGAGAGGGTTAGGGAGAGGGCACAAGCCGTAAGGCTTGAATAACGGTCAGGCCGTCTGAAATGATGACGGAATGCACAATAAAGCAAACCTGCGGTTTGCCGCCCTCTCCCCAACCCTCCCCCACAGGGGAGGGAGCCAGGTGGCTGAAGCGGTAAGATTAGCGGAAAAAACAAACGCCGGGAAAAAACACCGCAACGGCAAACACAACAGCAACCGGGTTCCCTCTCCCGTGGGAGAGGGTTAGGGAGAGGGCACAAGCCGCAAGGCTTGAATAACAGTCAGGCCGTCTGAAAAAATTTTCAGCCGGCTCAATAATAATACACACATTACCGCCGGCATTCAGCGCTTGGCAGCTGCCCTGCCGGCTTTTTTCTTTTTGACATCCCCGCCGCAGCCGTTTATGCTGCGGTTTCAACAAACGCTCTTCCTCTGCACCCATGAACCCACAACCCCGCCGTGCCGTGTATGCCGGCAGCTTTGATCCGCCCACCAACGGCCACTTATGGATGATACGCGAAGCTCAAGCCATGTTTGACGAGCTGATTGTCGCCATCGGCATCAACCCCGACAAGCAAAGCACCTACAGCGTTGCCGAACGCGTGGCCATGCTCGAAGCCATCACCGATATTTTCCCCAACGTGCGCGTGACCACGTTTGAAAACCGCTTTCTGGTCAACTACGCCCACGGCATCGAGGCGCAATTTATCGTGCGCGGCATCCGCACCGCTTCGGATTATGAATACGAGCGCTCGATGCGCTACATCAACAGCGATTTGCGCCCGTCTATTTCCACCGTTTTCCTGATGCCGCCGCGCGAATTTGCCGAAGTGTCGTCTACCATGGTCAAAGGCATGGTCGGCCCCAAAGGCTGGCGGCACATGGTGCGCCGCTACCTGCCGCAGCCGGTGTATGACAAAATTTTGCACGACCATGAAAACAGCGAAGATGAGGGCTAAAATTTCAGGCCGTCTGAACCATGATTCAAACGGCCTGAAATATTGGTCATCCCCATTCCCATCATTTTCATACCTAAGACGGCAACGGCCGGCACCTATTCCGTAATAATCGCCGTTTTCGGCACGTTCGCCATCGCCCAATGCGCCGCGGCCCAGTCCAGCAAATCACGCGGCTTGTTTACTGTGGGTGCGGGCGGCAGATTCAGATAGCCCATCACTTGCCGCAGCAATTGCTCTTTTGCACCCAAATCCAACGCCGGCGCCAGTGTCTGCTTCGACCATTTCTGCCCTGCCGCATTCACCAGCAGCGGCAGGTGTGCATATTGCGGCTGGGCATAACCCAGGCAGCGTTGCAGCCGGATCTGACGCGGCGCCGACACCAGCAGATCCTGCCCGCGCACAATATGCGTGATGCCCTGTGCTGCATCATCAACCACCACCGCCAGCTGATACGCCCAAAACCCGTCTGCCCGCAACAACACAAAATCGCCGATGTCGCGCGCTAAATTTTGTGCATAACGACCGACCACACGGTCATCAAAGGCAATGGTTTCATCTGCCGTGCGCAAACGCCAGGCCGGCGCCTTGTGTAAAGGCCGCTGCGGGTCGAGCCGCGCACAATGACCGTTATACACAAAACCATCCGCCCCCGCCCGCGCGGCCGCCTGCCAATCTTTGCGGCTGCAATCGCAGGGATAAACCAAGCCCATGACTTTCAGACGGCCTAATGCTTGTGCATACACATCATGGCGGCGGCTCTGATACAGCAGTTCGCCATCCCATTCAAAACCGAATGCTTCCAAGGTGCGCAAAATATCGTCTGCCGCGCCGGCCATTTCGCGCGGCGGGTCAAGGTTTTCCATCCGTACCAGCCACCGCCCGCCATGCGACTTGGCATCAGCATACGAAGCCACCGCAGTCAGCAGCGAACCGATGTGCAGCAGGCCGGTGGGGCTGGGGGCGAAGCGGCCGGTGTAATTTGCTGTATTCATTCATCAATACTTTTTCAGACGGCCTCAATCCGATATTGGTTTGGGCAGATACGACCGCGGTTTTATTCTTGCCTAAAGCCGCACAAATGCCGGAACACATCATCAGCGCCTTTCTGCTTTTGCCATGGCTTACCGAGAAACGATTCTACCCGATTTCAGGCCGCCTGAAACCTTTCTGCAAATGCTATAATACAGGCTGTTTATTGACAACTATGCCACCATGCAGCCCGATTTTTCCCGCCCCATTCTCGCCATCGACACCTCTACCGGCTATCTCTCGCTGGCTTTGCGTTCAGACGGCCAAACTCTGTTGCAGCATACCGAAGCGGGCAACAAGCAGTCTGATTTGATTCTGCCGCACATCGGCGGGTTGCTGGCTGAAGCCGGCCTCACCGCGGCGGATGTGGGCGCGGTGGTGTACGCACAAGGGCCGGGCACGTTTACCGGCCTGCGCATCGGCATCGGCGTGGCACAAGGCTTGGCGGCGCCGTTCGATCTGCCGCTGATCGGCGTGCCGTGTTTGGATGCGGTGGCTTATCAAATCGAAGCCGCGTGTGTTTTGGCGGCGGCCGATGCCCGTATGGGCGAGGTATTTTACGCCTGGTTCGACACCGTAAACCACCGCCGCCTGAGCGATTACCAAGTCGGCAGCGCTGCGGCAATTACACTGCCGCCGGATACGGATGCCGCCGCCGTGCGCGGCGCGGGCAATGCGTTTTCGCTGGCCGATGCGCCGCCCTTCAGCGGTATCGCCGACATGCCGACAGCCGCCGCTTATCTCGATTTGGCGCAAACGGGGCGCTATGCCGCCACCGATGCGGCGCAGGCAGGGCTTTTATATGTGCGTAATAAAATCGCGCTCACGGCCCAAGAGCAGGCAGCGCGCAAGGCAGGCATGTGATGATTGTCCGCACCGCGCGCCCTGAAGACTGTGCGGCACTGGCGGCGCTGGATGCGCAGTGCAACCCGTCGCCGTGGTCGGCAGCGCAGTTTCAGACGGCCTTAAACAACCGCCACAGTTGCGTGATCATCATGGAAACAGCGGCGCAAACACCGGCCGGCTTTGCCGTATGGCAGACTTTGTTTGATGAATCGGAGCTGCATCTGATTGCCACCGCACCGGCGCAGCGCAGGCAGGGTGTGGCGGCGCAATTATTGGCCGAATGGTTTCAGACGGCCTTATCAACCGGTGTGCGGCGCTGTTTTTTGGAGGTTCGCGCTTCTAACCTGGCCGCACAAGCGCTTTACCGCAAACATGGTTTCAGCGAATGCGGCCGCCGTCGCGATTATTATCCGCTGCCCGAAGGCGGGCGCGAAGATGCGGTATGGATGGAGAAAATATGTTAAGCAGCCGTTATCTGCACTTGCACGAAGCTTTGGGGCTGGGGCCGATGTGGCTGAACCGAAGTGCAAAAGTGTTGCCCGCAGCCACGGCGCACAGCCTGCCCCGCGAAATGCCTGCCCCAGCGGCTGCCGCTTCGGCAAGCCATGCTGCTGCGGCCGCACCGGTAATTTCCGAGGCCGCACAAAATGCCCGCCTGGCCGCAATGGCGGCGGTTGGCGGCCAGACCGGAAACCCGGTGCCTGTGGCAAAAAACCCACCGCCCGCCGATAACAGGCCGTCTGAAAAAACCGTTTCCACACCAAGCCGCCCGACAGATAATCTTGAAAGGCCGTCTGAAAAAAACACGCCGGCGCCCAACGCTCCACAGATGCCGTCTGAAACCCAACCTGACGATTGGAAACAAACCCTGGCCGGCACCATCAACCCGGCACAATTGATGGTTGCCAGCATCTGCCCGGCGCCGGAAGACAATGCCTCCGGACAGCTGTTTAGCGGCAGCGTCGGCCGGCTGCTGGATAATATGCTGGCCGCCATCGGATTAACGCCCGATGATGCCCATAAAACCAGCTGGGTAAAAGACGCACCCGCATTCAGCCCCAACCCCGCCCACGAACACATCACCGCAGAGCTGCCGCGCATGTCAGCAGAGCTGGCGCTGTCGCAAGCCAAAGCCGTTTTACTGCTGGGGCAGGTGTTTGAAAAGCCGGAGCAGGCCGACACCATTGCCCGGCTGTGCGGCAACACCCCATATTTCATTATCCCCCACCCCGCCCGCCTGCTGCGGCAGCCGCAACTCAAAGCCCAAGCGTGGGCAACGTTAAAACAATTGCGGCAGGTGCTGGAAAGCTGAGCGGCGCTATCTTGCCAAGCTGTTGAATGCACGGGTATGCATAAGGGAACATACCCGACCGTCAAATGGTCAGCATGCCCCAACCACATTCATAAAAAAATAAGCCGACCACGCGCAATAACGCAGTCGGCTTATTTTTTTGAACTTGAACCGGTTATGGTTCCGAAAATATATTACTTAATCAGTTTCAATCCTTTTTTCGGTTTCGGTTTATCTTCCGCCACCTCTTTTTTCTTACCCTGGCCACCCGGCTCGGCCAACGGCTGCTCCGGCTGTGGCTCGGGCGGAGTGTCGAGCAAATGCAGCGGCGCTTCGCCTTTTTTTTCGCTTTCGGTTTGATAGGCCTCTACTTCAAAACCCATCCCTTCGCCGCTTTCCCGTGCAAACAGGCTGATTACATGGCCGACGGGAATCCAGATTTCATGGCTCACGCCGCTGAAGCGTGCGGAGAAACTGATCCACTCGTTGTCGATAATCAGATTATGGCTGGCACTCGGGGCAATGTTGAGCACGATTTCGTTATCCCGCACATATTGCATCGGCACACGGGTATGCTCGTTGACCCATGCGACAATATGCGGCGTCTGGTCGTTATCCAGACACCATTCGTATAACCCGCGCAAGATATAGGGTTTGGTACTGGCACTCATCGGCAGATCCTTTCGGGTTAAAAGCACCCATAAATCGAATGGTCAGAATGTCCGAGGGGCTCCTGCCCATGCTGCATGATTTAAATTTTTTGTAATCAAGCAAGCGCAGATACAAGGCAAAAAACGCAGCAAGGTTGGACATCTTGCGAGGCTTTTTAACGCAGCAGATGCGGCGTTTGCAAGGGCAAAATACACCCTTAAATCGAATGGTCAGGACATCCTAGCGGCGCATGGCTTTTTCAGCAGGCGTCAGGGCTTCGATAAAGGCTTCCCGCTGAAAAATACGTTCGGCGTATTTCAACAGCGGTGCGGCGGTTTTGCCCAACTTGATATCGTAATGATCCAAACGCCACAACAACGGTGAAAGCGCCACATCAATCATTGAGAAATCATCACCGAGAATGTATTTGTTTTTAGCAAATGCAGGCGCCAACATGGTGAGGCCTTGACCGATGGCTTCGCGGGCTTTGCTTTGCTCTTTGCTGCTGGCCTCGGCATTTTCCAGCACCTGCACATGGCTGAACAATTCTTTTTCCATGCGGTAAAGCACCAACCGCCCACGGCCGCGCATCACCGGATCGCCCGGCATCAATTGCGGGTGGGGAAAGCGCTCGTCGATATATTCGTTGATGATGTTGGATTCGTGCAAAATCAAATCACGCTCCACCAGCACAGGCACCTGATTATAGGGATTCATGATGGCCAAATCTTCGGGCTTGTTGAAGATATCCACATCTTTAATTTCAAAATCCATGCCTTTTTCAAACAAAACAAAACGGCAACGCTGGCTGAACGGGCAAGTGATGCCTGAATATAATGTCATCATAAATTTCTGCTCCTGCAAAATCCACACCGCGCTTTCAGACGGCCTGAATGTGTTTGAAAATGGGTTTATTATAACCTTTTGTATATTTTTTATCCAGAAAATCAATTTAAATACATGATTTTATTATTAATTTTTCAAATTTTTGCGAAAATAATATTCATGTAAAACCGCATGCCGGCAAGGCGATGAACCGAAGGCTATTGGTCATATGCGACTGATCTAATCGGCGCTTCAACACCTTATCAAAACCCACCCACGTCGGGCTCAGGCAAACCAACGCTGTCAGCTTATTTTTGTGAATGGCTATAGCGCCGCCAGATTGCTTTTGAACCGGCATCGCCGCCCGTCTGAACCGAATATCAACAAAAAAGGCAAAACCCGAAACAGGTTTTGCCTTTTGAATCAAGCAGCAATGCTTTAATGCACGTCTTTCCAATACTCTTTTTTCAAGAAGTAAGCCAGCGGCAGCATCACGGCAAACAGGAAAATCAGCGCAATATAACCCATGCGTTTGCGTTGCATCTGCGCAGGCTCGCCCATGTAAACCAGATAGTTCACCAAATCGCGGGCATAATCGTCATACTCTTTTTCGATGACGTTGCCGTTGGGCAGGCGGCGGCTGTGCAGGCCGGTGGATTCCCAATACAGCTTGGGCGCCAGATTACCGTGTTCGTCTTTTTCCCATACCGGCTGGCCGTCTTTATCCAATTCAACCGCCCTCACGCCTTGCTGTTCCCACAAGGGATGCGGCATGCCGACTTTGTCAAACACAGTGTTGTTCCAGCCTGTGGGCCGGGTCGGGTCTTTATAGAAACCGCGCATGTAGGCATACAGGTAATCGGCACCGCGCGAGCGGGCAATCAAGGTCAGATCCGGCGGGGCTGCGCCAAACCATTTGGTCGCATCTGCCGGCGTCATGGCCGCCTGCATCACATCACCTACTTTGTCGGTGGTGAACATCAGGTTTTTCTTGATTTCGTCTTCAGTCAGGCCGATATCCTGCAAGCGGTTGAAGCGCATACCGGTCGCAGAGTGGCACGACAGACAATAGTTGGTAAAAATCTGCGCGCCGCGTTGCAAACTTACCTGATCGCCCAAATCGATATCCACTTTTTCATACTCGGCATGGCCGCCCGCAGCCAGCGCCGCGCTCATCGGTGCTGCCAGCAATAAGGCAGCAAACCAGTTTTTGAATGTATTTTTCATCTTCACTGCCCTCATCAAATGTTGGTTGCAAACAGGTAGGCACCCACGAAAGCAATGGCCACGTAAACGAAGAACATCACTTTCTGCTTGCGTGTGCTCATGGTTACCCGCTCAGGCACAGCGCGGTCTTTATCCATTTTGGTATAAAACGGCATACCCAGGAAAAAGGCGAAGTAGATGAAGCTCAAAATCTGAGCCACTACGGTGCGCAGGTTGGTGGCGGGCAATGCACCCAAAATACCCAAACCGATGAAGGAAATCACAAACAATACCAGCATGGTTTTGAAAATCGGGCCGCGGTAACGCACCGATTTTACCGGCGAACGGTCCAGCCACGGCAGCAGGGCAATCAGCACGACAGCCGCACCCATACCGAGCACACCCCAAACCTGGGTGCCGAAGAACGACGGAATGGCGCGCAAAATGGCGTAGAACGGTGTGAAATACCATACCGGCGCGATGTGCGCAGGCGTTTTCATCGCATTGGCGGGGTCGAAGTTTGGCGCTTCGAGGAAGTAGCCGCCGCCTTCCGGTGCGAAGAACATAATCGCGCAGAACACAATCAGAAACACCACCACGCCCAGAATGTCTTTCACGGTGTAGTAAGGATGGAACGGGATGCCGTCGAGCGGAATGCCGTTTTCATCTTTCAGTTTTTTGATTTCCACACCGTCGGGGTTGTTGGAGCCGACTTCATGCAGGGCAATCAAGTGCGCCACCACCAGGCCGACCAACACCAGCGGCACGGCAATCACGTGCAGGGCGAAGAAGCGGTTGAGCGTGGCATCAGACACGTTGAAGTCGCCGCGAATCCACACCGACAAATCAGGGCCGATTACGGGGATGGCGGAGAACAGATTGATAATCACCTGTGCGCCCCAAAACGACATCTGACCCCACGGCAGCAGATAGCCCATAAAGGCTTCGGCCATCAGCGCCAGGAAAATCAGCGAGCCGAACACCCACACCAACTCGCGCGGCTTTTTGAACGAACCGTAAATCAGGCCGCGGAACATGTGCAGATAGACCACCACGAAAAACATCGAAGCGCCGGTGGAGTGCATATAACGGATAATCCAGCCGCCCGACACGTCGCGCATGATGTATTCCACCGCGGTGAAAGCCGCCGGCAGATGGTAGGCATTGGCATTGCCGTCGGGCTTGTAGTTCATGGTCAGGAAGATGCCGCTGACGATTTGAATCACCAGCACCAGCATGGCCAGCGAGCCGAAGAAATACCAGAAGTTGAAGTTTTTGGGCGCGTAATACTCGGTTACGTGCTCTTTCATCATTTTAGACAAAGGGAAACGTGCGTCTACCCAGCCTAACAATGATTTGTTTTCATTATTGGTTTGGTTTGCCATGATGAGTCCCTTTATTTGTCGTCACCCACCAAAACGGTGGTGTCGGTCAGGTATTTGTAAGGCGGAATAACCAGGTTGGTCGGTGCAGGCACGCCTTTATACACGCGGCCGGCCAGGTCGAATTTAGAGCCGTGACAGGGGCAGAAAAAACCGCCTTTCCAGCCTGCGCCCAAATCGGCAGGCGCCACATCGGGGCGGAACGTCGGCGAGCAGCCCAAGTGGGTGCAGATGCCGATGGCCACAAAGATATTGTCTTTGATGGAGCGCAATTCGTTTTTGCAATATTCGGGCTGATGATCCACTTCCGATTTCGGGTCGGCCATTTCGCCGTCTAGCGAGGGAATGCTTTTCTGCTGCTCTTCTGTGCGGTTTAACACCCAAACCGGTTTGCCCTGCCATTCAACGGTCATCAGCTGGCCTGCTTCGATTTTGCTGACATCCACTTCAACGGGGGCGCCGGCGGCTTTGGCTTTTTCCGAAGGGAACCAGCTGGCCACAAACGGCGTTGCCACGCCTAAAGCTGCCACACCGCCCGCACCGGCAGTTGCCAGAGTGAGGAAGCGGCGGCGGCCTTGATTGATTTCTTTATTATCCATTATTCAGTCATCCTAACGATTGGAAATACCGAGCCATTAAACCCTTTAATTCTACCTGATTTTATAGGGATACTTAAAGCATTATTTAAAATAAGGTAAAGTTTTGCGGCATTTTTTGATTTTATGCAGGATTTTGTTCGTCAAAAAATTGCACCTCTATGCCGAATTCATGCGCGGCGGCGACGCCCAAAGCCTGAATGCCGTAGCGCTCTGTCGCATGGTGGCCGGCGCTGATAAAGGCAACTGCGGTTTCGTTGGCCAGATGGTATTGGGCTTCGGAAATCTCACCGGTCACAAACGCATCGACACCTTCGTCAATGGCCGTCTGAAAAAAGCTTTGCGCCCCACCGGTGCACCAGGCGATTTTTTTGATTTCAACAGCATCATCACCTACGATAACCGGCGCTCTGCCTAATTTGTGCAGCAGCTCACCCGCCCAATAGGATAAGGTTTCTACTTGCTCCGGCCGGCCGATATTGAGCAGATTCTGTTCGCCGCACTGATAGTCGCTCTGCCAGCCCATGATTTTGGCCAATCGGGCGTTGTTGCCCAATTCGGGGTGTGCATCGAGCGGCAGATGGTAGCCGGCCAGATTGATTTGGTGTTGCAGCAATGTTGCAATACGCTGTTTTTTCCAACCGGTGATGGTGACCGGCTCGCTTTTCCAAAACATGCCGTGGTGTACCAACAGCATATCTGCGCCCTGCTTGGCGGCATAGTCAATAGCGGCACGGCTGGCGGTAACGGCGGTGATGATTTTGCGCACTTCGTTTCCACCCTCAACTTGCAGGCCGTTGGGGGCATAGTCTTTAAACAGGTGGGTTTGCAGGGTGTGGTCGCACCATTCGATAATTTGGCGGCGTGTGGTCATGGTTTTCCTTTCTAAATACCCCTTCACAAAAGTAAGCCAACAAGACGGCAAGCCGAAGACCGTACAATGAGTACGGGGCTGGTTGACTTGGCGCTTCAGCGCATTAGGGTGTCCTGATGTGTCATATATCATCATCTTTTTTTTGCGCTAAAAGCACATCTGCTGCGTGAAAAAGCCTCGCGAGATGCCCAAATCTTGCTGCGTTTTTTGCCCGGCATCTGCACTTTTATCGCAAAAAATCTGAATCATTCTGAATGATCAGGACACCCTAGCTAAACCGGTTGTCTTCGAGCTCAGGAGCGCCAGCGCGGTTAGCTTATTTTGGCGAATGGGTGTAAATGCGTTCAGACGGCCTTTCTTCATCACATCATCAGCGGATAAACAAGCGCTCTGCAACGTTTCATAACGTGCGTTCGGTAGTAAGATAATCCATGAGATATAAAATCCTTCACGGCTTTGCCCCCTTCCCCATTGAGACGGACGAGGAAACAGAGTGCTGCAACACCAATCGGATGCTGACGGATAAAACTTGATGTCTGCAACCCGACAGCTGGGTTATTATCTGACCCGTATAAAAATACTGCGTCGTCATGCCGGCCTGTGCTATACCCTATCTTTGCTCAGCCTTCTGCCGGCTATTGATTTGAATTTAACGATGGCCTGCTTGCGGTTCGTTGTTTGCATGAAAAACAGTAACCTACTGCCAATCGGCTGCTCTTTCTGGCATTTCTTATCCCGAACCCGCGCTATATAACTTAGGCCGTCTGAAATGTAATCGTGTGTATTCTAACCGAATCCGGCACGTCACAATGCCAAAGGCCGTCTGAAAGTTTCAGACGGCCTGATTTACATCAATAATTTTTATCAGCTGCCGATCACGCCGCCGTCGTTTTTGGTAATCACCACAGTTGCGGCACGCGGACGGCCTGCTGCCGGGCCGTCCGGCCAGCTGGAAATCGCGGTCGGCTTGGCCGGGTCGCTGTCGCCTGCCGCCGGCTCGCCCGGGTGCTGGATGTTGATAAACATGGTTTTGTTATCCGGCGTGAACGCAATACCGGTTACTTCGCTGCCGTTGGGGCCGGTGAGGAAGCGGCGGTATTCGTTACTGCCGGGGATGGTGGCCACCATTTGGTTGTTGCCCATGCCGGCGTATTCTTTCAAATTAACGGTGGATGCAGACACATCGGTTTGAATCCACAATACGCCGCGGCTGTCGAACGCCAGGCCGTCGGGGCTGCCGAAATCATCGCCGTTGATATTGCCTCGGTGTTCGGCTTTATGAGATTGGCTGTTGCCGGCCAACACCAGAATATCCCACTTGAAAGCGGTTCGGGTGCCGTCGCCGCCGGCTTCCTGCCAATGGATGATGTGGCCGAAGCGGTTGTCGGCGCGCGGGTTGGCGGCATCGGTGCCGGGTTTGCCTTCAGCGCCGCGCTGGTTGTTGTTGGTGAGCGTGCAATAAATGCTGCCGGCCACAAACGGGTCGGCGGTAATCCATTCGGGGCGGTCCATCTTGGTGGCGCCCACCCGGTCGGCGGCCATGCGGGTTTTGACCAACACTTCGCCCTGGTCGGCAAAGCCGTTGGCGGCGGTCAGGCCGTTTTGGCCGTGCACCAGCGGCAGCCAGTCGCCCGAGCCGTCTTCATTAAAACGGGCCACATACAGCGTGCCCTCTTCGAGCAGACGCATATTGGCAGCGCGGTTGTTGGGCTGATATTTGTTTTTTGATACAAATTTGTAGATGTATTCGAAACGTTGGTCGTCGCCCATATACACTGCCAATCGGCCGTCGGGGGTAACGGTTACTTTTGCGCCTTCGTGTTTGAAACGGCCGAGCGAAGTGTGTTTGCGCGGGGTGGATTTAGGATCGAAGGGGTCGATTTCCACCACCCAGCCGAAGCGGTTCGGCTCGTTGGGGTTTTTACTGCTGTCGAAACGTTCGTCTACCCGGCTCCACAGATAGCCGTCTTCTTCTTTGCCGATGCCGTAGCGCTTTTCCAAGGGCGTGATATTGCCGCTCGAATTGGTAAAAATATCGCTCCAGTTTTCTTCGCAAGTCAGGTAAGTGCCCCAGGGCGTGTAGCCGTTGGCGCAGTTTTGCATGGTGCCGAGTATGCGCTCGCCGCGCGAATCGGCACGGGTTTTCATCAAATCATGGCCGCGTGCGGGGCCGGTAACGCCCATCGGCGTATTGGCGGTGATGCGGCGGGCATAGCGCGAGGGGCGCACCACCTGCCAGCCGTTGCCGCTTTTTTGCACTTCCACCACCGACACACCCATGGCATTTTGGCCTTTGCGGGCTTTGTTCAAATCCCAATTGGCGGCACCGTCTTTAAACAGCAGGCCGTTGTCGACATATTCGTGGTTCATTGCCAGCAGGCCGCGGTTGCTGTTGTCGGAGCCCAGCGGCAGCGAGAAAAACGCCATACCGTCGTGATGCATGCCTGCTTGCAGCGCCTGCTCCTGCGTGGTGTTGGAGGCATCGGTTTTAAAGGCGGGCATGCGGCCGGGAATGCCGACAGGGTCGCCCCATTTGTAAAAAGCACGGGCGGTATAGCCTTCCGGCACAATCACTTTGTCTTCACTGGAAAACGGCACCGGCTTGAAACCCAAACTGCGGGTGCGCTGCATATTGCTTTCCAACACCGCCGCCTGAGCATTTTGGCTGCCGAACAAGCCCAACGGCAAAGCTGCGGCCACACCCAGCGCGCCGCTGCTTTGCAACATGCTGCGACGCGACAAATGCACATTCATCACTTTGGAGAAAACCGCATTATCGCTTTCATTGCTGACATCATCAGCATGGCTGTTTTTAATCAAATGATTTTTCAATGGTTTGCCCATGATTTGGTTCCTGATATATTTTTATGGATAAAAGCGCTGATGGTGGATAGCAAAGCGCCGATGTAAACGGGCTCAGCATAATGATTTCAAATGACACTTTGATGTCGCCAAAATGACGGTTATGTGACAGAGGCCGTCTGAATACTTTCAGACGGCCTCTGTCATGCCTGCCGGCAGCATAAAAAACCCCGCAAGGCAACAAGCTTGCGGGGTTTTGAACGATAACGCAGCAGCGTTCAGACGGCCTTACATCATACCGCCCATGCCGCCCATTCCACCCATGCCGCCCATATCAGGCATGGCCGGTTTGTCTTCCGGGATTTCGGCAATCATGCAGTCGGTGGTCAGCATCAGGCCGGCAATCGACGCGGCGTGTTGCAGCGCAGAGCGGGTTACTTTGGCCGGGTCGAGTACGCCCATTTCAATCATGTCGCCGTATTCGCCGCTGCCTGCATTGAAGCCGAAGTTGCCTTGGCCTTCCAACACTTTGTTTACCACCACACTCGGTTCGCCGCCGGCATTGGCCACGATTTGGCGCAGCGGCTCTTCAACAGCACGCAACACGATTTTCACACCGGCTTCTTGGTCGGCATTGGAAGCCTCTACGCTGCTCAAAGAAGAACGGGCACGCAACAGTGCCACGCCGCCGCCGGCCACCACGCCTTCTTCAACGGCGGCACGGGTTGCGTGCAGCGCGTCTTCCACGCGGTCTTTCTTCTCTTTCATTTCCACTTCGGTGGCAGCGCCGACTTTGATTACGGCCACACCGCCGGCCAGTTTGGCCACGCGCTCTTGCAGTTTTTCTTTGTCGTATTCGCTGGTAGCGGTTTCGATTTGCTGGCGGATTTCGCCCACACGCGCCTCAATCAGCGCCGCATCACCGAAGCCGTCGATAATGATGGTGTTTTCTTTACCGATTTCGATGCGTTTGGCCTGACCCAAATCTTCCAGAGTGGCTTTTTCGAGCGACAAGCCGACTTCTTCGGCAATCACGGTGCCGCCGGTGAGGATGGCGATATCTTGCAGCATGGCTTTGCGGCGGTCGCCGAAGCCCGGTGCTTTCACCGCCACGGTTTTCAGGATGCCGCGGATGTTGTTCACCACCAAAGTGGCCAGCGCTTCGCCTTCCACGTCTTCAGCGATGATCAAGAGCGGGCGGCTGGATTTGGCCACTTGCTCCAACACCGGCAGCAGGTCGCGGATGTTGCTGATTTTTTTGTCAAACAGCAATACAAACGGATTGTCCAAAGCGGCAATTTGTTTTTCGGCATCGCTGATGAAGTAAGGCGACAGGTAACCGCGGTCAAACTGCATGCCTTCTACCACGTCCAACTCGTTTTCCAGCGATTTGCCGTCTTCCACGGTAATCACGCCTTCTTTGCCCACTTTTTCCATTGCTTCGGCGATAATCGCGCCGATTTGCTCATCGGAGTTGGCCGAAATCGAGCCGACTTGGGCAATTTCTTTAGAGGTATCGCATTGTTTGGAAATGTTTTTCAACTCGGCTACCAAAGCGGTTACCGCTTTGTCGATACCACGCTTCAGGTCGGTGGGGTTCATGCCGGCGGTCACGTATTTCATGCCTTCGGCCACAATCGCTTGTGCCAATACGGTGGCGGTGGTGGTGCCGTCGCCGGCCACATCGTTGGTTTTAGAGGCCACTTCTTTCACCATTTGCGCACCCATGTTTTCGAATTTGTCTTTCAATTCGATTTCTTTGGCTACAGATACGCCGTCTTTGGTGATGTGCGGGCCGCCGAACGCGCGGTCAAGCACCACATTGCGGCCTTTCGGGCCCAAGGTTACTTTAACGGCATCTGCCAGGGTGTTGACGCCTTTAACCATTTTTTGGCGCACTTCATTGCCAAACTGTACATCTTTTGCTGCCATGTTTGATTCTCCAAAATAATTGATTAGGTATATTCGATCAAGCCGTCTGAACGTTTTCAGACGGCATCAACATTATTCTACGATGCCGAAAATATCTTCTTCGCGCATCACCAGCAGCTCTTCGCCGTCGGCTTTCACCGATTGGCCGCTGTATTTGCCGAAAATCACCTTGTCGCCGACTTTAACATCCAACGCGCGGCGTTGGCCGTCGTCGCCGACTTTGCCCGCGCCCACGGCCACCACTTCACCCATATCGGGTTTTTCAGCGGCGGCGCCCGGCAAAACGATGCCAGAGGCGGTTTTTTCTTCAGCTTCCAAGCGTTTTACGACTACACGGTCGTGCAGGGGACGAATGGTCATGTGTATGCTCCGAGTAAAATAAACAAAACAAATACCTGCAAGCAGGCGTTGTTGATAGCGGCTGTTTTTGCAACAATGCACCAAACCAGCCATCGTGAAAGATGTGGAGCAACATAAGGCTGGAAATTTCAAATTCAAGCCCTGCTGCTTATTATTTTTTCAAAACGCTATCAAATTCTTGGCATATCGAATATCAAACCGCGCAAACTCTATCTATTAAAAATGAATAATCCGGCAGGCCGTCTGAAGCATACGGCAGTTTTACAGCAAAAACTCTAATCATTACCCTTTTTAACCATTAGCAGAAAACCTTCCTTAACATTCGGCAAGCAGCATCAAGCATTAAAAAATATTTGAAAACAAACAAAAAATATCATCTGACACGCATTCGCAAAGCCCGCTCGGTTTCATACTGCCCGCCGTTGCCCCATTCCAACAAAAAATACATATATTAATGTTTATTGACAAACAAGCACGATTGTTTATACATTCGCACTACATTTGATTACAAAATGTGACCACATCCGACTAATAATTTATCTTAAATTTATCTTGGAGAAACTTATGCACATCACACCCTCAACATGGAAATGGGCGGCGGGCGCATTGGCTGTTTTGGCGCTGGCAGGCTGCAATAAAGGCGGCAGCGAAGAAGCCGGCGCGCCCAAGCGCCCCGAATGCATCGCGCCGGCCAAGCCCGGCGGCGGCTTCGACCTCACCTGCAAGCTGGCGCAATCCGGCCTGAAAGACACTGATTTGCTGAAAGCCCCCATGCGCGTCACCTATATGCCCGGCGGCGTCGGGGCGGTGGCCTACAATAAAATCGTCGCCAACGACCCGGCCAATAACGATGCCATCGTGGCCTTTTCCACCGGCTCTTTGCTAAACCTGGCACAAGGCAAATTCGGTCAATACACTGAAAAAGACGTGCGCTGGCTCTCTGCCGTGGGTACCGACTACGGTATGGTCGCCGTCAATGCCGAATCGCCCTACCAAACGCTGGCTGATCTGATGGCAGCCCTGAAAGCCGACCCGAAAAAAATCAGCTTTGGCGCAGGCGGCAGCGTGGGCGGCCAAGACTGGTTGCAAACCGCCATGCTGGCCAAGGCCGGCGGCATCAATCCGAAAGACATGACTTATGTGGCGCTCGAGGGCGGCGGCGAAGCAGTGACCGCGGTGTTGGGTAACCATATCCAAGCGGTCAGCGCCGGTATTGCCGAAATGGGGCCGCATGTCGAGTCGGGCAAAGTACGCGTATTGGCGGTGTTTGCCAACGAGCGCCTGCCGGGCAAGCTGGCGGATATTCCGACTGCCAAAGAGCAGGGTTATGATGTGGAATGGCCGGTTATCCGCGGCTATTACATGGGGCCGAAAGTCAGCGATGAATCGTATACCTGGTGGAAAAACCGCTTCGACCAAATGCTGGCCGATCCGAAATTTGCCGAACTGCGCAGCCAACGCGACCTGCTGCCGTTTGCCATGACCGGCGCCGAGCTGGAGCAATACGTGCTCAAGCAAACCGAAGCCATGCGCAGCCTCTCTCAAGAATTTGATTTGCTCAACAAATAACAATAAAGCATCACAGATTGGCTGGCGGGCAAGCCCCGGCAGCCAATCGGCAACCATACGCCGGAGCCGCCGGCATTTCGTCCGCAGGCAGATGTTTAGCGTTGCCAGCGAAATACCGCCGCCCCACACAAACAAGGAGCTTTCTCATGAACATCGAACGCTGGTTCAGCGGCCTGTTGGCGCTGGCCGCCATCGGCCTGCTCACGCTGGCCTGGGGCTATACCGCACCCATTGCCTACGACCCCATCGGCCCGCGCCCTTATCCGATGCTGGTTTTATCACTGTTGGCGCTGGCCTGTATTTATCTGGTTTTGCGCCCGAGCACACTCACCGGCGCCCTCAATCTCGGCTACACCCCCGCCATCTTGAAAAACATCGGCCTGTGTATTTTGTGTCTGCTGGCTTATGCGCTGTTGTTCGAGCTGATCGGTTTTCCGGCCGCCACCGCGCTGATGGCATTTTGCATCGGCAAACTTTTCGGCGGCAGCACCCGTGCCTGCATCATTTCGGGCATCTGCCTGGGCGCTCTGTTGTATACACTGTTTGATGTGCTGCTGGATGTGCCGCTGCCTTTGGGCTTTTTCGGCTGAACGGAAGGATAAATCATGGATACTTTGCAATACCTGATGGACGGCTTCCAGGTTGCCCTGCTGCCGAAAAACTTATTGATTGCGCTGATTGGCGCCTTTATCGGCACCATCGTCGGCCTGTTGCCCGGTTTGGGGCCGATTAACGGCGTTGCCTTATTGCTGCCGTTTGCCTTTGCGCTCGGGTTGCCGCCCGAAAGTGCGCTGATTCTGCTGGCGGCGGTATATTTGGGCTGCGAATACGGCGGCCGCATTTCGGCAATTCTGATTAACGTGCCCGGCGATGCGGCGGCGATTATGTCGACACTCGACGGCTATCCGCTGGCCAAACAAGGTAAGGCCGGGATTGCCTTATCGTTGTCGGCGGCCAGCTCGTTTATCGGCAGCATAATCGCCACCCTCGGCGTGGTGCTGTTTGCCCCGCTGCTGGCCGATTGGGCGATTGCTTTCGGCCCGGCGGAATATTTCGTGTTGATGGTGTTTGCCATCACCTGTTTGAGCGGCCTGGTGAGCGACCAGCCGGTAAAAACCATGGTGGCGGCACTGATCGGCTTGGGTCTGGCCACAGTAGGCATGGATTCGGTGACCGGCGTATACCGCTTCACGTTTGATTCGGTTAATTTAAGCGACGGCATCCAGTTTACAACCATTGTTATCGGCTTTTTCAGCATCAGCGAAATCCTAATCATGCTGGAGCACACCGCCGCCGGCCAAAAAATTCTCTCACAAGGCCAACGCAGCCTGTTTAACCTGAAAGAATTTCTGTTCAGCTTCGGCGCTATTGTCCGCTCCGGCATCACCGGCTTTATCGTCGGTATTCTGCCCGGCGCCGGCGCCACCATTGCCAGCGCCATGACCTATACCACCGAACGCAAAATTGCCGGTGAAAACGGCAACTTCGGCAAAGGCGATTTGCGCGGTATTGCCGCGCCCGAAGCCGCCAACAATGCCTCGGCCTGCGGCTCGTTTATTCCCATGCTCACATTGGGTGTGCCCGGCTCCGGCACCACCGCGGTGATGCTGGGTGCGCTCACGCTCTACAACATCACCCCCGGCCCGCAGCTTTTCAGCGAGCAGCCCGACATTGTATGGGGCTTGATTGCTTCGCTGTTTATCGGCAATGTGATTTTGCTGGCGCTGAATATTCCGCTGGTCGGCTTTTTTGCCAAGCTGCTCAACGTGCCCAACTATATTCTGATTCCGGCCATTGCCACCGTGAGTTTTGTCGGCGTGTATGCCATCCACAGCACCACCTTCGATCTGATTCTGATGGTCGGCTTGGGCGTGTTCGGCTATATGCTGCGCAAATTGAATTTTCCGCTCTCGGCGCTGATTTTGGGCTATGTTTTAGGCGAATTGATGGAATCCAGCCTGCGCCGCGCGCTGTCGATTTCTCAAGGCGATTTGGGTATTTTGTTCCACGGCCCGATTGTTGTCTCTTTATGGGTGTTGAGCGGGCTGATGGTGCTGCTGCCGGTTATCCGCCTGCTGCGCCGCAAGAAAAAAACGGCCGTCTGAAACCGCAAAACAGCTGCCCGGTGCGGCTGTTTTCTTGAGAACAGCTTGCTACAGATGGCCATATCGGCTATGGCATAGCCGGTCGAATGATGATAGTTTCATACTGACATTCAAGGCCGTCTGAACATTCAGACGGCCTTGATATAGTGTTAACAACCATCCACCTTTTCCGACGACAACCCGACATGCATACATCCCGCCGCCTGATTTCCGGCTTTCTCACCGCCCTGGCCGGCGCACAACTGGCGCTGTGGCTGCACCTGCCGCTGCCCTGGCTGTTGGGGCCGCTGCTGCTTACCGCTGCATGTTCATCACGCGGCTGGCCGGTCGACAGCCACCCTATATTCCGTAATGCCGGCCAATGGTGTATCGGCACTTCGCTGGGATTATATTTCACCCCCGCCATGCTCGGCGTGGTAGCGGCCAATATTCCCGCGATTAGTGCCGCAGTGGTATTTGCCGTTCTGCTCGGCGGTTGCGGTGCCGCTGCCTACTGCCGCTTCGGCGGCGTTGATTTCAAAACCGCCTGGTTTGCCTCGGCCATCGGCGGCGCCAGTGAAATGGCCAATCTGGCGGCACACCATCAGGCGCAGGTTGATAAAGTGGTGTCTGCACACAGCCTGCGCGTTTTATTGGTGGTGCTGATTATCCCGTTTGCCTATCAGTTTGCCGGCATTCACGGCTTGGACGACGGCGCCGCATTCGGCAAAAATCCACACATCGATTACGGCGGTTTTTTGGCACTCATCGGCTGGACCGCCTTATTCGGCTGGGCATTCAAACAGTTGGGCTGGATTAACCCGTGGGTGTTCGGCCCCTTGCTGGCCGCCATCATCCTCACCGCACAAAATATCCATTTATCGGCCATCCCCACCCCGTTGCAATATCTGGGACAACTGTTTATCGGCTGGTCGCTCGGTTGCAAATTCACCCCCGGCTTTTTCCGCCGTGCGCCGCGCTTTTTAACCGCCGTAGCGCTGGTTACCCTGATCGGGCTGCTGCTGACCACGCTGGCAGCCTGGTGTGTGAGCCACGCCTCCGGCCTGCATTACCCGACCGTTTTACTGGGCATGTCGCCCGGCGGTATCGCCGAGATGACCATCACCGCCAAAGCGTTACAGCTCGGCGTGCCGCTGGTCACCGTATTCCACGTATGCCGCATGGTCTGCGTTTTGCTCAGCACCGGCACACTTTACCGGCTGCTGGCGAAACACATAAACAGCTAGGGTATTCTGACCATTCGTTTATAAGGGGATTTTTGTTCCTGGAAATGCAGATGCCAGGCAAAAAACGCAGCAAGATTGGACATCTTGCGAGGCTTTTTAACGCAGCAGATGCGTTTTCAGGGGCAAAATACACCCATAAATCGAATGGTCAGGACACCCTAGGGTGTCCTGATGCATCGTCTGTTTTTTAAACCACAGGCCGTCTGAACATTTTCTTTCAGACGGTTTTTTCTATTTTCAGACGGCCTTTTTCACAACATCAAATCAATATCGATATACATTTCAAATTAACTATTGATAACAATTTTTGTTTAATATATTATTAGCCAATCTTAACTGTAAAAACAGAATCTTTACAAACCCACACCCACCCGGAGTTGCCATGTCTGCACACACCCCGCCCCTGTTCCGCCTTTCCCTGCTCTCATTCAGCCTGCTCAGCGGCTTTACCTATGCCGCCGACAACACTGCCGAGCTGGACACCGTTTATGTCACCGCTGAGCGCCAGTTGCAGCAATCGCTGGGGGTGTCGAAAATCAGCGCTGAAGATTTGGAAAAGCAGCCTGCGGTTAACGATATTTCCGATATCGTGCGCACCATGCCCGGCGTCAACCTTACCGGCAACACCGCCACCGGCCAGCGCGGCAACAAACGCCAGATTGATTTGCGCGGCATGGGCCCGGAAAACACGCTGATTCTGGTAGACGGCCGCCCTGTTACCTCGCGCAATTCCGAGCGCATCAGCATGCGCGGCGAGCGCAACACCCGTGGCGACAGCAACTGGGTGCCGGTGGAAGCGATTGAATCGATTGAAGTGATTCGCGGCCCGGCGGCCGCCCGCTACGGCTCCGGCGCCATGGGGGGGGTAGTAAACATCGTTACTAAAAAAATCACCAATGAATTTGAAGGCTCGGTCAATTACTACACCAACCAGCCGCAAGATAGCGATGAAGGCGCCACCAACCGCGTGGGCTTCAACGTGAGCGGCCCGATTGTAAAAGATGTGCTCTCGTTCCGCCTCTACGGCAGCTTGAACAAAACCGATGCCGATTCGCCCGATATCAATGCCGCCGCCGGCAATGCCAACGCCGCGGGTGTAGAAGGTGTGCGCAACAAAGATATTGCCGGCCGTCTGCACTGGAAACTCAGCCCCTCGCAAAGCCTCACCTTCGATGCCGGCTTCAGCCGCCAAGGCAATATCTATAACGGCGACACCCAAAACAGCTTCACCCACCCCTCGAATGCCGCCTTAATCGAACGCCTCAAAGGCAGCGAAACCGCCCGCCTCTACCGCAGCAACTTCGCGCTGACCCACACCGGCGGCTGGGATTGGGGCGACACCAAATCTTGGATCAGCTACGACCGCACCACCAACAGCCGCCTGCCCGAAGCGCTGGCCGGCGGCCCGGAAGGCAGCTACAACGGCGACACCTTTACCGACAGCGATTTGAAAAACCTGCGCCTGAGCAGCGAAGCCTATATTCCGTTTGACTGGGGCGTGCCGCACGTATTGACCGTGGGTGCCGAATTCACCGACAGCCGTCTGAAAGATGCCTCATCCAACCGTCAGGGCTTTACCGACCAAGGCAACACCGACGTGTTCAACGGCATTTCCGCCACCCGCGGCAGCGATGCCTCACAACGCGAATGGGCGGTATATGCCGAAGACAACATCAGCATCACCCCGCGCACCCATCTGATTCCCAGCCTGCGCTTCGACCACCACAGCAAATCCGGCGGCAATGTGAGCGGCGGCCTCAATTTCTCGCAACAGCTCGGCGAACACTGGCTGGTAAAAGGCGGCATCGCCCGTGCCTACAAAGCGCCCAACCTCTACCAAACCGACCCCAACTTCATTCTCTACACCCGCGGCAACGGCTGCCCCATCGGCACTGAAGGACGCTGCTACTACATGGGCAATGCCGACCTGAAACCGGAAACCAGTTGGAACAAAGAAATCGGCGCCGAATTCAATAAAAACGGCTGGCAGGCTTCCGCCACTTATTTCCATAACAACTACCGCAACAAAATCGTCATCGGCGACGTGTTGATTGCCCAAAGCGATCTCGGCAACGCCCTTTATCAATGGAGCAACACTCCCAAAGCCACCATTGCAGGCATTGAGGGCAACCTGGTGGTGCCGCTGCACGACAAGCTGAAATGGAGCAACAACTTCACCTATATGCAAAAATCGGAAGACTACCAAGGCAACCCGCTGTCGCTGACACCCAAGTTTACCCTCAACAGCATGCTGGCGTGGACACCCACCGAAAAACTTGATGCCAACCTCACCTTCACCCAATACGGCCGCATCAAACCGCGCACCGTAGTGATTAACCGCACCGAAAACACCAACGGCCTGAGCAGCAACGAAGTGGGCAGCTACGGCTTGTGGGGCATCAACGCGGGCTACAAATTCAACAAACACGTAAACGGCCGCTTGGGCGTGAGCAATATTTTCGACAAGAAAATCTACCGCACCGCCGACGGCGCGCAAACTTTCAACCAACACGGCCGCGCCTTTTACGGCAGCCTGAAAGTCGGTTTTTAAGCCTTGAGGCCGTCTGAAAATATCATCAAAATATTTCAGACGGCCTTTTATTCTAACTGCACGCCAACCCATTACTTCAACAGGTTTATTGCCGATGCAAACACGCTTATCCGCCCTCGCGCTCTGCGCCCTGCTGACCGCAGCCTGCGCCGCGCCGACCGCAATCCCGGCACCCGCCAACACACCCTCAAAACGCACCCGCGCCATGACCACACCCCCAATCCCCCTACCCGAGCAAACCCGCGTATTCAAAGACATCATCTACAAAAACGTAAACGGCACCGATTTAAAGCTCGACCTTTATCTGCCCGCACAAGCCGATAAGCCCACCCCGCTGATTGTGTGGGTGCACGGCGGCGCATGGATGCGCGGCGACAAAGCCGATTTTCCACCCCGCAACAGCCGCCTGGCTGCCGCCTTACTCAGCGAAGGCTACGCGCTGGCCTCGGTTTCCTACCGCCTCAGCGGTCAAGCCGCGTTTCCCGCACCGATTCAAGACCTCAACGATGCCCTCGCCTATTTATGGGCGCATGCCGGCCAATACGGCTTTGACCGCGACAACATCGCCATAGCCGGCCGCTCTGCCGGCGCGCATTTGGCCTTGCTCGCCGCCACCGCCAACGCACAATTACCGGCAGATTTTATCAGCAGCAGCCAAGCGCCTTTCCACATTCGCGCCGCCGTTGGTTTTTTCGGTATTTATGACCTGCCGCTGATGGGCGAGCAGAAAAACAGCACCGCCGCATCGCCCGAATCCCGCCTATTGGGCGGCACACCCGCCGCTTTGCCGCAAACCGCCCGTGCCGCCTCGCCCGTTTCTTATGTCGGCCCGCACACGCCGCCCGTTATCCTGCTGCACGGCACCGATGACCGCCAAGCGCCCGTTGATCAAAGCCGGGTTTTGCAACAGCGGCTGAATCAATCCGGCATTGCCAACGAAATCATCATTGTCGAAGGCGCGCGCCACGGCGACCCTGTGTTTGACACCGAACCTTATGTTGCCCAAGTGGTGGATTTCTTCCAACGCCATCTGAAACCATCCCCCCAACCCCGATAAAGGAAACCCCATGAAAACAACCGCCGCACTGCTCATCACCGCCGCCCTCGGCTTCTCTGCGCCCGCCATGGCCGCAGGCTTCGCCCATCAGCAAGACATCAGCTATGCCGGGCAAACCCTCAAAGTAGCCGACACCTCCGCCCGCCTGCTCGGCAATGCCCAAGGCAATGCGCCCGAACTGGTGGCCGATATTAACGACGGCTTGGGCAAAACCAAAACGCCCGGCTATAAAATCCAGATTATGAGCCGCAGCTACTCGCTCGCCGCCGACGCCCGCCCGGCACGCGAAGGCCAAGGCTGGAGCAACAACCGCGCCATCCACCGCGGCGTGAAACTGCTCATCGGCATCCCCGTCAGCAACGGCCAGGCCGATTTGGCCAACGCCAAACTGCTGGGGCTGGCCTTAATCAGCGATGCCGCCGTGCCCGATACCTTTAAAGCCGAAGACAAAATCCGCCCGCGCGGCAAACAATTGGTAACCAAAGAAGCCAAAATCAGCCGCCCCACCCTGCAACTGACTGAATTGCAACTGCCCGACTTTGCCGGCGGCGAGCGCAGCGGCGGCGGGGTAAAACTGCATGCCGCCGCACAAGTAGACGGCAAACCGCTGAACGTCACCGTAAACAGCACCTTCCGCGAATTTGAAGTGGCCAAACCCGATGCCGCCCGCGGTTTCGGCGCCGATGCGCGGGTTGTAAAATAAGGTTGAACCGCCCGGGCGGCTGCTTGCCGAATAAAACGGCGGTGCGCTGAACCCTGAAACACAGCATCGGCCGTCTGAAAAAGCAGGCCGGATACCAACCGTCTGCCCGGCAACCGAACATTAAAACAGATAGCGGAGCCTGTCGAAGCCGCAAACGGCCGACAGGCGCAGCTTCAATAAACTTACCCATTCATCAAAATAACCGGCATCGGCTCAAAGCGGAGCAGTTGTCTTGGCTCCGCCCTGCCTTATTAGCTGACTTTTGTGAATCGGTATAAACCCCGCAACCGCCTTTCAGACGGCCTTAATCTATGCTGAGAATCATTGTTTGCATGACCGCCCTGCTGCTGGCTGCCCACAGCCACAGCGCCACGCCGCCCGACATGAGCCGCAAAGCCGATTTTTCAGTGTTTGCCGCGCCCGATAGCGGCTACCACTTTACAACGCTGGATTTTCCCGCCGCCAACCGCATGCCGCCACATCGTGTGTATGTGGGCATTCCTGCTGCCGCACCGCCCGCCGGCGGCTTCCCCGCCTTGTTTGCGCTCGACGGCAACGCCCTGCCCGAATTGCTCGATGCCGCCCGCCTGCGCCGCTTGGCTGCCGAATCGCCGCCGGTGTTGGTGTTAATCGGCTATGCCAACGATTTGCGTTTTGACGGTGCCGCCCGCGCCTACGACTACACCCCGCCCGATACCGGCGGACAGCCGCTCACCGATGATTTCGACCCCGCACGCCGCAACGGCGGTGCCGCCGCATTTTTACAGCTTATCCACACACAAATCCGCCCCGCCGTTGCCGACCTGGCGCCGCTTAACCCGCAGCGGCAAACGCTGTGGGGGCATTCCTACGGCGGCCTGTTTGTGCTCTACACGCTGTTGCAGCAGCCCGATGCGTTTACGCAATACATCGCCGCCGACCCTTCTTTATGGTGGCAGCGCGGCCTGTTTTTAAAACAAGCCGAGCAAGCGTTCAGACGGCCTCTCAGCTTTCCGCCGCACACACAATTATGGCTGCACCAAAGCGGTTTGAAAGAAGCCAAAACCGCACGCAACCCGCAACAACAGCAGCGCATCGCCGCCCGCGACCGTGCCATAGCTGCCGTGCCGCCCGATGCTGCAAAAACGCTGGCCGCCCAACTGGCGCAACAACCCGGCCTGACCGTGCATTATCAGAATCACCCGCAGCACAGCCACGGCAGCCTGCTGGCCGCTTCGTTTCAGACGGCCTTAACACTTGCCGCCGAAGCTAAACCGCAGTAGGCTGAATCCGCAACCGGGCTGCCCGAGCGTTTGCCGCTGCTGTTGTTTTTTTTCAACACAACAGAGGTCTTGGCAACTCTCTGCCGAAACATCAGCCCATGCAACACCGCCCACAAAACCGGCACAAGCCGTATCAACAGCCCGGCTGCATGCCGCCCCACCACCACTTATCTGTGGGCACCGCCCACGCTGGAGCCCCTATGACCCCGTCCCCACCCAAACGCGCGCGCCTGATTCGGGTGCAAAGCTGGCACGATCTCAGCCCCAACCTGCGCCGTATTGTTTTTCACAGCCCCGAGCTGGCCGATTATCCGTTTGAATGCAACGGCGCCCACATCAAGATTTTTCTGCCGCAACCCGGCCAAAGCGAGCCGGTAATGCCGGAAATCACCCCGCACGGCCCGCGCTGGCCAAACAAAGCCAGCGCGCCCTACAAACGCTCCTACACCTTGAGCGCTTACGACCGCGAAGCCTGCACGCTGGCGATTGATTTTGTGTTGCACGGCGACAACGGCCCCGCATCGGCGTTTGCCGAACAGGTGCAAAGCGGTCAAACCATCGGCGTATCACCGCCCGCCGGCAAGCGCGGCCTGCTCGAAGCCGCACCCTGCTGCCTATTGGCGGGAGACTTGAGCGCCCTGCCCGCCATCACCGCCATGCTGGCCGACATGGCCGCCGACACACAAGGCTGCGTGTTGCTGTGGCTGCCCGAAAGCGCCGACCTGCCCGCAAGCTTGCCCAAACCCGCCGGCGTGGAAATCAAACTGTTTACCGATGCCGATGCCGACCCGATGGGCAAGCTGGTGCGCAGCGCCGAAGCCTGGCAGCCCTGCGGCAGCGATGCCCGCGTGTGGTTTGCCGGCGAAGCCGAAATGGTGGCCGCGCTGCGCCCGATTGCGCGGGTGAAATGGCAGCTCCCCGCCGGCCAATGCTACGCCGTGCCGTTTTGGCGGCGCGGTGAAGATGAAGAGCAATACCACCGGCAACGGCATGATTTTATGGACAGCGATGCCTAGGGTATTTTGACAATTCGTTTATAAGGGGATTTTTGTTCCTGAACATGCAGATGCCAGGCAAAAAAGGCAGCAAGATTGGATATCTTGCGAGGCTTTTTAACGCAGCAGATGCGTTTTCAGGAGCCAAAAGCACCCATCAATCGAATGGTCAGGAAACCCTAAGGTATCCTATAGATTCGGCAATTTTAATTCTAAAAATATTTTGTTAATTTCTTTTTAAAACAATTAGATTGATTTAAAAAAATCAGTTATTTACTTGCCGCTTCTATAAGCGCCGCAGCCATACACAAACGCCTGCTTTTCAGACGGCCTGCAGCTGTTGCAAAACTTCTGCCGGATACGCCGGCACAAAAAACGCATCACGCATTCCAAACCACAGCAACAGTGCTCATCGCCATACAATGCCATGCAGACATTTTGCAACAGCTGCAGGCCGTCTGAAAAAAATGCGGCAATCTTGCACAAGCGCTCAAAAACAGCCTAACCGCCGCGCCGCCCCACCCGCTGATTGTTCAAACACCGTGACCGTATGATATTTACTGGCATTTATAGCGGTTTTGTGTCAAAATGAAAGATAACTATTATCACTACATAACTCAGGCCGTCTGAAGCCTTGTTTGCTGAAGTTTCAGACGGCCTAGGGTGTTCTGACCATTCGTTTATTAAAGAGATTTTTGCTCTTGAAAAGGCAGCTGCGTTTTCAGGGCAAATATCCGGCAATCACATGTTCAGAAACCCTCATCACTCTCATCTTTTTGGAGCAACTGCATGACTTTACGTTTGACCGCCTTGGCGCTGTGCTGCGCCGCCGCCCTGAGCGCCTGTTCGCAACAAAACCACACTTCTGAAGCCGCCGCATCGGCCGTATCCGCCGCGGTAAGTGCTTCCGACACCCAAGCCGCTGCCGGCAATGTCGCCATCGAAACCGCACGCGGTGAAGCCACTGTGCCGGCCAAGCCCGAACGTGTGGCTGTATACGACTGGGGCATGCTCGACACGCTCACCAAGCTGGGCGTGCCCGTGGGCGCCACCACCGATGTAGTGCGTTTGGACTACCTCAAAGACGTGGCCGCAAAAGCCGCTCATGTCGGCACCTTGTTTGAGCCGAACTATGAAGCGCTCAACGCCTTTCAGCCGCAATTAATCGTTACCGGCTCGCGCACCGCACCGGCGTTCGACCAGCTCGGCAAACTCGCGCCCACCATCGAAATGACGGCCGATACCACCAATATGCGTGCCAGCACCGAAGCACGCATTGATGCGTTTGCCAAAATTTTCGGCAAAGAAACCGAAGCGGCCGCGCTGAAAAAAGAAATCGATGATGCCTTTACCGCCGCCAAAACCGCGGCCGCAGGCAAAGGCAACGGTTTGGTGATTATCGTCAACGGCGGCAAAGTTTCCGCCTTCGGCCCCGATTCGCGCTTCGGCTGGATTCACAAAGAAGTGGGCGTGCCCACGGTTGACCCCGATATCAAAGAAGGTTCGCACGGCCAACCCGCTTCGTTTGAATACATCAAACAACGCAACCCCGACTGGCTGTTTGTGCTCGACCGCGGCGCAGCCATCGGCCAGGAGGGCGAATCGGCCAAAGATGTGTTGAACAATCCGCTGATTGCCGAAACCACAGCGTGGAAAAAAGGCCAAGTGGTGTATCTGATTCCCGAAAACTATCTGGCCGCCGGCGGTGCGCAACAACTGCTCAATGCCACCGCGCAAGTACGCGAAGCATTTGAAGCGGCGAAATAACAGCTGGAGCCGCAATACACAGAACGCCCGCACACGGGCTTCTGTGTGTTGTCGCTTTCAGACGGCCTGATTCATTGAAATAATATGTCAGGAAACAGGCAAACCTTGCGGCTTGCTGCCCTCTCCCTAGCCCTCTCCCACGGGAGAGGGAACGGGTTACTGAAATCTGAAAGCTTCGCAGATGGTATTTAAACCACTGTAGCTTACTTGAGATAAACAAACGAAAATGGTTGAAGCTGCACAACCTTTTCAGACGGCCAGCCACCGCATTCCCTCTCCCGTGGGAGAGGGAATGGGTTACCGAAATCTGAAAGCTTCGCAGATGGTATTTAAACCACTACAGTTTACTTGAGATAAACGAACGAAAATGGTTGAAGCTGCACAACCTTTTCAGACGACCAGCCACCGCATCCCCTCTCCCGTGGGAGAGGGTTAGGGAGAGGGCTGCAAACCGTAGGTTTGCTTACCCGCGCCAACCCGAATACTCATAATGAGCCTGTGCAGACAGAGAGGCGCCAGAATAGTTGGAGATTGAGCCGGCATCAGCGCAAACCAATAAAACCCATGCGCTGAAACACCACCTGAAAGCCGCACAACCTTTTCAGATGGCCTGATTCATTGAAATAACATGTCAGGCAACAAGCAAACCTTGCGGCTTGCCGCCCTCTCCCTAGCCCTCTCCCACGGGAGAGGGAACGGGTTACTGAAATCTGAAAGCTTCGCAGATGGTATTTAAACCACTACAGCTTACTTGAGATAAGCAAACGAAAATGGTTGAAGCCGCACAACCTTTTCAGACGGCCTGCCACCGCATTCCCTCTCCCGTGGGAGAGGGCTAGGGAGAGGGCAGCAAACCGCAAGGTTTGCTTGCCCATGCAAAAGACAACACAACCCATCAGGCCGTCTGAAACACCGAAAATAAAAAACCGAAGAAACGAATGTTTATGCAACATAAAGCCCGTATGCTCAACTTAGGCAGCCTTGCTGCGCTGATGCTGCTGTTTGTCGTCAGCCTGTCGGTGGGGGTGGCCGATTTCAGTTGGCAGAATCTTCTGAATATGTCCGACCAATGGCAGCTCTTGCTCATCAGCCGCCTGCCGCGCACGTTTGCGATTGTGCTTACCGGTGCTTCGCTGGCGGTGGCCGGTATGATTTTGCAGATTTTGATGAAAAACCGCTTTATCGAGCCTTCTATGGTGGGCGCTACCCAAAGCGCGGCGCTGGGGCTGCTGGTGATGACGCTGCTGTTCCCCGCTGCGACGCTGATGTTGAAAATGTCGGCGGCGGCGGCGGCGGCGCTGTTGGGCATGCTGCTGTTTATGCTGCTTATCCGCCGCCTGCCGCCCACGGCGCAGCTGATGGTGCCGCTGGTGGGGATTATTTTCGGCAGCATTATCGAATCGGCCACCACGTTTATCGCTTATGAAACCGAAACGCTGCAATTGCTGGGCATCTGGCAGCAAGGTGATTTTTCGGGGGTGTTGCTGGGGCGTTATGAATTATTGTGGCTGGCCGGCGCGCTGGCGCTGGCGGCTTATTTTATCGCCGACCAGCTTACCATTCTCGGCCTCGGTGAAACGGTGAGCGTGAATCTGGGCTTGAACCGCAAAACGATTTTGTGGGCCGGGCTGCTGATTGTGGCGCTGATTACTTCGCTGGTGGTGGTAACGGTGGGCGGCATTCCGTTTATCGGCCTGGTGGTGCCCAATATCGCCAGCCGCCTGATGGGCGACAAGCTGCGCCAAAGCCTGCCGGCGGTGGCCTTGCTCGGAGCGGCGCTGGTGCTGTTGTGCGACATTATCGGCCGCGTTATCCGCTTTCCGTTTGAAATTCCGGTGGCCACTGTTTTCGGCGTGGTCGGCACGGTGCTGTTTTTATGGTTATTGATGAGGAAAAACGCCCATGCCGTCTGAAAAACGCAACCTGCTGCTGGCCGCGCTGCTGCTCATCGCCGCCTGCACGCTGTTTATGACTCTGAACGCCCACGGCAACTGGGGTTTTGTGCTGCCCCTGCGCGCCACCAAGCTGCTGGCGATTCTGCTGGTGGCCTACGCCATCGGCATTTCGACGCTGCTGTTCCAAACCCTGACCAACAATCCGATTCTCACGCCTTCACTGTTGGGTTTCGACACTCTGTATGTGTTTCTGCAAACGCTGCTGGTGCTGATATTCGGCAGCATCGGCTATGTGCAGCTCGACAGCAACTGGAAATTCGGCGCCGAATTGCTGATTATGCTCGGCGGCTCGCTGCTGCTGTTTCAAGTATTGCTGCGCGAGGGCGGCCGCGATTTGGCGCGCATGATTTTAATCGGTGTGATTTTCGGCATTTTCTTCCGCAGCATCACCAGCCTGATGCAGCGGCTGATCGACCCGGAAGAATTTGCGGTGGTGCAGTCGGTGTCATACGCTTCGTTTAATTCATTCAACCAAAACCTGCTGCTGCCCTCGCTGATGGTGGTGTTGGCCAGTATGTTTTTTATCTGGCGCGAACGCCACCGCCTCGATGTGCACATGCTCGGGCGCGATCAAACCATCAACCTGGGCATTCCCTACCAACGCAATATCTTGTGGATTCTGGTTTGGGTTGCCGTGCTCGTGGCCACCGCCACCGCGCTGGTGGGGCCGTTCGGCTACCCGGTCAGCTTCTTCGGGCTGCTGGTCTGCGCCCTGGCCAACCACTTCGCCGCCACACTGCACCACAGCATCCGCCTGCCGATGTCGTTTCTGATTGCCGCGCTGCTGCTGGTGGGCGGCCAAACCCTGTTTGAGCATGTATTGGGCATGCAGGCGGTGTTGAGCGTGGTGGTCGAATTTGCCGGCGGTTTAGTGTTCCTGTATTTGATTCTGCGGAAAAAACAAGCATGATTACCATTGAAAACGTCAGCCACCAAATCGGCGGCCATCCCATTTTAAACAACATCAACCTCGAAATTCCGGCCGGCGGCATCACCGCCCTGATCGGCCCCAACGGCGCCGGTAAATCTACCCTGCTCTCGCTGATGGCGCGGCTGCAACCGCTCTCGCAAGGCAGCATCTGCTACAACGGCCACGACATCCGCCACACACCCACCGCCGAAATGGCACGCATCATGTCGATACTCACACAGGAAAACGGCCTGCAAAGCCGCATTTCCGTGCGCGATTTATTGATGTTCGGCCGCTACCCCTACCATCAGGGCCGCCCAAAAGCCGTCGATCACGAAATCGTGGCCAACGCCCTGCATGAATTCCAGCTTGAATCATTTGCCGCACGCTATCTCACCGAGCTCTCCGGCGGCCAGCGCCAACGCGCCATGATTGCGATGGTGTTTTGCCAAAGCACCGACTATGTGCTCTTGGATGAGCCGCTGAATAATCTCGACATGTATTACGCCCGCAACCTGATGCAGCTGTTGCGCCGCCTCACCCACGAACACCGGCGCACCACGGTGGTGGTATTGCACGACATCAACCAGGCCGCCGCCTACGCCGATCACATCATCGCCATGCAAAACGGCGAGGTCAGCTTTGCCGGCGCGCCCGACGAAGTGTTTACCCCCGCCAACATCAAAACCCTGTTCGGCATGGATGTGGCGGTGTTGGATTATGAAGGCAAAAAGCTGGTGGTGCACCACGTGTAAACCCATGCACACAAACAAGCTGACCGCGTTGGCCGCCTTGTTTGCTTACTTTTGTGCATGGGGTAATCACGCCGTTAAAAGCCAAAGGCCGTCTGAAACTAAATTTCAGACGGCCTTTGGCTTTACATAAAAACACACAACACCCTAATGTTTCATCTTTTCATAATCAGCTGTTTATTATTCAAAATAAAATCAAAATCTAGATTTATATCAAGCTACATACAACTACATTGTCATCACTTATGGCTTCTCATTCAGGCTTGCTATACAATCGGTTGTACTTTAATTTCATTTCGAATCCGCAAACGAGAACGCCATGCAGCTTTATATCCTCAATAATCCCAAAGATGCGCCTTTGGCCGCCGATGCCGAATTTCTCACCGAAGCGCTGTTCAACCTGCTACAAAAAGAAACCAGCGAAGCGGTGTTAAACGCCGTGAAGATACTGCCCACCTCGGCCGACAGCAGCAAAATCATCGAAACGCTGCTGCCCGAGCTGGATGAAACGCAAACTCAAAACCTGATTCTCGCCTGCGGCCTGTTTGCGCAAATGCTCAACATCGCCGAAGACATTCACCACGAGCGCCGCCGTCAGATTCATGAACATGCCGGCCACAGCGCCGCTGCGGGCAGCCTCGCCGAAACCGTGCGCAAACTGCAAGCACGCAACATCGGCACAAACGAAGTACAACAACAGCTCGACCGCACCCACATCGCCGCCGTGCTCACCGCCCACCCCACCGAAGTGCAGCGCCAGGCCACGCTTAATTTCCACCGCCGCATCCGCGCACTGCTGCCGCAACGAGAACATTGCGCCACAGAAGAAGCGCTGGCCGAATTGCGCCGCGAAGTGGAAGCCACGCTGCTGGCACTGTGGCAAACCAGCGAAACCCGTCATTTTAAAATTACCGTGAAAGATGAAATCAACAACGGCGTATCGATTTTCCCGCTCAGCTTTTTCCAAGCACTGCCCAAACTCTACCGCAGCATCGAGCACCAGTTTCAGACGGCCTGGCCGGATATCGAAGTGCCCGACATCCTGCAAGTGGGCGGCTGGATCGGCGGCGACCGCGACGGCAACCCTTTTGTTTCTGCCGAAACCCTGCGCCATGCGTTTACCCGCCATGCCGACACCGTGTTTCACTATTACCGCAAGCAATTGGGCGAGCTGTATCAGGATTTGCCGCTTTCCATCCGCCGCGTAAACGTGAACGAAGATGTGCTGCACCTCGCCGCCCAGTCTCCCGACACCGAAATCGCCCATGAAGAAGAGCCTTACCGCCGCGCCACCGCCTATATCATGGCACGCCTGATCGGCAAAGGCCGCCAAATCGGCCTCACGCTCGGCTGCCGCTTCGGCCTGCTTGAGCCTTATCCCGATGCCGAAAGCTTTATCGCCGATCTGAAAACCATGCAGCAATCACTGCGCGACAACGGCAGCGGGGCGCTGGCGCAAGCACGCCTGGCCGACATCATCCGCACCGCATCGGTGTTCGGCTTTTTCCTGATGCCGCTCGATTTGCGCCAACACGGCGGCAAACATGCCGAAGTGGTGGCCGAATTGTTTCAACAGGCCGGCCTCGAAGATTATTCCGCCCTTTCCGAACCGCAAAAACAGGCCGCCCTGCTGCGCGAACTACAAAACCGGCGCCCGCTCTACAACCGCTATATCCACTACAGCGATGCCGCCGAACACGAGCTGGCCATATTCAACGAAGCGCGCAAAATCAAAGACGAATTGGGCGAAAACGCCATCAGCCAAAGCATCATTTCCAATGCCGAAAATGCCAGCGACCTGTTGGCGTTGGCGCTGCTGCTGAAAGAAAGCGGCCTGCTGGTCTGGGAAAACGGCAAGCCCAAAAGCCGCCTGAACATTGTGCCGCTGTTTGAAACCATCGAAGCGCTGGAAAACGCCTGCCCGGTGATGGAAACCATGTTTTCCCTGCCCTGGTATCGTGACTTGCTCGCCGGCCGCGACAACATTCAGGAAATCATGCTCGGCTATTCCGATTCCAACAAAGACGGCGGCTACGTCAGCAGCTCATGGGGGCTGTATCAGGCCGAATCGGGGCTGGTGGCGCTGTTCAAACGCCACAATGTGCGCATGCGTCTGTTTCACGGCCGCGGCGGCAGCGTCGGTCGCGGCGGCGGCCCCTCTTATCAGGCCATCATCGCCCAACCCGCCGGCAGCGTGGCCGGGCAGATCCGCATCACCGAGCAAGGCGAAGTGATTACCGCCAAATATGCCGATGCCGGCAACGCCCGCCGCAATCTGGAAACACTGGTAGCGGCCACGCTGGAAGCCAGCCTGCTGGCCGAACAGCAAGACCCCGACCCCGCGCTGATGCAGGCGCTGTCCGACAGCGCGTTTGCCCATTACCGCAAGCTGATTACCCACCCCGATTTCATCGACTATTTCCTGCAAACCAGCCCGATTCAGGAAATCGCCACCCTCAACCTCGGCAGCCGCCCCGCCAGCCGCAAAACGCTGGCGCGGATTCAAGATTTGCGCGCCATTCCGTGGGTATTTTCCTGGATGCAAAACCGGCTGATGCTGCCGGCCTGGTATGGTTTCGGCAGTGCGGTAGAAACCTTGTGCGCCGATGACAAAGGCCGTCTGAAAGCCTTACAGACTCATGCGCAAAATAACCCCTTCTTCCAAGCCATGCTGTCGAATATGGAGCAGGTAATGGCGAAAACCGACCTCACCCTGGCCGAACACTATGCCGGCCTGAGCGAATCGCCCGAACAAGCCGCTGAGATTTTCAACATGATAAAAGCAGAATACCTGAAAAGCCGCAGCGCCCTGCTCAATATTCTGCAAACCGAAGAATTGCTCAGCAACAACCGCACCCTCGCCCGCTCGCTGGCTTTGCGCATTCCCTACCTCAACGCGCTGGGCAGCCTGCAAGTGGCGCTGCTCAAGGCCTTGCGCAAAGATCCGGAAAACCCGCATCTGCTGCAAATGGTGCACCTCACCATTAACGGCGTGGCACAAGGTTTGCGCAATACCGGTTAAGGTGTCCTGCCCATTCGCTTATGAGGGGATTTTTGCCTGTAGAAATGCAGATGCAAGGCAAAAAACGCAGCAGATGTGTTTTCAGGAGCAAAATACACCCGCAAATCGAATGATTAGGATGCCCCAATACTGCTCCGACAAGCAAACGAGGCCGTCTGAACGCTTTCAGACGGCCTTTTTTCAGATCACAACCATTCCGATTATCTTAATATTTCAAAATCTTAGCAGGCCAAACCTGCTTTACACACAAGCAGCGCAACACCGCAGAAGAATTAAGTTAGACAACGATATCTGCTATACTTGCGCCGACAACAAAACCCGCAAATCATGATAAGGATAACGCCATGAGCCAGCTGTTCCCCCATGCCCGACCACGCACCCGCGCGCCCTACCGCTTTGACATTGTCGGCAGCTTCCTGCGCCCCCAAACGCTCAAGCAAGCCCGCCGCCAATGCGCCTGCGGCGAATGCAGCGCTGACGAGCTGCACAGCGTGGAAAACGCTGAAATCCGCAAATTGATCGACAACCAAAAACAAGTCGGCCTGCCCGCGGTAACCGACGGCGAATTCCGCCGCACGTGGTGGCATCTCGACTTTTTGTTTGAGCTTATCGGCGTAGAGCTGGAAGACACCGAAACCTATTCCACCCAGTTTAAAGCCCACATGCACCGCCCGGTTACCCTCAAAATCATCGATAAAATCGAATGGCCGAGCGTGCACCCCTTCCTCGAACACTACCGCGCCCTGCACGCCGAAGCCGACGGCTATCCGGTGAAATTCACCATTCCCTCGCCCAGCATGCTGCACCTGATTACCTGCGTGCGCACCCCCAATCCGCAGTTAATCGAGCGTTATACCGGCCAAAACGACGTATTGCTGGCCGACATCACCGCTGCCTATATTCAAGCGGTCAAAGCATTCTATGATTTGGGCTGCCGCAACCTGCAACTGGACGACACCTCTTGGGGCGAATTCTGCTCCGAAGAAAAACGCGCCCTCTATGCCTCGCAAGGCATTGATGTCGACCAAACCGCCCGCGATTATGTGAAAATGCTCAACGACATCCGTGCCGCCGCCCCCGCCGACATGGCCATCACCATGCACATCTGCCGCGGCAACTTCCGCTCTACCTGGTTTTCCAGCGGCGGCTACGAGCCTGTTGCCGAAATCCTGTTCGGCGGCTGCCATGTCGACGGTTTTTACCTCGAATACGACAGCGACCGCGCCGGCGACTTCAAACCGCTGCGCTTTATTAAAGACCAGCAAGTGGTATTGGGTCTGGTTACCTCCAAATCAGGCGAATTGGAAGATAAAAACGAAATCATCGCGCGCATTCAAGAAGCCACGCAATATGTCGACATCAACCAACTCTGCCTCAGCCCGCAATGCGGCTTTGCATCCACCGAAGAGGGCAATGTGCTGAGCGAAGAAGAACAATGGCAGAAACTGGCCTTTATCCGCGACATCGCCGAAGAAGTTTGGGGCGGCGCCTGAAAATAGTATTGTCAGGCCGTCTGAAAGCATTTTCTTTCAGACGGCCTTTGCATGCGCCGAGTTTTCGTGAGCAGAACCCACGCGATACCCTATAGGCCGGCTGCTTGAACCCGACATTTTTCAGATGGCTAAAATGATTTGGAATAATAGCCTATCAAACTGACTATTCATAAGTCATCATCTTTTTTGCGCCCAAAGCACATCTGCTGCGTTTGCAGGGGCAAAAAGCACCCATAAATCGAATGGTCAGGATACCCTAGGATTTGACTTACATTAAACCCATGAAATAAAGTTGCACATCATCAGCATGTTTCGTTTATGCTGATAGCCATTTGATGCACCAAATTCCGAAAGACGGTTTATGAATCTACACAGCGATATCATCATCGTCGGCGCCGGCCCCGCCGGGCTGAGCTTTGCCGCCGAATTGGCCGGCAGTGGCCTTTCCGTGACCCTTATCGAAAAGCACCCGCTCGCCACTCTGCAAAACCCGCCCTACGACGGCCGCGAAATCGCGCTGACCCACGTTTCGCGCGAAACCATGCAGCGGCTGGGTATATGGCAGCGCATTCCCGCCGATGAAATCTACCCCCTTCGCGATGCCAAAGTGCTCAACGGCCAATCGTCTTACCAGCTGCACTTTCCGCCGCCCACCCAAGCGCTGGGCGGCCCGGCCGACTGCCTCGGATTTTTGGTGTCTAACCACAACATCCGCAAAGCCGCCTATGAAGCTGTGGCCGAATTGGATAATGTTACCCTGCTGTGCGACACCGGAGTGGCCGCCGCACAAACCGATCTGCAACAAGCCTGCGTAACCCTAGACAACGGCAACACCCTCAACGCCCGCCTGCTGATTGCCGCCGACAGCCGTTTCTCGCAAACCCGCCGCCAACTCGGCATTGCCTGCGACATGCACGATTACAGCCGCACCATGTTTGTCTGCCGCATGAAGCACACCCTCTCCAACCGGCACACTGCCTACGAATGCTTCCACTATGGCCGCACCATCGCCCTCTTGCCACTGGAAGAACATCTCACCAACACTGTAATCACCGTCGACAGCGACAAAGCCGCCGAAATCGAAGCCATGAGCCCCGAAGCACTGGCCGCCAGCGTGCAGCAGCAGCTTGAAGGCCGCCTCGGCGAAATGGAACTCGTCAGCAGCATCCACGCCTATCCGCTGGTGGGCATGATTGCCGCGCGCTTCTACGGCACCCGCTGCGCACTGGTCGGCGATGCTGCCGTGGGCATGCACCCGGTGACCGCCCACGGCTTCAACCTCGGCCTCGCCAGCGCCGATATTCTGGCCAAACTGGTGCTGGAAGCCGAACGCAACGGCAAAGACATCGGCGCACAAAGCCTGCTGTCGCAATACGACACCAAACACATGCTGCATGCCAAACCGCTCTACCACGGCACCAATATGTTGCTCAAACTCTTCACCGACGAAACCCCGCCCGCCAAACTGCTGCGCAACGTGGTGCTGCGCGTGAGCAACAACCTGCCGCCGCTGAAAAAACTGATTACCAAACAACTGACCGGCTAAGGTGTTCCGGCCATCCGATTCTCTAGGGTATCCTAGGGTGTCCGGACAATTTGTTTATGAGGAGATTTTTGCCCCTGAAAATGCAGATGCCAGGCAAAAAACGCAGCAAGATTGGACATCTTGCGAGGCTTTTTAACGCAGCAGATGCGTTTTCAGGGGCAAAAAGCACCCGTAAATCGAATTGTTCGGACACCCTAGCCATACAGCCAATAAAGGCCGTCTGAAACACAAATTTTCAGACGGCCTTTAACTGATTACACTCGGCCACAAAGCAAACGTAGTCACTGTATTTGCACCCCCATCGGGCAAAAATACAGTGACTACAGGGGGTGTATCGCATGGGTTCTACTCACCAAACCCTGCGCATGCAAAGGCCGTCTGAAAACATTTTCTTTCAGACGGCCTTATATATTCAAGCCCTAAACAAGGGGCATTTCTCACGGTATCTTGAGCCAATCAGTAGCTCGCATCCCATCGTAAGGCTGATAGCCTCTTTAACTTAAAGTTGTAGGGGCTTTAATTATGCCAAACGAAATCGAACAAATCTTTTCAATCTCAACAAAATTCAAACGGGTGGAAGTCAGAAAACATTCGATCTTACCGTTATCGAGAGAAGTCATTTTCCATAAAAATAACCGCCTTGCTTGTTTGCAGAATAATGCCTATTCACAAAAGTCAGCTAACCAGGCGGCGGGTCGAAGACAGCAAAGCTAGGGTCCTGACCATTCAGAATGATTCAGATTTGATGTGCTAAAAGTACAGATGCCAGGCAAAAAATGCAGCAAGATTGGGCAGCTTGCGAGGTTTTTTAACGCAGCAGATACGTTTTCAGGGGCAAAATACACCTATAAATCAAATGGTCAGGATACCCTAATACGAAGCCGGTTAGCTTGGTGCTTCAGCGCCTTAGCGAAACCTGCTCTTTGGGCACAGGCGAGTCAACGCGGTTAGATTACTTTTGTGAACGGAATTTCTTTTGTGAACGGCATACGCAGCGGGCGCAAAAAAAGGGGCAACCCCGAAGGATTGCCCTAAATACCTCAAATCAGAGATTTACGCTTCACAAACAATACAGGCTTGCGCCTGTCTTTATCCACACGGCTCAACTCCATGCAGATAAAGGCGGTAAGGTTTCAGACGGCCTTATTATGAAGGCGGAAGCGTTGCGGCCGTCTGAAACCGTGTCGGGTTAATGGTTGAACTGGTTCATAGTATTGTCTTTACCGCTCGCTTTGAGCGCGGCTTCACCGGCAAAGTATTCTTTGTGGTTGTCGCCAATATCCGAACCGGCCATGTTTTGGTGTTTCACGCAAGCGATGCCGTTGCGGATTTCTTCACGCTGCACGTTTTTCACGTAAGCCAGCATGCCTTGGTCGGCAAAGTAGCCTTTGGCCAGCGTGTCGGTAGACAAGGCCGCGGTGTGGTAAGTCGGCAGGGTGATGAGGTGGTGGAAAATACCGGCTTCGCGTGAGGCATCGGCCTGGAAGGTGCGGATTTTCTCATCGGCCTCTTTGGCCAAATCACTGTTGTCGTAATCCACGCTCATCAGCTTGGCACGGTCATAAGCGGATACGTCTTTACCGGCTTCGCTCCAGGCATCAAACACTTGCTGGCGGAAGTTGAGCGTCCAGTTGAACGACGGGCTGTTGTTGTACACCAGCTTGGCATTCGGAATCACTTCGCGCACACGGTTAATCATTTCGGCAATCTGGCCGACGTGCGGTTTTTCGGTTTCAATCCACAGCAAATCTGCGCCGTTTTGCAGCGAGGTGATGCAGTCGAGCACCACGCGGTCAACGCCGGTGTCTTTCTTGAACTGGAACAGATTGCTCGGCAGACGCACCGGTTTGATGGTTTTGCCATTGGTGTTCACAATCACATCGCCCGGTTTCACTTGGCTGATGTCGGTGATTTCTTCGCCGTCGAGGAAGGCATTGTATTGGTCGCCCAAATCGCCCGGCTCGGTAGAGTAGGCAATCTGCTTGGTCAGACCGGCGCCCAAAGAGTCGGTGCGCGCCACGATTACGCCGTCATCCACGCCCAATTCGAGGAATGCATAGCGCACGGCGTTGATTTTGGCCAGAAAATCCACATGCGGCACGGTAACTTTGCCGTCTTGGTGGCCGCATTGTTTTTCATCAGACACTTGGTTTTCGATTTGGATACAGCACGCACCCGCTTCAATCATTTTTTTCGCCAGCAGGTAAGTAGCTTCCGCATTACCGAAACCGGCATCAATATCGGCAATAATCGGCACCACGTGGGTTTCGAAATTATCGATTTGGCTTTGGATTTCTTTGACTTTGGCTTCGTCGCCGGCTTCATTAGCGGCATCCAGCGCGGTAAACAGCAAGTCTAATTCGCGCGCATCGGCTTGGCGCAAAAAGGTGTAGAGTTCTTCAATCAAATCCGACACGCTGGTTTTTTCGTGCATCGATTGGTCGGGCAAGGGCCCGAATTGCGAGCGCAGGCCGGCAACCATCCAACCTGAAAGATACAGGTAGCGCTTATCGGTGGTTTTTTGGTGTTTTTTAATCGAAATCAGCTTTTGCTGGCCGATAAAACCATGCCAGCAGCCCAGTGATTGGGTGTATTTTGCGGAATCGGCATCGTATTCGGCCATATCTTTGCGCATGATGGCGGCAGTGTATTTGGCGATATCGAGGCCGGTTTTGAAGCGGTTTTGCAAGCGCATACGGGCAACATATTCCGGCGTGATGTCGTGCCAAGTGCTGCCGGCCTGCTGTTTCAATTCACTTGCGGCTTTAATCTCGTCTTGATAATTAGACATAAAGTTCTACTCCTTTGTTCTCGCTTGATTTTTGGATGGCCGGCCACGTATGTAATTCTTTGTAACCCGGTGTAGTCGAAATGTACCCGCTTTTTGCCCGTTTGCCAAGCCCCGCCGACAAAGTTTCTGATTTACTTAGAGATTCACAAAACCTGATAGCATATTAATTTTTGGAATTTTCATATGATTCGCTCTTAAATGATAGGATTTCATTGCGGCAATCTGCCCGTTTTCAGCATTTATGATTCAAACAGCTGTTTTAAAAAAACTCTACCCATGCCAAAGGAAAATAATAAGCCATTGAAAAATAAATTGATTTATTTTTAATTAATGATTTTAGATTCTTCTTCGAAAAATGCTTTGTTTTCCTTGCCCGACCGGCTTGCAGCACTGCAATCACCGCCTTTTTCGCCCAAACAAATCCTAAACCATTGTTACAAAAATATATTATTACTCAAAAATTTCAACGTAACTGTATGTAATAAGCGACATAAAGGCTGCAACAAACGGGGAGCAGAAAACCATACGCATGTGCGGCAAGGCAAAATCATGCCCTTGCATTTTCTTAACAAAATTTACCGATACTCTTGAATATACCCGCCGGATACGTTCAGACGGCCTTGAATCGCTTCAAGGCCGTCTGAAAAAATCGCCATACGGTAACCACTCTCTAAAACCAGCTGACACAACGGGCAGCGGAAAGCAGCACTGATTCAATCATCTTTTACAATCATACGATTAACCTCAATCAGCACGTCAAACAAAGCAAGCGTCGGGCTGCTTTTTGAATGAGCCATGATCTCCAACTCCTGCAAACTGCTCAATAAAACCCGGCTTCGCCCTCCGGCCGTGTTTTAAAACGTTTGTGCAGCCAGAAATACTGCTCGGGGTGCTCGCGCACACGCGCTTCGATAAAATCGTTCATGCGCCGGGTGTCGTCTTCAACACTGGCGGTGGGGAAGTTTTCCCAAGCGGGATAAAAGCGCAACGTTACCGTATTATCGGCTTCGCGGATGGGAATCGCCGGAATCACTTTGGCGCCGGTCATGGCGGCAATGCGGCTCAGGCCGGCAATGGTGGCGGTGGGAATGCCGAAAAAATCAACAAATATCGAATCATTGCGGCCGAAATCCTGATCAGGCAGATAAAGAAACGGCGCATCGCTCTTGCGCAAATGCTTGATAATCGCGCGCAGCCCTTCGTTGCGGCCAATCAGAAACACATTATGATAGCGGTGCCGGCCTTTTAAAATCTGCTCATCCATGGCGCGGTTTTTTTGGTGCGAATACATGCTCACCAGCGGCACATCCTGATTGAGCGTATAAACCGCCATTTCAAAAGCAGTGAAATGCGGATACAGTAAAATCACTTTTTCGCCCGCCGCCAGCGCTGCATCGAGATAATGTTTATCCTGATAGCGCACCAGCTTTTTCAAGCGCGCCGCATCGGCATACCAATACAGGCCGTATTCGCACAAGAGCTTGGCCATATGCTGAAAATGCCGCTGCAACACTGCCTTGCGCCGCGCCTCATCCCATTCGGGATAACACAGGCGCAGATTAATCTGCCCCACTTTGCGGCGCGGCACCACCGCATAATAAGCCAGCCGGCCGATTGCATCGGCCAACTTGTGAATCAGCGCAAACGGCAGCAGCTGAATCAGGTAAAGCATCAAAAAAGCAAATTTCATCGCCACTTTTCAGACGGCCTCATGCAGCCGCTGCCTTTATCAAATCGCCCAAACCTGCCCTCACCCGTGCGGGCAGCCGTTCAGGCCTCCAATCATACCGGCGTTGCCGCCGATATACCGTATACGCATTATAAATGACTCAAGGCCGTCTGAAAAACCCACCTGCCCGACGGTGCATTTTTCATACCCGTTCACAAAGGTAAGCCATTTGTGCTCAGCACTTTTACCCAAATCATCAACCCTGCCACCGTTGGGCATTCAAACCGGCTACGGCGCGTTTATATCGCTTGCGCATTTGCTGTGGTTTGCCTTTGTCGCCACCGTCTTGTCCAGCCCCGCCGTCCGCAGCCGTTTGTTGCAGCAACAGCAAACCGTCAACCGCATGATCGGTGTGTTGCTGATGGGGTTGGGGTGATGTTGATGCTTGCATCGGCGGGTTAATTCATATGTTTTTTTAGATTGTGAAGGGGTGCTTTACCCAGAACTTTGGGCAATCTATGCCCGCGCCTTCCAATTGCCCGAGTTGGCCAAAACCACTCGAGAAGAACCTGATTACCACAAGTTGGTGCGTATGCGTATTGCTCTGCTACAAGCCCATAGCATCCGTCTGAACGACTTGGCGGCCGTTTCAGCCACCCTCCAGCCGTTGCCGTAGGCTGATGATGGCGATGGTGGGATGTGCGATGAAGCAAACCTGTGGTTTGCCGCCCTCTCCCCAGCCCTCCCCCACAGGAGGGAGTCAAGCGGCTGAAGCGGTAAGATTGGCGATAAACGCCGACCAAAATGCGCAACGGCAAAAACGCGTAACGGCAAAAACAACAGCAACCGATTTCCCTCTCCCGTGGGAGAGGGTTAGGGAGGGCACAAGCCGCAAGGCTTGCATAACGGTCAGGCCGTCTGAAAATGATGATGACGAAATACGCGATAAAGCAAACCTGCGGTTTGCCGCCCTCTCCCCAGCCCTCCCCCGCAGGGGAGGGAGTCAAGCGGCTGAAGCGGTAAGATTGGCGGAAAAACAAACGTCGACCAAAATGCACAACGGCAAAAACATGCAACGGTAAACACAACAGCAACCGAGTTCCCTCTCCCGCGGGAGAGGGTTAGGGAGAGGGCACAAGCCGTGAGGCTTGCATAACGGTCAGGCCGTCTGAAAATGATGATGACGGAATACGAGATGAAGCAAACCTGCGGTTTGCCGCCCTCTCCCCAGCCCTCCCCCGCAGGGGAGGGAGTCAAGCGGCTGAAGCGGTAAGATTGGCGATAAACGCCGACCAAAATGCGCAACGGCAAAAACGCGTAACGGCAAAAACAACAGCAACCGAATTCCCTCTCCCGTGGGAGAGGGTTAGGGAGGGGGCACAAGCCGCAAGGCTTGAATAATAGTGAGGCCGTCTGAAAATGATGATGGCGGAAGGCGCAATGAAGCAAACCTGCGGTTTGCCGCCCTCTCCCCAACCCTCCCCCACAGGGGAGGGAGCCAGGTTGCTGAAACGGTAAGGTTGGCGGGAAAATAACGCCGGCCAAAATGCGCAACGGCAAAAACACACAACGGTAAAAAAAACGCGTAACGGCAAACACAACAGTAACCGAATTCCCTCTCCCGTGGGAGAGGGTTAGGGAGAGGGCACAAGCCGCAAGGCTTGAATAATGGTCAGGCCGTCTGAAAATGATGATGACGGAATACGCGATGAAGCAAACCTGCGGTTTGCCGCCCTCTCCCCAGCCCTCCCCCGCAGGGGAGGGAGTCAGGTTGCTGAAGCGGTAAGGTTGGCGGGAAAATAACGCCAGCCAAAATGCGCAACGGCAAAAACATGCAACGGTAAAAACACGCGTAACGGCAAACACAACCGCAACCGAATTCCCTCTCCCGTGGGAGAGGGTTAGGGAGAGGGCACAAGCCGCAAGGCTTGCATAACGGTCAGGCCGTCTGAAACCCTTTTTTCAGACGGCCTGCTGCTTTCACTTCAAACTACCCAAACATCACTTCTTCAAACGCCCGTGCAATTCCTGCACGCTGTACACGCCCAGGTTGTTGAGGCTTTTGGCGCCTTCGCTGAGCGCCTCGCCGCCGGCGATGGTGGTGTATTGCGGCACACGCTGGGTAAGCGAGGTGCGGCGGATGCTGTGGCTGTCTTTCACGCCTTGCGGGTCGCTGCTGACGGTGTTGATCACCACGGCGATATCGCCGTTTTTGATGGCATCGACGATGTGCGGGCGGCCTTCGAGCACTTTGTTGACCACTTCCACGCCTTCCACGCCGTGTTCTTGCAGATATGCAGCAGTGCCGCGGGTGGCGATAAGGCTGTAGCCGAGCTGCTGGAAGTTTTTGGCGGTTTTCAGCACCATCGGTTTGTCTTCATCGCGCACGGCGAGGAAAACTTTGCCGCTTTCGGGCAGGCGTTCGCCGGCGCCCAGTTGTGCTTTCAAATAGGCTTCGGAGAAGGTGGCGCCCACGCCCATCACTTCGCCGGTGGAGCGCATTTCGGGGCCGAGAATGGTGTCTACGCCGGGGAATTTGATAAACGGGAACACGGCTTCTTTAACGGCGTAAAAATCAGGAATCACTTCTTTTTCAATGCCTTGTGATTTCAAACTGATACCGGCCATGGCGCGTGCGCCCACTTTGGCCAGCGGCATGCCGGTGGCTTTTGACACAAACGGTGCGGTGCGTGAGGCACGCGGGTTGACTTCGAGCACATACACCACGCCGTCTTGTACGGCAAACTGCACGTTCATCAGGCCGACCACGTTTAAGGCGTAGGCCATAGCTTTGGTTTGACGGCGGATTTCGTCTTGCACCTCTTCGCTGAGCGAGTATGGCGGCAGCGAGCAGCCGGAATCGCCCGAGTGGATGCCGGCTTGCTCAACGTGTTGCATGATGCCGCCAATCACCACCTCTTGGCCGTCTGAAACGCAGTCGACATCAACTTCGATGGCGTTGTTGAGGAAGAAATCGAGCAACACGGGGCTGTCGTTCGACACTTGCACGGCTTCGCGCATATAGGTTTTCAGCTCGTCGGCCGAATGCACCACCTGCATGGCGCGGCCGCCCAACACGTAGGAGGGGCGCACCACCAGCGGATAGCCGATTTCTTCGGCCAACACCAGCGCTTCATCTTCGGCGCGGGCGGTGCGGTTGGGCGGCTGGCGCAGGCCGAGATCGTTGAGCACTTTTTGGAAGCGTTCGCGGTCTTCGGCGGCATCAATCGAATCGGCGGAGGTGCCGATAATGTTGACGCCGTTGGCCACCAAATCGTTGGCCAGCTTGAGCGGGGTTTGGCCGCCGTAATGCACAATCACGCCCCACGGGTTTTCGGTGCGCACGATTTCAAGCACGTCTTCCAGCGTGAGCGGCTCGAAATAGAGGCGGTCGGAGGTGTCGAAGTCGGTGGAAACGGTTTCGGGGTTGCAGTTGACCATAATGGTTTCAAAACCCGATTCGCGCAGCGCCAAGGCGGCGTGTACGCAGCAATAGTCAAACTCGATGCCTTGGCCGATGCGGTTGGGACCGCCGCCGAGAATCATCACTTTTTTGTTTTCAGACGGCCTCGCTTCGCATTCTTCTTCATAAGTGGAATAGAGATAGGCGGTGTCAGACTGAAACTCGGCCGCGCAGGTATCCACGCGTTTGTAAACCGGGTGCAGTTTCAAGCCGTAGCGGTGCTCGCGTACGGCTTTTTCGCTGATATTCAGCAATTGCGCCAGGCGTTTGTCGGAAAAACCTTTGCGTTTCAGACGGCGTAATGCAGCATAGTCCAAATCGCTTAGTTGGCCGTCTGAAACTTTTTGCTCTTCTTGCACCAAGTCTTCGATTTGGGCGAGGAACCAAGGGTCGATGGCGCAGATGTCGAACACTTCTTCTTTGCTGAAACCGGCGCGGAAGGCATCGGCCACATACAGCATGCGGTCGGGGCCGGGATTGGCCAGCTCGCTGCGGATGGTGGATTTATCGGCAGTTTTCGGGTTGAAGCCGCACAAACCGGTTTCCAGGCCGCGCAGGGCTTTTTGCATCGACTCTTGAATGGTGCGTCCCATCGCCATCACCTCGCCCACCGATTTCATTTGGGTGGTGAGGCGGTCGTCGGCAGTAGGGAATTTTTCAAACGCAAAACGCGGAATTTTGGTAACCACATAGTCGATACTCGGCTCAAACGAAGCCGGCGTGCGGCCGCCGGTGATATCGTTTTGCAGCTCATTGAGGGTGTAGCCCACCGCCAGTTTGGCCGCCACTTTGGCAATCGGGAAGCCGGTGGCTTTGGAAGCCAGTGCAGAAGAGCGGCTCACGCGCGGATTCATCTCAATCACAATCATCTCGCCGTTGGCCGGATTGATGGCAAACTGCACATTCGAGCCGCCGGTATCGACGCCGATTTCACGCAACACCGCCAGGCTGGCGTTACGCATGATTTGGTATTCTTTGTCGGTAAGCGTTTGCGCCGGGGCAACGGTAATCGAGTCGCCGGTGTGCACGCCCATCGGGTCGAAGTTTTCAATCGAGCAGATGATGATGCAGTTGTCGTTGCGGTCGCGCACCACTTCCATCTCATACTCTTTCCAGCCCAACACCGATTGTTCAATCAGCAGCTCGTGTGTGGGCGATGCATCAAAACCGCGCTCGCAAATCGCCAGAAATTCGTCTTTATTGTAGGCAATGCCACCGCCCGAGCCGCCCATCGTAAACGAGGGGCGGATCAGTGTGGGAAAGCCCACTTCCGTCTGCGCCGCCAGCGATTGTTCCATGGTGTGGCAAACAAACGATTTCGGCGTAGAGAGGCCGATTTTGTCCATCGCCTCTTTAAAACGGCCGCGGTCTTCCGCTTTGTCGATGGCATCTTCAGTTGCGCCGATCAGCTCGACATCGTATTTCGCCAACACGCCGTGTTTGGCCAAATCCAGCGCACAGTTGAGCGCCGTTTGGCCGCCCATGGTCGGCAAAATCGCATCGGGGCGCTCTTTGGCGATAATCTTCTCAACCGTTTGCCACATAATCGGCTCGATATAGGTCACATCGGCCATGTCGGGGTCGGTCATAATCGTGGCGGGATTGGAGTTCACCAAAATCACTTTATAACCTTCCTCACGCAAAGCCTTACAGGCCTGCGCGCCGGAATAGTCGAATTCACAGGCTTGGCCGATTACAATCGGGCCGGCGCCGATGATTAAGATGGATTTTAGGTCGGTACGTTTGGGCATGGTTTTTCTCGCTCAGGTTTATTTTCAATAGAGTCTGTATGCCGTCTGAACAAAGCTTCAGACGGCCTGTTGTTTATTCACTGCCGCACAGCTGCGTTTGCTTAAACGCCGCCGGATGGCGCAAATAAGCAGCCACTTGTTTATCAACACACGCGCTCAAGCCTTGCAAGGCCAGCGTGTGGCCGTTGCCGTTGCGGGTGAGCAGGTGGCTGTTAAAGGCTTTTGCCATCTTTTCGGCATTGCGGTAAGGCGTGGTGCCGTCGTGGGTTTGCGCCACAAACAGCAGTTTCGGCAGCTTGCTGTCGGGTTGGGGCGTGTGTGCCGTATCGGTGCCGGGATGCGGCCAATACGAGCACGGCTCCAACAATGCTTCATCGCTTTTCACACGATAGTTGTCGAAACGCGAAGCCGCATCGATTTGGCGCAAACGCTGCAATTCTTGCTGCCTCGGCAGTTGCAAGGCGGCATCGGCACAGTTGATGACGGTGAGCGCGTCTTCATCGCCGGCCGGTTCTGCACGGTATTTCAAGCGGTTGTAGCCGCCGCTGCGGCCTTGCTGCAAACCAATGAGGGCTTGCGCCAAATCCGGCCAGTCTTCCTGCCACAGCATATTGTCGCCCATCAGGCCGATGAGTGCATCGGCATCAATGGTTTCGCCTTTTTGATCGCGCAACGGCGCCTGATCAAGGCGCGCCAACAAAGTATGCAGGCGGCTGACGGCCTGATCGGGCGCGGCTGCCAGCGGGCAATGGCGCCGGTTTTCCGCACACCATTCGGCAAAGCGCTCAAAAGTTTGCTGATAGCCCTGCTCCTGCGCCATACGTTGGGCGGTAAAGTCTTCTGCCAAGTCTACCACGCCGTCGAGCACGGCGGCGCGCAGATGAGCGGGATAGCGCTCGGCATACAGCGCCGCCACTTTGGTGCCGTAGGAATAGCCGATCAGATTCAACTTGGATACCGCCAAAGCGCGGCGGATAGATTCAACATCTTCCACGGCTTCACGGGTGCTCAAATATTTCAGGGTATCTGCACCCGTGCCTTTTACGCAGGCATCTACAAAAGCCTTACCATCATCGGCCGGCGCGCCTTCGGGCAGCGGGCAGGCGATGGCCGGCACAGACGGAGCCACGCCGCGCGGTGCATAGCCGATTAAATCGTATTCGCGCAGCAAATGCCGTGTGGCCGCGCTTGCTGCCACATTCGGGTTGATGCCCGATTCCCCGGGCCCGCCGGCAATAAACACAATGCTGCCTTTGGCTGCTTTGGCAGGCAGACGGGTAAGCGCCAGCTTTACCTCGCGGGCAGGCGCGGCGGCATCGTCTGCCTGATAAGACAGCGGCACACCCAGCCATGCACATTGCAGACTCGGCTCGGCGGGATTGTCGGCAGTAAACCAGCTTTTGAATTCAGCCCGATGACAGCTTTGCCATGACGGCACAGCAGGCTCGGCATACGCGCTTACCGGCAAAACGGCCAGCAAAACAGCCGATAAGGCACAATAACTGCGCTTGATTTTATTTTTTATATGCATGTTTGTCTTTAATTGAATGCCCACTGCTTTAATGAATATCCGCTGCTTGAAAGCCACCTGAAAACAACGCCGCACTTCACACAATCGCAAGCCTTGCGGCTTGCTGCCCTCTCCCTAACCCTCTCCCACGGGAGAGGGAATTGGGTTACTGTTGAGTTGGCAATAGCAGGTTTGGGCAAACGTTGTTTTCTTCCGCTATCTTCAACGTTACTGCCATCTACTCCCTCCCCTCGTGGGGGAGGGCCGGGGAGAGGGCTTGCCCACGCTTCAGCACCTTTAAATGAAGAGCTACCAATGTTTGGCCTTTATTTTTCAGACGGCCTTTGCGCTTTCCTGATGCCCGCCTGAAATCAATCTTGCCGGGTTTCCCCCGCATGCAAGCCTTGCGGCTTGCTGCCCTCTCCCTAACCCTCTCCCACGGGAGAGGGAATTGAGTTTCTGTCGGGATGGCGGCGGCAGGTTTGGGCAAACGTTGTTTTTTCCTGCAATCTTTCAACACTACGGCCATCTACTCCCTCCCCCCGTGGGGGAGGGCTGGGGAGAGGGCTTGGTCGGGGTCAAGTAATTTACCGCATCTTCACCCCATATTTTCAGACGGCCTTTGTTATTTTCTGATCTGTCTGAAATCAATCTTGCCGGGTTTCCCCCCGCATGCAAGCCTTGCGGCTTGCTGCCCTCTCCCTAACCCTCTCCCACGGGAGAGGGAATCAAGTTGCTGTTGAATTAGCAATAGCAGGTTTGGGCAAACGTTGTTTTTCCCGCCATCTTCAACGCTACTGCAACCTGCTCCCTCCCCCACGGGGGAGGGCTGGGGAGAGGGCTTGCCCACGCTTCAGCACCTTTAAATTGAAGAGCTACCAATGTTTGGCCTTTATTTTTCAGACGGCCTTTGCGCTTTCCTGATGCCCGCCCGAAATCAATCTTGCCGGGTTTCCCCCCGCATGCAAGCCTTGCGGCTTGCTGCCCTCTCCCTAACCCTCTCCCACGGGAGAGGGAATCAGGTTACTGTCAGGTTAAAGATGGCCGGTTTAAGCAAACGTTGTTTTTCCTGCCATCTTCCAACACTACGGCCATCTACTCCCTCCCCCGCGGGGGAGGGCCGGGGAGAGGGCTTGCCCACGCTTCAGCACCTTTAAATGAAGAGCTGCCAAGGTTTGGTCTTATTTTTCAGGCGGCCTTGCCAACGCCTGCAATACGCTTAAAATTTGCGCCAATACATCATCCGTTTGCCGCAAAATTTCATCGTTCCAAAACCGCAACACGGTAAAACCCAAACCATGCAAATACTGGCTTCGCTCTTCATCATATTCGGCCTGTTCGGCATGTTGGCCGCCATCGGCTTCTACAATCAGCTTGGGGGTTACGCATACAAAATCTACGATATAACGGCCCATCGGCTGTTGGCGGCGGAATTTATAGCCGTTCAGACGGCCTGCTCTCAGATAATGCCACAGGCGTTGCTCGGCGTCGGTCATTTCCCGCCGCATGACTTTCGCATGATTGAGCAGTTCGGCATTGTTGTTGGCCAACAGTTTTTCCGACATGGTTTTGCTCCGCTCACGGCAACCTAAACGCGCCCTCGCCCACGTTCACCACGCGCCCGCCTACCCCAATATTTTCATCGGCATCCACACGCAAATACAGGCGGTTGGGGCGGCCCATCTCATCGCCCTGATGAATCGTGCGCTCAAGCGGACTTTGGCCGTGCAAGGCATAATAGGCGCCGAGGTTGGCGGCGGCAGAACCGGTGCCGCTGTCTTCCACCAATGCGCCGTTTTGCTCAAAAAACATGCGCGAATAAACGATATCACCCTGTTCGCACCACAGATAAATCATCACATGGGTTTCAGACGGCGCATAAATACTGCGCAATGCCGCCAAATCCACACGAATGTTTTTCAACGCGGTCACATCAAATACCTGCAACAGAATCTGCGCGACGCCGCTGTTCAAACGAAAAGCTTGAGCAGCGGTTTTATCAGCCGGAATACCGGTAATTTCAAACAGCTTGCCGCTCGGCAACGCCATCGATTCACCTTGATAGCCCTGAATCTGCAATGCCATCAGGCCGTCTGAACCCTGCATCAGCACAGCTTTTGCACGCGTGTTCAACACAAATTTTTCGGGCAGCCCCTGCTGCTGTTGCAACACCGCCGCCACACCGACCAACGGGTGCCCCGCCAGCGGTAATTCATAGCCGGGCGTAAAAATGCGCACATCCGCTGCCGCGCCGTTGCTGCCGGCAAAGGCAAACACGGTTTCGCTCAGGTTAAACTGGCGGGCGATTTGCTGCATTTCATCATCATTCAAGCCTACCGCATCGGGAAATACCGCCAACGGATTGCCGCCGAAATGGCTTTCGGCAAACACGTTCACAATTTTAAATGCATATTCGCGCATGATTTCCTTTCAGACGGCCTCAAACCGCCGCTGTCCACAGTTTTACGGCAAAGCCGACAAACATCGCACCCACCGTGCCCATACCCAGCGCCGAAGCTTGTTGATGCCGTCTGAACGCACGGGTGAGGCGCAAACCGGCAAATATCAGCATACTCAGATAGGCAAAGCTGATGATTTGCAGAATCACCGACAGCGCCAGAAAGGTCAGCCCCGGCTGCGGATAGGCAGGGTCGGCAAATTGCACGAAAAACGATAGGAAAAACAATATCGCTTTCGGATTGGTCAAGCTCAGCAGCAGCGCGCGTTTGAAAATATGACGCGGCATTTGGGCAGGATTTTCAAACGGCGTTTCGCTTTCAGACGGCCTCATGCGCGCCTGCCATTTTTTTGCCGCACCGCGCAGCAGGTTCCAGCCGATATAAGCCAAATACAAACCGCCCACCAGCTTCAACGCATGAAACAATTCCGGCACCGCTTTGAGCAAGGCGCCCGCACCCAGCACCGTGGCCAGCATCAGCACGCTGTCGCCGAGCAGAATCCCGGCCACCGAGCGGTAAGCGGCTTTTACACCATGCTGCCCAGCCACCGCCAAACAATACATGGAATTGGGGCCGGGCAGCAGAATAACGGCAATGGTGCCGATGATGTAGGTCGGTAAATCGGTGATGCCGAACATTATGCAGCTTTCAATACTAAACGCTCTGCCCGCTTCGGCAGTACAAACATCAAATGCTTGATGAAATCTTGCACGTTCGAATCACTTGCTTGCTGCTGCTCCAGTTTCGGCGGCGAAAAATAACGTACCACAAGAAATTCGCGCAAAATATCCCGATTTCGTTCATCTGCCAAATAATCCGCCAGTGCATCATCAATCGAAGCAGAATGCACCGCTTTCTTCAGCTGTTTGATATATCTCATTTGGTCTTTTTGCTGCGCCAATAAGCGATGCGGTTCATTGATATTTAAAAACCAAAATGGCTCGGTTTGCATATGGTAAAACGGCAGAGCAAAACGGGCATGATGTCTCGTGTGCACATATTCTTGCCATACCTGATAAAACATTGCTTCTAATTCATCGCTAATTTCAATCTCGCAACCCCTTATACTGCCGTGCTCAAACAAGCGGATGATGCTTAAAAGCAAAATAGGCTTATGTGGTGCAACACCCAATATTCGGTGCTTGGCACAGTTCAAACGATCAAAACATTCTAAATAATACGATAAGCTTTGTGTGAATGCATGAGACATCTAAAATGCTCCGGATAGCAATCTTTTTACAGGCATGATTTGAGTGCCAAGTGCACACGCTTTCAGACGGCCTCAAACGCCCTTGGCCGCTTTCATATTGTCGATAAATTTATCAAACAAGTAAGCCACATCATGCGGGCCGGGGCTGGCTTCGGGGTGGCCTTGGAATGAAAACGCAGCCTGTCCGGTCAGTTCGATACCTTGCAGCGAGCCGTCAAACAGCGATTGATGCGTGATGCGCACATGCTCGGGCAGGCTGGCGGCATCGACTTCAAAGCCGTGGTTTTGGCTGGTAATCATCACTTTGCCGCTGTCCAAGTCTTGCACCGGATGGTTGGCGCCGTGGTGGCCGAAGGGCATTTTTCGGGTTTGGCCGCCCACTGCCAAGCCGAGCAATTGGTGGCCGAGGCAGATGCCGAACAGCGGTTTTTTGCTTGCCAATAATTTTTGCACGGCGGCAATGGCGTAATCACACGGTTCGGGGTCGCCCGGGCCGTTCGACAAAAATACGCCGTCAGGATTGAGCGCCAGCACATCTTCAGCAGGTGTTTGCGCAGGCACCACGGTGAGGCGGCAGCCGCGTTCGGCGAGCATACGCAAGATATTGGTTTTGACGCCGAAATCGTAAGCCACCACATGGTATTGTTTGGCCGGATTGCCGAAACCTTCGCCCAATTTCCATTCGCCTTCGTTCCATTCGTAGGCTTGAGCGCACGTTACTTCTTTAGCCAAATCCTTGCCCACCATGCTGCCGAATTCGGCAATCAGCGCTTGGGCTTTGGCTTCGGTGGCATCTTCGCCCACCAAAATCGCGCCCGCTTGTGCGCCTTTGTCGCGCAGGATGCGGGTGAGGCGGCGGGTGTCGATATCGGCAATCGCCACGGTTTGGTTGCGCACCAGATATTCTTGCAAACTTTCATCGGCACGGAAGTTGCTGTGCAAAAGCGGCAGGTCGCGGATAATCAGGCCGGCGGCATACACGGCGCGGCTTTCCACATCTTCGCCGTTGGTGCCGGTGTTGCCGATGTGCGGATAAGTGAGGGTAACGATTTGTTTGGCGTATGAAGGGTCGGTCAGGATCTCCTGATAGCCGGTCATCGAAGTATTGAAAACCACCTCGCCCGAAGTGGTGCCGTGATAGCCGACCGAAGTGCCGTGAAACACGCTGCCGTCTGCCAACACAAGAATGGCGTTTGTTGTCATGATGGATGTCCTGTTTGCCTGATAATCATTGATTGTATGCTTGAATCAGGCCGTCTGAAAGCGGTTTGATGCCTATGCATGAAAGTAAGCGCAATCAGCTGATTTTGATGCATGGGTATGATGCAGAGGTTTCAGACGGCCTGTAAATATTTGGCTAAAAAAAAACACGCCCCGCAGCTTGCAAACAAGCTGTGTTACGTGCTTTTTGGAGCATGGCGCGCATGCCTCAGAAGCAATGCATTTTAATCGAAAAGCGCCTGAGGCTCAAGAAGAGAATCGCAATGCGGGATGATTTCCGGCGCCGGGCAGTGAAAACAGGTGTTTTAAAAAATCTCACGCCATGAAATGCGCCTGATCGAGGGCGAAGCCGGGCAATACATCTCCAACACCGAAGCACCGCTTTGACTGCTGGCCACCCCCACTTGCGCCGTATCACGCGTGCAGCCGGGCGGAATCACGGGGTTGCTGTTGAAACGATAAGAAGCGCCGGAGCGGGAGCCGCCGAACACGCCTTGGTCAAAAGTATTGCTGCTATACAGTTTCGGTGCGGAAAGGCTGCCGCCGTAATACATGCCGATCATGTCTTGATCATCTTTCAAAAACCGCAACCCGGGCGCACGTCCGCCGGTTTCTGCGTTAACCGCCATCAGGAAGCCCGACGCAGCGGTGGCGGCCGGCGCGGTGCAACTGGGTGTGTTGCTGCTGACAACGGGCTTGAAGATGCGGGTGGTAAACAACACCGAGCCGCCGCGGCTTTTTGTGCCGCCCACTTCGGGCATGGTGACCACGCGCTCGCCTTCCAAAGTGCCGTTATCGGTGAGTGCCATATACCAACCTTTATGGGCGCTGTAATCAAATGCCTGCAAATCGGTAAACCAACGGCGTTCGCCGGATTGCCGGTAGCTGCGCGCCAGTAAGGCGGTGCTGGCGGGTGTGAGCGGATAAAGCCCTGATTGGCTTGCCGGCAAATCGCCGCCGATATCGGCCTGATCGGTGAGCGGGTCTTGAATGCCGTAAAAGTGCTGCAAGCCGGTATCATGCAAATCACTGCTGTAAAGCTCGCTGCCGGTGCCGAACAGCACGGTAACGCGGCCATTGAGGGTGCTGCGGTAAACATTCGGCTGCGCGGTTACCGGCTGGCTGCTGCTGCCTTTAAAGATAATTTCCGCATTCCATCTGCTTTGTTCGGCGCGGAAATCAAAACGGTAAACATTACCGTTTTGATCGCCCGCATAAGCGACATCCCACAAGCCGTCGCCGTCGATATCCAATCCGGTGGGCGAAGTCAGCCCTTTGGGGGTGGCGGTGCTGATATTGTCTGCCAGGCCGGCCACGCTGATTCGGCGCAACAAAGCCCCTTGCGGCGCGGTGGTCGGGTTCAAATAACGGCCCGAAGCATCAGCGCCGGCATTAATGCCCAAGCTGTCGAGCACAAACACCGACGGCACCGGGTAATTGCCTTCCGCATCGGCGGCCGGATCAAAGCCGCTGCCCAATAGGGTGACATAGCGGATATCTGATTGATATTGTGCGGCTTTTGCAGCCACGCTGCCTGCCAGCGCCACGCGTCCGTTGAAGGGCAGCCCGAAGGTATGGCCGATGATGCCGTCTACCCCTGCTTTGGCTGCACCGATTTGCGCCGAGGAGGTATCCCACAGCGGCACATTGGCCGTCTGATTGCCGCCATCCAGGCCGACCAGGCTGTTATTGCTGTCAACCCCGGCAATATTCAACGCATAAGCCGCCCTGCCGCCCTGCCCTAACGTGCCGGTCAGATACACACGGCTGCGGTTGTCGGCAGCAAAGGTTTCATGCCAACTGATGGGGCCGTTGACCAGATTTTGATGGGTGTTTGGGTTTTGGGCGCCATAGCCTTCCGCCGCCGTAAGTTGCAGGCGCTCGTTGATGGTTTTGTTTTCCTGATTGCGCGCAAGGCCGGGAATATATTGGAAAACATCGGTATACGCATCATTGGCGATGCCGGTTTTACGGTAAATGTGAGCCATGCCGTCATTCGAGCCGACCGCCAGAAATTCCTGATTGGAGGCACCATAATCATAACCGCTTTTGCTGGCCAACCCCAAGGCGGTCAGGCTGCTGCCCAACACATCGCCCAGATAGCGATCAGCCTCAGGCGAGCGCACACGGTAGCCGGTAGCGGCATCATCAGCGCGGCGGGTCAGCCAGTTTGCCAAGCGCTGCCATTGCGTTGCTTCCGCATTTGCGGGCAGTGAAAACACCCGGTTATTCAATGCGGTATTGCTGTCCGCCAAACGTTGCGCGCCGTTATCGGTGCTGATCACGGCAACTGAGTTGGCCGGTGCATAGTTGGCAAGCGTGTAGCTGTCGGGATTAATCACATTATTTTCGCCCACGGCATAAAAGCGCAGCTGGCTCGACCAATTGGCCGTGTTCAACGACAGCGTTTGGGCGGAGGTAATCTGATTATCGGCACGGCTGATTTCGGGGGCGGCGGATGAAAAGTCTGCGACAGCGGTAGAAACATTATTCACAATATCCCGGATTGCCGCCGTCAAATTCGTAACACTGCTTCTATCACCGCTTACATAATGATAAGTGCCACCACCTTTTTCAGCAGCATAGCTCATCATCGGGATGTGCTCACCGAAACCAATGGTGTGTGTTGTGATGGTTTGATTTTTGAAATTTTTATCATCAAACTCACCGTTTTCTTTGTCGCGCCCCTTGCCATAACCCAGATTCATGTCTTTGGTAATCAAATCCTGATTATGCGCGATATCGGTAAAGTGCGACATGCCCAACTCCGTATACATGGCGCAGGTGTTATTTTCAGAGCAGGTATAAATCTCGTTTTGTTCACGCTCACCTGTAAACAAGCTGGATGAAGCATCTCCAAACGGCATGCCCGATTTTCCTGTGCCGAATATACCCAAGCCACTATTATTGCCAGATTCATCTGCTGCGATACCCAAAGGCCTGTAACCATTGTCATTAATTGTAATTATCCTAGTAAGTGTCCAACCATTGGTGTAGGTGCCCCGCCAAGTGCGCCGGTAAATACTATTAACCGGGTAGCTTTGTTTTGGGTACCAATCAGGATACCAATCAGTGGTATTAGGCTGGCCGTCTGAAATAAAAATAATGAAGTTTTTTTGGCAACGGTATTCAATCGGGCTTTTATAAGCCACACCCACAGACTGTCCGCTGGCACCTGCATAAGCGGTGTTCATGCCGCGGAAATAACGAGTCAGTTCGTAAAAAGCTGATGTCGAGGGTGTGCCTGTATTGAAGTTCAGGCTGTCAATGGCCGAAACCAGATCGCTGTAGCTGGTATTGGAATCAATTGCCTGAACCGGAAAACGAATGGCTGCACCTGCAAAAGGTCCCGAATTTGAATTAACCATGCGCCCACCAAAACTCGCTAGGCCCCAGCGCAACTTCCGGCTTTCTTCACTTTTAATAACATCCTTTGCAGCCCTTTGTGCCACCGCTGCCTTGGTTAGCCCCCCGGGTAGATTTTCGGCCATACTTCCGGAGTTATCAATAAACAACAATACGTTAGGTGGAACAGAACTCTGCCCACCAGTCAAAGCAAGCGGCACAGTTGGATACGCGACCGCCCAGACTGTCGGCGCGACCAGCAGCAGACCGAAGATGGCGCAGATAGGTTTCAATCTAAATTGATGGGGTATTTTTTTCAGTTTCATAAGCCGTCGGCCTGTTATGTGTTGGTTCAACTGGATGCGGCTTGCTGCCGCTGATTTATTATTCAAATTCGAGACTACCGCATATTATGCCATTGCTTGCACTGATGCGATAATGTCATTTACATTTTTAGGTTCTATCGGGGCTTAATGTGTTGTAATTAGTGCCAAATCAAGGCCGTCTGAAATGCCTTTTCAGACGGCCTATGTTCATCATGCGCTTGCTTGGGAAAAAATCAGCCGTTATCTTCCAAACTCAAATACGAACTTTGTTTCAAACCGCGGCAGAATTCGGCAAAGTATAAATTGTGCTCCAGCTTGCCCAGTTTCGCCCAACGTGATTTTTCTTCAAACTTGTTCAGCACTTCTTCGGGTGAAAGGTGCACATAGCGCAGCATGTCTTCGATGGTGTCGTGCTCCTCCATACCGCCGAATTCGATATGCCCATTGTCGCGTACGTAAACGTTGACCGAATCGGTGTCACCAAAGAGGTTATGCATATCGCCGAGAATTTCCTGGTAAGCACCCACCATAAATACACCGAGCAGATAGGGTTCGCCTGTGCGCGGTTCGTGTATGGGCATACTCGATTCGATGCTTTGCTGATCAACATATTGGCTGACTTTGCCGTCTGAATCGCAGGTCAGATCTTGCAAAATGGCGCGGCGGGCAGGTTTTTCGTTAAGCCGGTGAATCGGCATAATCGGCAACACCTGGCCGATGGCCCAAGTGTCGGGCAGGCTTTGGAATACGGAAAAATTGCAAAAATATTTGTCGGCCAGCTTATCAGTCAGGTCGTCAAACACTTGCCGCTGAGAGCGCTGGCTGGCTTGCAGCTGGCTTTTCAGACGGCGGCACAATACGGCATGCAATTGTTCGGCCAAGGCTTTTTCGCGTAAGGATACTTTGCCTTCAAGATATAAACCGATGACCTCAGTGAGATAATGGCCGATACGGTAATACGTTTCCGTAACCATTTCACTGTCGTTGGCATCTTCCAGCTTGGTAATCAGCTTTTTAGTGGCAAACGACAGCGCCTCTTCGTCTTCAATTTCAGGAATATGTTCGGGCAAGCGCTCAACATCGGTGACGTTCATCACCAATACAGCATGATGCGCCGTCATCGCACGGCCGGATTCGGAAAAAATATTGGGATGCGGTACGTTGTTTTCATTGCAATATTCGGCCAACATTGAAACGATTACGTGCGAATATTCGCCAATATCGTAATTGATTGAGCTGGCATTGCGCGAATGAGTGCCGTCGTAATCCACACCCAGCCCCCCGCCGACATCGACATATTCAATCGGCAAACCCAAATCGCGCAATTCTGCAAAATAACGCACAGCTTCTTTAAAGCCGGTTCGATAGTCTGAAATATTGGAAATTTGCGAACCCATATGAAAATGCATCAGTTTGACCGTGTCAGCCAGGCCTGCGGCAGTCAGCTTTTCAGCCGCGGAAATCAATTGCGCCGCCGATAAACCAAATTTGCCTTTATCGCCGCCGGTGTCCGCCCATTTGCTGGAAGCCAGCGAAGACAAGCGTACCCGCAGGCCGAGATTGGCTTTGACACCGAGATTTTTAGATTCTTCAATCACCAAGTCTACTTCGGATTCTTTCTCAATCACGATAAACACTTGGTGGCCGAGCCGCTGCCCCATCAGTGCGAGGCGGATAAATTCACGGTCTTTATAACCATTGCATACAATGGTGCCGCCTTTAGGTGCAAAAGCCAATACAATCATCAGTTCGGGCTTTGAACCGGCTTCCAAACCAATGGATACTTCATCGTTTTTCGGCACGATAATGTTTTTAACCACTGATTCTTGTTGGTTAACCTTAATCGGATAAATCGCAGTATATTGCCCCCGATACTCATTTTTACGGATAGACCGATTAAAAGCTGCGCATAGAAGCGCCACACGGTCTTGCAGAATATCAGGGAAGCGAAACAACATCGGCAAATCTTGTCCGCGCTCATTCAGCTGACTGACCAAATCGTATAAATCAACCTGCACATCACTATCGTCATTCGGCTTCACAACCACATGCCCCTGCTCGCTTACAGAGAAATAACGGTCGCCCCAATGGCGGATACCATACAAGCCTGCACTGTCGTTTACTGTCCAAGACATATCAATCATTTCCATTTTTCAAACACCAATCAGGCGCCTATCATAGCATAGCCTCATCTTGAACCCTATATTATTAAGGCCGTCTGAAACATTCAAACAACCTTAGTAAAGCCCCTTAATAACAGCAAACCGCAGCCAAAGCTCCCCGCAATAAGCAGATTGCTATCGAAGCCACTTCCTGATATTCCTGTCTAACCGTGTCCATTCTCCCAACAACAAACCATCAGCAGCTATCCGACATGCAGGCTGCAGCCCGATGCAGTAAAAGCCTTCAAGACACTTTCAGACGGCATCGTTCAAGCAACGGAGTCGGTTTAACCGCAGTTTGAATAAATGGTATCAAACGTATCGCAATCATTGAAACGAAATAAGCCAAGGTGCCGCGGCAGCAACCCGGCGGGCACCGCCGCCAACACCCGGTATTGTGCAGCCGCCATTCCCCCCTAAAGCAAAGGCCGCCCGAACGGGCAGCCTTCAAACAGCTAAACGCAGCATCACGGCTTCTTAAGCGCAGGCTTGGCCTTCTTCGCCGCCGCCCCCGATACCGAAGCCTCATCCTTCAGACGGTTGTAAATACCGTCTCCGATCCCCTTCACGTTCTTCAGCTCCTCCACACTTTTGAAGTTGCCATTGCGGCTGCGGTACTCTACAATCGCCGCCGCTTTCGAGGGGCCGATGCCCGGCAGGGCTTTGAGCTCTTCTTCCCCGGCGGTGTTGATGTTGACCGCCGCCAGCGAGAAGCCGGTGCTTATCAGCGCCAGTGCGCCCCAAATCAGTTTTTTCATATTGTTTTCCTTCGTAATGTTGTTCGGCCTTCACCGGCAGCCTCTGCTGCATGCCGGCATTTGTTTATGATAAGGGTATTTTTTGATGCGTTCAAATATTTTTACTGCATTAACGGTTATGTGCCCGAATATTGCGCCGGTTTGTCGCAATCGGGCAACAGCAAGAGGCTGTTGGGGCCGTCCACCCGCCAACCACCCACAGAATAAAGCCCCGATACGTTTCCGTATCGGGGCTCTTGAATGGGTGTCTGGCAGTGACCTACTTTCACATGGGTATCCACACTATCATCGGCGCTGAGTCGTTTCACGGTCCTGTTCGGGATGGGAAGGCGTGGGACCAACTCGCTATGGCCGCCAGACTTAAACTGTACAAATTGCTAAAGCCGTCGCAACATGGTCTCCCATCTTGCTTTATCAACATGAACCGAGGCGCGCTCTGGGCGCTGCGCCCGCTTCCAACAAGGGTAATGTGTATCGCATGTCCGTACTGCTGTACGGCTCATGACTTCAGTAAGCTTTATCATCATTCGAAGTTCTTCAAATGATAGAGTCAAGCCTCACGAGCAATTAGTATCGGTTAGCTTCACGCGTTGCCGCGCTTCCACACCCGACCTATCAACGTCCTGGTCTCGAACGACTCTTTAGGGTGGTTAAACCACCAGGGAAGTCTCATCTTCAGGCGAGTTTCGCGCTTAGATGCTTTCAGCGCTTATCTCTTCCGAACTTAGCTACCCGGCTATGCCACTGGCGTGACAACCGGTACACCAGAGGTTCGTCCACTCCGGTCCTCTCGTACTAGGAGCAGCCCCCGTCAAACTTCCAACGCCCACTGCAGATAGGGACCAAACTGTCTCACGACGTTTTAAACCCAGCTCACGTACCACTTTAAATGGCGAACAGCCATACCCTTGGGACCGACTACAGCCCCAGGATGTGATGAGCCGACATCGAGGTGCCAAACTCCGCCGTCGATATGAACTCTTGGGCGGAATCAGCCTGTTATCCCCGGAGTACCTTTTATCCGTTGAGCGATGGCCCTTCCATTCAGAACCACCGGATCACTATGTCCTGCTTTCGCACCTGCTCGACTTGTCGGTCTCGCAGTTAAGCTACCTTTTGCCATTGCACTATCAGCCCGATTTCCGACCGGACCTAGGTAACCTTCGAACTCCTCCGTTACTCTTTGGGAGGAGACCGCCCCAGTCAAACTGCCTACCATGCACGGTCCCCGATCCGGATAACGGACCTGGGTTAGAACCTCAAAGTCACCAGGGTGGTATTTCAAGGACGGCTCCACCAAGACTAGCGTCTCGGCTTCTAAGCCTCCCACCTATCCTACACAAGTGACTTCAAAGTCCAATGCAAAGCTACAGTAAAGGTTCACGGGGTCTTTCCGTCTAGCAGCGGGGAGATTGCATCTTCACAACCATTTCAACTTCGCTGAGTCTCAGGAGGAGACAGTGTGGCCATCGTTACGCCATTCGTGCGGGTCGGAACTTACCCGACAAGGAATTTCGCTACCTTAGGACCGTTATAGTTACGGCCGCCGTTTACTGGGGCTTCGATCCGATGCTCTCACATCTTCAATTAACCTTCCAGCACCGGGCAGGCGTCACACCCTATACGTCCACTTTCGTGTTAGCAGAGTGCTGTGTTTTTAATAAACAGTCGCAGCCACCGATTCTCTGCGACCCTCCAATGCTTACAGAGCTAGTCTTTCACATCAGAGGGCATACCTTCTCCCGAAGTTACGGTATCAATTTGCCGAGTTCCTTCTCCTGAGTTCTCTCAAGCGCCTTAGAATTCTCATCCTACCCACCTGTGTCGGTTTGCGGTACGGTTCTGATTTAGCTGAAGCTTAGTGGCTTTTCCTGGAAGCGTGGTATCTGTCACTTCGCATCCGTAGATGCTCGTTATCACTTCTCGGTGTTATGAAAGTCCGGATTTGCCTAAACTTTCCACCTACCGGCTTGAACGGCCTATTCCAACAGACCGCTGACATAACCTTCTCCGTCCCCACATCGCACTAAATCAAAGTACGGGAATATTAACCCGTTTCCCATCGACTACGCATTTCTGCCTCGCCTTAGGGGCCGACTCACCCTACGCCGATGAACGTTGCGTAGGAAACCTTGGGTTTTCGGCGAGCGGGCTTTTCACCCGCTTTATCGCTACTCATGTCAACATTCGCACTTCTGATACCTCCAGCAACCTTCTCAAGTCACCTTCTTCGGCCTACAGAACGCTCCCCTACCATGCTAATCTAAATTAGCATCCGCAGCTTCGGTTATAGATTTGAGCCCCGTTACATCTTCCGCGCAGGACGACTCGACCAGTGAGCTATTACGCTTTCTTTAAATGATGGCTGCTTCTAAGCCAACATCCTGGCTGTCTGGGCCTTCCCACTTCGTTTACCACTTAATCTATCATTTGGGACCTTAGCTGGCGGTCTGGGTTGTTTCCCTCTTGACAACGGACGTTAGCACCCGCTGTCTGTCTCCCGAGGAACCACTTGATGGTATTCTTAGTTTGCCATGGGTTGGTAAGTTGCAATAACCCCCTAGCCATAACAGTGCTTTACCCCCATCAGTGTCTTGCTCGAGGCACTACCTAAATAGTTTTCGGGGAGAACCAGCTATCTCCGAGTTTGTTTAGCCTTTCACCCCTATCCACAGCTCATCCCCGCATTTTGCAACATGCGTGGGTTCGGACCTCCAGTGCGTGTTACCGCACCTTCATCCTGGCCATGGATAGATCACTCGGTTTCGGGTCTACACCCAGCAACTCGTCGCCCTATTAAGACTCGGTTTCCCTACGCCTCCCCTATCCGGTTAAGCTCGCTACTGAATGTAAGTCGTTGACCCATTATACAAAAGGTACGCAGTCACACCTCTAGGGTGCTCCCACTGTTTGTATGCATCAGGTTTCAGGTTCTGTTTCACTCCCCTCCCGGGGTTCTTTTCGCCTTTCCCTCACGGTACTGGTTCACTATCGGTCGATGATGAGTATTTAGCCTTGGAGGATGGTCCCCCCATCTTCAAACAGGATTTCTCGTGTCCCGCCCTACTTGTCGTATACCTAGTACCATACTTGAAATTTCGAATACGGGGCTTTCACCCACTATGGCCAAGCTTCCCAGCTTGTTCTTCTATCTCAAGTATTATCGTATACAGGCTCCTCCGCTTTCGCTCGCCACTACTTGCGGAATCTCGGTTGATTTCTTTTCCTCCGGGTACTTAGATGGTTCAGTTCTCCGGGTTCGCTTCTCTCAAGCTATGTATTCACTTGAGGATACCGTACAGAATACGGTGGGTTTCCCCATTCGGACATCGCGGGATCTTTGCTTTATTGCCAGCTCCCCCGCGCTTTTCGCAGGCTTACACGTCCTTCTTCGCCTATCATCGCCAAGGCATCCACCTGATGCACTTATTCACTTGACTCTATCATTTCAAGAACCTCATTGACTTCGCCCAACCTCCCGTTGACTAGGGGACCGGACTTGAGGTGCCTACTTTGATAAAGCTTACTGCTTTGTTGTGTGATTCACTCTGCCTTTTGTGTTTCAGAGTGAATCCGATACAATCATCACCCAAATTTTTGTGCTCCGATTGCTGCTGGGCTGTCGCCGGATATACCGGCTCTGCTTTTGCTGAAACGCATTCCGTTGCAACGGTTTGCGCTTCCAATCGAAACAACATTGTCTTTGTTTGTTGATTTCGGCTTTCCAATTTGTTAAAGATCGATGCGTCTGCCGCCGCGGATTTTGCCCGGGCTTCAGAATAACTTCGCAAATCAAAATGAGCTGGCCATTATAACAGCCGCTTTCGCTCTGTCAATTAAAATAAGAAGCTGCCGCTTCTTTTTCCTTTTCCAACTCGCTTTGATTTGGGAAGCTTTTGGTGGAGGCAAACGGGATCGAACCGATGACCCCCTGCTTGCAAAGCAGGTGCTCTACCAACTGAGCTATGCCCCCAGTACCGGCCGTGCGGTGCTACTTCTGTTTGGTGGGTCTGGGAGGACTTGAACCTCCGACCCCACGCTTATCAAGCGTGTGCTCTAACCAGCTGAGCTACAAACCCAAGGCCTTTGCTTCTTTAATTCTGCATCTCTTCTACAGTTTACCGATAAGTGTGAATACGACAACGCCTCTTCTTTCTCTAGAAAGGAGGTGATCCAGCCGCAGGTTCCCCTACGGCTACCTTGTTACGACTTCACCCCAGTCATGAAGCATACCGTGTTAAGCGGGCTCCCGAAGGTTACCCTACCCAATTCTGGTATCCCCCACTCCCATGGTGTGACGGGCGGTGTGTACAAGACCCGGGAACGTATTCACCGCAGTATGCTGACCTGCGATTACTAGCGATTCCGACTTCATGCACTCGAGTTGCAGAGTGCAATCCGGACTACGATCGGTTTTCTGGGATTGGCTCCACCTCGCGGCTTGGCTACCCTCTGTACCGACCATTGTATGACGTGTGAAGCCCTGGTCATAAGGGCCATGAGGACTTGACGTCATCCCCACCTTCCTCCGGTTTGTCACCGGCAGTCTCATTAGAGTGCCCAACTTAATGATGGCAACTAATGACAAGGGTTGCGCTCGTTGCGGGACTTAACCCAACATCTCACGACACGAGCTGACGACAGCCATGCAGCACCTGTGTTACGGCTCCCGAAGGCACAACTCCGTCTCTGGAGTCTTCCGTACATGTCAAGACCAGGTAAGGTTCTTCGCGTTGCATCGAATTAATCCACATCATCCACCGCTTGTGCGGGTCCCCGTCAATTCCTTTGAGTTTTAATCTTGCGACCGTACTCCCCAGGCGGTCAATTTCACGCGTTAGCTACGCTACTAAGGCATCATGTACCCCAACAGCTAATTGACATCGTTTAGGGCGTGGACTACCAGGGTATCTAATCCTGTTTGCTACCCACGCTTTCGAGCATGAACGTCAGTGTTATCCCAGGGGGCTGCCTTCGCCATCGGTATTCCTCCACATCTCTACGCATTTCACTGCTACACGTGGAATTCTACCCCCCTCTGACACACTCTAGTTACCCAGTTCAAAACGCAGTTCCCAGGTTGAGCCCGGGGCTTTCACATCTTGCTTAAATAACCGTCTGCGCTCGCTTTACGCCCAGTAATTCCGATTAACGCTCGCACCCTACGTATTACCGCGGCTGCTGGCACGTAGTTAGCCGGTGCTTATTCTTCAGGTACCGTCATCACCACCGAGTATTAGCCGGCGGCTTTTCTTCCCTGACAAAAGTACTTTACAACCCGAAGGCCTTCTTCATACACGCGGCATGGCTGGATCAGGCTTGCGCCCATTGTCCAAAATTCCCCACTGCTGCCTCCCGTAGGAGTCTGGGCCGTGTCTCAGTCCCAGTGTGGCGGATCATCCTCTCAGACCCGCTACTGATCGTCGCCTTGGTGGGCTCTTACCCCACCAACTAGCTAATCAGACATCGGCCGCTCAAATAGCGCAAGGCCCTAAGGTCCCCTGCTTTCCTCCTCAGAGAATATGCGGTATTAGCCATCCTTTCGGACAGTTATCCCCCACTACTCGGTACGTTCCGATGCGTTACTCACCCGTTCGCCACTCGCCATCAAAAGAGCAAGCTCTTCTATGCTGCCGTCCGACTTGCATGTGTAAAGCATGCCGCCAGCGTTCAATCTGAGCCAGGATCAAACTCTTATGTTTAATCTCTAACTTTTTTTAACTTCTGGTCTGCTTCAAAGAAATAAACGAAGATATGTTAAAACATTTCTTGTCTATCTTTTTCAACAGTGTGAGGCGTCACCGCACTCACACTTATCGGTAATCTGTTTGTTAAAGAGCAAGAACGAAATTATACAACACCCAATCTTCTTGTCAACCGCAGAATCCAAAAACTTTATCAAAAAGCCTTCTCAATCCCACCGTCCGTGCTATAATTATCAGATCGTTTCGTCACCGCCGAAGCAGCGAAGAACCGAACTATACTCCCTCAACCAAACACCGTCAACCAAAATGCCGGAAGTTTTTTACCTAAAACCGGCATCGCCTTGTTTTAGATGCGCATTTTGTTTCGGCTTCTCTACTGCTTTTTTATCTGCACTGCTTCAAACTGGCTGCGGCCGCTGATTTTATGCTTGTGGCCGTCTGAAAATTAACAAAAGCCGCCTGAAAAGATTATTATCTTCAGACGGCTTTTATTAATTTTTTAATTATTGTCAGCTGCACTTAATCAGCAAATTGTTTCTTGAGCTGCTCTCGGCGCTCTTGCGCCTCAACCGACAACGTGGCAGTCGGACGAGCCAACAAACGCTTGAGGCCGATGGGCTCGCCGGTATCCTGGCAGTAGCCGTAGTCGCCTTCATCGATTTTACGGATGGATGATTGCACTTTGCTCAATAATTTGCGTTCACGGTCACGGGTGCGCAGTTCCAGTGCATATTCTTCTTCCTGGGTTGCGCGATCAGCGGGGTCGGGCGCGGATTCGTGTTTTTGCAAATGATCGGTGGTGGCCGATGCATTTTCGATCAACTCGTCTTGCAGTTTAACCAATAAATCTCTAAAAAAGGCCAGTTGATCAGCATTCATGTACTCTTCTTCCGGGCCGTTCCAATTCAGGATATCTTGTTCCGTCAGCTTTGCCATAATTATTCTTTCATTCTCAGGTGATCATCAAACTGACTTTGAGGCAAAGTCAGGCTTGTTATTGATTTTGCAACATTTTGGTATCTTCCAAGAAGAAGGCAGCATCATAACATGATTTTGCCGCCCTGCTGCATCTTTACGCCTGTTTTATGATCGGCTTACCTGCTTTTGTCTTTAAATTATTGTTAAGTATCTGATAACTCAACCCAACAACCACAAATTAAGTTTGCTGGTGAGTTGTGGCAGGATTACACTCAACCAAAACCACAGCACCAACACCAGAACGCTGCCTGAAAAATCGTAGCGCCCTATCTTAAGAAAGACAAACGGGCGGGAAAGAGGTTCAAAAATCCGGTGTAAAACCGCCAGTAAAGGCGAATAAGGATTACTGAAACTCAGCACCATACGCAACACCAGCCCCAACAGCAAAACATAGGCTACCGCTTTAAACAGGCTCAGCAAAGTAAACAATAGGTTTGCCGCCATGGCTTTGATGCCCAATCCGCTTGGCAAGGCCAGCAGCAACACCAGAGTAAACGATAAATAGTACAACACCACGCAAGCTAATACGCAGGCGGCATCCCAACGCCCCAAGGGTGGTGCGACCTTACGCAAAGGTTTGACCAGCCAATCGGTAGTTTGGCTGCAAAACTGTGCCAACGGGTGTTCAAAAGGCAGTTTCGCCCATTGCAGCAAACAACGGGTCAGACACACGATGGCCAATACATCGGCCAATAACAAAATCACTTTTGCCAGCATGATTCAGACGGCCTCCATTAAGACTGCTCCTCAAACTGGCGGGCAATTTCCTGCGAACGCGCCACACAAGCCTCGACACCGGCTGCAATGGCCGCGGCGACGCCATGCTGTTTGAAGGTTTCAATGGCTTCGTGGGTGGTGCCGCCTTTTGAAGTCACATTTTGCTGCAATACCGCAAAATCACGGCCGGTTTCTTCAGCCAATGCCACGGCACCCTTAAATGTGGCCAAACTCAATTCATGTGCGGTTTCCGCATCAAAGCCCTGCGCCTGTGCCGCTTCTTTCAACGCATCCAGCAGGTAAAACACATAAGCCAGGCCGCTGCCGCTGATGCCGGTCATGGCATGTATTTGCGCCTCATGCTCCAGCCATACGGCCTCGCCGGTAGCCGCCATAATATCTTCGGCAACACGTTTGTCGGTTTCTGCCACCCCCTCGGCGGCAAACAAACCCGACACGCCCAAACCCACACGGCTGGCAATATTCGGCATCACCCGCACAATGCGGCGGGTGCCGCCCAAATAGCGGCTCAAGGTATCTACTGTCAAACCGGCTGCCACCGACATCACCAATGCGCCGTTGGTTGCCACGCCCTCACAAGCCGCCTGCATATCTTGCGGCTTGACCGACAACACCAAAACATCCTGCCGGCCCAACGCCGGCAGTTTTTCCGACACGGCCACGCCAAACTGCTGTGCCAGCCGTTCGCGCTTCTCAGCACCCCGGTTGACAATATGTACATCGGCATCAGCATGATTGACCAATCCTGCCACAATGGCAGCCGTCATATTGCCGCCGCCCAAAAAATAAACCGTCATGTTTCTTTTCTCCCATCATCTTCGTTTGACCACTTGATTGAAAGCACCGGTTAATCACACAGCGTCACAACACTGCCCGTTTCAAATTGCCGGCCCTCTGCGCCGTGCCCTTTTCAGCCTTATGCCAACACAGATACTGTATCAGGCCGTCTGAAACCATGAACGTTTCAGACGGCCTCACATTCCGGTTTCAAACATTATCGCGCTGGCCGAAAATAGCACTGCCGATACGCACATGTGTGGCACCGCATACCACAGCCAGCGCCATATCCGCCGTCATGCCCATCGACAACACATCAGCAGCCACACCCGCCGCCTGCAATTGGGTCAACAGCGCCTGCATCTGCTTAAACTGCGCCTGCAAGCCCGCGTCGTCCGCCGCGGCTGCGGCCACACACATCAGGCCGCGCACCTTCAACCGCGGCAACTTCGCCACTTCGCAGGCCAGCGCCACAGCTTCTTCCGGCTTCACCCCGTGCTTGGCCGCTTCGGCAGCAATATTCACTTCAATACACACCTGTAATGCCGGCATATGCTCAGGGCGCTGGCTGCTCAAGCGCTGCGCTGTTTTCAAGCGGTCGATGGTGTGCACCCAATGTGCGCGTTCGGCCACCGGGCGGGTTTTATTCGATTGAATTTGGCCGATAATGTGCCAGACAATATCCGGGCAGTCAGCCAGCTCATCGGTTTTGGCATACCATTCCTGAATATAGTTTTCACCGAAATCGCGCTGACCCTCACAATATACGGCGCGAATATCAGCGGCAGGAAAGGTTTTGCCCACCGCCACCAGCCGAACACTGCCCGCGGGGCGCGAAGCAGCAGCTTCGGCGGCAGCAATTTCAGCCAGCACATTACGGTAGTTTTGTTGCAAGTTTGCCATGCACAAGCCCTCATCGCAGCCATTTCCCAGGCCGTCTGAAAATAATTGATTTTTTGCTTGGTTTAAGCACCTATCATTCTTTAAAATAAAACATTCATGCTGTTTATAAAAATTGTAACCCAAAATACGAAAGCACATTATGCAAATTACCGATTTACTCGCATTCGGTGTGAAAAACAAAGCCTCCGACCTCCACCTCAGTGCCGGCATGCCGCCGATGATCCGCGTACACGGCGACATCCGCCGCATCAACCTGCCCGAAATGAGCAGCGAAGAAGTCGGCCACATGATTACTTCGGTGATGAACGACCACCAGCGCAAACTCTACCAGCAAAACATGGAAACCGATTTTTCATTCGAGCTGCCCAATGTGGCCCGTTTCCGCGTGAATGCCTTTATGTCCAACCGCGGCCCCGCAGCCGTATTCCGCACCGTGCCCAGCACCGTGCTCACCCTCGATGATTTGAAAGCCCCGCGCATTTTTCAAAAAATTGCTGAAAATCCGCGCGGGCTGGTATTGGTAACCGGCCCCACCGGCTCAGGCAAATCCACCACGCTGGCGGCCATGCTCAACTATATCAACGAAACCCAACCCGCACACATCCTCACCATCGAAGACCCGATTGAATTTGTGCACGAAAGCAAAAAAGCACTCATCAACCAGCGCGAGCTGCACGAACACACCCACAGTTTTGCCGCCGCCCTGCGCTCTGCGCTGCGTGAAGACCCGGACGTGATTTTAATCGGCGAGATGCGCGATCCCGAAACCATCAGCCTGGCGCTGACCGCAGCCGAAACCGGCCACCTCGTATTCGGCACCTTGCATACCACCGGCGCTGCCAAAACGGTAGACCGGATTGTCGATGTTTTTCCCGCCGGCGAAAAAGAAATGGTGCGCTCGATGCTTTCCGAGAGCCTGCGTGCCGTCATCTCACAAACCCTGCTGAAAACCCGCAACGGCGAAGGCCGCGTGGCCGCACATGAAATCCTGATTTCCACCCCCGCCGTGCGCAACCTGATTCGCGAAAACAAAATCGCCCAAATTGCTTCGGCACTGCAAACCGGCCAAGCACACGGCATGCAGACGCTCGACCAATCGCTGCAAGCCTTATTGCGCCAAGGCATCATCAGCGCCGAAGTTGCCCGCAGCAAAGCGCAAAACCTCGATGCCGTTATGTAATACCAATTCACAAAAATAACCTAACAGCGTTGGCTCGCCTTGCCGTACTAGCTGTACTGTCTTCGGCTCGCCGCCTTGTTAGCTTACTTTTGTGATTTGGTATAACCCCGTCCACACAACCGCCCGGCCGGCCTGCTGGATTCAACAGCATGCCCGTCCGCCAACTTTTCCACACAGGCCCTATCATGAGTGAACCCGACCGACTGCACAACCTGCTCAGCGAAATGGTGCAGGCATATTCGCAAAAAAACCAGCCCCCGCACATCCCTACTCCCGCCGAAATCGGCAGCCACCTGCATCCGCTGCTCGACCGCATGTGTGCCGATGCCGAACAGCGCGGCGCCTCTGATATTTTCATCAGCGCCGGTTTTCCGCCGGCCATGAAAATCAACGGCGTGCTCACGCCCATGCCGCACAAAGCCTTAAGCAGCCAAGACACGGCTGCCATTGCCGAATCCACCATGAATCAGGAACAGCTCGAAGCGTTTACCCGCGATCTGGATTTAAACTACGCCGTGCAATCGCGCAGCAACACCCGCTACCGCGTCAACGCCTACCACGAACAAGGCCGCGCAGGTTTGGTGTTGCGCCGCATCAATCAAGAAATTCCGTCGGTCGACGATTTAGGCCTGCCGCCGCAATTAAAAGAGCTGGCACTCAAACCGCGCGGACTGCTGATTTTGGCCGGCCCCACCGGCTCAGGCAAATCCACCTCGATGGCCGCCATGCTCAACCACCGCAACCACAAACTGCCCGGCCACATCATCACCATCGAAGACCCGATCGAATACCTTTATAAACCACGCCGCTGCATCATTACCCAACGCGAAATCGGCATTGACACGCCCGATTGGAAACTGGCGGTACAAAACGCCATGCGCCAAGCGCCCGATGTGGTGTGCATCGGCGAAGTGCGCAATGAAAACAGCATGGAATACGCACTCCAACTGGCGCAAACCGGCCACCTGTGCATCTTCACCCTGCACGCCAACAACGCCGCCCAAGCCATCGAGCGCATCATCAACTTTTATCAGGAAGACCGCCGCCAACAGGTATTAATGGATTTAGCGCTCAATTTAGTCGGCATCATCGGCCAGCGCCTTGCCATCAAAAAAGCAGGCGGACGCACCGCCATTATCGACCTGCTGCTCAACACCCCTGCCGTGCAGGACTTGATTTTCAAAGGCGAGCTGATGGGCATTAAAGAAACCATGACCCGCTCCGGCAACGACGGCATGCAAACTTTCGACCAGCATTTGTTCGACCTCTACATCCGCGACCAAATCAGCCACGATGAAGCCCTGCGCCAAGCCGATTCCGCCAACGACTTGCGCCTGCGCATCCAGCTGCACGAAGAAGGCGGCCGGCCCGAACGGCTGTATGACCGCATCAGCGATTTAAACCTGATGTAATAACCATTCAGAAAAAAGCCAACAGCATCGGCGCGCCTTACCGCACTGCCTGCACTCCGCCGCCTTGTTCGCTTAGTTTTATGAATGGATTAAAACACCGCCGACAGCAAGACAGGCCGTCTGAAAACGTTTCAGACGGCCTGATTCAATCTCTTAATTGGGAATCTTGTTATCCCCAACCCACATTCCACCTTTCACATTTCACGCCAGGGTAACCATAATTACCGGTGCAAAATAATTTCCAACACAAACTTACTGCCGACATAAGCCAACATCAGGCTGACAAAACCAATAATCGTCCACACCGCCACTTTTTTTCCGCGCCATGCCGTCATGCTGTGCTTCAACAGCAACCCGCCGTAAATCAGCCACGACAATATCCCGAAGACTGTTTTATGGCTAAGCGAGGCCGATTTTCCGAATACTGCCTCGGCAAAAAAGGTGCCGCTGACCACAGAATAAGTCAGCAGCAAAAAACCTGCCCACATTCCTTGAAACATCAGTTTTTCCAAGCTCAGCAGCGGCGGCAGAAACGACACCAGCGCCGAAAACTTTCTTTTATGCAGCTCGCGGTTCAGCAATAAAACCAATACGGCCAGCAAAGTCACGATGCCGAAAAGGCCGTATGCCAGCAATGAGGCGCCGACATGGAGCATAAACGGCCAGTCGCTGATTTGGTAGCCGATAAATTTGCCCGGAAAAACCACGCCCAGCAATAATGAAAATGCCGCACAAGGATAAAGTAGCAATTGCAATCCGCGCAAAGAATAGAAAAAACTGCCGCACCAATACATCATCAACATCAGCCACACAATCAAGCTGATCGAATAGCCGAAGCCCATAATCAGTATTTGATCCTGCAAAACCGGCAGCGACAAAGCCACACCGTGCACCAGCAGCGCCGCCGCCAAAACCGCCAATTCCATTTTCAGCGGATACGGCGTTTCACCGCGTTTCTTGTAACGCAGCCACACAAAACCGGCCAATCCGGCATACACGAGCATCAAACAAATCAATACAATCGGCATTACAAACTTTCTTTGTGTGCATATTCATTGCCGCACACGTAGTGTAGAATAAGGCAATTTTAGCAAATAACGCCCATTTAGTGGCAGCTATTCTCATTATAAGGATACGCATGTTAGATAATTTAACCAGCCGCTTTAACAATGTGTTTAAAAACATCCGCGGCCAAGCAACACTGACCGAAGACAACATCAAGGCCGCCTTACGCGAAGTTCGCCTGGCACTGCTTGAGGCCGATGTTGCACTGCCGATTGTCAAAGACTTTGTCAACAGCGTGAAAGAAAAAGCGTTGGGCAAAGAAATCACCGACAGCCTCACGCCCGACCAAGCCTTTATCGGCGTGGTCAACGAAGCGCTGGTGGAGCTGATGGGCAAAGAAAACAGCTCGCTCAATCTATCTGCCGCCCCCCCTGCCGTGGTATTGATGGCCGGCTTGCAGGGTGCAGGTAAAACCACAACTGTAGGCAAACTTTCGCGGCTGTTGAAAAACGAGCAGAAAAAGAAAATTCTGGTGGTGTCTGCCGACGTATACCGCCCTGCCGCAATTGAGCAGCTCAAATTGCTGGCCGAACAAGTGGGGGTGGATTTTTTCCCTTCCGACAACAGCCAGCAACCGGTAGAAATCGCCCGTGCCGCCGTCGATTATGCCAAAAAGCATTTTTATGATGTATTAATGGTCGACACTGCCGGCCGCCTGGCCATTGATGAAGCCATGATGGCCGAAATCAAAGCCCTACATGCCGCAGTAAACCCGGTGGAAACCCTGTTTGTGGTGGATGCCATGCTCGGCCAAGATGCAGTCAACACCGCACAGGCCTTCAACGAGGCCTTGCCGCTTACCGGTGTGATTCTGACCAAAATGGACGGCGATTCGCGCGGCGGTGCGGCCTTGTCGGTACGCCAAACCACCGGCAAACCGATTAAATTTATCGGCATCGGCGAAAAAGTTACCGGCCTGGAGCCGTTCCACCCCGATCGTATTGCCAGCCGTATTCTCGGCATGGGCGACGTGCTCACTTTGATTGAAGATGTGCAAAAAGGCATCGATGAAGAAGTGGCCGCCAAAATGGCGAAGAAGCTGCATAAAGGCAAAGGCTTCGATTTAAACGACTTTAAAGAACAAATCCAGCAAATGCGCAATATGGGCGGGCTGGAAAACATCATGTCGAAAATGCCGGGCGAAATCGGCCAGCTTTCCAAACAGATTCCAGAAGGCAGCGCCGAAAAAGCGATGGGGCACGTAGAAGCCATCATCAATTCGATGACGGCAAAAGAGCGCGCCAATCCCGCGTTGATTAAAGCCAGCCGCAAACGCCGTATTGCTGCGGGCTCCGGCACCACCGTTCAAGAAGTCAACAAAATGCTCAAGCAATTCGAGCAATCTCAACAGATGATGAAAATGTTCAGCGGAAAAGGCATGAGCAAACTGATGAATATGGCCAAGGGCATGAAAGGCCGCTTCCCCGGCATGTGAAGTTTCAGACGGCCTCATGGTAAACATCATGAGGCCGTCTGAAACTTCACGTTGAAACATGGCCATTAAAATTCAAAACTCAGGCCGTCTGAAACATATTCTGAAACCTATCATGTCTGAACAACGGCATTCGCAGCGGAAGGTAATCCGGTAGAGGCCGTCTGAAATATAATGGAATAAGAAAGAAGTGATGCAAGGCAGTAAGCCGCAAACAGTGAGCGCGTAACAGCAAGGCGCGGCAACGCCATAGCCCTTTTTTATTTATTTCACTATATTTGCACCGCCCTCGACCCGCCGCCTTGTTTGCTTACTTTTGTGCATGGGTATCACAAACAGCCGTAAAAAAAGAGCACCGTTTCCGGTGCTCTCTCTCTTGGGCGTGATCCGATAAAACTTAGTCTTTTTTATCTTTCACTTCTTCAAATTCGGCATCAACAACATCATCGCTGCCTTGGTTTGAAGCCGCTTCGGCCTGTGCGCCGCCTTCGGCTGCCTGAGCTTCTGCCTGTGCTTGCGCGTAAACCATTTCGCCCAGTTTCTGGCTGGCTGCACCCAAGGCTTCGGCTTTGGCGTCGATGGCTTCTTTATCTTCGCCTTTTACCGCTTCTTCGGCCTCTTTCAGCGCATCTTCGATTTTGGCTTTTTCATCCGCATCGAGTTTGTCGCCGTAATCAGCCAGTGATTTTTTCACAGAGTGAATCAGCGCTTCGGCTTGGTTGCGCGAAGCCACCAGCTCGGTCAGTTTTTTATCTTCCTCTGCGTTGGCTTCGGCATCTTTCACCATGCGTTCGATTTCTTCCTCGCTCAAACCGGAAGAGCCTTGAATGGTGATGTTGGCTTCTTTACCGGTGCCTTTGTCTTTGGCCGACACATGCAGAATACCGTTGGCATCGATATCAAAGGTTACTTCGATTTGCGGCATGCCGCGCGGTGCGGGTGCAATATCGCCGAGGTTGAAGTTGCCCAGTGATTTGTTGGCCGATGCACGTTCGCGCTCGCCTTGCAGCACATGAATGGTCACGGCGCTTTGGTTGTCTTCTGCGGTTGAGAAGGTTTGAGAAGCTTTGGTCGGAATGGTGGTGTTTTTCTGAATCAGTTTGGTCATCACACCGCCCATGGTTTCGATACCGAGCGACAACGGGGTAACGTCGAGCAGCAATACATCGCTGCGGCCGCCGCTCAATACTTCGCCCTGAATCGCAGCACCCACGGCTACGGCTTCATCGGGGTTCACGTCTTTGCGCGGTTCTTTGCCGAAAAAGGCTTTCACGGCTTCCTGCACTTTCGGCATACGGCTTTGACCGCCCACCAAAATCACATCATCAATATCGCCCACGCTCAGGCCGGCATCTTTAACGGCGATTTTGCACGGCTCGATGGAACGGGTAATCAAGTCTTCTACCAGGCTTTCGAATTTGGCGCGGGTGATTTTCATCGCCAAGTGTTTCGGGCCGGTGGCATCCATGGTGATGTAGGGCAGGTTTACTTCGGTCTGCTGGCCGCTCGACAATTCGATTTTGGCTTTTTCCGCTGCTTCTTTCAAACGTTGCAATGCCATCACGTCTTGTTTCAAATCGATGCCTTGTTCTTTTTTGAACTCATCGATGATGTGGTCGATCAGGCGTTGGTCGAAATCTTCGCCGCCGAGGAAGGTGTCGCCGTTGGTGGCCAACACTTCAAATTGTTTGTCGCCGTCGACATTGGCGATTTCGATGATGGAAATATCGAAGGTGCCGCCGCCCAAGTCGTATACGGCGATTTTACGGTCGGCTTTGTCGCTTTTATCCATGCCGAACGCCAAAGCGGCGGCGGTCGGCTCGTTGATGATGCGTTTTACATCCAAACCGGCGATGCGGCCGGCATCTTTGGTGGCTTGGCGTTGGCTGTCGTTAAAATAGGCCGGCACGGTGATCACGGCTTCGGTAACGGTTTCGCCCAAATAGGCTTCGGCCGCCTGTTTCATTTTGCGCAATACTTCGGCCGAAATTTGCGGCGGCGACAATTCTTTGCCTTGTGCTTTCACCCAAGCATCGCCGTTGGCGGCTTTGATGATTTCAAACGGCATCAGGTCGATGTCTTTTTGTACTTCTTTATCGTCGAATTTATGGCCGATGAGGCGTTTGGCGGCATAAATAGTGTTTTTGGGGTTGGTTACTGCTTGGCGTTTGGCCGGGGCGCCGACCAGAATTTCGCCGCCGTCGAGATAAGCGATCACAGACGGGGTGGTGCGTGCGCCTTCTGCATTTTCAATAACTTTGGTTTGGCCGTTTTCCGAGATGGCCAAACATGAATTGGTTGTACCTAAGTCGATACCGATTACTTTTGCCATTGTGTATAGCTCCTTAATGATTTTAGTGATTTTTAAATCTTGCTGCGGGCTTGTGCCCTGTCGGGAGTGTAAATAAGGGAGGTTTGCTGCTTTTCAAGTATGGCCGTACAAAATTTTTCAGCCGAATAATCATTTTTAATTCAAATGCTTGATTTGCTTATCCACAAGCCCGGTGCAATCTGTGTTTCAGACGGCCTCTGATGGGCTTGCAGGCCGTCTGAATATTTTGTGTTTGATAAAACGTGAACAACGGTGCGTTCAGGCTTCGCCCTCTGCTTTAGACACCACCACCATGGCGGGGCGCAATACGCGCTCGCTCAAGGTATAGCCTTTTTTCATCACGCTCACCACGGTATTGGGCGCCTGCTCGCTTTCCACCGCCTGCATGGCCTGATGTTGGTGCGGGTCGAGCTTGTCGCCCGGTTGCGGGTTAATCTCTTTGATTTGGGTGTTTTCAAAGGCTTTTTGCAATTCGGCCAAGGTCATCTGCACCCCCATTTTCAGGGCGTCGAAATTGCCGCTTTGGTCAAGCAGCGCCATTTCCAGATAATCTTTGACCGGCAGCATTTCGGTGGCGAATTTCTGGCCGGCAAATTTATGGGCGGCCAAGATTTCTTCCTGATGGCGGCGGCGCAGATTTTGCTCGTTGGCCAGGCCGCGCAATTGTTCGTCTTTAAGCATGCCTTCCAGCTCTTCGACGCGCGCCTGCAAATCTTCGTAATCGGGCACGGCGGCTTCGGTTTCGGCTTCGCCGTTTTCGAAAACGTCAGCCGCTTCGTCTGCTGCGGTTTCAATCGGGTTTTGTTCGGTATTTTGTTTTGCTTCTGTCATGGTTACCAGCCTTTGTCGGTATAGGGGGTTAACGGTTTATCGCTCTAATATAAGGCCGTCTGAAAAATATTCAAGCATTCAAGCGGCTTCTTCTTTGCGTTGCTGCGTGGGCGGATATCCGTATTGTTTGCGGAATGCTTTGCTGAATGACGACACGGTGAGAAAGCCGCAGGCAATGCTGATATCGGTGATGCTGAGGCTGGTTTGCTGCAACAATTCGCGGGCACGGCGCAAGCGCTGTTGCAGATAATAGCCGGCCGGGCTGGTTTGATGATAACGCTGAAACAATCTTTGCAGCTGCCGCGGCGACACCCGGCACAGCTCTGCTACATCGGCCAGCGTCAGCGGCTCTTCGATATTGGCCTGCATCAATGCCACCGCATCGGCCACATGCTCGTAACCGGGCGCGCTGCCGGCGGGCGCCGGTGCATGCTGGAGGCTGTCGGCGGTGCGCATGTAGGCGACATCAAAATACTCGGCAATCTGCGCGGCCAAAACCCGGCCGTGATGCTGGCGGATGACTGCCTGCGCCATATCCAGCGCCGAAGCCCCGCCGGAGCAGGTGTAGCGGTTGCGGTCGATGGTGTAGAGATTCTGGCGAAACGCCACACCCGGGTAGCTTTCCTGTGCGGCAATAAAATTTTCCCAATGCAGCGAGGCCTGATAGCTGTCGAGCACGCCGGCATCGGCCAGCGCCAGCGCACCGGTGCACACGCCGCCCAAAGCGATATCGCGTGCGGCCAGCCTTTGCAGCAGCAGGCGGATGGCGGGCGACACCAGATGTTGGATTTGATAACCGCCGCACACCAGCACCAAATCGCATTCCAACAAGCCCTCGGGCGTATCGGTATGCTGGATTTGCAAGCCGTTGCTGGCAGCGGTGTGCTGGCCTGCCAGCCCGGCCACTTTCCAAGTGTAGAGCGTTTGTTCCGATGCGTAATTGGCCATGCGAAACGGCTCGATGGCATTGGCAAAAGCAATCATGGTAAAGCCGTCTATCAATAAAAAGCCCAAACGGCAGGGCGCAGCGGCAGTCTTCGCCATTATTTTTCCTTGTTTGCAGCAGCACTCAGACGGCCTCAGCCTTGACTTTCAGGCCGTCTGAAACATTTGTCGTTTCAAGCCAAAACTAAGTCGTTTTACGAAAATTGTCAACAATCTGTTTTCAATATGATAGGAGCCGTTACCCCTTGAGGAGCTTTCCATGAACACCATGCAACATCTGCCCAGCCTCATCAGCATCGAAAACGGCGCCAAAGCGCCCGCCACCTTCAGCGCAGAAGAATACCGCCGCCGCCACACGCAATTGCGCGCGCACATGGCCGCCGCCGGCATTGATTCGGTGTTGTTTACCTCTTATCACAATATCTGCTACTACGCCGATTTTCTCTATTGCTCTTTCGGCCGTTTCTACGGCTTTGTGGTTACGCCCGAGAGCAGCACGCTGATTTCCGCCAACATCGACGGCGGCCAACCGTTCCGCCGCAACGCCGGCGAACGCAACGTGGTGTATACCGACTGGCAGCGCGACAATTATTTTCGTGCCGTGGCGCAAGAAGTGCCCAACCGCGGCCGTGTCGGCATCGAATTCGACCATCTGCCGCTGGAGCGGTTAAACAAACTGAAAGCCGCGCTGCCCGATGTGGAATTTGTCGACATCAGCGCCGCCTGCATGCAGATGCGCATGATTAAATCGGCCGAAGAAATCGCCCTCATCAAACACGGTGCGCAAGTGTGCGACATCGGCGGCGCGGCTTTGGTGGCGGCGGTGGCGGAGGGCGTGCCCGAATATGAAGTGGCGCTGGCCGCCACGCAGGCGATGGTGCGCGAAATCGGCCGCCGCTTTCCGCACAGCGAGCTGATGGACACTTGGACCTGGTTTCAATCCGGCATCAATACCGACGGTGCACACAACCCCGTAACCGCACGCAAAGTGCAGAAAGGCGACATTCTCAGTCTCAACTGCTTTGCCATGATTGCCGGCTATTACACCGCGCTGGAGCGTACCTTGTTTTACGGCGAACCCGATGCCGCCTCGCTGCGGCTGTGGGAAATCAACGTTGAAGTGCACGAAGCCGGCTTGAAGCTGCTCAAACCGGGCATGCGTTGCGGCGATATTGCCGCCGAGCTCAACGAAATCTATGCCCGCCACGGCCTGCTCGACCGCCGCACCTTCGGCTACGGCCATTCTTTCGGCGTGCTGTCCCATTATTACGGCCGCGAAGCCGGGCTGGAGCTGCGCGAAGACATCGACACCGTGCTCGCGCCCGGCATGGTGGTGTCGATGGAGCCGATGATTATGCTGCCCGAAGGCATGAGCGGCGCCGGCGGCTACCGCGAGCACGATATTGTGGTGATTACCGAAAACGGCGCCGACAACATCACCGGCTTCGGCTACGGCCCGGCACACAACATTATCCCGGCCTGATGTTTGACACCCGTTATCCAAGCAAGCCGATAAATAGGTTTCAGACGGCCTGATATTTTTCAAGGAGCCACACCATGCAACTGACCGCCCCCTATCACGAATCGTTGCCGCAACAATCCGCCGACAGCGAAAAAAACCTTAAAAAAGCCGCCCGCGCCAGCTTTATCGGCAATTTTGTCGAATGGTTCGACTATGGTGCTTACGGCTATCTCGCTGCCGTAATCGCCAGCGTGTTTTTTCCCACCGGCGACCGAACCACCGCGCTGATGTCGGCTTATGCCGTGTTTGCCATTTCGTTTCTCATCCGCCCGCTCGGCGGCATTTTCTGGGGCTATATCGGCGACAAATACGGCCGCCGCCCGGCGCTTTCCTGGTCGATTCTGATTATGTCGGCTGCCACCTTTCTGATTGCCCTCTTGCCCGGTTATGCCAGCATCGGCATCGCCGCGCCGGTGATGCTGCTGGTTTTGCGCATGTTTCAAGGCTTTTCCGCCTCGGGCGAATATGCCGGCGCATCGGCTTTTCTGGCCGAATACGCGCCGCCCGAAAAACGCGGCTTCTACACCAGCATTGTACCGGCCAGCACCGCCGCCGGCCTGCTGCTCGGCTCGCTGATGGCTGCCGGTATGTATGAATGGCTCAGCGCCGAAGCCATTGCCGATTGGGGCTGGCGGCTGCCGTTTCTGCTGGCCGCACCGCTGGGGCTGGTGGGTCGCTACATCCGCCTGAAGCTGGAAGAAACGCCGCAGTTTCAAAAATCCGCCCAAGCCGCCAAGCCTGAGAGCGTGCCGATTTCACGCCTGTTCCGCCACCACCGCCGCGCCCTGCTGCTGGCCTTTCTGGTGGCCTGCCTCAATGCCGTGGCCTTCTATCTGATTTTGAGCTATATGCCGACTTATTTATCGGAAGAAATGGGCGTGAGCAAAACCCAGTCGTTTTTTGCCGCGTCAATATCCCTGCTTTCCTACATTGGGTTTATCTTTCTGATGGGCACGCTGTCAGACAAATACGGCCGCAAAGCCATGCTGATTACCGCTTCGGTGCTGTTTATCGTGGCCACCGTGCCGCTGTTCAGCCTGTTCGGCTGGGGCGGCTTCGGCATGATTCTGCTGATTCAGGTGATTTTCGGCGCGATTTTGTCGGTCAACGACGGCACGCTGCCGGCTTATTTATCGGAAATTTTCCCCACCGACGTGCGCTATACCGGCTTTGCCTTCAGCTTCAATTGCGCCAACGCCCTGCTCGGCGGCACCGCCCCGCTGGTGGCCACTTGGCTGATCAGCAGCAGCGGCAGCAAACTCTCACCGGCATGGTATCTGATGGCCGTGGCGCTGATGGCCTTAATCGCCGTTTGCGCCGGCAAAGACCGCAGCAGAGAAACCTTGTCGTAAACCCTTGAGCCGTTTATGCTGCTTAGGGTGTCCTGATGTGTCGATTTAAGGGGATTTTTGTTCCTGAAAATGCAGGTGCAAGGTAAAAATCGCAGCAAGATTGGGCATCTTGCGAGACGTTTTAACACAGCAGATGCGTTTTCAGGGGCAAAATATACCCGCAAGGACACCCTAGCCATCCGCAGCATCAACGGCCATCCGATATGGAAACGTGCCCGATATCAGGCCGTCTGAAACAATGTTCGGGCAATGAGCCGATCATGTGAATGGCCAATCTGCCGCAACGGCTGCAACCCTCGAAACGCCGCATATGCTCTATAGATTCGGCAATTTTAATGCCAACCATCTTTTATTGGTTGCTCTTTTAAAACAATTGGATTGATTTGAAAAAATGCCATTATTCAATTGCCGTTTCTATAGGCCGTCTGAAAGAGGCCGTCTGAAAGGAAAAGCATGAACCCTGCCACCCTCGGCATGATGCAGATTATCACCGGCGCCGCCTGTTGGGGCACGCTGGGCATTTTGGGCACCACGCTCAAGCAGCTGGATTTCAGCAGCGCCGAAGTGGCTGCTTTGCGCATCACGCTGGCGTTTGCGCTGCTGCTGCCTGCGCTGCCGTGGTTTTGGCCGCAACTGCGCCGGCTGCAATACCGCGATCTGCCCATGTTGGCGCTGCAATCATTAATCGGCATGCTGGGCATGAGCCTGTGTTATTTTGCCGCCGTGTCCCGCATCGGCCCTTCGCTGGCAGTGGCGCTGCTCTACACTGCACCGGTGTGGAGCCTGATTTTGGCGCGGTTGCTGCTTGGCGAAGGCATTACCCGCCAATCGGCGCTGCTGGCGGTGGTGGCCGCCGCCGGTGTGGCGCTGACGCTCGGCGACGGCCTGCGCGCGCATCCGGCCGGCATGGCATTCGGCTTGGGTGCCGGCATTTGCTATGCGCTTTACGGCGTGTTGGGCAAACGCGCCATGCGCGGCCATCCGCCGATGCTGGTCTTTTTTACTTCCATCGGGTTTTCTGCGCTGGCATTGTGCCTGCTGCCCGACACCCGCAGCGCCTTTGCCAGGCTTGCCGGCCAACCTGCCGACGTTTGGCTGTCCGCCGCCGGCCTGGCCTTGGTGGGCACGCTGGCGGCGTTTGCATTGTTTGTGAAAGGGCTGCAAAAAATGCCGGCGGCGCGGGCGGCGGTGTTTACCGTGTTTGAGCCGCTCACCGCCATCGCTCTGGCCGCCTGGCTGCTGAACGAGCGTTTGGGCGGCTGGCAATATGCCGGCGTGGCGCTGATTCTGGCGGCGGCCATAGGCAATGCCCTGCCCCGGCGCAAGCCCTGCCTGCAACCTTCCGAAGCGTAATATCGGTTAGGCCGTCTGAAAGCGTATTGCAGCTTTCAGACGGCCTGATAACCATCGACAAAAGCCAGCAAACAAAGCGGTGAGCAACAGACAGTTTTTCCGCGAATGGAGCCCACGCTACATGTTGCCCACCATCACCACGCAACGATGCCAAATAGCGCCGGTTCAGCGTTTGCCGATAGGTTAAGGCCGTCTGAAAACAGTGAAAGTGCAGTTTCAGACGGCCTGGCTTTGATGGTATTGCCGCCGGTAACGGTTGGCAACGCAGACGTAGCGTGAGCCCCGCCTGCGAACTTTCTGTTTGAGCTCAACCCATTCACCAAAGGCTGACATCGTTTATGAGGGTTTTTGCGAATGGCCATGCTTGCCAAACTACATAAAACAACATAAGGTAACAGCCATCACACCAATGACAACAGAGGCCGTCTGAAAGCCAGGCAAAGCCCGTCGGCCAACAAAGGAAAATACCCATGATTGCGCACAACACGCAAACCCAAGGGCGCTCGGTGGCGCAAACCATGCTTGAGGGGTTCAACAAACACTACCGCCTTTACCGCGAAGTAACCGCCCGCGCCAAAGCGCTGTTTGAAAACCGTGATTGGCACGGCATTCAAGACTTGGTGGCCGAACGCATCCAGATGTACGACCAGCGCGTGCAGGAAGCGGTGGCCATCTTGCGCAGCGAATATGCCGCCGATGCCTTGAGCGACGAAGTATGGGCGGCGGCCAAAACCGAATACATCGCCCTGCTGGTCAACCACAAACAGCCCGAGCTGGCAGAAACTTTTTTCAATTCGGTGTCTACGCGGCTGCTTTCCAAAGAGTATTACAACAATCAGTTTATCTTTATCAAGCCGGCCACCAGCACCGAATACATCGATTCTGATCCGCCCACCTTCTGCTCGTTTTACCCCAGCAAACAAGGGCTGCGCGACTGCATGCGCGAAATTCTGCGCCATTTCGACTGGCAGGTGCCGTTTGCCCACGCCGCGAAAGACATCAGCAGCATTTTGCGCGCCGCCAAACAGCACTTTCAGGCCGAATGGCCGCCTGAAGAGCTGAACCTGCATGTACAGGTGCTCAATTCGCCGTTTTACCGCAACAAAGGCGCTTATATTTTCGGCAGAATCATCAACGGCAGCAGCCGCCACCCGTTTGCGCTGGCCATCGTACACAATAACGAGGGCGAGCTGATGGTGGATGCGGCGCTGTTTGACCCCAAACAAATCGCCGTGCTGTTTTCATTTGCACGCGCTTATTTTTTGGTCGACATGCCGGTGCCCAGCGGCTACGTGCAGTTTCTCAACGCCATTCTGCCGATGCGCACACCGGGCGATCTCTACACCATGGTCGGCCTGCACAAGCAGGGCAAAAACATCTGGTGGCGCGAATTTGTGCAGCATCTCGAATATTCGCACGACCAGTTTATCCTCGCCCCGGGCGTTAAAGGGCTGGTGATGACGGTGTTTACCCTACCCTCGTTTCCTTATGTGTTTAAGGTGATTAAAGACAAATTCGGCCCGAATAAAGATTTTGATCAGGAATACGTGCGCCGCAAATACCTGCTGGTGAAAAAACACGACCGCGTCGGCCGCATGACCGATATTCTGGAATTTTCCAATGTACCGCTGCCGAAATCGCGTTGCAGTGAGGAATTTTTAGAAGAAATGCGCCAAATGGCACCCAGCCAGCTTGAAGAACACGAAAACCATGTGGTGATTAAACATGTGTATGTCGAATACCGCCTCAAGCCCTTGAATCTGTTTATGCAGAAAGCCGACCCCGCCGAAAAAGCGGCGGCGGTCATCGATTACGGCTACGCCCTCAAAGAGCTGGCCTCGGCCAATATTTTCCCCGGCGACATGCTGTATAAAAACTTCGGCATGACCCGCTTCGGCCGCGTGATTTTCTATGATTACGATGAAATCGAATACATGACCGACTGCAACTTCCGCAAGATTCCGCCCGCGCCCAATCCCGAATACGAAATGTCGGGCGAAGTATGGTATCCGGTGCACAAAGGCGATGTTTTCCCCGAAGAATTCGGCCCTTTCCTGTTGGGCGAGCCGGATGTGCGGCAAGTGTTTTTACAGCACCACAAAGATTTGCTCACGCCTGAATTCTGGCAGGGCAAAAAAGAATCGCTGCAACAAGGGCGGGTCGACGATTTTTATCCCTACCCGCAATCGCTGCGCTTCACTCCTGAAAAACTGGCCAAAGGGCTGGTAGACAACACCGATGTGTAATCCGTTCACAACAGTAACCTAACGGCGTTGGCTCGCCTTGCCGTACTAACTGTACTGTCTTCAGCTCGCCGCCTTGTCCGCTTACTGTTGTGAATGGGTATAAGCGGGGCAAGGCCGTCTGAAACATTGGCAGGATGATCGATGACGATGACGTTCAGACGGCCTCAATCCACCACCCGCTTGCCCAAAATCACAATATCCGCCTCTTGAGTTTCCAAATCACACACCTGCGGCAACCGGCCCCATTCCTGAAAACCGAGCGAATGAAACAGGCGGATGCTGGCATGATTGTGGCCGAAAATCACCGCCAAAATATTGCGGATGCCCAACGAAGGCGCCCGTTCGAGCATATGTTGCAGCAAAATCCTGCCCACCCCCACCCCGCGCATATCATGGCGCACATACACGCTGATTTCGGCGCTGATATGATAGGCCGCGCGCGGATAGTAATCACTGAAACTGCCCCAGGCCAACACCTCGTTTTGCGCATTTTTCAACACATAAAGCGGGCGGTTGCCGCCATGCGCATCAAACCACGCCCGGCGCGATGCCACACTCACGGGGCGTAAATCAGCCGTAGATTGGCGGCTCTCAATGGTGCTGTTATAAATCTCGACAATCGCGGCCAATTCATCCGCTTCGGCAAGGCTGATGGTGTATTGCATGGTTTCCAATCTGAAATAATGCCCGTAATATCCATTCACAAAAATAACCCAACCGCGTTGGCCTGCCTGACCGTACCACCTGTACCGTCTTCGGCCCGCCGCCTTGTGAGCTGACTTTTATCAATGGGTATCAAAAATCCGCTTATACTGCAAACGGCAAACAATACCGAGGCCGTCTGAATGGTGACGCACATGCAAACCCTTTCAGACGGCCTCAAGCAACCGGCTACTGAATCAATTTCGACACGGTTTTAAACGCCGCATGCTTGGCATCGCCCAACAATTGGAACAACACACTTTCCACATTCGACACCACCACACCCGCCGCCGCCATCTGCTCCAGCGCATTAACCCGATTGACCAAGCTGCGCGAAGTGGTGCACTCAGACGGCACATACACCGCATAACCGCCGGCACGCAAATCCAGCGCGGTTTGCAGCATGCATACATGCGCCTCAGCCCCCACCAAAATCACATTTTCCGCACCGTGTTGCTGCAAAGCCGCCGCCACCTCATCGATAAACGCCGAAAAACGCGTTTTTTCAAACACCGGCGCCGCCCCCAACAACAACTTGATGGCCGGCACAGTCGGCCCCAAACCTTTCGGATACTGCTCGGTAACCAGCAGCGGCACCTCCAGCGCCTGCAAACCCTGCAACAACACGCGGCTGCGCTCAATCATACTTTGCGCATCATGCAGCGCCGGCGTGAGCCGCTCTTGAATGTCCACCACAATACACACAGTATTGGCAGCGTTTAATGTATTCATATATTTCTCTCTTTGTCGACAGGTTTTCAGCTTTCAGACGGCCTGAACCTTATTGATTTGATGATAAGGAAATATATCGTGAAACCGGCGGATATTCAACCAAACAAAATGCAGCCGGATCCATTCACAAAAGTAAGCTAACAAGGCGGCAAGCCGAAGACAGCACACACGTACCGCAAGGAGAGCCAACGTAGTTAGGTTATTTTTGTGAATGGGTAACGGCGCAGCGGGGCAACAATCAAGGCCGTCTGAAAACTTATTTTCAGACGGCCTCACAGTGATGCAGCTTATTTATGAGCGGTAATCGGCATTAATCGACACATAACCGTGCGACAAATCGCAGGTATAAATCGTGGCGGCGGCCTGTCCGCGCTGTAAATCTACGCGCACGAGAATTTCATCGTCGTTCATCACCTGCTGCCCTGCCGCTTCGGTGTAGCTTGCAGCGCGACCGCCGTGTTCGGCCACCAGCACATCGCCCAGATACAAGCGCACTTTATCGGTATCCAGATGCGCCACGCCCGAATAACCGATGGCGGCGAGCAGGCGGCCGAGATTGGGGTCGCTGGCAAAAAAAGCGGTTTTTACCAACGGCGAATGAGCGATGGCATAGGCCACTTGGCGCGCTTCTTCACGGCTTTCGGCATTTTCGACTTTAACGGTGATGAATTTGGTGGCACCTTCGCCGTCGCGCACAATCGCTTGCGCCAGCTCCAACGCCAGGCTGCCGAGCAAGGCTTTGAGCTGGTCGTAGCGCGGGTCGGCGATATTGTCGATTTCGCTTTGGCCGCATTTGCCGGTGGCGATAATCACAAAACTGTCGTTGGTGCTGGTATCGCCGTCTACGGTAATGCTGTTAAACGAAGCATCGGCGATTTCCTGCGTGAGCATCTGCAAAATCGGCTGCGACACTTTGGCATCGGTTACGATAAAGCCGAGCATAGTGGCCATGTTGGGGCAAATCATGCCCGAGCCTTTCGAAATACCGGTGGCGCGCACGGTATGGCTGCTGCCGATTTTGGCCTCACGGCTGGCGGCTTTGGGCAGGGTGTCGGTGGTCATGATGGCGCGGGCGGCATCGTTCCAGTGCACCGGTTTCACATCGGGCAGCGCCGCCACAATTTTCTGCACCGGCAAAGGCTCCAAAATCACACCGGTGGAAAACGGCAGCACTTGTTCCGCTTCGCAGCCCACTTGGGCAGCGGCGGCGGCGCAGACGGCCAGCGCATCTTCCCGGCCTTGGGCGCCGGTGCCGGCATTGGCATTGCCGGTATTGATAACCAGCGCGCGAATGCCGTTTTCATTAGCCAGATGTGCCTTGGCCACATGCACCGGCGCGGCGCAGAAGCGGTTTTGGGTAAATACCGCGCCCACGCTGTTGGTTTTATTCAAAACAATCAAAGTCAGATCATCGTGATCGGGCTTTTTCACACCGGCTTGCCCGACAAACACCTGCGCACCGTCGACGGTTAACAATTCGGATGCTTCTTTTTCTCGCAAATTCACTGCCATATATTATTTCTCCCTGGTTACAGATGTGCCGGGCAACGCCGCGGTTTGAGCCTGTTGGGCCGCATATTCTTCCTGTACGCGCTGCCGGTAGCGTAAGCCCGCTGCGTGGTAAAACGGCTTGGGCGAAAACTGGCGCGATACTTGAGATGCAAAAATAGCACCAATCAGCAACCAAAACAACAGATTCTGCCCGCCGGTCATTTCCATCACAATCACACTGGCGGTCAGCGGCGATTGCGTGGCCGCTGCCAGAAAGGCCGCCATGCAAATCAACACCAGCACATTCACCCCGGTTTCCAAACCGCCGATCTGGGCAATCTGCTGCCCCATCATCGCCCCCACCGTCAGCGCCGGCGTGAAAATACCGCCGGGAATGCCTGCCCAATAAGACAACACCGTGGCCGCCCACTTCGCCAGCGCCACCCCCGGCGGTGCTTCATACATGCGCCGCAAAGCACCGGAGGCTTCATGGTAGCCGGTGCCGAAAGTCTGCCCCTGATACAGCGTGCCGACGGCCGCCAGCAGCACACCGATCAGCCCCGCCAGCAACAGCGGGTGACGGCGTATCCAGCCGCGCCAGCGCTCGGGCGCAATACCGGCCGCGCCTTTATACAGAAAGCGCGCAAACAGCCCGCCGGCCACCCCGCACACCAGTGCGCACAGCAACACCCAGGCCAGCATATGCGGCAGCGCATCGCCGTGAAAGCCTGAAAAATAAGGGTTGTTACCCTGAACGGCCACTTGGATGAAACCCGCAGCCAGCACACCGATAAAAATCTGCCGCTCCCAGCGCAGCATCACACCGCGCCCCAGCTCTTCAATGGCAAACACCACCCCCGCCAGCGGCGCATTAAACGCCGCCGCCAAACCGCCGGCCGCACCGGCTGCGAGCAAATCATTTTCCTGCAAGCCTTTAAACGCCAGATTGTGCTTTTTGCACCACGCCCCCCAAGCCGCCATCACCGCCGCCCCCACCTGCACAGAAGGTCCTTCGCGGCCGATAGAGGCACCGGCCAGCATGCCCAGAAATGTCAGCGGAATTTTTAACGCGGTCTGCCAAAGCGACACCAGCCGCGTTTTTTGCGGCCCGTGCGGCAGCGACAACGAAGCCAGCACCTGCGGAATACCGCTGCCGGCGGTATAAGGCGCAAAACGGCGCGTGAGCCAGGCAATCAGCGGCAGCCCCAGCGGCAGCGCCATCCAGGCAAACCACGGATACTGCTGCACCCAGTGGGCATTTTGTTCCAACGCCCAATCAGCCATTTTGGCAAACACCAACGATGTCAGCGCCACCAGCGCAGAGCCGGCCAACAAAAACATAAACGCAATGGTTTTGCGCGACAAACGCTGTGTCTGCACCGCTTTATGCGACAACTTTTGGCCGAGCAAGCGGCTCCAAGATGAAAATAAATGTTTCATGTGCGATTATCCGAACGGCCTTTCAGACGGCCTCAATCATGGGGATGGCGAAAGCGGCCGGACGGGGTGCCCTAAAGCGTCTTGACCGCAGCAGATATTCAAACGTTTTCACGATACGGTATTATGAACATGTTTGGGCGGCTGATAAACCCGCCTGCCGCCATTGGCCGCATTAATGGGTATTTTCAACGGCAGAGTGTGGTATAAATTTTGCATTTTTTGCGGGCGGCACAACATCGAGGCCGTCTGAAAGGCATTGACACCCTTAAAAAATAACCTGAATGCATCTGCCTGCCTTACCGCTTAGGGTGCTCTGACCATTCGTTTATCAAGGGGATTTTTGTTTCTGAACAGGCAGATGCCGGGCAACAAACACCCGCCAACCGCATTTGTTAAAAAGCCTTGCTGCACTTACTGGCACTTGTATGAAATGTGGGCATGAATGTTTTTCATGCCCATTCACAAAAATAAGCGAACAAGGCAGCGAGCTTGAAGACAGTACAGTTCGTAGGGCAAGGCGCGCCATTAGGTTACTTTTGTGAATGGGTATCAGACGGCCTCAACAGATTATCTGCCGCGTTGCCGGTAATAACGCCCGGCCAGCGCCCGTGCCCGCCGGTACCAGCGCCGTTGCAGGCGTTTGGATGGCGGTTGTTCGGCGGCATACAGCCAATATTCGTATTCATCCAGCAACCGCTGCAACGCCGCATCTTCTATACCGTGCTGCGCCAGCAGGCGGCGCAGGCCGTCTGCGCTGGTGGCGGCAACAGCAGGGTCTCCTTCGCCCATCAGCGCGGTTTTCAGCAGCATAAAACCCGCCTGCAAATCATCACGCCGCTGCCGCCCGGCCAGCCACCAGCATAATAACGGCAACACCGCCAACAGCAAGCCTGCGGGCAATACCAGCAGCAATGTGCCGGGGCGGAAGCCGCCCAAACCCAGCGCGGCAAACAAATCGTTTTGCTTACCCTGATCGTAGTTCACCACCCATTGCTGCCAATAATACTGCCCCGTGTCATACCAGTGCGACCAGCGGCCGCCCCGGTCGGCCAGCAGGCTGCGTTCGCCGGGCGGCAAAGCCCGTGCCAGGCTGCCTTCGCTGCGCGATGATGCGGCCGCGGTGGGGTCGACGCGCAGCCATGCCTGCTCATCAGCCAACCACACCTCTGCCCAAGCATGGGCATCTTTGCTGCGGATTTGCCAAAACCCGCCCTGCGGCCGGTATTCGCCGCCGTGATAACCGGTAACCACCCGTGCCGGCAGCCCGGCGGCGCGCATCATCACCACAAAACTTTGCGCATAATGCTCGCAAAAACCGCGCCGGGCGTGAAACATAAATTCGTCCACGCTGTCGCTGCTGCCCATGCGCGGCGGCTGTAAAGTGTAGGCAAACGATTGGCGGCGGTAGTAGTGCAGCACATTATCGATAAATTGGCGCACATGTGCCGATTGGCGCATCAGCGATTCGGCCAGCAGACGCGTTTGCAGATTACCGTCGGGCAGCCGGGTGTAGCGGCGGTGTTCGGCGGCACTCAAGCGGTGCGGCAAGGTATCGGTAAGCGCCGACTCAAGCGTGATGCGGCGCAAACCCTCGCGGCTGTGCTCCGCCCGCAACACCCGCCCCAAACGGCTCTGTAAACCTTGCGGTACGGTTTGCGGATAATCCAGCACCGGAATCACGCCCTGCCGGTCACGCAATATCATTTGATAACGCAGCCGCCGGCGGCTTGCCGGCGCCTCGGCGCTGTCGGTGTCATCATGAGCCACCGCCTGCCAGCGGCGGCCGTCAAACTCGCTCATCACGATGGCGCGCCAATATAAATCGCCCGTCTGAGGTTGCAGGCCGTCTGAAAAAGTGATGTTGGCCACCCACTCGTTACTTTGCACCAAGTTGCTGATGCTGCCAGGCGCCATGCTGTCCGACAAACCCGTCTGCGCCTGCGCGGCCTGATTTTGCGGCATAGACCACAACGGCCCGTCCACCCTCGGCACCGCCGCAAACAGCACCGCCATCAGCGGCAACGCCAGCAGCCAGGCGCTGGCACTCTGCCGCAGCGCCTGCTTGAGCGGCAGCCCGGCCAGCAAGGCTAAGCACACGCCTATCGCCGCCAGGCTCGACAACAGCCACACACCCGCCATCAGGCTTTGATTAAGCAGCACGCCGGCACCGGTTAAAAACAGCATCGCCAGCAGCAGCACCTGCCCGTCGCGGCGCGTGCCGTTTTCAAACGCTTTGAGCATCACCAGCAGCAACAGCAACGAAACGCCACCCTCACGCCCAAACAAAGTGCCTGCCTGCTGCCACACCAACGCCGCCGCCATCACCGCCATCAGCAGTAAGGCCGCGGCAGGTATTTTGTTGATACGTAAACGCAGCAGCGCCAGCCGCAGCAGCCACAGGCCGCCAAACAAAGCCACCACCACCACAGGCAGTGAAGCCGCCAGCGGCAGCGCCGTCCACAGCAGCACCAGCAATACGGCCGCTTGCACGCGGAATACGGGCAGGCGGCGTAAAAAAGGCGGATTTAAAATCAACATGCTTCCTTATCCGACAGGCTTTTCATACCCATTCACAAAAGTAAGCGAACAAGGCGGCGAGCCGAAGACAGTACACACGTACGGTAAGGCAAGCCTGCGCCGTTAAGTTATTTTTGTGAATGGGTATCAGACGGCCTGATGCCGTCTGAAAAGCCTGTATCAATCCATCATAAAACTACTGAATTTCCAGCTGTCCTGACAGCCTCCGAATCATCCGCCAGCGCCGACTCGCCTGCCTGCTTATTTTGACAACCGGGCATTACCACAAAGCCAAGGCCGTTAAACATTTCTCACGCTGCCCCGCTTGCGGTTCAATCAGCGTGTCGGGCAGGTGCAGCGTATAAACCGCACCATGCCGCTCCGCCGCCAACACCCGGTGGCAGAGCAGGCCGGCCAACCGCTGTTGCGGCGTATCGGCGGGGTAATCCAAATAAGACAGCACCATTTGCGGCGCTCCGGCAACAGGGTGCTCAAATTTTTTGTCCGACAGCTCGCCGGTTTTGGCATAGCTTTTCCACGCCACATGCTGCCACGGCGTGCCGGCCTGGTGTGGCTGCAAATACGCCCAATCGCCATCATCCGGCCAAGGTCGGCCATATCCGCCGGCAGCGGCAGCGGCGGCCTGCGGCGGCCATTCGTGTGCGATCGGCGCCGGATACACCACCGCATCGCTCGGCCAATGCCACACACACTGCACCATGGTCAGCCCGAACGGCGCCACCGCCGCCGTGCGCAACGGCGGCACCCGCAGATAACCGCGACGCACCGCCGCAATGCGCCAGGCAAACACATCCGCACCGCCGCTGCGCACCTGCCACGGCTGCCACACAGCGCTTTCAGACGGCCTGTCGAGATATTCATCTTCATTCGCCAACCACAACCAGCGCGTGCGCACATTGTCGGGCACGCTCAACTGCAACAGCGCCTGCCCGCCGGCAAACACTTCCTGCGGCATCGCCACATCAATCTGCATGCCCAACAGCTGGCGCATGTTCATCAACACCGCCACCCCCATAAACGCCGTCAGCCAAAACGCCGCCGCATAAGCCAGGTTTACCTGATAATTCACCCCCGCCAGCCACAACAACGCCGCCACCGCCAGCACCCCCATACCCAAACGGGTCGGTCGGCAGCCGAGATGGCGCCAGGAAGGCGAACGCCCCGTGGCGGCGGGTAAGGCCGCGCTACGAAACGGCCACATGATGGAGCAACTCCGCCAGCATTTGCGCACTGCCGATGCCCTGTCGCACCGGCTGCAAACGGTGGTTGGCCACCGGCACCCACACCGCCTTGATATCATCAGGCAACACATGCGCCCGCCCCTGCATAAACGCCCATGCCTTGGCCGCCCTCACCACCGCCAGCCCCGCGCGCGGGCTCAAACCCAGCACAAACTGCCCCGGCCGGCGCGTTGCCTGCACCAAACGGTAAACATAAGCGGCGGCGGCAGGTGCAAATTTCACCGCCGCCGCCTGCTGCTGCCATTGCTGCACGCCCGCCGCATCACACACTGCCTGCAAGGCGGGCAGGCTGCTGCGGCCGCCGCCGGCCGCATAAAGCTGTGTTTCGGCCTCGGCAGCCGGATACCCCAGGCTCAGGCGCATCATAAAGCGGTCGAGCTGCGATTCGGGCAGCGCAAACGTGCCCGCCTGTTCGACAGGGTTTTGCGTGGCCACCACCACAAACGGCGCCGGCAACGCATAAGTTTGCCCGTCCACCGACACCTGCCGCTCTTCCATCGCCTCAAGCAATGCCGATTGCAGCTTGGGCGAGGCACGGTTGATTTCATCGGCCAGCAAAAACGGATGAAACACCGGCCCGGGATAAAACGTAAACCGGCCCTCATCGGGGCGGTAAATATTCACGCCGAGCAAATCAGAAGGCAGCATATCGCTGGTGAACTGCACCCGCCGGTAATCCAGCCCCAACACCGCCGCCACCCCGTGCGCCAACGTGGTTTTGCCCACACCGGGCACATCTTCGAGCAGCACATGGCCGCCGGCAATGATGCCGGCAAGCAGCTGCTGCAATACATCGGGCTTGCCCAAAATCAAGCCGTTGAGTTGTTGCAGAGCATTTTGGATAGATGGATTCATGATGAAAAGCAGACAATCGAGAGTGAAATGAATAAAGCAGTGATACAAGGCATAAGCCCCAGGCAGTAACGATCGTGAAAAGAATGACGCAGCAGCGCAATACCGGCACAATCAACAAGATGCCGTCTGAAAAGTTTTCAGACGGCATATCTTATACCAATTCACAAAAGTAAGCTAACAAGGCGGCGAGCCGAAGACTTTACACACCTACAGGAGTGGTTGACTTGGTGCTTCAGCGCCTTAGCGAAAGCAGTCCTCTTCGAGCTCAGGCGAGCCAACGCCGTTAGGTTATTTTTGTGAACGGGTATTACCTCAACTCAACACCGGCGAGGGCCCGGCGCCTTCAAATTAAGCCGCCGCTCAACGGCTGATGTCTTCCAGCGTACGCCCTTTGGTTTCCTCACCCAACAGCACAATCACCGCCACCACCGCCAGCAGCACACCGGCAAACATCATAAAAATCTTACCGAATCCCTGCGGCTGCACAATCAGTGCGGCCACCGCCATCGGCGCCAAAATACCGCCCACACGGCCGACCGCGCCCGCCCAGCCGGAGCCGAACGCCCGAAAACGCACCGGATAAAGCTCAGGCGTATAAGTATAAAGCACGCCCCAGGCACCGAGGTTGAAAAACGACATCATGCAGCCCCAAAAAATCACCGCCGCCACGCTGCCGCCTTGGCCGAAAAAATAAGCACACAGCGCACAGGCAAACAAAAAGCCCGCCAGCGTGGCCTTGCGGCCGATTTTTTCCACCAGCACCGCCGCCGCAAAATAACCCGGCAGTTGCGCCAGAATCATCACCAGCACATATTCGAACGTTTGAATAACGGTATAGCCCTGTTCCACCAAAAGCTTGGGCAGCCAAGTGAAAATGCCGTAATAAGAAAACACAATGCCGAACCAAATCAGCCACAGCATCAATGTGCGCTTGGCAAACGGCGGCTGCCACAATTGGCCGAAGCGGATTTTTTCTGGCGAGGCCGCCTGCGCCACCAGCGCCTTTTCCGCCACCGGCATGCCCGCCTGCGCCTCTAAGCGGCACACAATTTGGTGCGCCTCTTCAATACGCCCTTTATGAATCAGATAAAGCACCGATTCGGGAATGTATTTCCACACAAAAAACACATAAAACACCGGCAGGCCGCCAATCAGAAAAGCGCTGTGCCAGCCGTATTGCGGAATAAAAAAATACGACACCAGCGCCGCAGCCAGCCAGCCCAGCCCCCAAAAACTTTCCAACAGCACAATAAACCGCCCGCGCACCGAGGCCGGCACATATTCGCTCACCAGCGTTACCGCCACCGGCAATTGCGCCCCCAAGCCGATGCCGACAAAAAAACGAAACAGCAGCAGCCAGGCCAAATCAGGCGCCAGCGCACATAGCGCCGTGGCAATGCTGTACACCACCAAGCTGGCGGCAAACACTGTTTTGCGGCCGATTTTATCCGCCGCCCGCCCGCCCAACACCGCGCCGGCGGCCATGCCCACAAAACCGGTGCTCACCACCCAACCCAAGGCTCGCGGGCTTAACGCCCATTCCTTACCCAGCGTGGCCAGCACAAACGACACCATGCCGGTATCCATCGCATCAAACAGCCAGCCCAAACCCACCAACACCAGCAATGTGTAGTGAAACCGCCCCACCGGCAGCCTTTGCAGCCGCGAAACAATATCCATGCCCCAACACTCCCTTGCCGTATCGTTTATTTTGCCGATAAAGCCGACTTATAGACGATTTATCAATCAGTTGCAAGCACAACCCCATGTTCAGACGGCCTAGGGTGTCTTGATGTGTCGTTTATGGAGGGATTTTTGTTCCTGAAAATGCAGGCTCAAGGCAAAAAACGCAGCAAGATTGGGCATCTTACGAGGTTTTTTAACGCAGCAGATGCGTTTTCAGGGGCAAAATACACCCGTAAATCGACACATCAGGCCACCCTAAAGTATTCTGATGATTGATAAAAGCAGGGCGGCAGATTAATCAGGCCGTCTGAAAAACAGGCCTGCTCATCCCCATTCACACGCGGTAACGGCTGATTTCGAGCAGATTGCCGTCCGGGTCGCGCAAATAAACCGAATCGATGGCGCCCACCGCGCCCGTGCGCGGCACAATCCCGCTCAAAGCGGTGATGCCGTGTGCGGCCAATTCCTGCTGCACCTGCGCCAGCGGCGTATCGGTCAGCAAACACAAATCGGCGCTGCCGCACACCGCTGTTTGCGCATGCGGTGCAATTTCTGCGCCTTGCTGATGCAGATTGATTTTCTGGCTGCCAAACAGCAACGCCTTGCGCCCTTCGCCGAAAGTAATTTCCTGCATGCCCAGCACACGGGTATAGAAATCAATACTGCGGCCGATATCGGCAACGGTGAGTACGAGATGATCGAGGGAAGTAATGTTCATAATCGTGCGCTCCTGAAAATGGGTGCCGACAGCTCGGGCTCAAACCCACACAGATGCTCTGATTGGGGTTTTGCTGTCACAAAAATCAGCCTGCCGCCCTGTTCAAGCGGCAGCCGGATAATATTTTTTGATGATACCACTGATAGAAGCGGCCTGACGGTATCGGTTTATTTTGCCGGCTTATGGGGATGAATGGCATGAACAAGTTTTGGCCTATTGAGTCAAGATACCCGCTCATACCCATTCACACAAGCAAGCTAACCAAGCGGCGAGCCGAAGACAGCACGGGTAGTACGGCAAGGCGAGCCAACGCTGTTGGGTTACTTTTATGAATGGGTATCCGTCATCATCCCAACAATCAGGCCGTCTGAAACGCCGGTTGCCCATTCGGCACCAACGGTTTTCAGACGGCCTCAATCCATCTCCGACAGGCTACACGTTGTAGCCCTGCGCTCTTACCCACGCCAGCATTTCAGCTTCCACTTCGGCAGGCTCGCCGGCGTTGTCGATGCGCACACCGGCCTCGTCGCTGCCCAATTCTTCCAGAATTGCTTCTTGCGAAGTGAGCATTTCGGCTTTCATATAATGGCCTTTACGCGCCATCATGCGGGCAAGGTTGACATCGTGCGGCGGCGCCAAGTGAACAAACACCACGTTTCCTTCAGCTTCGCGCAGAATATCGCGGTATTGGCGTTTCAGCGCCGAACAGGTTACCACGCTGAAAGGCTCGCCCTGCTGTGCCTGCGCCGTCATCCAGTCGCGCAGGTTGCGCAGCCACGGGTAGCGGTCTTCATCGGTCAGCGGAATGCCCGCACCCATTTTGTCGCGGTTTTCCTGAGTGTGAAATTCGTCACCCTCGGCATAAGGGCAGTTGAAATCGGCTTGCAGGGCTTGGGCGGCAGTGGTTTTGCCGCAGCCGCATACACCCATCACCACGAAATGTACGGTTGTTTGATTCATCTTATTGACTCCTTTAGCCCAGCAATACAAATGCAATGGCGGAAAGTGTGAAGCCGACCACCGCAATCAGGGTTTGGTTAACCGTCCACGTTTTCAAGGTGGTGGGCACGTCCATATCGAGCAGGCGGCCGACCAGCCAGAAACCCGAATCGTTAACATGGCTGGCGCATACCGAGCCGGCCGCAGTTGCCAATACCACACAGGCAAGCTGCCAATCGGTATAACCCGCAGCCATCACCGCCGGTGCCATCAGTGCAGCTGCCGTGGTTAATGCCACCGTAGCCGAACCTTGGGCAATGCGCAACACCACCGCCACCAAAAAGCAGCCCAGCAGCACCGGAATACCCAAACCGGCCATGCTGTCGGCCAGCGCCTGACCGATGCCCGAAGCACGCAACACGCCGCCAAACATACCACCCGCGCCGGTAATCAGAATCACCGAACACACCGGCCCGAGCGCACCGTCGATGGTTTTTTCCAACGCGCTGGCTTTCTCACCGCGGCGGCCGCCCAATACATACAAGGCCACCAATACGGAAATCAGCAGCGCAATCGGCGTCGAACCGATCATGCGCAAGGTTTGCACCCAAGATTCATCGGCGCTGACCACATCCTGGCTGATTAAGGTCGCCAAACCGGTGTTCATAAAAATCAGCAGCATCGGAATCAGCATAATGCCGATAACGGTGGCCGCAGAAGCCGGCTGCTTGGGCTGATCCTTATCCAATTTGCCGCCTGAAAGCAAATCGGGCACCGGCACATGAATGCGCTTATCCAAAAACTGGCCGAGCAGGTAGCCGCTGAAATACCAAGTGATGAAAGCAATCGGCAAACCGATCAGCAACACATGGCCGATGCCGGCGCCGTAAAATTCAGAAGCGGCAATCGGGCCCGGATGCGGCGGCAGAAACACGTGCATCACCGAAAATGCGCCGATAGATGCCAAGCCATACGCCAATACCGGCGCTTTCATGCGCCGCGCGGTGGCAAACACAATCGGCAGCATCACCACCAAGCCGGCATCAAAGAAAATCGGGAAACCGAAAATCAGCGAAGCCACACCCAGCGCAAACGGCGCGCGTTTTTCGCCAAACATGCGCACCAGCGCATCGGCCAGCGACTGTGCCCCGCCCGAAGTTTCGACCAGGCGGCCGAGCATTGCGCCCAAGCCCACCAGCAGCGCCACGCTGCCGAGCGTGCCGCCGAAGTTTTTCACCAATACATCATTAACGATGCTGCCCATCGGCAGGCCGGTGGCAATGGCGGTAAGCAGGCTCACCAGCACCATCGTTACCAATGCATGCACACGAAATTTAATAATCAGCACCAAAATCAGCGCAATCGCGCCGAGTGCAATACCGAGCAACGGGCCCGCGCCCATTGTCTGCGTCCAGTTTTCCATTTACTGCTCCTGCATTATTGTTTGTTGAAGGATTCTCTGAGGCATTTTTATTCTTGCAGCGTCAATCAGCTGTTTGAATGTAATAAAATGTAACTGCACTCTACTGGCTTGTGCAACGGCTGATTGTGATTTAAATCAAACTTGGATTTATTTTTCTTAACAAAGGCATTATTAAGAATTAAATTTCCATAATTTTATTTTTTGTGAAATTTAATGTCAATATTACATTTAACTACACATATTTGGCACGTGCATTTGCTCTATTGTCAAATCATTCAAATACATGCTGTTGCCATGAAGCGGCAAGCCGTCAAACAGGCCGTCTGAAACACCGGTTTATGTTTCAGACGGCCTGTTTTTCCTTGTATATCGAACATCCCGCATCATAGCAAGCAACACCCTACTACGCTGACTGGAGCAGCAAGATTGGCGGGAAAAACAAACGCCGGCCAAAACACGCAACGGCAAACACAACGGCAACTGAATTCCCTTCCCGTGGGAGAGGGTTAGGGAGAGGGCACAAGCCGCAAGGCTTGAATAATAGCCAGGCCGCCTGAAAATGATAATAGAATACATGATAAAGCAAACCTGCGGTTTGCCGCCCTCTCCCCAACCCTCCCCCACAGGGGAGGGAGTTAGGTTACTGAAGCGGTGAGATTGGCGGGAAAACAAGCGCCGGCCGAAACACGCAACGGCAAACACAACGGCAACCGGGTTCCCTCTCCCATGGGAGAGGGTTAGGGAGAGGGCGCAAGCCGCGGGGCTTGAATAACGGTCAGGCCGTCTGAAAATGATGGCGGAAGGTGCAATGAAGCAAACCTGCGGTTTGCCGCCCTCTCCCCAGCCCTCCCCCGCAGGGGAGGGAGTTAGGTGGCTGAAGCAGTAAAAGATTGGCGGGAAAACAAACGCCGGCCAAAACACGCAACGGCAAAAACAACGGCAACCGAATTCCCTCTCCCGCGGGAGAGGGTTAGGGAGAGGGCACAAGCCGCGGGGCTTGGATAACGGTCAGGCCGCCTGAAAATGATAATAGAATACATGATAAAGCAAACCTGCGATTTGCCGCCCTCTCCCCAGCCCTCCCCCGCAGGGGAGGGAGTTAGGTGGCTGAAGCAGTAAAAGATTGGCGGGAAAACAAACGCCGGCCAAAACACGCAACGGCAAAAACAACGGCAACCGAATTCCCTCTCCCGCGGGAGAGGGTTAGGGAGAGGGCACAAGCCGCGGGGCTTGGATAACGGTCAGGCCGCCTGAAAATGATAATAGAATACATGATAAAGCAAACCTGCAGTTTGCCGCCCTCTCCCCAACCCTCCCCCACAGGGGAGGGAGTTAGGTTGCTGAAACGGTAAGATTGGTGGGAAACAAACGCCGGCCAAAACACGCAACGGCAAAAACAACGGCAACCGAATTCCCTCTCCCGCGGGAGAGGGTTAGGGAGAGGGCACAAGCCGCGGGGCTTGGATAACGGTCAGGCCGTCTGAAAATAATGGCGGAATGCGCAATGAAGCAAACCTGCGGTTTGCCGCCCTCTCCCCAGCCCTCCCCCGCAGGGAAGGAAGCCGGGTGTCCTGACCATTCAGAATGACTCAGATTTGTGTGTGGGCTTGCTTTTTATGAATGGGTGCGATTGCTCTGCGCTTAGCCCGTTTCAGACGGCCTCTGCGGTGCGCCGGCAGGATGTTTGTAGCGGTTATACATAAACAAATACTGTGTAGGAAAACGCCGTATCCAATATTCGACATTTTGGTTGATCAGCCGCGCATCATGCGCTTTATCGCCGTTCAACTCACCTTGCAGCGGTTCGATATGCAGCACAAACCCTTGACCGCCGGGCAAGCGTTCGCCGCAGAAAAACAGCGCCTTCACCCCTTTTACCTGCGCCAGCTTGGCCGCCAGCGTCATTGTATAGGCCGGTTTGCCGAAAAAATCCACCCATACGCCGTCACCGCCTTCTTCGGGCGAGGGCACATGGTCAGGCAGCACGATGGTGGCCTCCCCCGCCCGCAGCGCCTTCATCACCTGCTTCACACCCTGAATATTGGTCGGCGCGGTTTTCCCTTTGCCGCGCACCCGCCCCGCCTGCATGATGGCATCAAACATTTTCAGCTTCGGCGGTTTATACATGGCGGTGAGCGGAAACGGCAACTGCTGGCTGATATAGCGCCCGGCCAAATCATAACTGCCGATGTGCGGCGTGATAAACAGCAAACCTTCGCCCTTATCCAAGGCCGTCTGAACATGTTCCCAGCCGTGTATTGCCTGAAACAGGGCTTCAATGGCTTCAGGTCGTCTGAAAAACGCTATCGGCAATTCCAGCGCGCCTTTGGCCGTTTCCTGAAAAACAGCCTTAATATCAGCATCGGCAGCCGCCAACCCGGCCTGAAGCATATGCACGCGCGCGCGCTTGCGGTCTTTGGGCAACAGACGGCAGGCAGCAGCGCCCCAAAGATTGCCGATAACGTGCAGCAGCGGCAACGGCAGGGCGGCCAAACATTTAAACAGCAGGGTAACGAAGGTTTGCATAATCATCCGACTCAAAAGGGTAAAAACGATTTTAATGGAAATCTGCGCAAACCCCAAACCAAACCGGGGTCGTTTGCCATTCAGGCGGCCTTAGCTTGGTTTGAAATACGCAATCCTTAAAAACCCGCCGCCCGCAGCGCTTTTACCGCCCTTGTTCAGCCACTTAAAACCTGCTATCATCGCCGCTGCATTAAGAGTTGGACATTCCATGCCAACCTGCTTTTCACGCCGAAAGGTAAGGTGGACGGTTATCAAACCGATGTGGCTCGCCAGAGCAATCCAAACCCGCTTAATGCGGGAATTTTTTTTGCCCGAAACCCGAGTGCATCCTGACAATTTTATTTACGGGTGTATTTTGCCCCTAAAAACGCATCTGCTGCGTTAAAAAGCCTCGCAAGATGCTCAATCTTGCTGCGTTTTTTGCCTAGCATCTGCATTTTAGGGACAAAAATCCCCTCATAAACAACACATCAGGACCCGAGGGCAGAATTCCTTTTAATTAAGAGCTTGTGTTTCGCAGCAGCCGACAGCGGCCTGCCTGTTGAAACACCCGTTAAGCGGCCGTCTGGAACATCAGGCACGCCCCGCCCCACCCCGAAAGAATGAATACAATGAGCGAATTTTTATTTACTTCCGAATCGGTTTCCGAAGGCCATCCCGACAAAGTGGCCGACCAAGTTTCCGATGCGATTTTAGACGCCATCCTCACGCAAGACCCGGCCGCCCGCGTGGCCGCCGAAACGCTGGTTAACACCGGCTTGTGCGTATTGGCCGGCGAAGTCACCACCAACGCTCACGTCGACTACATCAAAGTTGCGCGTGAAACCATCAAACGCATCGGTTACAACAGCTCCGAAATGGGCTTCGATGCCGAAGGCTGCGCGGTCATGATGTGTTATGACCAGCAATCGCCCGATATCGCCCAAGGCGTAAACGAAGGCGAAGGTGTAGACTTAGACATGGGCGCAGGCGACCAGGGCTTGATGTTCGGCTATGCCTGCGACGAAACCCCCACGCTGATGCCGTTTGCCATCTATTACGCCCACCGCCTGATGCAGCGCCAGAGCGAAGTGCGCAAAAGCGGCCTGCTGCCGTGGCTGCGCCCCGATGCCAAAGCCCAGCTGACCTGCGTTTATGATGCCGACACCGGTAAAGTCAAACGCATCGATACTGTGGTGCTGTCAACCCAGCACGAGCCGCAAATCGAGCGCGAAGAACTGATTGAAGCGGTGAAAAAACACATCATCGAGCCGGTGCTGCCTGCCGACATGCTCACCACCGATACCCAATATTTGATTAACCCGACCGGCCGTTTTGTCATCGGCGGCCCGCAAGGCGACTGCGGCCTCACCGGCCGTAAAATCATCGTCGATACCTACGGCGGTGCCGCGCCGCACGGCGGCGGTGCGTTTTCCGGCAAAGACCCCACCAAAGTCGACCGCTCGGCTGCCTATGCCTGCCGCTATGTGGCCAAAAACATTGTGGCCGCCGGTTTGGCCAGCCAATGCCAGATTCAGATTTCCTACGCCATCGGCATCGCCCAACCCACTTCAATTGCCATCGACACCTTCGGCACCGGTAAAGTGGATGAGGAAAAACTGATTGAAATCGTGCGCAACCAATTCGACCTGCGCCCGAAAGGCATCATCAAAATGCTCGACCTGCAACGCCCGATTTACAGCAAAACCGCCGCCTACGGCCATTTCGGCCGCGAAGAGCCGGAATTTACCTGGGAGCGCACCGATAAAGCCGCTGCCTTAAAAGCTGCTGCGGGCATGTAACACTGAGTCATACCTAAACAGAAGGCCGTCTGAAAGATTAATCTTTCAGACGGCCTTCTCCAAGATGAAGCCTTGCAAAATACCTGTTGCAGTCACAGAATCGTTCGTGAATCTCATTCCGCCACAGGCCGGAAAACATCATGGTGAAACACTTTCACGCCGAAATTTATTTTGCCAAAGCCTCATAATATCAAAGACATTACTGCGCTACGCCCGATGCCGGGGCAGAAGCAGAAACCTCGGAAGCCGGCACGGAAGTCACACCCGCAGCAGGCGTGGTATTTTGATCAACAGGTTTCTCACCGCAAGCACTCAAGCTCAATGCCAACAGGATTACAGCTAAAGGGGTAGCCATTGAAAATTTCATCACAACACTCCTTTCATCACACAAGTTGCCGGGCGAAATAACCCGACATCCATCACAGCAGCCAAGCTTATCAAAGTATCATATCGAAACACAAGGCTTTCATCATTCGGCCATTTGCTTTCTGCATGATTCAAAAGCGGTTTGGGCGGATTATCTGACCATATCATGGTGCCAAGGCGCCCTGACCGACTGCATAAAATACCCAATGCTTCTGCCATTAAGAACCGCCATCACACCGTTTGGTTCCCTTCCGCCCCAAGCTTATGCCCATTCACAAAAATAACCTAACGGCATTGGCGCGCCTGAGTCTGAAGAGAACCGGTTTTACTAAGGTGCCCTGACAATTCGTTTATGAGGAGATTTTTGTTCCTGGAAACGCAGATGCCAGGCAAAAAACGCAGCAAGATTGAACATCTTGCGAGGCTTTTTAACGCAGCAGATGCGTTTGCAGGGGCAAAAAGCACCCATAAATCGAATTGTCCGGACACCCTAGGGCACTGAAGCGCCAAGTCAACCAGCCCATACTCACTGTACCGTCTTCGGGCCGCCGCCTGGTTCACTGACTTTTTTAAATGGGTATTATCTGAATATTCCATCACAGCCAAAGGCCGTCTGAAACTGAATTCAGACGGCCTTTGCTATCGTAAACGACAAACTGCCGTTGACCATATTATTTGTTATAACAAAGCATTATAATATTTATATGCTGAATCCATGTTTTCAAATTTGTGCATATGGCCGGCCTCCAGCACCATCGCATTGTCGCAATATTGTTTCATGGCGCTGTGGCTGTGCGACACCAAAATAATCGAACGGTCTTTGCGTTTCTCAAACAGCTCATATTTACACTTGGCCGAAAACCGCGAATCGCCGACGGCAATCACTTCATCAATCAGATAGCAGTCAAACTCAACCGCCAGCGACAAAGCAAACGCCAGCCGCGCCTTCATCCCTGATGAATAGCGCTTTACCGGCTCATAAAGATATTGCCCCAGCTCGGAAAAGTCTTCGGTAAACGCCTTCACATAATCGACATCAACATCATAAATGCGGCAGATAAAACGCAGATTGTCCATACCGGTCAGGCTGCCCTGAAAAGCACCGCTAAACGCCAGCGGCCACGAAATGCTCATCGTGCGCTTGATTTCGCCTTCAGTGGGCGCTTCCACACCGCTGACCAACCGGATAAGGGTGGATTTACCCGCACCGTTGCGCCCCAAAATGCCGATTTTTTCGCCTTTTTCCAGCTTAAAATCAATATTGTTCAACACCGTTCGCCAACCGGAACGGGTGCGGTAACGTTTAGATACATGCTCAACCGAAATCATTGCGGCTCAACCCCTTTACTGAAATTGCTGACCATGGCCAAACCCAGCAGCAGCAGCACCAGATTACACAACAGCAGATACCACGGATTCTCATAAGTGGTTACCGAGGGGCCGAAATAGCCGGCACGAAACATCTCTGTACCGTGCACCATCGGAATCCACAATACATACTGCTGAATTTTGGCAGGCAATACATGCACAAAGAAAAACACACCGGAAAGCGGCATCATCAAAAAACTCAATGTGCCCCAGATTTTGCCGAATGCTTCAAATTTATATGCCACCGAGCAAATCACCAACCCCAAACCCACGGCAAACATCGCCATCAGCATCCAAGCAACCAGCATATAAAACATATCATATGGCGGCTCAATCCAAGACATGGCGATAAAAAGGCTCATAATCACGATTTGGGCAATCGTTGCGCCGGAAATTTCCAGCAGCATGCGCGCCAGCAAGGTATCCAATACCCGCACATTGCGGTGATACAGCAAACTGATATTGGCATTGATTGCGCCGATAGCACGAGATGAAGCGCTCCGCCACATCATCATCATCGGGTAACCGGTCATCACAAAAGCAAACATATTCAACGAGGAAACCTGGTTGGCACGAAAATAGCCCCACAAACCGACAATTAACAAGGTCATCAGCAACGGCTCGACAAACAGCCACAAAAAGCCGATATTGTTGCGTCCGTAACGGGTGATGATTTCTCGCATCAGCAAAGCGCCGATCACCCGCACCTGAATCGCCAATGATTCGAGAAATGAAGTTTGATGCAAAGCTTTCATCAGTTTTTATGCTCACGTACGCTGGCAATCAGCAAGCTCAAAATGCCGTACACAATCAGGCCGATAATCAATGTAGCGATAATGTTATAAATTCGCTGGGGCAATTGCGGCATATCCGGCACACTGGGCTGCGACACCACTTCAAGATACAGCTGTTGGCGCTCAGCTTCTGCCCGGGCGTTTTCCAATGAAGTCACCGCTACCGCCAGCTGTTTTTCCGCCAATTCGTTTTCCAGATACAGGCGCTGGTAATCTGCGGCCTGATTGGTCAGCGAATTGCTGCCGCCGCCTGAAATCATGCGCATCTGCAGAGCGATTTCTTTACGCAGACTCTGCTCCCGGGCTTTCAAGCCCGGAATCTGCGGATTATCAGGGGTAACCGCACGCACCTGATCCAATTGCGTTTGAATCACAATCAGCTCGTCTTGCAGCTTGGAAACCAGCCCCATCTGCACTTCGGATTGCGCTTTCAAATCAAAAATACCGTGCTCGGTGCGGTAGGCGGTCATGTTGCCGGCCGCTTTCTGCACCCGCTCTTCTGCCACTTTAACCGCTTCTTGCGCATAGCGGATGGTGTCCTGACGCGCCCGGGTATTGAGTTTATTGATCAGCGCCTCACCCTGCTTGAGCAAGGCATTGTTGATTTGCGCCGATTCGCCGGCATCAAAAGAGGTGACCCCCAAGGTGGTAATGCCTGAAATCGAATCAAAATTAATGCCGATTTTTTTAATGTAATACTGATAGAAAGCTTCGCGCGAATCAAACAAGCCGAAACCGTTAAAGCGGCTGAAAATATCACCCTTAACTTCATAGAAATCCCGCACCGGCAGGCCTCTTTCCAACTCTTGCAGCGCAGAGCGCGACTGCATATATTCCCGCACCGTATAAGTATCGTCTTGCGCACGCGAGAAGCCGGCGCCTTGCAAAATCGCCCCGATATCGCTTAACGCCGTCTGATTTTTAGATGAACGCACCACAAAGCTGGATTCTGAGGTGTATTGGTCGGAAGCAATCAGGCCGAAATAAAGTACGGCCACTGCGGTAGGAATAATCACCGTCAGCCACAACAGCGGGCTGGCTTTGGCCGCCCACCCTTTAAGCTTATGCCCGGGTTTGTTGCGTGCAGCCGCCAAAGCCGCTGCTTCGGCTTGTTTCGCTGCTTCGGCTTGTTTCGCTGCTTCGGCTTGTTTCGCTGCTTCGGCTTGTTTCGCTGCTTCGGCTTGTTTCGCTGCTTCGGCTTGTTTCGCTGCTTCGGCTTGTTTCGCTGCTTCGGCTTGTTTCGCTGCTTCGGCTTGTTTCGCTGCTTCGGCTTGTTTCGCTGCTTCGGCTTGTTTCGCTGCTTCGGCTTGTTTCGCTGCTTCGGCTTGTTTCGCTGCTTCGGCTTGTTTCGCTGCTTCGGCTTGTTTCGCTGCTTCGGCTTGTTTCGCTGCTTCGGCTTGTTTCGCTGCTTCGGCTTGTTTCGCTGCTTCGGCTTGTTTCGCTGCTTCGGCTTGTTTCGCTGCTTCGGCTTGTTTCGCTGCTTCGGCTTGTTTCGCTGCTTCGGCTTGTTTCGCTGCTTCGGCTTGTTTCGCTGCTTCGGCTTGTTTCGCTGCTTCGGCTTGTTTCGCTGCTTCGGCTTGTTTCGCTGCTTCGGCTTGTTTCGCTGCTTCGGCTTGTTTCGCTGCTTCGGCTTGTTTCGCTGCTTCGGCTTGTTTCGCTGCTTCGGCTTGTTTCGCTGCTTCGGCTTGTTTCGCTGCTTCGGCTTGTTTCGCTGCTTCGGCTTGTTTCGCTGCTTCGGCTTGTTTCGCTGCTTCGGCTTGTTTCGCTGCTTCGGCTTGTTTCGCTGCTTCGGCTTGTTTCGCTGCTTCGGCTTGTTTCGCTGCTTCGGCTTGTTTCGCTGCTTCGGCTTGTTTCGCTGCGGCCTCAGCCTGCTGCGCGGCTGAGGCCGCTACCGGTTTTTGCTCGGACATTTTCTGCATCCATTCAATATTTTAAAAACTTGCAGGCCGTCTGAAAGCATATACAGCTTTCAGACGGCCTCTTCATTAATTGGCGATATTATCAACGCTGTTCACACCGCTAACCACCGGTGAGAACACAAATTGTAAGAATTTCTGCACTTCGGCCAAAGGCGCATTCGACACATAAACCACATCTTTGTCTTTTACCGGAAAGCGTTGCAGCCAAAATAAAGAGTTCGCATCTGCCAGATTCACACGATACACCACCGGAATCTCCGCATCATAAGTATATCCCTTGGCCAGCCAAGCACCCTTATCCTGCTCCGGCAAATCCGCCAGCGGCTCATAACGGAACACAAATACCCCGCGCGCATCCGAACGGCGGTCTTGCAAACCGCCCATCCGGCCGACTGCTTCCGCCAGCGACAAGCCCCTTACCGAAAAGCCCACCTGCTGCGAACGGCCGACCGCACCCATCGAAGTAAAGCTATACGGATTGGTGATAATCGTGACCACGTCGTTTTTACGCAACACAATATTCTGGCGCGGATTGGCCACCAAATCTTCCAGCGCCACCTGCTTCACCTCATTGCCGCGCGTCAGCTGCACCGTGGTATCCTGCACATTCGCAGTCGAACCACCTACCGCCGCCACCGCATCCAACACCCGCTCGCCCGCCGCCGTCAACGGCATACGCACACTGTTACCGGCACGCACCACCGACACATTGGCCGCATTATTCTGCACCATGCGCACCATCACCTGCGGCTGGTTCGCCATCCTTTTCAGACGGCCTTTGATAATTTCCTGAATCTGCCCCGGCGTTTTACCGCTCACCGCAATATCGCCCACAAAAGGAATCGACACCGTGCCGCGCTCGCTCACCATCTGCTCCGGCAGCTTGGTCAACTGCGCACTGCCCGATCCGCTGGACGTTAACGACCCGCCAAACAACACCGCCGGCGGCGCTTCCCAAATGGTAATGTCTAGCACATCACCAATATTCACCGCGCCCACAGAAGCACGACCTTCGCCCAATTGGGCAAAAGATTGATTATTTTTTTGCTGATACAGCTTACGCACCAAGCTTTCATCAAGATCAATGACTTCCACTTCGGGCACAGCCGCCGTTGCCTGTTGCTCACTTAAAGCCACCACTTTTTTACCGCTGGGGCCGGAAGTGGGGAGGCCTGCGCATGCCGACAACAGTAGAGCTGTCATCACGCCCTGCACACCATAACTACCAATCCGTAGAAAATATTTATTCATGCTTAAAATACCACTCATCAATCTCAATAATTATCGAATAAAATCTATTGTACTCGGAATATTACACCATTTAACTACAAACTCACAATTAGCTCACCCCGGACATTAACCAATGAATTATTATACATAATTATAATAATTAAATTTACCTATTTGGCAAATTTTCAACACGTCATTACTGTATAACAATGCCATTCACAACATTTTTTGACAAAAAACTTAAAAGCATCTATTCAAACTAAAGCACTTGCTTTAAAATTTAAAACAAAATAATTTCATCAATACCCTACCCATTTACAAAATCCTCTACACACAAATACTAAATAAACTAATCTAAAGTTATTAAAAAGGTTATCACTGTGGCAAAAATTCTTGTTGTAGGACATCCCGACTCCGACTACCAAATCATAGAAACACTATTACACGAAGTTGGTATGCGCCCTGCCCTTCCCTCAAAACGGGAAAAAATGTCACCATTAGAGATTGACGCGGCACTATTGAAAGCCACTCCCAACACTTCAACCAACCAATCCTTGCAGGCAAGCAATAAAATCACAAACCGCCAACTGACCGTCAATGCCGTATGGCATGGGTTAGCGATGGATTTGTTTTTAGGAAATATTGATCAATCCCTATGGGGCTGGGCAGACCCGCAAGCACTCTACCTGCTTGACTATTGGCAAAAAATGGATGAAAGCATTCATTTTGCCTTGGTATACGACCACCCCCACAGCATATTGACGCATCATCAAGACTTACTTGACAGCGATGCAATCGAACAAAAGCTACAAGAATGGATTGACTACAACGAAGCACTGTTGCATTTTTATTCACGCAATCAAGAACGCTGCCTGCTAGTAAACAGCCAACAAGCCAAGCTTTCCTCCAGCAGCTACATTCAACAAGTGCAACTGCACATTGAGGCACCGTGGCAAAATTCCATAGTAAAAAACTCCACCTTAGCAACACAAAGCAAAAAATTGGACAAATCCTTGCCATTCAAGCCACTGGGCACTACCAGCCCACCAGATCAATTGGCGCACTTTTTAGCAGACTTTATCATTAAATCACACCCCAGCGTAACGCAACTCTATCAAGAGCTGCAAGCCAGCGCCAGCCTGCCCTTGCGCAAAGATTCACACCTGCATGCGGATAATCAACCCGCCGTTTTAGCATGGCAAGCGATGGTACAACAACGCCGACAGCTCGCCGAGCAAACTACCGCTATACAGCAAAACAACACCGAACTGACAAGCATCCGCCAAGAAAATAATCTATTGCTCAACCAGCTACATACTACTCAGGAAGCCTTTGAAAGCATACACTTAACACATAAAAACACTGAAGACCTGCTCAATACTGCTGTGCAGGAAAAAAACGACACTCTCAAAAAAATTAATCTATTAGAGCAGGAAAAACAGCAAGTATTAAACAAGTACAAACAGTTGGAGCAAGAAAAGCAACAAACCCTTAGCCAGTACAAGCAACTGGAGCAAACTCAAGGCCGTGCTCTTCAAGAAAGAGAAAACGACAATAAACAATTATTGGCCCAGTTACATCATACACAAGAAGAGCTGGAACGTTTATTTTTAGAAAATCAGCGCCTAAACGCACTCCCGGTATATTACGGTGCCGCCGAACGGATACGAAGCCAACTGGATTACCGCCTCGGTGCTGCCATGATCCAAAATAGCAGAAATATCAGCGGTTGGCTGAATATGCCGTTTGCCCTGTTGAAAGAACATCGCAAACCCATCTCAAGCGAAACTGGACTTCCTGCTATAAGTGAATATCAAGATGCCTATGAAGCAGAAAAAATGCAACGTCATTTATCTTACCAGCTTGGCCAAACGCTCTTGAAACACAGCCGCAACCCCCTTCTTTGGCTGACGGCACCTTGGGCACTAAGCAAAACCGTCAGAGAATTCAGAAAGCAAGCAAAACGATCAAAATAGGCCTCCGAGTCTTTAATACGCTCATGCTCTTTCAGACGGCCGCATTAAAAGATAAATAACATACAAAATCATAATTTTTAATACAATAAATACTGTTATGCCCACTTACACTTAACAGCAGTTATTGCAGCACCACAGTTAAAACAACCTCCCTGCCGAGTAATATGCCATGCCCATCTATTATCCGAAATCAATTCAGTGGCTCACACAGCTTGCCATACTCTTTCCCATCAAACATGTATTGTTGATTGGAGCCAGTAGTGGCGCTTGTGAATGGTTGGGTTGGCTGCAGCAACAAACCATTCCCCATGTTACTTTAATTGAAACCAACCCTGGAGACCATCCTATTTTACAGACAGAAACCAACATACCTTCCGACTGGACAATCTATAACCAACTGATTGCAGAGCACACCGGCACAACCACTTTCTACCACGCCAGCCTCAGCAGCGAAAGCGGTCTGATTGCACCTGAAAAATTAACCGCCATTTGGCCCAATATCCAAACTACCCAACAACAAAACCTAGCCGCGCTATCACTACAAGATTTTACCTTAAAGCAAGACTTGCAGCCTGAACTATTGATTATCAACTGTTTTGGGGCGCAATCACTGCTCCAACACACCACCGACTTGCTTCAGCATACTAATATCATTATTGCCAAAACCAGCCTTGATATAGAAAATCTACCTGAAGCCGATTTAACAGCTTTGGCTGAATATTTACATGCACAAAATTTCAAATTAATAGCAACAGAGTCAGGGCGCCATCCCAAAGTTGCCTATGCAATATTTGTAAAAGACCATGCCAAGTTAAACCGGATAACCTTCCGGAAATACCAATCCGCTACACAACAAAACCAAGCTCAACAAACTGAAAAAAAGGTATTAGAGAAGCATCTTACTCAACTCAAACAAGAGCTGGTAGCCATACAAGAAAAAAACTTTAAACACGTTAAAAAATGGAAGCAAACAGCCAAAAAATATAAATATAAATTTTCCGAACTAGAAAAGAAACATGAACAATATACCCACGCCTTACCGACACAACAACGCGAGTTATTCGATCAACAGCAAGAACAACTGCTACAATATCTGAATACTCTATTCCGGACACAAACAGAACAAACAGCAAGTTTATTAGCCACTCAAATAGACCGCTTGACGTCTAAAAACGTTGTGCCCGATTACAACGAAACCATTCAAAAAACTGAAAAAAATGTTATTAATACACTAACCCAGCGCCTCAATAACAGCACTTCTCAAATTGAGGCCTATATTGCCATTCACAATTATCTGAATACCGGCAGTCTGCTCTCAGGCTTCCATGGCTGGCCCATCAGCCCCGATATCGGTCTGTTTATCATCAACCAAATGCGCCAAAAACAATATGATTTAGTGATAGAATTCGGCAGCGGCACCTCCACTCTACTGTTTGCTAAACTTGCAGCCGCAAAACACCACCAGCCACTGATGAGTGATTTACTGCCGCAAAAAATTCTCTCATTCGACCACCATGCCGATTACTATCAGAGAACCCAAGTACTTTTAAACACCAACCAAGTGGCCAAACATGTTGACTTAGTACATGCGCCCCTGATTGAATGGCAGAAAAATGAACAAACCTTTTTATACTATGACTGTGAAGCTACACTGCAACAGTTAGCGCAAAATCTACAAGGTAAATCAGCTAAAATATTGGTATTAGTTGATGGCCCACCGGGGGATACTTGCAAAAATGCTCGCTATCCGGCCGTACCGCTTTTATTCAAATATTTAGCAGAACATCAAATTGATATAATTTTAGATGATGCTACGAGGCCTGAAGAAAGAGAAGTTGCCGCAAAATGGCAAAATTTTCTCAGTAACTGCCAAATTGCTTTTTCTGACGAGAAAATCATTAATGAAAAAGGAATTTATTTTGTGAAAACTGCTAACTCATAAACAGAGAACATCATGAAAAAAATATTAAGCGAAGCCATTGCCCAGTATGAAAATCAAAATTATCTAGCAGCCTTAGACCTATTTGAGCAAGCTGCAGCAATATATGGAGAAAAAATAGTTGCTTTACACATTCAAAAATGCCGTGCAGCACTAAAAGATGCAGATGCATCTTTTAGTGCTGCACCCGCAGTCGCTCTAGTTTTAGCAAACGTACCCTCCAGCCTTGATCCAGCAACCAAGATTTTATTAAATAACCAAAAATCTATTCAACTTTCAGACGGCGAAAGAAACAATTTGCTGCAAGCGTGGAAGCAGGCCACGCACAAAAAATCAGAAAGTGTTGAAGCTAAAAAAGTTAATCCGATTCCTGCCGATTGGCCGAAAGACTTACAGTTGGCTCCTTTGCCGGAGGGACCAAACGATTACGTTTGGCACCAACGTAGAAAGAATAACCTAAATCACTCACAGAGCCTCAGCGCAGGATTATCAGTGATTGTGCCCACATTCAACCGCAGTTGGATTTTAGATATTACCTTAGCCTGTTTAGTGAACCAAAAAACTAAATTTCCATTTGAAGTTATTGTGGCTGATGATGGCAGTAAAGAACAAATAGTTGATATTGTAAGAAAATATGAAGATAGCTTAGATATCAAATATGTCCGTCAACACGATTACGGCTATCAGCTCTGCGCAGTACGCAATTTAGGATTGCGTACTGCAAAATATGATTATGTATCTATTCTGGATTGCGACATGGCACCGAATCCCGTCTGGGTGCAATCCTATCTGCAACGCTTACTTAAAAATGATGATGTTGCACTAATTGGACCACGTAAATATGTTGATACCCATGGCCTCAAAGCAGCCGACTTTCTAGCCGATAAAGATTTGGTTAACAACTTGCCAGAAATTAGATCTAGCAACACAGTCGCCAGCACACAAACCCCCATAGCCTCTGTTGATTGGCGCTTGGAACATTTCGCCAAAACCGACAACTTACGTCTGTGCGATTCGCCATTCCGTTATTTCAGTGGAGGCAATGTTGCCTTTGCAAAAAAATGGCTTGATAAAGCCGGTTGGTTTGATGAAGCATTTACCCACTGGGGCGGTGAGGATAATGAGTTTGGTTATCGACTGTTTAAAAAAGGCTGCTTCTTTCAAGCATTAGAAGGGGGAATGGCCTATCATCAAGAACCGCCCGGCAAAGAAAACGAAACCGATCGTGCAGAAGGCAAAAAAATCACCATCAATATCGTAAAAGAAAAAGTGCCTTATTTTTACCGCAAGCCCATCCCATTGGAACACGATGTTATTCATGCAGTGCCTTTGGTGTCGATTTATATTCCTGCATACAATTGCGCATCTTCCATTGTGCGTTGCGTAGATAGTGCTCTTAACCAAACCATCACTGACCTTGAGGTATGTATTTGTGATGATGGCTCAACCGACAATACCTTAGCGGTTATCCAACAACGCTATGGCAACCATCCGCGTGTGAAAATCATGACCAAAGCTAACGGCGGTATTTCTACCGCCTCTAATGCGGCCGTCAAAATGGCCAACGGCTTTTATATCGGTCAACTGGATTCAGATGACTATCTCGAACCCGATGCCGTCGAACTCTGCCTGACTGAGTTCCTGAAAAACCGCAAACTAGCTTGCGTCTATACCACTAATCGTAATGTCAACCCTGATGGCTCGCTGATTGCCAACGGCTACAACTGGCCGGAATTTTCACGCGAAAAACTTACCACTGCTATGATTGTGCACCACTTCCGTATGTTCTCTGCTCGAGCATGGCATCTGACTGATGGTTTTAACGAGAATATTGCCAATGCCGTTGACTATGACATTTATCTAAAATTGAGTGAAGTCGGTGAATTTCAGCATATCAATAAAATTTGCTACAATCGGGTGTTGCATGGTGAAAATACATCGATAAAAAAACTTGGCTTACAAAAAGAAAATCACTTTAAAGTAGTTAATGCTTCTTTAGCAAGACAAAATAAAGTTGACTATCAATATACACCCCAGGATCTAGAAGATAATGCAAGCCGGAAATACTTATTTAAGCTAAGCAATCAACAAAAAGGAAATATATAAAATGGAATTTCTTAATATTCAATTAAGCTCTATTACATTGGATTCTCAGCTAAATACTTTAAGAATCCCTCCAAGAAAAGAAGAAGAACAGCAAAGTAATTATAAAGAACTATTTGACTATTCTACCCTTTTTTCCGACATATATCGAACAGAAACGTCAATTGAGCTTTTAGGCCCTCCACTGATGAATTTAAAATCCATCTTACAAAATAATGGTGGTCTTTTTATCAACGGAAGAGATTACACTCATCTCGCTAAATTTACTGATAATTATAGAATAGGCAAGACTATCATTCCTGATATTCGGGACGCAAAAGAAATTCAAATCCACTTTGAAAATGAAATATTTACTCGTAAAATACAACCTAATCATTATGATTTTTTCAAAGATCATAATGTTTTAGTCACACAGCAAAAAGACAACCCATTAGAATGGATTTCCTACTGGGTTCGATTTCATGTTAAGTTTCATGAAGTGGATAGTATTTTGCTATATGACAACAATAGCATATCTTATACCACCTCTCAACTAGAAGGTTTATTATCATCAATTGAAGGCCTCAAAAAAGTTTGTGTTATTAAATGGCCGATTCCATTTGGGCCTACAGGTGGCCCAAAATCAGTTTGGGACTCTGACTTTGGTCAACATCAGGCTTGGGAACATGCTTTAACACGATTTTTATTTCAAGCAAACTGTGCCATTATTGGTGACATAGATGAGCTCCCTGCTCATGAAGACAATTCTAGTATCCCATCTATTTTATCAGCTATTGATGAGCCCGTTTTATCCTATAAACGTAGGCAAATTATAGAGGTTGCAAGCTGTGATGAGTATTTTAACCTACCAAGGCTTCATTGTTATAGCCATTTATATGAAAAAGATAAATCAGTAATTGCACCAAAGTATTCTATTAACCCCAAAAAAATCGCTCGAAATAGCCATCTATTAGTTCATCAAGTTATAGGAAACAAGGTAAATCATAGTGATAAAATAATATCTAGGCATTTTGGAAATTTAAGAATGGATTGGCGTAATAATAATTACGTACCTATTAAATTGAAAACAATAGATATGTTTTCAAATGAGCTACTAGAGGATAATTTTATTAGAGACTGTTTTTCTCAAATAAATACTAGCTGGCTGAAATAATATATTTTGAATATTTCTTATTCATGAGTGTAAAAATATGACAATTACTATTACTGGAACAGGCTATGTTGGCCTTTCTAATGCCATCCTGCTAGCACAACATAATCAAGTCATTGCATTGGATATTGATGCTGCTAAAGTTGCTCTCTTGAATAATCATCAATCTCCAATTGTAGATGCGGAAATTGAAGATTTTTTGATAAACAAGCCTTTAAATTTTCAGGCAACATTGGATAAACAATCGGCTTATGCAAATGCTGATTTTGTGATTATCGCCACACCCACAGATTACGACCCACAAAGCAACTATTTCAATACCCAATCGGTGGAAGCGGTTGCACGGGATGTATTATCGGTTAATCCAAATGCACTGATGATAATAAAATCAACCGTACCAGTGGGCTTTACCGAACGTTTAAAGCAGCAACTAGGTACAAAAAACATCATTTTCTCGCCTGAATTTCTGCGCGAAGGCAAGGCGCTATATGATAATCTTTATCCAAGCCGAATTATTGTCGGCGAACGTTCGGCACGGGGTCAGCAGTTTGCGGACTTACTGAAATCGGCGTGCTTTAGAACTGACGTGGAAGTATTACTCGTAGATAACACGGAAGCGGAGGCCATCAAGCTGTTTTCCAATACATATTTGGCAATGCGCGTGGCCTATTTCAACGAACTAGATACTTATGCTTCTGTCCATGGCTTAAATACGAAGCAGATTATCGACGGCGTTTGTTTGGATCCGCGTATCGGCAGCCATTATAATAATCCGAGTTTCGGTTACGGCGGCTATTGTCTGCCGAAAGACACCAAGCAACTGTTGGCCAATTATCAAGATGTGCCTCAAAACTTAATCAATGCCATTGTGGAGGCCAATCGCACCCGCAAGGATTTTATCGCCGAAGATATTCTCAAGCGTAATCCGAAAACCGTGGGCATCTACCGCCTGATTATGAAAGCGGACTCGGATAATTTCCGTGCATCTTCCATACAGGGTATTATGAAACGCTTAAAAGCCAAGGGCATTGCTGTCATTGTGTATGAGCCGGTATTACAGGAAGTGGAATTTTTCCACTCTAAAGTAGTCAATGATTTGGCTGAATTTAAAGCTGTTTCGGATGTGATTGTTGCCAATCGGGTAACCGATGATTTGCAAGATGTGCTAGATAAGGTATATAGCCGTGACTTATCCGGCTCTGATGCCTAAAAACGCTACAAAACTACAGATTAGATTTGGAAGGAGCCCCATTTAATTTGTCTTAAAACTGATTAAATGTTTGATTATACATTCCCTATCTATGTTAGCCCTTCAACCAAGGAACCGTTTTTTGCTGTATTTATTCAGACAATTGCACCGCAAGCAACAAATCCACAAAGGTAAATTTTTGCCGATTGCGGCTTATACCCACCAATCAGGTCATGAATCTGCGTGGTTGGGCTATGCTTACTATCGCCTCTGCATGTATCAATCGGCAGCAGCACTGTCTTATCAAGGCCGCAATTGGAAAAACTGGCTGGCATATATTGTGTCATTGGCAGCTTGTGGGCAGCGTAAAAAAGCGCGTCGAATAACTTTCAAACTGCTGAAAACACGCTTGTTCGGCCGCAAGCAAAAAATTGCCTTGGCAGATTCTCTGGCTCCGTTTGCGCCGGTATTGGCGTTGGCAATCCTAGAGCAAGTGGATAAAAAACCGCCCGCACTTTATGCTGCCTTATTGCTGCGTTTGGGTAGAAAGGCGGAAGCACAGGCCGTTTTAACTGTAGCACTACACAGCCGCTGGATACAGCAAAAACCCGAGCTTTACCTGCTGGCAGCTAATGCAACAGAGTGTTCGCCGCAAAAGCAGCTCAATTATGCCAATCAATTTACTGAAGCTTATGGCTTGGACACCATACACTTAAAAAACAACGGAAAACCATTTGCCGCCTGCAATCTTGCCTGTCATACAACAGGGGCAATAGATAATGGCCCGTTAGTTACCATCTTGGTTACTGCTTTTCGCAGTGCAGCGCGTATCGGTTATGCATTGGATTCTCTATTGCAGCAAACTTACCGCAATATTGAAATTATTGTGGTAGACGATGCCAGCGATGATAATACCGGTGCAATCGTTCAAACAATGGCCGTTCAAGATATGCGCCTACGCTATCTCAAGCTGCCTGCGAATATCGGTACATTCGCAGCTAAAAATATGGGAATCCGCTTAAGCAGAGGTATATTTGTTACCTGCCATGACTCTGACGATTGGGCGCATCCGCGTAAAATTGAGTATCAACTACAGCCGTTACTACAAAACCCTGCACTGGTTTACACCACTTCTCAATGGTTACGAGTTCAAGATAACGGCGAATATTATGCCCGACCCGTGCATCCATTAATGCGACTTAACCCGGCTTCGCCCTTATTTCGCAAAGAAATTGTATTGACAAAAATGGGAGCATGGGATTGGGTACGCACTGGTGCCGACAGTGAATTTTCCGAGCGCCTGAAACAGGTATTTGGGGCAAAAGCATCAGTGCAAATTAAAAAACCTTTAACTTTTGGTGCACATAGGCCAGACTCTTTAATGACGGCACCTGACACCGGCTATGATGCCCATGGTATTTCTGAAACACGCCTGGCTTATTGGGAGGCTTGGCGCAACTGGCAGATTGCATGTTTTGCCAAGGGCAAGATTCCGAAAATCCCTTCAGACGGCCTCACACTCCGCCCCTTTCCTGTGCCGGAAAAAATAATGATTGACCCTGAGAATCTGCAATTATGTGAAAACCACATCCTCAGCTTGGTAAACAGCCAACCTACATCAATCGGAACATACTGATGAAACTGAACAACCTCACCATTTCCAACAATGCCCCCTTCACCCTCTTCGGCGGCTTAAACGTCTTAGAAGACCTCGACTCTACCCTCTACGCCTGCGAAAAATATGTAGAAGTTACCAATAAGCTAGGCATTCCTTATGTATTCAAGGCGTCGTTCGACAAGGCCAACCGCTCTTCCATCCACTCTTATCGCGGTGTGGGTTTGGAAGAGGGCATGAAGATTTTTGCGGCGGTGAAAGAGAAATTCGGCGTGCCGGTGATTACTGATGTGCACGAGCCTTACCAATGCGAGCCGGTGGCTGAAGTGGTGGATGTGTTGCAATTACCGGCGTTTTTGGCGCGCCAAACTGATTTGGTGGTAGCGATGGCAAAAACCGGGCGCGTGATCAATATTAAAAAACCGCAATTTCTTAGTCCATCGCAAATGGCTAACATTGTGGAAAAATTCAAAGAAGCGGGTAATGCTCAGCTGATTTTGTGCGAACGCGGTGCCAATTTTGGCTACGATAATCTGGTGGTGGATATGCTCGGTTTTGGTGTGATGAAGAAAACCTGCGGCGATTTGCCGATTATCTTTGATGTTACCCACTCTTTGCAACAGCGTGCTTCGGGTGCATCGGCATCGGGCGGCCGCCGTGAGCAGGTATTGGATTTGGCGCTGGCGGGTATGGCCACGCGTTTGGCAGGTTTGTTTTTGGAAGCGCATCCGAATCCGGATAAAGCCCGTTGCGACGGCCCCAGCGCCCTGCCGCTGGATAAGCTGGAAGATTTTCTGATTCGGGTAAAAGCGGTAGATGATGTAGTGAAATCATTTAGTCAACTTGAAATCCAATGATTATTAAAAGTTTGATAAACAATCACTGAATACTAAGCTTTATTAATTTTCAACTACTTAACAACGCTGACTAAATCTTGATTACATCTAAATTTTAAGTTACCGAAATAATAGCTCGAAGGAAAATAAATGAAACAAATCAAAAAAGCTGTCTTCCCCGTAGCAGGTATGGGTACCCGCTTTTTACCAGCGACCAAGGCTAATCCGAAAGAAATGCTGCCGATTGTCGATAAGCCATTGATTCAATACGCGGTTGAAGAAGCTGTTGCTGCCGGTTGCACAGAAATGGTATTTGTAACAGGGCGCAGCAAGCGCAGCATTGAAGATCATTTCGATAAGGCTTATGAGCTAGAAACTGAATTGGCTCTTCGTAATAAAAACAAGCTGCTCAAGCATGTGCAGGATATTCTGCCGCCTGAAATTACTTGTATCTATATACGCCAAGCTGAAGCCTTGGGCTTGGGGCATGCTGTATTGTGTGCACAAGCTGCCGTAGGAAACGAACCCTTCGCAGTAATTCTGGCCGATGATTTGATTGATGCACCACAAGGCGGTTTGAAACAGATGGTGGATATCTACAATCAAACAGGCAACAGCGTATTGGGGGTTGAAATGATTGATCCTGCTCATACTGCCTCTTATGGTATCGTAGAAACGGAACAACTGCGTAACTATACCCGTATCACCAATATCATCGAAAAGCCAAAACCTGAAAATGCACCTTCGAATTTGGCAGTGGTGGGCCGCTACATTCTCACCCCTCGGATTTTCGAATTGCTTACCGATCTGCCCCGTGGAGCCGGTAATGAAATCCAACTTACTGACGGCATTGCCCGTTTATTGGATCATGAGTTTGTATTGGCACACACCTTTGATGGTAAGCGCTATGACTGTGGTAGCAAAATCGGCTACTTGGAAGCAACTCTTGCCTATGGCTTAAAGCATCCCGAAACCGGTGAGCAATTCAGTGCTCTACTCAAACAATATGCAGAAACGTTAAGCAAATAAGTTCATATTCATTTGAAATATTACTTCAGCCTGCTTTAATACTTCTTTTGTATTTTTTCTACATTTTTTGGTGGGGAAAATCTGCATACAGTTTCAACATTCGATTGCTAAAGCAAGGTAGTAGCCAAATTTATCAGGGCCATTGATTCATTGCATATTCAAAGCGACTGCAACAAATTCGCTCTATGATTAATTTGTAAATTGCAACCCTGCGTTTCAACCACCATGAAGGCTTTTGTTAGGATACGATTTTATTATGACCATTCTTGTTACCGGCGGCACCGGCTTTATCGGCTCTCACACCGTTATTGAGCTTATACGGGCCGATTATGATGTGGTGATTTTGGATAATTTGTGCAACTCTTCACCTAATATTCTGCCGCGCCTACATCAAATTACCGGATGTAATATCCCTTTTTATCAAGGTGATATCCGCGACCGTAGCATCTTAAAAGAAATTTTTTCCAAACATGAAATTTCTACGGTGATGCATTTTGCCGGCTTAAAAGCCGTTGGTGAAAGCACGCAGATGCCGGTTAAATATTACGACAATAATGTGGTCGGCAGCCTGATTTTGGCCGAAGAAATGGCCGCCGCCGGTGTTTTCAATATTGTGTTCAGCTCATCAGCTACTGTGTATGGCAATCCTGAGCGCACACCGATTACGGAAGACATGCCCACCGGCGGCACCACCAATCCGTATGGCACCTCCAAATATATGGTCGAGCGTATTTTGGCCGATATTCAAAAAGCCGACCCGCGTTGGAGCGTGATTCTACTGCGTTATTTCAATCCGGTTGGTGCTCATGAAAGCGGGCTGATCGGCGAACAGCCAAACGGTATTCCCAACAATCTGCTGCCGTATGTCTGCCAAGTGGCTGCGGGCAAGCTGCCTTATCTGTCGGTGTTCGGCGATGACTATCCAACACCGGATGGCACCGGGGTACGCGATTATATTCATGTGGTCGATTTGGCCAATGGCCATCTGAAAGCTATGCAGGCAAAAAGTAACCAAGCCGGTGTGCACACTTATAACTTAGGCACCGGTAACGGCTATTCGGTATTGGAAATCATCCGCGCATTCGAACAAGCTTCAGGGCTGCATATTCCCTATCAAATCCGCCCGCGCCGGCCGGGGGACATTGCCACCTGCTTTGCCGACCCGGCTTACACAACGGCACAAACAGGCTGGCGGGCCGAACGAAACCTGCATCAAATGATGGAAGACGCATGGCGCTGGCAAAGCCAAAACCCTGACGGATATCATCAATAAAGGCTTCTTTAATATTGCATCCTTATCAAAGGCCGTCTGAAACTTTTCTATTTCAGACGGCCTTTGTTTTTTTATCGAATTTACTCATACCCAAACAATATTGCATGTTAAAATAGTCTACCATTTATCTGTTAATCAAACCACTTGTGAACACAGCCCTTATTTTCTCCAACGGCATCTGGCGTATTGCGCACCTTGCCGCTTTTTTGCCGGAATATCATTTGCAAAAGGCACGTGCTTCGGCGCCCGACGATGCAGTGGTTATCGGCTGGGGTTTGCGCCCTTCCACACAAAAAGCCCGTGCTTATGCCAAGCGGCACGGGTTGCCGTATATTGCACTGGAAGATGGTTTTTTACGCTCGTTGGGTTTGGGGGTGGCGGGCTGGCCGCCGTTTGCTTTGGTGCATGATGATTTGGGTATTTATTACGATACCACCCGCCCTTCCCGTTTGGAGCAGTTGATATTGGCGGCAGACAAGATGCCGTCTGAACAACTGGCTGAAGCTGAACGGGCCATGGCTTTAATCGTGGCAGACAAGCTTTCCAAATACAATCATGCGCCCGATAACTCATATAGGCCGTCTGAAGCCGGAAAAGACATTGTATTGGTTGTCGATCAAACGTTTGGCGATATGGCGGTGCAATATGGCGGGGCGGATGCGGCCTCGTTTGAAACAATGTTTCAGACGGCCTTAGCTGAAAACCCCAATGCAGAAATTTGGGTCAAAACCCACCCCGATGTATTAAGCGGCAAAAAGCGCGGCTATCTTACCCGGCTTTCCTCACAAGCAGAAAATTTGCGCCTGCTGGCTGAAGACATCAATCCGATTTCACTGCTGCAACAAGTAAGCAAAGTCTATTGCGTTACCTCGCAAATGGGTTTTGAAGCACTGATGTGCGGCAAGCCCGTGACAACATTCGGCTTGCCGTGGTATGCCGGTTGGGGCGTCAGCGACGACCGCCACCCCCAAGCCGCAGATTGGCACAAGCAAGGCCGTCGTGCACCGCGCACACTGCCGCAGCTGTTTGCCGCCGCCTACCTGCAATACAGCCGCTATATCAACCCCAACACGGGCGAACCGGGCACGGTGTTTGATGTTATTGATTATCTGGCCGCCGCCCGCCGGTTAAACGAAAAACTGCGTGGCGATTTATATTGTGTGGGCATGTCGCTGTGGAAGCGGGCGGTGATGCGGCCTTTTTTCAATGTGCCCTCATGCCGCCTGCACTTTGTTTCATCATTGAAAAAGCTGCAATCGGCACGGCTGCCCAAAAATGCGCGTCTGCTGGTCTGGAGCCGCGGCAACGATGCCCTGATTGATTTCGCCCACCGGCAAAAACTGCCGCTGCTGCGCATGGAAGACGGTTTTATCCGCTCGGTGGGTTTAGGCTCAAACCTGGTGCCGCCGCTCTCATTGGTGGTGGATGATATGGGCATTTATTTCAATGCACAAACCCCTTCCCGCTTAGAACATATCCTGCAACACCACCATTTTACCGCGCAAGATCTTCGGACGGCCTCAGCCTTGCAAACTGCACTCACAGAAGCCGCCATCACCAAATACAACGTTGGCGGCAACAGCCTGAGCCTGCCCGACACCGATCAAAAAATCCTACTCGTGCCCGGCCAGGTTGAAGATGATGCCTCTATCCGCTACGGCTCACCAAAAATTAATAAAAATCTCGACCTGCTCAAAAAAGTGCGCACGCTCAATCCAGATGCCTACATTGTTTACAAACCGCACCCCGACGTGGTGAGCGGCAACCGCACCGGCCATATCCCTGCCGCACAAAGCCGGCAGTTTGCCGACCAAGTGGCCTCAGAATGTGACATTCTCACCTGTCTGCAACAGGCCGACGAAGTGCACACCATGACTTCGCTGACCGGCTTCGAAGCGCTGCTGCGCGGAAAACACGTGCATTGCTATGGGCAGCCTTTTTACGCCGGCTGGGGGCTCACCCACGATTACCTGCCCCACCCGCGCCGCACCCGCCGGCTGAGCTTGCAGGAACTAATTGCCGGCACACTCATCTATTACCCGAGTTACATTCACCCCGACACAAGGCGCATGGTCGATGCAGCCAGCGCCATTACCATTTTGAAGCAGCAAAAAAAGATGCTGAAAAACAACAATCCGCTACACCGCAGCTGGCTAAGCAAGCAAACCGGCAAAATAAAGCAGCTGTATTTGTCGTTCAAACAATCTTAAATGTTATATTTACACATTACTGCAAAAAAACGATAACAAACCCGCCATGGCCAAAACCGAACCCATTAAAAGCTATCTGCAAGAATTAGCCGACACAGCCAACCGTATCCTGCTGCTGCAAGGGCCGATCGGCCATTTTTTCAGCGACTTGGCCGACTGGCTGCAACAGCGCGGCAAAGTCGTGTTCAAGCTGAATTTCAATGCCGGCGACACCCTGTATTACCCCGAAACCCGGCCGAACACTTTTACCTATACCGATACCTTTCAAAACTTCCCTGAGTTTTTAGCCGCCTTTATTGCCGAACACCATATTCAAGCCATGGTTTGCTTCGGCGACACCCGTCCTTACCATATGGCAGCCAAAAAGCTGGCCGACCGGCTCGGCAACGTGAGCTGCTGGGCATTTGAAGAAGGCTATTTCCGCCCCTACTTCATTACTTTAGAAAAATGCGGCGTTAACGCTTATTCGCCGTTGCCGCGCGATGCCTATTTTTTTACCAAAGCCTATCCGCGCCTGAGCGAGCAAGAATACCGCGACCCGATGCCGGTGCCGGCAGGTTTCTTACCAGTGGCCAAACACGCCATCCGCTATTACGTGGCCACCTATCTGCACCGAAACCGCTACCCAAACTATATCCACCACCGCATTACCGATATCGGCCACTACGTCAAACTGTGGACACTCTCGGGCCTCAAACGGGTCAATTACGTTTTCCAAGACCGCCATTTCGCCAAACAGACCGAAAACGGCAAATACGGCAAATTTTTCATCCTGCCGCTGCAAGTATTCAACGACAGCCAAATCCGGATGCACAGCGATTTTTCATCTGTGCGCAACTTTCTGCTGCACGTGCTGACTTCATTTGCCGCCCACGCCCCGGCCGACGTCAACCTGATTGTCAAACACCACCCAATGGACCGCGGTTTTATCGATTATCAAAAAGACATCCGCCACTTCATCAAAAAACACCCCAAGCTCAAAGGCCGCATTTTTTATGTACACGATGTGCCGCTGCCGGTATTTCTGCGCCACGGCATCGGCATGGTAACCCTCAACAGCACCAGCGGCCTTTCCGCACTGATTCACAATATGCCGGTAAAAGTAATCGGCCGCGCCCACTATGATATCCCCGGCATCACCTTTCAAGACAAACTGGCTGATTTCTGGGTGCGCCCCACCCCGCCCGACCGCGACTTATTTCATGCCTACCGCATGTATCACATCAACGTTACCCAAATCAACGGCAGCTTTTACAGCCGGGTCAACTTTCCCGATGATGATAATAAAGCATTCAGGCCGTCTGAAACCCGCCGCGCCACCATGCAAACCGACAAAGCAGCCGGCTGAAAGCAGCCAGCCGGCTTATGGGCACAACTACCAGGCCGTCTGAAACCCACACAATAAATCTGCGCCCGCCCCTTGAGTTTTCCGCCGCCGCCCACACTTTTACAGGCAACTTTAATAATCCGTTCCAACATACCACTATGAGCAACAAAGACTTTTACGAAACCCTGGGCGTGGCCCGCAGCGCCAGCGATGACGACATCAAAAAAGCCTACCGCAAGCTGGCCATGAAATATCATCCCGACCGCAATCCCGACAACAAAGAAGCCGAAGACAAATTCAAAGAAGTGCAAAAAGCCTACGCCATTCTTTCCGACAAAGAGAAAAAGGCTGCCTACGACCAATACGGCCATGCCGGTGTCGACCCCAATATGGGCGCAGGTGGTTTTGGCGGATTCGGCGGCGGCTTCAGCGGCGCACAAGGTTTTGATTTTGGCGATATTTTCAGCCAAATGTTTGGCGGTGCCGCAGGCGGCGGCCGTCAGCAAAACTATCAGGGTGCCGATTTGCAATATGCCGTAGAAATCAGCCTCGAAGAAGCCGCCAAAGGCATTAAAAAACGCATCACCATTCCCACTTACGAAGAATGCGATGTCTGCCACGGCTCCGGCGCCAAGCCCGGCACCTCGGCCAGCACCTGCTCCACCTGCCACGGCTCCGGCACCATCCACGTGCGCCAGGCCATTTTCCAGATGCAGCAAACCTGCCCCACCTGCCACGGCAGCGGCAAAGAAATCAAAGACCCCTGCATCAAATGCCGTGGCGAAGGCCGTGTCAAAACCAGTAAAACAGTTGAAGTGAATATTCCCGCCGGCATCGACGACGGCCAACGCATCCGCCTTTCCGGCGAAGGCGAGCCCGGCCAGCACGGCGCACCCGCCGGCGATCTGTATGTGATTGTGCACGTTAAAGAGCACAAAACCTTTGAGCGCAACGGCTTGGATTTGCATTGCGAGCTGCCCATCAGCTTCACCACCGCAGCACTCGGCGGCGAAGTCGAAGTGCCCACACTTGATGGAAAAGTCAAACTGAATATTCCCAAAGAAACCCAAACCGGCCGCCGCATGCGCGTCAAAGGCAAAGGCATCAAATCCCTGCGTTCCAGCGCCATCGGCGACTTATACTGCCATGTTGTGGTAGAAACACCGATTAACCTGACTGAGCGTCAAAAAGAGCTGTTGGAAGAATTCGACAAAATCGCCACCGGCCTCGACCGCTCGCAAACCCCGCGCCAAAAATCATTCTTTGACAAAGTGCGCGATATCTTCGACTAAGCATTTCAGACGGCCTCAAGCAGCATCTTCAATAAAGGGCACACATCAACGTGTGCCCTTTTTATACCCATTCACAAAAATAACCTAACAGCGTTGACTCGCCTTGCCGTACTATTTGTACTGTCTTCAGCTCGCCGCCTTGTTAGCTTACTTTTGTGAATGGGTATTATTGGCAGCAAACCCATCTGCTTTTCTGCCCATTCGAAAGCCTTTGCAAAACTCCTGTTGCCACACCCACAATCATCTGAATAACGCCATCCCGGCACAGCCCGCAAGCCATGCCCGGCCCGCACATATCGTGAAATATAAAAACAGCAATTGAATCACTGATTTTTTTAAATAAAACCAACTGTTTTAAAAGAGAAATTAATAAAAAATTTTCAGCATTAAAATTACCAAATCTATAATATTGAACGTGTGTTTGGAATAAGAAAATACCAAAAAAGAGCAGCCGATTGATAGCAAACTGCTGTTTGTATAAACATAAAAAACACAAGAATACTATCGTTAAATTCAAATCAATTGAATACAAAAAGCTGAGCAAAGATCATCCATGCACACAGGCAGGCATAGCGGCGCAGTATTTTTATACGAGCCAGATAATCACCTGCCTGGCGGGTTGCCGGACAGCAAATTTTATCCGGCTGTATTTGTTTGGTGTTGCCGCATTCGGTTGGTACTGTAGCACCCTGTTCCCTTCCCGTCCCAACGGGAGGGTTAGGGTGGGGGTAAAATCGTGAAGGATTTTATATCTCATAGATTATCTTATCCCAAATTCACGTGATTTAAAGTGCCACGCTATTAAGAATTACCAGTCATACCAATTCCTCCAAAACAAACAAAAAAAGCAGCCATATAGGCTGCCACCATTAAAAACCGTTACCGGCTTTAATCATAATTCAAAACAATACTTTTTTCTGTCGGCTGTTTTCCTGTCGCAAATTGCACAGCATCAGCAAAAAAATCATAATTTTCACCAACAAATTCAATTTCATTTTCGTCAATATCAAACAATCTTAGCTTACCATTCACGGGCTTTAGGCAACAATGGCGGATATTTTCTAAAAACCAGCCATAAACACCGCTCTCAATGCTGTCAACAAATGCCGCATCTTGATTGTCTGCGGTATCTTCTATTTGGCGAACATCCACCAAATCAGCCACACACATCATCACACCGGCAGGCAATTGATGATATCGACCATCAACAACCGCCCAAGCATCTTTTTCACTCTTAGACGAACAAATCAATATTTGCCCGCGATAATCGGTTGACCAGCTACGCAGCTCAATTGTTTTTTCGCCGCCTCCGATCAAAAACGCCCATGGCTGTTTTACACTCAATGCTTTCATAGCACGCCTATGTTATACTAAGTACACTATACTATTATACTTAATATAATTATGCAAGATAAAAACCAACTTTTTCTCGACTTATTACAAGCTGCCGAAATGACACAGGCTGATTTGTCGCGCACATTTTCAATCACTACCGCAGCAATCAGCCGTTGGCATAAAATTGGCGTTCCCAAGTACGCCGCTGCTTATCTCAAGCTTCACGCCGAAAATATTCGGCTCCGCAAGCAAATTGATGAAATGCAAAAAGCCCACAAAGCCTGCTTCTCGTGTGCATTGATTCCCATCGACCACTTTCTGCCGTCAATTGATTTGAATTGCACGACAGCACAAAAGGTTTGAATGCTCAGCTGCCTACCGTAATTTGCGGCGCTATCGCCATACCGGCTCAAAAATAAAAACCTTCTGCATGCAGAAGGTTTTCAGACGGCCTAAATCGCCAATCAAATCAGATTATTGCAATACACCCGAGCCGTCTACTTCGATTTCCACACGGCGGTTGGGTTGCAGGCAGGCGATCAGTGCTGTGCGGCCGAGATCGCTGCTGCATTCCTGCACCGGCTGCGCCTCACCCATGCCTTGGGCGCTCATCACACCGGCGGGCACACCGCGTTGAATCAGATATTGGCGCACGGTTTCAGCACGACGCTGCGACAACGCCAGGTTATAGGTGTCGCTGCCCAAACGGTCGGTATGGCCGACGATGCGGATGGCGCGCAAACGGTCAAAACGTTTAACCTGAGTGGCAAACTCATCCAACCTGGCTTTACCGGCAGCATTCATATCGGCAGCACCGCTCTTGTCGAATGCAAACAACGCATCGGCAGCAATGGTAAAGCGTTGGGTTTGCTCATTGGGCGAGCTGGGCGGGCATACCGCTTCGGCAGGATCCACCGCACGCCAGAAAAAGCTGCGGGTGAACTTATCTTTGTCGTAAATTACCTTGAATTGGCAAGTGGTCACATCATTGGTGCCTTGGCCGGGCGTGTGGAAGTGAAACAGATAATCCCATTCGCGCACATTAAACATACCTTCATCATAATGCGGGCGGCCGATGAGCTTATAAAGCTCGTCTTTAGTCATGCCTGCTTTAACATTCGCCAATTCATCAGCAGTGGGGAACGTGCCGCGATCATTGTTAAACGTTACCGAAAAAGGCTCGGGAAACACCGGCTCGTCGGTGGTGCCGTCGGGTTTGACATTGCTCTTGGTTGCACAAGCAGCCAACAGGGCGGCAGCCAGCAAGGATAAACCGATTTTCATCATTTGATTTGCTTTCATAATTATTCCTTTATATGTTTCAGGTGGTATATGTTTCAGACGGCCTACTGATACAGGCCGTCTGAAAGCCTGATTACCACTGATAGCCTACACCTGCGGTGGCACCGTAATGGCCGCGCGAATTGCCCGAAGCCGTGCCTTTAATCACCCAGTTGCCGCCGTCAGAAATGCTGGAGAAGCCCAGTGCATAACCGCTTTCACCGCGATACACACCGCCCGCAATCGCCACCATGCTCTTGCCCGGCAGATAAGCCTGCGGCAAGCCTGCTACAGCCATCGCAGCAGCCGTACCGGCATTGGCATTGTTTTCAACACCTTCGATACGGTTGTTGATGTTGTTGGCCAAGCCGTTCAGCTGGTTAACGTTTACCGCATCCGTGCCGTTGACACCGGCGCCGACATTGGTGATGGTATTGCCGCCGTTGTTCAGGCCGTTTTCAGTCACGCTTACAGTTTTGGCCGGATCGCTGTTGGCAATGGCAACACCGCTGTTATTCACTGTGGTATTCCCGGCTTTCACACTGTCTACAGCCAGATCTTTATTCAGAGTTACCTGAACGCCGTTAGCTGTAGTGGCGGTTTTGATGTTGGCATCACCGGTTACTGCCACAGTATCGCCCAGTTGACGATTAACGACATCACCGCTATCAGCGCTGAAATTCAGCCCTTTGTTAATTGCAGCGGTATTGCTTGCCACGTTTTGGTTGGTGGTATACAACTGGCTGCCGTTGACCGCTTGAGTGCTGGTGCTGCTCACTTCACCGTTTGCCAAGCCGCTGATGGTATTGGTAGCAGCATCGGTAACCACATTGCCGACAGTCGTTTTGTCAAACGTTACCTCTTTTGCCGTTGCAACGGTATATTCTACGCCGCCGTTGGCATTGGTGCCTTCAGTAACCGTAATATTTTGCCCCGCTGCAACCGAGCTGTGTTTCCCGACTTGTTGCTGTACCGCATACAACTGGCTGCCGTTCACCGCATCGGTGCTGTCGGCTGAAATATCACCGTTAGCCACGCCGGTAATTTTGTTACCGCCGTTAGCCAAGCCGTTTTCAGTCAGGCTTACCGGTGCTTTGCCGCTCTCTGCTGTTGGCGTGATGGTAACGCCGCTGTTATTCACAACGGTTTGCGTGCCGTCTTCGTTGCCAAAGGTCGCGCTGTTCAGATCGGTGAGGTCTTTCGCCATCTTCACAACCAATTCGCCACCTTCACTGTCTACACGCAGGTTAGCCGCACTGGCTTCGGCATCATTATCCAAATCACCGCGAACGGTTAAGGTGTCGTTCAGTTTCTTGGCAATGGTGTCGCCTTGGTTGCCGGCAAAGTTCAAACCGTCGTTTAAGGTTGCAACTTCTTCTTCGCTGCCGTCCGGTTTGGTGTAGACGATACGGGTTTTGCTTTCGCCGTTTTCACCGTCGTTGCCGTCCAGACCCGGCGCACCGTTTTTCACACCGATGGTGGCTTGGGCGCTGGTGCCGTCCGCACCGGCAGGGCCGGTCAGACCGATAGTGCCGTCTGCACCGTTGAGGCTGACGCCGTCTTTACCGTCTTCGCCTTTCACCACAATGGTGCCGGCGTTTTCATTATCACCGATGGTGATGTTGTCGGCCAGATCGACTGCGTAATCCGTCACACCGGTTTCTTCATTCGTGGTCGGGGTCACCGTCAACGAATCTGAACCTGCGCTAACCGTTGATTTCTCGGCGTTAACGGTATACGTGGTTACTGTGCCCTCTGTGTTGCTTGTAACAGTGGTATTGTTGCCGGCTTCAACCACGGTCGAGCCACCGCCGGCATCAATAATCGCTTTATTGAGCTGATCAAGGTTAACGGCATCGGTTCCCTCGGTACCTTCCGCAACATTGGTGATTTTGTTACCGCCGTTGTTCAAGCCGTTTTCAGTCAGGCTTACCGGTGCTTTGCCGCTCTCTGCTGTTGGCGTGATGGTAACACCGCTGTTATTCACAACGGTTTGCGTGCCGTCTTCGTTGCCAAAGGTCGCGCTGTTCAGATCGGTGAGGTCTTTCGCCATCTTCACAACCAATTCGCCGCCTTCGCTGTCTACACGCAGGTTAGCTGCACTGGCTTCGGCATTATTCGCCAAAGCACCGCGAACGGTTAAGGTGTCGTTCAGTTTCTTGGCAATGGTGTCGCCTTGGTTGCCGGCAAAGTTCAAACCGTCGTTTAAGGTTGCAACTTCTTCTTCGCTGCCGTCCGGTTTGGTGTAGACGATACGGGTTTTGCTTTCGCCGTTTTCACCGTCGTTGCCGTCCAGACCCGGCGCACCGTTTTTCACACCGATGGTGGCTTGGGCGCTGGTGCCGTCCGCACCGGCAGGGCCGGTCAGACCGATAGTGCCGTCTGCACCGTTGAGGCTGACGCCGTCTTTACCGTCTTCGCCTTTCACCACAATGGTGCCGGCGTTTTCATTATCACCGATGGTGATGTTGTCGGCCAGATCGACTGCGTAATCCGTCACACCGGTTTCTTCATTCGTGGTCGGGGTCACCGTCAACGAATCTGAACCTGCGCTAACCGTTGATTTCTCGGCGTTAACGGTATACGTGGTTACTGTGCCCTCTGTGTTGCTTTCAACCGTGGTATTGTTGCCGGCTTCAACCACGGTCGAGCCACCGCCGGCATTTTTGATTGCATCATTCAGTTGGTCGACATTCACTGCATCAGTACCATCGGTACCTGCGGCCACATTGGTAATCTTGTTACCACCGGCATCAATACCACTTGAAGTGATGCTCGGGCCGTTGGTAATGGTCAGACCGTTATTGTTTAATACCGTATTGCCGGTTGTTACACTGCCGTCTGAACCCAAATTGATATTTTGAGCCAGTTTGACAATCAGTGTATCAGTTCCGTCTGCTTCAACGCCGATATTGCCGTCTGTCAACGCGCCGGTATTGTTACCCTTCACATTCACAGTTTCGCCTAATTTGCGCTCAAACTGCGTTCCGGTATCGCCGGCAAATGTCAGCGGATTGTTCGCAACGTTTGCCAGTTGATCTTCGGTAGCTGCCTGACCGCTGGTAAAATTATCCGGGTCGAAAGTGGTGTTGGTCAAACCGCCGATGGTGCCTGTATTCCCATTAATGGTTACCGGGTTGCCGTTGTTGGCATCGCCTACGCTGATGCTGTTTGCCAAGCCGAAAGTGACCGCATCGGCATCTGCTGTTTTTGTCAGCGTAATATTGCCGTCGGTGTTGTTCAAATCAACCGTTTCACCCGGGGCAACATTGCTGCTGCTTTCACCGTTGGCGGTTAAGTTCCAGCCTTGGTTTACATGGGCAATCGCATCGTCGATATTGGTTTCACCGGTGCCGCCGATGCCGTCTGTATCGCCGCCCATGGTGATATTGCCTTGATTATCAACAGCGGCATCACCACCCAAGACATTCACAACCGAATTGGCCACATTGCCCAAGCGGTCGGTCACCAGATACAACTGGCTGCCGTTAATCGCATCAGTAGACGTTTCGCTGATTTGGCCGGCGGCAACATTTTGAATCTGGCGCTCGCTACCTGCCGCCCCTACGCTGAATGCGCTGGTTGGTGTATTACCGGCAAAACCACTATAAGCGATATCGTTTACTGTTGCTTCATTGACCGAAGTAACGGCTGTTGTTACCGAGCCTCGGCCAATCGCCACATCACCAGTAGCAGTATTGGCTGCCGCCTGGTCACCGATGGCAATTGCATAGTTAGTACCGGCAACACTTTCCATACCGATAGCGGTTGCACGGAAAGTAGCATTGGCCGAATTACCGATAGCGATGGCATTGTTGCCGGTAGCATTGGCATTATTGCCGGCTGCAATACTGTTATTACCGGCAGCCTGAGCGCCATAACCCACTGCAACCGAACGGGTGCCGCTTGCTGCAGATGTTGCGCCTAATGCTGTCGATTGATTACCGGTAGCGCGGGAACGACGGCCGACCGCTGTAATTTCAGTCAGCGCACTGCCATCCACACCAACAACCACACCATTACCAACCGCTACTGATTGAGAAGCATAAACATTGATATTGCTGCCCAATGCATTGCTGCCCTCTCTAGTGATATTGGTGTAGGCACCAACCGCAGTCGATTGGCGGCCTTCCACTGTTGTTTCTGCGCCGATGGCAGTAACATAGTTGGCATCGCCCGCACTGACATTGCTGCCGACCGCAATACCGCCCAAACCGGTAGCTTTGGCATTTACACCGGCAGCCAAAGCATTTTCGCCTGTAGCACCGTCATTGTTATAGTTGCCGTCTTGGTCATTATTGCCGTTTACGCTGTAGTAATGAACTGCATCGCCACCGCTGATATTTTTGATTTCTTCAGCCAATTGGTTGGACACCATATACAACTGGCTGCCGTTAATCGCATCGGTAGAGGCAGCGCTGATTTGGCCGGCGGCAACATTTTTGATTTGGCGTTCGGCGCCTGCCGCACCAACTGACACAATAGCGCCGTCAGTTAAAGTACCCGAGCCGGCAAAGCCGCCATATTCGATACCGTTTACCGTAGCCTCGGTGGTTTGTACATATTGATCAGCGGTTGAATCATTGCCCAACACCACTGCGCCGGTCATGCCGTTTGCAACGGTAACATTGTTGCCCATAACGAACACATTGGTGTCCTGTACGCTGTTGTTATAGCCGACAATCGCCGAATTGGAGGCATTTACTTCATTTTGAATGCCGCCTGAAGTGGTAATCACACCGTTGCCATCACGGGTAACCGCTTCGCCGCCCAAGTTGTTACGGCCGCCCAAGATAAACGAATTATCGGTGCTGCTGCCGACGGCATTGTTGTTACCGGCCGAGAAACTGTTGCTGCCGCTGACGATAGACGGATCACCAACCGCACTTGAACCTTCACCGCTGACCACATTGCCGGTGCCGATGGAAATCGTATTGGCAGCTGTGGCTTGTGCACCGTTACCCATAGCAATGGCATTTTCACCGCCGGCTACAGCAGCAGTACTAATTGCTACCGCACTCACACCTGAAGCTTGAGCAAATCTTCCGATAGCGGTTGCATTATTCGCACCGGCATTGGCATTAAAGCCAATACCAACGCTTTCATAGCCAAGCGCTTTAACGCTTGAGCCGACGGCAACCACATTACGAGTTGCAGTTGTTACCCCGCCATTCGCAAAGTTACCGATCAATACGTTACGATCATTATTTGTGCGTAAACCACTCTGCGGCCCCATAATAATAGAACGATCAGAAGTAGATTCCTGCCCTGCCAAATGACCGACATAAACATTGTTATCACCTTTGGCTGCATCACCAGCAATTGAACCAACGGCTACGTTACTATCACCTGATATATAGCGGCCGGCACCCGAACCGACAAACGTATTTCCGCCGGATCCAAAGCCAGGGAATGTGGCATTTCTTCCATCATTCGAAGTCAGCCCGGCGCCGGCACCGTTACCAATCATCACATTGCCATTAGCACGGGTATCAGTAATGCCGCGACCGGCTCCTGAACCCAACGCGATATTACCGTAGGAAGCGGTATTTTCACCGGCTTCTCGACCGATATACACACTTGGCGCACGATTGCCGTCTGTCACTGCCGCTTGCAGGGTTTGAGTGGCGGTATCCAATTTGCCCGCCTCAAAACCGATGGCGACACTGTAATCTTTTTTCGAGTTTACGCCCGCTTCAGTACCGATATTGACGTTTTGAATATTCCAGTTATCTACCGTACCCTTTGCAGCATTTTCACCGATAGAAATATTGCGGCCGCCATCGGCAGTCGCACCGTATCCAATAGCAATATTATTCATTTTGCCAACGGTCGTGCGGTTATTCGGATTTTGCGGGTCGTCCATATCAGCACGGCCTGCCGTGGCGCTTTGCCCGATGGCAATCGAACCGGAAGTGACTGCATTTGCACTGCTGCCGACAGCAACGCTGCCTTCTCCTGCCGCTTTCGCATTCACGCCGGCCGCCAATGCATTTTTACCTGTGGCACCATCATTATTATAGTTGCCGCCTTGAACACTCTCGTCATCTACACTGTAGTAATGAATGCCGTCACCGCTGCTGCTGATATTTTTAATCTCTTCAGCCAATTGGTTGGACACCATATACAACTGGCTGCCGTTGATGGCATCCGTGCTGGTTGTGCTGATTTCACCTGCGGCGACATTAATGATTTGGCGCTCTTTGCCTGCATCGCCCACGCTCACCACACCGTTTTCAGCACTGCCTTGACCGGCAAAGCCGCTGTAAGTGATGCCGTTGACCGTTGCGCTACTCACGGCAGCCGCAGCGCGATCGGCCGAAGCATTGCCCAACACCACGCTGTTGGCTTGGGTAGTGGTCACATTGCTGCCCACCACAAAGGTGTTGTTTTGAGCGATATTATTGTCATTACCCAGAGAGTAAGAGCCTTCGCCACTGATGGTGGTCGGGTCGCCGATAGCACCGGAATTTTTGCCGGTCACGTTATTGCCAAACCCGATACTGATTGACTGCTCGCCCACAGCCTTCGCATTTTTACCGATAGCAACGGCATTAACGCCCGAAGCGGTAGCCGTGTCACCCACTGCCAAAGAAGAGCTGCCGGATGCTTTGGCATTGGCACCCAAAGCAGAAGCATTGGCCGCTGTAGCAGACGAGGCAATACCAACGGCAGTGGTGTAACGCGCACCATTAATCACCGTCGCTTCACGATTCGGCATACCCTCTTCATCGCGAGACAAAGGCCCTAATTCTGCACCGGCCGCCGCGCTGGTGCCGATGGCCACACCATATTCTCCCGTGGTGGCATAACGACCGATGGCTACCGAAGCGCTGGCCAGATTGGTTGCCGAATCTTGTAACGTTCGGGCACTCTGCCCAATCGCTACCCCGCCGTAACTTTTTGAATTTTGGCCGATAGCAATCGTTGCCGCATCAGTCACCCGTTGAGAATAGGCATTCTCACCGATTGCAATCGCATCAATTGATGCTTGTGCATTTTGGCCGACAGCAATACCGTTATTACCTTTGTAAAGTGTCGTTTCCATTGCTCCGCTCTCCAAATTGAGCGCAGTTATCGGAGTATCAATCGTTTTAGCACCGCTACCCACAGCAATGGCATTGCTGGCATTATCCACCACAGCCTGATCACCGATGGCAATTGAGCTGGTACCTGTTTGATCGGCGCCACTGCCGGCTTTTACCTGCGCCGCTTTGCCGATTGCAATCGAGCTTGCGGTTAAGCTTTTAGCGCTTTTGCCGATGGCAGTCGCACTATCTGCCGTTGCTGTTGTATCTGTACCAATGGCCAGGGCATCTGCTGCGCTGGCTGTGGCCGCGGTATCCGTATCCAAATAAGCATCTGTAGCGGTTGATGAGCCGATGGCGATCGAACGAGTGCCGCTGGCTTGTGAAGAGTGGCCGACAGCCAAAGCATTGGCGCCGGTGGCGCTGGCGACATTACCGAGCGCGGTTGAATAGTCGCCGGAAGCAGTTGTTTGACGGCCCATTGCAATTGCAGTGTTGCCTGACGAAACGGTGCCGGTGCCGATGGCAACTGCCGAAGGGCCGGCAGCTTTATTGCCCATACCCATTGCCAATGCATAACCATCGCTGGCTTCATTACCATTACCGAAGGCAAACGCAGCATAATTGTTGCCTGTCATACCGGCAATATTATTGTAACCGACAGCGGTGCCGCCTGCACGGGCAATGCTGTTTTGACCGATACTAACAGCCGATGGCGATACGCCGTTTGTAGTAGATGAATCATCATTCTTAGGCTGATTGTGCTCAGGCATGGTCACCCATTGTGCAGCAGTGCCGTCACGGTTAGTGATTTGCTGATAACCCACACTCTGATTGCTGGAATAGGCGTTTGCGCCGATTGAAATATTTCCTGTTAGGTTATCAGTCGGCAAAGAACTAGTCGCCGCTATTGCATTAGTACCAATCGCAATCGAATCCTGCGCTAGTGCGCTGGCCGTGCCTGATGTACTGGCGGTCGAACCGATAGCTACCGATGCATAACCGGCCACAGGGAAGGCCAGCAGCAAGGCGGCTACGGATGCTTTGATACCGGTCAGCAGGGCACCGAAGGCTGATGCAGCAGCAGTTTGGCTGCGCGCATTGCGCTTGCCTTTGGTGTTGTCTAATTCAGATACGGCCACCCAGCTTTGGCTGGATTCGTTCCAAACGGTTTTATAAACCTTATTCATGAGCATTTTTCCTAATTTATGTGGTTTAAAGTAACTTTGAAGTACTTCAATTGCCTTATGACTATCAAAAACAACTGAGTGCACGGCTTAATAGCCCGGCTTTCAGCATCGCAACCGCCGCAAACCGGCAGATGACGAAATTTGTCACCCGTCGGCGCGGTGTTAACTTTTATATTTTCAAAAAAGTGTTTAAAATTAAACAAGTTGTTTAAAATTTCAGATTCGCGGAAAACGCGATAAGATATTTCTAGCAATTTGCATGCCAATATGCAGCCGCCTGATTAGAACGGGGCGGATTGTTTTATAGGTGATTCAAGCAGTGATTGTTTCGCAAAATTATGAAGATTCTGACGAAAAATGTCACTTTAGTATAATTACCTTACTTTTAGTTGCCGCACCCTGTCTTAACCTTATCGCTTTTACTGCAAAAGGCTCCTTAGATTCGCATTTCAAACGCAACTTTGGTGTGATGGTATTGATGAACCCACTCGGCGGAAATATTATCCATACAATTCGTCAGGCGGGAAAACGCAGCACTTATGCGGCAATACTGAGAGCCATTCAAAAGAAAGGCATCAGCCAACGCAGACCGGATGCTTGAATCCGACATTTTCAACATTTATCGCAATACTTGAAAACAGCAGCAACATCAACCGTTTGATCGAAACAAGTGTTCGACTTACGCCTCTAACGTTTGAAGCAACTTGAAATTGGTGAAAGACCTGAAAATAAAAGCAAATTGATTGTGGTGTTAATTCTGCCTTACAGCGAGCACCACCTTTCTACGCCGCTGCTTGCCGATTTGATACAAAGCATCCGTTGAACCACCAACAGGCCGTGAGTTTTCAGACGGCCTATTATTAGAGCATGGCCACCTGAAACCAAGGATGCCATATTTCCAATCAACAAAAGCCAGCGTAGGTGGTCAGATTCTCAAATCCGACATTTCCAACATCACCGAAATACTTGAAAACAGCAGCAACATCAACCGCTTGGTCGAAAAAAATGTTCGACTTACACCTCTAACGTTTGAAGCAACTTGAAATTGGTGAAAGACCCGAAAATAAAAGCAAATTGATTGTGGTGTTAATTCTGCCTTACAGCGAGCACCACCTTTCTACGCCGCTGCTTGCCGATTTGATACAAAGCATCCGTTGAACCATCAACAGGCCGTGAGTTTTCAGACGGCCTATTATTAGAGCATGGCCACCTGAAACCAAGGATGCCATATTTCCAATCAACAAAAGCCAGCGTAGGTAGTCAGATTCTCGAATCCGACATTTCCAACATCGCCGAAATACTTGAAAACAGCAGCAACATCAACCGCTTGGTCGAAACAAATGTTCGACTTACACCGCGGCCGTTTGAAGCAGCTTGGATTTGGCAAACAAACCTGAAAACAAAAGTAAATTGATTGCGGCGGTATTCCCGTCTTACAACAAGCGCTGCCTTTCCGCGCCGCTGCTCGCCGATTTGATTAAAGGATCCGTTGAACCATCAACAGGCCGTGCGTTTTCAGACGGCCTGCTATGATTAGAGCATGGCCATCTGAAACCAAGGAGGCCAATGCACAAAAGCAACCTAAATTAACATGTGTTCGGAATAAGATAATCCATAAGATATAAAATCCTTAACGGTTTTACCCCCCGCGGGGATAAGGAGGGAACAGAGTACTGAGCCACCAAACAAATACGGCAGCACCCAACCGGATACTGCCGGATAAAATTTGATGTCCGGCAACCCGACAGCCCGGTGATTATTCGACGTATATAAAAATACTGCACCGTCATGCCTGCCTGCTCGTGCTATGAACTATCTTTGCTCAGCGTTCTGTCGTCAATTGATTTAAATTTAACGATAGTCTTCTTGTGTTTTTTATTTTTATATAAACAGCAGCTTGCTGCAAGTCGGCTTCTCTTTTTTGGAATTTTCTTATCCCGAACTCACGTTATTTATAAAGAGGTTTTTTGGTATTTAGAAAGGTGTTTGGGATGAAAAAATCATCTTAAATATCCAATAGACCTGTATTTCAAACCTGAGTATGCCTTGCAGCCCCAATTTTTAATAAAAAAACCGGCCTTAATGGCCGGTCTTCAACTTTAATTACATAATCAAGCTTGTTCATTAGCTTCAGCGGCTTTATCCACCAATTCAACCAACGCCAAAGGTGCATTATCACCTTTACGGAAGCCATATTTCAATACGCGAACATAACCACCGTTGCGGGTAGAAAAACGAGGGCCCAAGTCATCAAACAATTTAACCACTACATCACGATCACGAGTGCGGTCAAATGCCAAACGACGATTGGCCAACGACGGTTTTTTACCCAAAGTAATTAAGGGCTCTACTACACGACGCAACTCTTTTGCTTTCGGCAAAGTGGTTACGATGGTTTCATGGGTCAACAAAGAGTTTGCCATGTTACGCAACATTGCAGCGCGGTGGCTGCTGGTGCGGTTTAATTTACGATTGCCATTACGATGACGCATGTCATTATCCTTTAATCTTCAAACTTACGGCTTTTCCAAGCCGACAGGCGGCCAGGCTTCCAGTTTTGATCCCAACGTCAAGCCTTTTGAGGCCAACACTTCTTTGATTTCGTTCAAAGATTTACGACCCAAGTTCGGAGTTTTCAACAACTCGGTCTCAGTACGTTGAATCAAATCGCCGATATAATAAATATCTTCAGCTTTCAGACAGTTAGCCGAACGTACAGTTAATTCCAAATCATCTACCGGACGCAACAGAATCGGATCAATCGGAGGCGCTTTTTCTTCAACCTCTTCAACCGGAGTTCCTTGCAAATCCGCAAAAATAGACATTTGATCAATTAAAATACGTGCTGCACTGCGTACTGCTTCTTCCGGATCCAAAGAGCCGTCGGTTTCAATATCCAAAACCAGACGATCCAAATCCGTACGCTGTTCCACACGCGCAGGTTCAACTTCAAAGCTAACACGACTGATGGGCGAAAAGCTCGCATCCAGTTGAATAGCACCAATATGTTTATTCTCATCGCGCACTGCCCGACGTCCTGAAACAGATTGGTAACCACGGCCTTGCTCAACCTTGATTTCCATTTCAATATTACCATTGTCAGACAAATGGCAAATAACATGTTCCGGGTTGATAATTTCCACATCATGCGGCAAATCAATATCTCCGGCTACTACTTCACCGGTACCGGATTTTTTCAAGGTTAACTGAACTTGGCTACGACCATGCAGCTTAAACACCACACCTTTCAGATTCAAGAGAATATCAACAACATCCTCCTGCACTCCGTCAAGTGTGGAGTATTCATGCAATACACCGGTAATAGCCACTTCAGTCGGGGCAAAACCATTCATGGATGACAGTAAGATACGACGCAAAGCATTACCTAAAGTATGGCCGAAACCACGCTCAAACGGCTGCATTGATACTTTGGCACGGGTAGTAGACAAAGTATCCACATCAATTTGACGGGGTTTCAAAAATTCGGAAGTGCTATTTTGCATTTAACTGTCCCTCACTGAGCTAGCATTATTTAGAGTAGAACTCTACCACCAGCTGTTCATTAATATCGCCAGTCAATTCTGAGCGATCCGGCATATTTTTAAATACGCCTTCCATTTTACCTGCATCAACAGATACCCAGCTCGGCATACCGATTTGTGCTGCCAAACCCAATGCTTCTTGAATACGCACTTGTTTTTTAGCTTTTTCGCGAATAGCCACCACATCACCAGCTTTCACTTGGAAAGAAGGAATATTGACCACTTGTCCATTCACGGTAATGGCTTTATGGGATACCAATTGACGCGCTTCAGCTCGAGTAGAACCAAAACCCATACGGTATACAACATTATCCAAACGAGATTCCAACAATTGCAACAGCAACTCACCAGTAGAACCTTTACGGCGCGCAGCTTCAGCAAAGTAACGGCGGAATTGACGCTCCAACACGCCGTAAATACGGCGGATTTTTTGTTTTTCACGCAGTTGCAGACCATAATCTGACAAGCGCGGCTTGCGGGCACCATGCTGACCCGGAGCGGAATCAAGTTTACATTTAGACTCTAAAGAGCGACGCGCACTCTTTAAAAACAAATCTGTGCCTTCACGGCGAGCTAATTTACATTTAGGGCCGATATAACGTGCCATATCTCAATCACTCCAATATTAAATACGACGTTTTTTAGGCGGACGGCAACCGTTATGCGGCAACGGGGTAACGTCGGTAATGCTGGTAATCTTGAAACCAAGAGCGTTGAGCGCACGAACAGAAGATTCACGACCCGGACCCGGGCCTTTAATACGAACTTCTAAATTTTTAACGCCATACTCTTGGGCAACTTTACCAGCTGCTTCTGCAGCTACCTGAGCTGCAAACGGTGTACTTTTACGAGAACCTTTAAAACCCGCACCACCTGAGGTAGCCCAAGATAACGCATTGCCTTGGCGGTCGGTAATAGTAATGATGGTATTGTTGAATGATGCATGTACATGCACAATACCTTCACTCACGGTTTTACGTACTTTTTTGCGTACACGCGAGGCTGTGTTTGCTTTAGCCATTAATCAAATCCTTAAAAAATTATTTCTTACCGGCAATCGCTTTACGCGGACCTTTACGGGTACGCGCATTGGTGCGGGTACGCTGACCGCGACACGGTAAACCACGACGGTGGCGAAAACCGCGATAGCAACCCATATCCATCAAACGTTTGATGCTCATGGTAACTTCACGGCGCAAATCGCCTTCTACTTCATATTTGGCAACTTGCTCACGCAAAGCTTCCAGTTGTGACTCGTCTAAATCTTTTACTTTAGTGCTCGGCACGACATTCGCAGCCTCACAAATTGATTTAGCACGAGTAGCGCCAATACCGTAAATAGCTTGCAAGCCAATTACAATATGGGCGTTATTAGGGATATTCACCCCTGCAATACGAGCCATATTTTTTTCCTTTAGGGCAAAAGTTGGTCACTATAACACAAACCAAAACCAATGTAAATTTATTAGCCTTGACGTTGCTTGTGACGGGGGTCAGTACAAATCACTCGAACCACACGATTACGACGAATAATCTTGCAGTTGCGGCAGATTTTTTTAACAGAAGGTTGTACACGCATCATTTTTCCTTTCGTGAATTATCTTGCTCGGAATACAATACGCGCACGGGTCAAGTCATAGGGAGTCAACTCCACTGTAACTTTATCTCCTGGAGAAATACGGATGTAATGCATCCGCATTTTTCCGGAAATATGACCCAACACAACGTGATCGTTTTCCAATTTTACTTTGAATGTTGCATTTGGCAGAGTTTCTAAAATCTCGCCTTGCATTTGTATGGTATCTTCTTTAGCCATAAGTTTCTTATTTACGTGATAATGATTTCATATCAGAACGCTTCATGAGATGCTCATATTGTTGAGTTACCCGATATGAAGCAATTTGTGTGCTGAAATCCATGGTTACCACGACAAGAATCAACAAAGATGTTCCACCTAAGTAAAAAGGAACATTTAAGGCTGTTGTCAAAAATTCAGGTATCAAACAGATAATGGTAATATAGAGCGCACCAAAAAAAGTCAGTCGCAATACCACTTTTTCCAAATATCTGGAAGTCTGCTCACCCGGACGGATACCAGGAACAAAAGCACCACTTTTTTTCAAATTTTCTGCCATCTCACGCGGACTGAATACCAATGCCGTATAAAAGTAGCAGAAGAAAATAATGGTCGCTGCAAACAATAAAATATAAACAGGTTGGCCATGCTGCAACATGCCCGCTATTTTATACAGCCAGCTATCCGTATTGTTCGATCCAAACCAACTCAACAATGTTGAGGGGAACAAAATGATACTTGATGCAAAAATAGGCGGAATCACACCGGCCATATTCAACTTAAACGGCATATGGGTATTCTGCCCCTGCATTAATCTGTTCCCCACTTGTCGTTTGGCATAATGAATCGGAATTTTACGCTGTGCACTTTCAAAATACACCACAGCATAAATCAATATCAGAACACCTATAACAATCGCCACCGCCATGAGCATACTCATGGATCCTTGACTGGTTAAAGTGAGTAACTGGGCAATTCCAGAAGGAATGCCTGCAGCAATACCGGCAGTAATAATCAGAGAAATACCGTTACCTACACCTCTTTCCGTCATCTGCTCGCCCAGCCACATTAAAAACATTGTGCCGGTTACCAAACAAACAACTGTAGAGATATAGAATTCAAGCTGAGATGCAACCACTACACCTTGCTGAAATACAAATGTAGCAACGCCAAAGCTCTGCAAAATTGCTAATACAACCGTACCATACCGCGTATATTTCGTAATAATTCTGCGACCTGCTTCTCCTTCTTTTTTTAAAGCTTTCAAAGAAGGTAAAATTTCCGAAGCTAACTGCACAATAATAGAAGCTGAAATATACGGCATAATACCGATAGCAAAAATACTAAAGCGCTCGAGTGACCCGCCGGAGAACATATTCAGCATACCGAGCATGCCACTGCTTGCGCTTTCGTATAGCTCAGCTAAAGCGGCTGCATCTACACCCGGAACAGGAATATGAGCACCAATACGAAACACGATTAATGCTCCTAACAAAAATAGTAACCGTTTTTTCAAGTCACCGAATTTTGCCAGTCCTGATAAAGATTGTTGATTAGCCACTTATATCCAAGCCTTATTCTTCGATTTTTCCGCCAGCTGCTTCAATAGCAGCTTTTGCACCTTTGGTTGCTTTGATGCCTTTTAGCGTAACAGCCTTGGCAATTTCTCCTGAAGCAATAACCTTAACATTCAAGATATTTGCACCAATGATCCCGGCTTGTTTCAATGCCAATACATCGATTTCGTCAACAGCCACCAGAGCCAATTCACTCAAACGCACTTCAGCATTACTTGCCGCAGTCAGTGACTTGAAGCCGCGCTTCGGCAAGCGGCGTTGCAAAGGCATCTGACCGCCCTCAAAGCCTACTTTATGGAAGCCACCAGAACGGCTTTTTTGGCCTTTATGACCACGACCGCCAGTTTTACCCAAACCGCTTCCGATGCCTCGACCCACACGACGTTTTGCGTGGGTTGAGCCTTCTGCCGGCTGAATTGTATTCAAAAACATATTATGACTCCACTTTCAAAAGGTAGCTGATTTTATTAATCATGCCACGATTTTCGGGGGTATCCAATACTTCAACGGTATGTTCGCGATGACGCAAACCCAAACCGCGAGCACAAGCACGATGTGACTCAATAGTACCGATTAAGCTTTTAGCCAAAGTCACTTTAATCTTTTTTTGTTCACTCATGATCAGATCCCAAAATATCTTCTACAGTTAAACCACGTTTTGCAGCAATATCTGCAGGTGTGTATAACTTCGACAAGCCATCCAGGGTTGCACGTACGATATTGTACGGGTTAGTCGAGCCATGAACTTTTGCAGAAATATTATGAACACCCATTGCATCAAAAACTAAGCGCATCGGGCCGCCGGCTTTTACACCACTACCCTCTTTTGCAGGTTGCATAAAAACTCGGGTAGCACCATGACGGCCAATCACTTCATGGTGAATCGTGCCGTTTTTCAACGGTACTTTAATCATTGAACGACGAGCTTGATCCATTGCTTTTTGTACGGCAACCGGCACCTCTTTGGATTTACCCTTGCCCATACCAATGCGGCCATCACCATCGCCAACTACAGTCAAAGCAGAAAAGGCCATAATGCGACCACCTTTAACCACTTTGGTTACGCGGTTCACGGCAACCATTTTCTCAATTAAGCCATCGCCGCGTTCTTCAATTTCATGTTTTGCCATCTCAGGTCTCCAATCTGTTAGAAGCTCAAGCCATTTTCGCGAGCAGCTTCAGCCAACGCTTTTACACGGCCGTGGTATTGAAAACCAGAGCGATCGAAAGCAACTTTTTCTACACCGGCTTCTTTTGCCTTTTCAGCAATCCGTTTGCCAACCAAAGCCGCTGCTTCGATATTGCTGCCTGATTTTAAGCCACCACGCACTTCAGCTTCTAAGGTAGAGGCTTGAGCCAATACTTTATCACCTTCAGCACTAATTACTTGGGCATAAATGTGGTTGTTTGTGCGAAATACACACAATCTCACCATTTTCAAATCCGCAATACGGGCACGGGTTTTACGTGCGCGGCGGAGTCGGGTTACATGTTTATTCATTAGTGAGCCTCAATTATTTTTTCTTGGTTTCTTTCATTACCACCACTTCGCCAACATAACGAACACCTTTACCTTTATAAGGCTCCGGCGAACGGAATGCGCGAATTTCAGCAGCAACTTGACCAACCGCTTGTTTATCAGCACCGCTCAAAACAATCTCTGTTTGTGACGGTGTTTGCACAGAAACACCCTCGGGCATTTCATAAACAATCGGATGAGAGAAACCTAATGACAAATTCAGTGTTTTGCCTTGAGCCTGGGCACGATAACCCACACCAATCAGCTGAAGTTTTTTCTCAAAACCCTCAGCAACACCTTTTACCATATTGCTCACCAATGCACGAACAGTACCGGACATAGCATTTGCATGCTTGCTGTCGTTTGTGGCGGCAAAAGTTAACTGGCCATCATTCAATTCAATCGCAACGTCAGCAGTCAAAGGAAACGCCAACTCGCCGTTCTTGCCTTTTACTGTTAATTTATCTGTTCCAAATTTTACTTCTACGCCAGCAGGAACAGTCACTGGATTCTTAGCTACGCGTGACATAAATATTCCTCCATTAGGCTACGATGCACAACAGCTCGCCGCCAACGCCTTCCGAGCGGGCTTTGCGGTCAGTCATGACACCTTTAGAAGTGCTAACGATTGCTACACCCAAACCATTCATCACAGTAGGAATGTCGTTAGAACCTTTATAAACACGCAAACCAGGACGCGAAACACGTTTGATTTGTTCGATTACCGGACGACCCGCGTAGTATTTCAATTGAATTTCCAAAACGGGTTTTGCATCTGCTGAAACTGCGAAGTCCTCAATATAACCTTCATCTTTCAAAACCTTAGCAATGGCGCATTTCAGTTTTGAAGACGGCATAGCAACAACAACTTTATTGGCGCGTTGTGCATTGCGGATACGGGTCAACATATCGGAAATAGGATCATGCATACTCATTATTAATACTCCTATTACCAGCTGGCTTTAATTACACCCGGAATTTCGCCACGCATAGCGATTTCACGGATTTTAATACGACCCAAACCGAATTTACGGAATGTGCCACGGGGACGTCCGGTCAGCGCACAACGGCGACGTTGGCGGACAGGAGCTGCATTACGCGGAATTGCTTGAAATTTCAAACGTGCCTCAAAACGCTCTTCATCAGTAGCATTTGAGTCATTAATAACAGCAAAAATCGCTTCACGTTTAGCGGCATATTTTTTTGCCAATGCAGCACGCTTCAACTCACGATTAATAAGTGCTTTCTTAGCCATGATTATCCTTTAAACGGAAATTTAAACAACGACAACAGCGCTTTCGCTTCTTCATCGGTTTTAGCAGTGGTTGTAATAGTAATATTCAAGCCACGCAAAGCATCGATTTTATCGTATTCGATTTCCGGAAAAATAATTTGCTCACGAACACCCATATTGTAGTTGCCGCGACCATCAAATGACTTACCACTAACACCACGGAAGTCACGCACACGGGGCAAAGCAATAGTTACCAACCGATCGAGAAACTCAAACATTTGTTCACGACGCAGAGTTACCTTGCAACCCACCGGATAGTTATCACGGATTTTAAAACCAGCAATAGATTTACGGGCAACAGTTACCACAGGCTTTTGACCTGCAATTTTCTCCAAATCAGCGACGGCATGCTCCATCACTTTTTTGTCTGCAACCGCCTCACCCACACCCATATTCAGGGTAATCTTTTCAATACGCGGCACTTCCATAATTGATTTATAGCCAAATTGCTTCATCAATTCCGGAACGACAGTGCCATTATAAAACTCTCTCAAACGAGCCATGTTATCTCCTTAAGCACCAATGGCCGAACCGTTGGATTTGAATACACGAACGCGCTTAACTTTGCCCTCGCCTTCAACCAATTTAATACCCACACGGTCTGCTTTTTTTGTTTCAGGATTAAAAATGGCAACATTAGAAATAGCCAAAGGCATATTTTTCGTAACGATACCACCTTCAACACCACGCATAGGATTCGGTTTTTGATGACGTTTGGCTACATTCACACCCTCTACCACAACCTTATCACCCAAAACGCGAATCACTTGGCCTTGCTTGCCTTTATCTTTACCGGCAATCACAATGATTTGATCACCTTTAATAATTTTGCTCATTGTCGCTTCCTTACAATACTTCAGGCGCCAATGAAACGATTTTCATAAATCGTTCATTTCGCAACTCACGGGTTACCGGGCCAAAAATACGCGTGCCCAACGGCTCAAGCTTGTTATTCAACAATACTGCGGCATTGTTATCAAACTTGATCAAGGCACCATCAGGACGACGTACACCTTTCGCAGTACGAACAACAACAGCACTATATACATCGCCTTTTTTTACACGGCCACGTGGCGCTGCATCTTTTACTGCAACTTTAATAATGTCGCCAACAGAAGCGTAGCGACGCTTGGAGCCGCCCAACACTTTGATGCACATTACACGGCGCGCACCAGAGTTGTCAGCCACATCCAAGATGGTCTGCATTTGAATCATGTCATTACCTTTAAATAAACCAACTTAATTTACCATTTTCAGACGGCCTCCAAGCTTAAAAATAAGCTAACAAGCCAATCTGAAACCTTTGCGGTTCCAGTAAACCAGTCTTGGGCCCCGAAGGGAGAATACTTCCAGAGAGAAACTGAAAGATTAAGAAACGAAGTTTACAGCCAAATTTAATTTGCTGCAAGACTTCGTTTCTATTAAAGCACTAATCTGTATCAAAAATTAAACAGTTTGTGCTTTTTCTACCAGCTCTTTCACAACCCAAGATTTGGTTTTTGACAGCGGACGGCTTTCCTCAATCACAACCACATCACCAATGCCATATTGGTTCTGCTCATCATGAGCGTGGATTTTAGTAGAACGACGAATAATTTTACCGTACAAGGGATGCTTCACCTTACGCTCAACCAGCACTGTCACGGTTTTTTCCATCTTGTCGCTTACCACTTTGCCTTGCAAAGTACGAACATTTTTAATTTCGCTCATTACTTAGCACCTTTTTCTTTTAAAATGGTTTTAATACGAGCAATATCGCGACGCACTCTTTTTAACTCACTGGGTTTTCCCAATTGACCGGTAGCATTTTGCATACGCAGACCGAATTGCGCCTTCAGCAAATCAAGTAAATCAGCATTCAATTGCTCAACAGATTTGTCTTTCAATTCATTCGCTTTCATTATTGACCTACCTGTCTTACTACAAACACAGTCGGAATCGGCAGCTTGGCAGAAGCCAACTCAAATGCCTCACGAGCCAGAGACTCCGGCACGCCATCCATTTCATACAACATTTTACCCGGTTGGATCTCTGCCACATAGTATTCAGGAGAACCTTTACCGCCACCCATACGTACTTCTGCAGGTTTGGCTGTAATAGGCTTGTCTGGAAATACACGAATCCAAATTCGGCCACCACGCTTGATGTGGCGAGTCATGGTTCGGCGAGCCGCTTCAATCTGACGCGCAGTCAAGCGACCGCGACCCACAGCTTTCAAACCGAATTCGCCAAAGCTGACTTTATTACCGCGGGTAGCAATACCGGTATTACGGCCTTTATGCTGTTTGCGGTATTTCATTCTAGTTGGCTGCAGCATGACGACCACCTGCCTTTCTTTGTCTCTTTTCTTGCTCGGGTTTGGCTTGAGCTTTCTCAGCACCTTCGCCGGTATACACCCAGACCTTCAAACCCAATACACCATAAGTAGTATGCGCTTCGCTGGTTGCATAGTCTACGTTTGCACGCAAAGTATGAAGCGGTACACGGCCTTCACGATACCATTCGCTACGGGCGATATCTGCACCATTCAAACGGCCTGAAGTCATGATTTTGATACCTTTGGCACCAACACGCATGGCATTTTGCATAGCCCGCTTCATAGCTCGGCGAAACTGCACACGCTTCTCCAATTGCTGAGCAATACCATCGGCAATAATTTGCGCATTCAGCTCCGGCTTGCGGATTTCTTCAATATTAACGTGTACCGGCACGCCCATCAGGGCTTGCAAATCACGTTTCAATATTTCGATATCCTCACCTTTTTTGCCGATTACCACACCAGGGCGGGCCGAATGAATGGTAATACGTGCAGATTTAGCCGGACGTTCGATTACAACACGACCAACAGAGGCATTTGCCAAGCGCTTGCGCAAGTAGTTACGAACATCAATGTCTTGTTTCAAAACAGTAGAAAATTCATTACTTTTAGCAAACCACTTAGACGACCAATCTTTGGTTACCGCCAGGCGAAAGCCTGTAGGGTTAATTTTTTGTCCCATAGCTTTTCCTTAATTGCCCACTGTCACACTGATATGACAAGTTTGTTTTTCAATGCGGTTACCGCGGCCTTTGGCACGAGCTTGAAAGCGTTTCAGGCTGGGGCCTTTATCCACAAAAATGGTAACAACTTTCAATTCGTCGATATCAGCACCTTCGTTATGCTCTGCATTCGCAATAGCTGATTCCAGCACTTTTTTAATTAACTCAGCACCTTTTTTAGGGCTAAATGCCAAAATATTCAAGGCTTGGGCAACGTCTTTGCCACGAATCAAATCTGCAACCAACCGGGCTTTTTGTGCAGAAATACGGGCGTTTTTATGTTGTGCATTAACTCTCATGATTCACCTTATTTCTTTTTAGCCTTTTTATCAGCCAAATGGCCTTTAAAGGTACGGGTCAATGAGAACTCACCCAACTTATGACCAACCATATTGTCGCTGATAAATACCGGCACATGCGTGCGGCCGTTATGAACAGCGATGGTCAAGCCGATAAAATCGGGTAAAATGGTAGAACGACGCGACCAAGTTTTAATTGGGCGCTTATCATTGCTTGCACGAGCCGCATCTACTTTTTTCAGCAAATGCAGGTCTACATATGGGCCTTTTTTCAATGAACGAGCCATATTAATTAACCTTTATTTGAGTAACGGCGGCGAACAATCATATTGTCCGTGCGTTTATTGTTACGGGTACGGTAACCTTTAGAAGGTGTGCCCCACGGGCTAACCGGCTCACGAGCCTCACCGGTACGGCCTTCACCACCACCATGCGGGTGATCAACCGGGTTCATCACCACACCGCGAACGGTCGGGCGAATACCGCGCCAACGATTGGCACCGGCTTTACCGATTTTTTTCAGACTCTGCTCTTCATTACCGACTTCGCCGATAGTAGCACGGCAATCTACATGGATTTTACGCACTTCACCTGAGCGCAGACGCACTTGAGCATAGATACCTTCTTTAGCCAGCAACACAGCAGAAGCACCGGCAGAACGTGCAATTTGCGCACCCTTACCCGGCTTCATTTCGATACAGTGGATAGTGGTACCAACCGGAATGTTGCGGATCGGCAGAGTATTGCCGACTTTAATCGCCGCTTCAGCACCAGACACCAATACTGCACCGGCTTGAATACCGCGCGGTGCGATAATGTAACGGCGCTCACCGTCGGCATAGCACAACAGTGCGATAAATGCAGTACGGTTCGGATCGTATTCAATACGTTCAACTTTAGCCGGAATACCGTCTTTATTACGTTTGAAATCCACCACACGATAATGCTGCTTATGACCACCACCTTTATGACGGGTAGTGATATGGCCGTTATTATTGCGGCCGGCAGTAGAGTTTTTCTTTTCAACCAGCGGTGCGTAAGGCGCACCTTTATGCAAACCTTCTGCCACAACGCGAACCATGCCGCGACGACCAGCAGAGGTAGGCTTCATTTTTACAATAGCCATCGACTTATTCCTTATCTGCAGCTGCAGCAGTGGCTTCCACATCGATCTGTTGACCGGCAGCCAGGCTTACGTAAGCTTTTTTGACATCGCTGCGGCGACCAATGGTACGACCAAAGCGCTTGGTTTTGCCTTTGGTGGTCACAGTAGTTACTGAAGCCACTTCAACATTAAATAACAATTCAACAGCAGCTTTGATTTCCTGCTTGGTTGCATTAGGCAACACTTTAAATGTCATTTGATTATGTTTTTCAGCCAACAGGTTGCTCTTTTCAGAAACAACAGGAGCCAAAATTACTTGCATCAGGCGTTGTTGATTCATACCCATTGCTCCTCTAACTGTGCAACTGCATCTTTAGTGATAACCACTTTTTTATAACGCAGCAGGCTGTACGGATCGGCTTGTTGTGCTTCCAAAACCATTACATTGGGCAGATTGCGCGAAGACAGATATACGTTTTCATCCAATTGCTTGGTAATAAACAATACTTGCTCCAAGCCCAAGTTTTTCACTTGTTCGGCAAACTCTTTGGTTTTCGGGGTAGCAGCTGATAATTCATCAATCACAAACAAACGTTCGTCACGCACCAATTGCGACAAAATCGCAGCCATGCCGGCGCGGTACATTTTACGGTTTACTTTTTGAGTAAAATTTTCAGACGGCTTGTTCGGAAAAGCACGGCCACCACTACGCCAAATCGGAGATGAAGTCATACCTGAACGCGCACGGCCGGTGCCTTTTTGACGCCACGGTTTTTTAGTGGAATGATTGACCTCAGCACGCGTTTTTTGAGCACGGTTACCTGAACGGGCATTTGCCAAAAATGCAGTAACCAATTGGTGCACCAGCGCTTCATTGTATTCGCGGGCAAACAAGGCATCAGAAGCAGCAAGGCTACCGGCAACCTGTCCTTTAGCATCAATTACTTTCAATTCCATTACGCACCTACTTTCACGCTGGGACGTACCACGACGTCGCTGTTTACCGCACCGGGAACGGCACCTTTTACCAACAGCAGCTGACGCTCTGCGTCTACACGCACAACCTCGAGGCATTGAACTGTTGATTTGGTATTACCGTATTGACCGGCCATACGCTTACCCGGAAACACACGACCCGGATCTTGGGCTTGGCCGATAGAACCAGGCACACGATGCGAACGCGAGTTACCATGAGAAGTACGTTGAGAACCGAAATTATGACGCTTGATAGTGCCTGAGAAACCTTTACCCTTTGAGGTACCGGTAACATCAACCAACTGACCGGCTTCAAACATGGCAACGGTAATTTCATCACCCGCCTTCAGCTCGCCCAATTTTTCTTCAGATAAAGCAAACTCAACCAAGCCGCGACCAGCTTCCACACCCGCTTTTGCGAAGTGGCCGGCTTCAGCCTTGGCTACGCGATTGGCTTTTTTCTGACCAAAGGTAACTTGAACGGCTGCATAACCGTCAGTATCTTTGGATTTTACTTGCGTGACGCGGTTGGCAGACATGTCCAACACGGTTACCGGAACAGATGCACCCTGTTCGTTAAACACGCGGGTCATACCTACTTTGCGCCCAACCAGACCTAAAGTCATGATTATTTTCCTTTTAAATAAAGGGGCGGGCTACGATTGGCCCACCTTCGGACAATGATAAAACTTGGCACAAATGCGCCAAGCTGGTTATTATAATACAGTTTTTCTAAAAATATCAACAACAACTCATTATTTATCCCGAGGCCGTCTGAAAATACCGACAACGCGTTCAGACGGCCTTTCACACATATCCATTTTTTGTTAATAATCGTTAAAAAAATACTGTTCCGTTTGATTATTCTATTTTATGATAGATACTTTTCCATCTTCCTATATCCGTCATGACCACCCTCACCGAACTCACCCACAAACTGGAAAACATTTTCCAAATCGACCGTGCCGATCTTGATTTCGGCATTTACCGTATCCTAAACAGTCGCAGTCGTGAAATCAGCAGCTATCTGAACCAAACCCTGCCAAAAGCGGTGCAAAGTGCTTTTGCCGAACGTCATGCCGCCGCACTTGAACAATGGCAACAAGAGCTTGACAACCTAATCCAAACACTGCAAGCCGCTGGTGTCGCCCCTGACACCAGCCCCAAAGTGCACGACTTGAAGCATAAGATTCAGACGGCCTCGCAAGCAAGTTCAGCTGATGAAACAGCGGTATACAACCACCTCTACACCTTCTTCTCACGCTATTATGACGAAGGTGATTTTATCAGCCAACGCCGTTATAAGGGTGACACCTATGCCGTGCCGTATAGTGGTGAAGAAGTGCTGCTGCACTGGGCAAACAAAGACCAATATTACACAAAATCAGGCGAAAACTTCAGCAACTACCGCTTTGCCTTGGGGGATGACCGTCAAGTATTTTTTCGTTTGGTGAATGCCGACACCGCCAAAGATAACCGCAAGGACAACAACGCCAAGCGCGTGTTTGCCCTCGCCGACTACCGTGCAGCCGAAATGGATGACGATGGCGAAATCATCAGTGATGAAGTTCTGCCCATCAGCGAAACCGACAACGGCCAAACGCTACAAATCTGCTTTGTATACCGCGCGGCGGATAAGAACGCCAAGCAAGATGATTTCAGCCGACAGGCGATCGAATCTATCCTTGCCGACAGCCGTGTAGACGTTGAGTGGCGTGATGCCTTAAACAAACACGCGCCTACCGCCAAGAATCCCACCCGCACTTTGCTTGAGAAACACTTAAGCCACTACACCCAAAAAAACAGTGCCGATTATTTTATCCATAAAGACTTAGGCGGATTTCTCACCCGTGAGCTGGATTTCTATATCAAAAACGAGGTGATGCAGCTTGACAATATCCAATCCGCCGACAGCTTCGCCCGCATTGAGCGGGGTTTGCGTCTGATTCAGACCCTGCGCCGCATTGCCCACGACATCATCGCCTTTTTAGCGCAATTGGAAAATTTCCAGAAAAAACTGTGGCTGAAGAAGAAATTTGTCACCGCCGGCAGCTATTTGATTACCTTAAACCAGATTCCCGCCAAACTGCTGGATACCGTATTCGCCAATGCCAAACAGCTTGAGGCATGGAAAAATCTCTTTGCATTCAAACAGTTACCCCCCCCGCGATTTAATTTCTGTTGTTGAATCAAACCCTTATCTGGTGGTCGATACCGCACTTTATCCGCCCCAGTTTCAAGCCGAGCTGCTCTCCGAACTCTCTCTTAATCTTTCAGACGGCCTTGATGCCGCCACCGATGGCGTGCTGATTCATGCCGACAATTTTCAGGCACTTAATCTGCTGAAAACCCGCTATCGTGAGCAGGTGAAATGTATTTATATTGATCCGCCTTATAACACGGGAACAGATAACGATTTTATATATAAAGATAGTTATCAGCATTCAAGTTGGGCGAGCATGATGTCTTGTCGCTTTGATTTAGCAAAAACTCTGATGAACACTCATTCTGGCATCTGGGTTAGTACCGATGATGGTGAATATGCCCGCCTAAATATGATTATGGAGAACACTTTCGGTGGTAGTAACTTTGTTACTGATGTTATTTGGAATAGCCGAAAATCAGTATCTAACGATGCTCTTATTTCTGGAGCAATCAATCACACGACTTTCTTTGCCAAAGATAAATCTATTTTAGAGACTTATAAAAAAACGTTTAGACTACCTGAAAGTACCGATGGATTTTCAAATCCTGATAATGATCCTCGTGGTTTATGGAAACTCGACCCTTTAGACGCTCCAAATGTTCGAGCAAATTTAAGCTATGGCATTATCAATCCGCAAACTGGTGAAATCTTTTTTCCACCGGAAGGTAGGTGTTGGCGATTTGAAGAACCATTTGTTCAAGAGCTAATTAAAGATAAGCGTATTTTGTTTGGGCGGACAGGAAGAGGAAAACCTGCATTCAAGCGCTTCTATGAAGATGCTAAAGAAAAAGGGAAAACACCGACAACTCTATGGGATGATGTTGGAACAACAACTAATGGTACAAAATTATTACACACTCTCTTTAAAGACGTTCTCTCCAAGGACGAACTGAATAAAATCAAGCCCAAGCCATTTGAGTTTATGCAGAAAATTTTTCAGCTTTACCGTACAGATAAAGCTATTTACCTCGACTACTTCGCCGGTTCCGGCACCACGGCCCATGCCGTCATCAACTTAAACCGTGAAGACGGCGGCAAACGCAAATATATCTTGGTGGAACAAGGCGAGTATTTCGATACCGTATTAAAACCACGCGTGCAAAAAGTGGTGTACAGCGAGAATTGGAAAGACGGCAAGCCGATGCCGTCTGAAAACGGTACGGAAGCCAATCCGCATAACGGCGTGCCGCAAATCGTTAAAGTATTAAAACTCGAAAGCTATGAAGACACGCTGAACAATCTGCATTTAACAGACAACTCGCCACGGCAGTTGTTTGAAGATTTGCCCGAGCCTGCCCGCCAAGCGGTGCAGACCGATTATCTGCTGCATTATATGCTTGAGCATGAGGGGCGTGAATCGCTGCTGAATATTGATGATTTCAGACGGCCTTTTGATTACCGCTTGAATATCGCCACTTCTTCGGCAGGGGCGTTTAGTGCGCAGGTGATTGATTTGGTGGATACCTTTAATTATCTGATTGGGCTGACGGTGATCGCCATTGATGATCAGCGTTATACACGTGGTTTTGTGTTTGTTGAAGGGCGTCTGCCTAATCAGCACGAAGATGATAAAACGCTGATTGTGTGGCGCGATTGTGAAAAATGGGACTACGATCAACTGCCTGAACTGCTTGCCAAGCGAGACATCAATCCCGCCGGCCATGAATATGCACAGGTGTATATCAATGGCGACCACAATATCGCAACCGTGTGGGAAGAGGCATTTGCCGGCAGCTTGAAATTAAAGCCGATTGAGCCTGAATTTTTGCAATTGATGTTTGCGACGGAGGCGGTGTAATGGCGAGTTTTCACGACCATTTGATTGTTAACCGCTGGCTGTTGTCGCTGTTTCACCAAACCGATTTGCAGGGTTTGAAGCAGCGGCTGGGCGGAGATACCGCTGAACATGAGGCCGGCGATGGGCAAACGCGTTATTTTCATGCCTTAACCGGTGTTTTGCATTTTGAGCATGACACCCCGCTGACCGAGCTTGATTTGCGCCGTTATGATTTGAATGTCAATGCCCACTGGCTCAAAATTACCGAAGCACGCAACCGTGAATCGGGGCATGCGTTGCAGATGAAGTATTTTCAATATTTGTCGCTGTTGTTTAGCGAAATTTATTTGGATTGGTATTTTAACCGCAAAGCCGACCTTCAGACGGCATTAAATAGCCAATTGGCGCAATACCGCAAGGAACGGCATGCCGAACCGCTGCAAGATTTTTGTCTGGATGATTTAAACAAAATTGCGTTTTGGAATGCGACCGGCAGCGGCAAGACGCTGCTGATGCATGTGAATATTTTGCAGTATCTGCATTATTTTTCAGACGGCCAAGACAATGTGTCGCCCGATAAAATCATTGTCTTAACCCCGAATGAGGGCTTGAGCCGCCAGCATGTTGCTGAATTGTGGCAGTCGGATTTCGATGCGGCGCTGTTTGACAAAAACCGCAGCGGCAACAAGTTATTCCGCCATCAAATTGAAGTCATCGACGTCAATAAACTGGGCGACAAACACGGTGATAAAACCGTGGCGGTGGAGGCGTTTAGCGGCAACAATCTGGTGCTGGTCGATGAAGGGCACCGCGGCACCTCGGGCACTGAATGGCTGGCTCGGCGTGAGGTGTTGGTGCGCGGCGGTTTTGCCTTTGAATATTCGGCAACGCTGGGGCAGGCAGTGAGCGGCGGTAAAACGGTGACGGAGCAACTGGATGACATCCGCAAGAAAAAAGCCCTCCCACACTTTGGTGTGACTAAGCAAAGCGAGCTCTCCAAAGAGCAAAAAAAGCAAATCAAAGAACTGCCCATTACCGAGGCGGAAATGCAAACAGCACGGCAAACGGCGGTGTTTGAAGTGTATGCCAAAGCTGTGATTTTTGATTACTCTTATAAGTTTTTTTATGCCGACGGCTACGGCAAAGAAAGCCTGATTCTGAATATGGAAGACGAGGCGTATCAGCGGCATGATAAGCTGTATTTTACCGCCTGTCTGTTGGCGTTTTATCAGCAGCTGTATCTGTATGAAACGCAGGCAAGCCGTCTGAACGTTTGGAATATCGAGAAACCGCTGTGGGTGTTTGTCGGTAATAAAGTTGCCGATGATGACAGCGATATTTTGGCAGTGATTCGTCATTTGGCATTTTTTCTCAATCATCCTGAAATCGTGCAAAACTGGCTGGGCGATTTGCTTAACGACCGTGCCCGGATTTTGGACAAACATGGTAACAACATCTTTTTGCAGCGTTTTGTACCGCTTATGGGGAAATTCGAGAACACAACCGCACTTTATACCGATATGTTGCACAGGCTGTTTCATGCAACGCACCACGGGCGTTTGCAGTTGCGCCATCTCAAAAAAAGCGACGGCGAATTGGCGTTGTCGGTGGGCGGTCACGGCAAACCGTTTGGTCTGATCAATATCGGCGATGCGGCAGGATTTTTGAAAACCGCTGAAGCGAATGCTGATTTTGACAGCGGTAGTGATGATTTTGCCGAAGGGTTGTTTGGCGGTATCAATGCCAAGACAAGTCCGGTGAATCTGCTGATTGGCTCACGCAAGTTTACCGAGGGCTGGTCAAGCTGGCGGGTGTCGACCATGGGTTTGCTGAACATGGGGCGCAGCGAGGGCAGCCAGATTATCCAATTGTTTGGGCGCGGGGTGCGTTTAAAGGGGCGGGATTTTTCACTTAAACGCAGCCTGCCAGAAGAGCGTCGCGGCCAAGCATGCCAAGACCTGCACTTAGACAAGCTGGAAACGCTGAATATCTTCGGCGTGCGCGCCAGCTATATGGACCAGTTCAAAAAATACCTGCAAGAAGAAGGCATTACTCCGCCTGATGAAATGCTGATGCTGGATTTTAAGGTGCGGCCGAACTTACCGAAAACCAAGCTCAAAACCCTACGCCTCAAAGACGGCTACAAAGACAACCAAAAACAAGGCTTCAAGCGTACTCAGAATGTGTGGCTGTATGAAGTGCCGCACGAGTGGCAAGGCAAAATCAAACCGCCACATGCCCTGCTCGACCGCTATCCCCGTGTACAAGCGTTAAGCAGTGCCGGTGCGAAAACCCGCGAATCGATCTATGAACAACGTGAAATCCACCGCCTCGATTCACGCTGGTTTGAGTGCTTTGATTGGGATGCTATCTACCTTGCCCTGTTAGACGACAAACTCAAACGCAGCCGCAACAATCTGCGGTTGGACAAAGGCCGTCTGAAAGCTTTTGCCCTGCAAAACGACTGGTACACGCTGTATATTCCGGCCGGTGAGCTTACGGTCAACAGCTTTTCCGATATTCAAAAACAGCAAGCCTTGCTGATTGATTTGCTGCTGATTTATACCGAGGTGTTTTATAGCCGCTTGAAGGGGGCGTATGAAGCACAGTTTTATGAAACGGTGTGGGTAGATGAAGACAACGGCTCGATGCAGAATCATTATCGCTTTGAAATCGAACCGACTGCCGAGGGCTCGGAATATGAAAAACGGTTAAAAGAGCTGAAAAATTTTGTCGAATCGGGCTGTCTCAAGGAAGCATTGGGCTGGAACGATGGCGGTAATATCGAGGCGATTTGTTTTTCACAGCATTTGTATTATCCCATCATAACGCTGCAAAATCGCGACACATTACCCCTGAAAATGCAGCCGCTGGCGATGGATGAGAGCAGCGAAATTCGTTTTGTACACGATTTGCAAAAGGCTCATGAATCCGGGGAATTAAAGGCGTGGAGCGGCGGCAAAGAGGTGTATCTCTTACGCAATGCCGCCAACAAGGCTAAGGGGTTGGGCTTTGCTTTGGCCGGCAATTTTTACCCTGATTTTTTATTGTGGCTGGTGGATAGCAGCAGTGGTAAGCAGTGGCTCAGCTTTATCGACCCCAAAGGCATTCGTCAAATGGACTTATCCGACCCTAAATTCGGCTTGGCGGAAGAAGTCAAAAAACTGGCACAAGATTTAAAGCTGGATATGACGCTGAACAGTTTTGTGTTGTCGGTTACGGCACAAAAAGATTTACTCAATGCTTCCGCTTTAGGCGATGACTTTTTCAGGCAAAAGCAAATTTTGTTTATGGAGCAACAAGACTACTTGAAGCAGATGTTTGCAATGATTTTAAAGGGGTAAAACGATGCGGATAAGCGCCCACCAAGCCAAATATTTCGCCCACGAGCTGATTTGCCGTAAAAGCGGTGATGATGTAGAGCGGCTGTCATCTTCACTGTTTGATGCCAAAGTGGATTTAAATCCGCATCAGATTGATGCGGCGTTGTTTGCCCTCAAAAATCCGCTACAAGAAGGCGTGATGCTCGCCGATGAAGTGGGTTTGGGCAAGACCATTGAGGCGGGGCTGGTGTTGTGTCAATTATGGGCAGAACGCAAACGCCGCCTATTGGTGGTCTGCCCCGCCTCACTGCGCAAACAGTGGGCGCAGGAGCTAAACGACAAATTCGCCTTGCAAGCGCAAGTGGTGGATAAAAATGCACTCAAGGCATATGACGGCTCATTGCCGCGCTATCTGCACGAATGCCCCCCACACGTGATGGTGATATCTTATCCGTTTGCGGCCCGCCATGCTGATACGCTTGCCATCGAGCATTTTGATTGCGTGGTGTTGGACGAAGCACACAAATTGCGTAACGCCCATAAAAGCAGTAATAAAACCGGACAGGCTTTGCGCCGCGCCTTCAGGGGGCGTAAGAAAATCCTGCTCACCGCCACGCCGCTGCAAAACTCGCTGATGGAGCTGTATGGATTATCCACGCTGCTCGATGAGTATTTGTTTGGTGATGAAAAGCTGTTTCGCAAACAGTTTATCAGCCAAAATAACACCGGCGAACTGCAAACCCGGTTAAGCAATTTTGTCAAACGCACGTTACGCAAAGATGTGACCGAATACATCCGCTACACCCGACGTCATACGCTGACACAGCGCTTTACCCCCACCGATGCCGAACATGCCTTGTATGAGCAAATCAACGCCTTTTTACAACGCGAACAATCCTATGCCCTACCCCGCAGCCAACGCCATTTACTCGGGCTGATTTTGCGCAAACTGCTGGCATCCAGCCCGCTGGCGGTAGCAGATACACTCAACACTATTGCAGGCCGTCTGAATAACTTGCAGCAATCTGCCGTCAGCACAGATTTATTTGAGCACATTGCCACAGAAGAAGAGGACTTTTCCAGTGATTACGATGATTGGGAAGAAGACGAAACACAAAATAACGAACAGAATGAAATGCCGTCTGAAAGCGCCATCAACATTCCGGCGCTACAGGCCGAACTCACCGAAATCCGCCAATTTATCACCCACGCGCACAACCTAAGCACCGACAGCAAAGCTACAGCCTTATTACAAGCCCTGCAAAGCGGCTTTGCCAAAATGCGCGAATTGGGTGCACCTCAAAAAGTGATTGTGTTCACCGAATCGGTACGCACACAGCAGTATCTGTTTGATTTTTTGAACCAACACGGCTATCAAGACCGGATGGTGTTGTTTTCAGGCAGCAATAACCATCTGCACGCAAATACCGCCTATCGACAATGGCTCACGACACATGAAGGCAGCGACCGTATTACCGGCTCGCCGGCGGTGGATAAACGCTCTGCCCTAATCGACCATTTCAAAGAGCATGCCCAAATCATGATTGCCACTGAGGCTGCCGCTGAAGGGGTGAACCTGCAATTTTGCTCGCTACTCATCAATTATGACTTACCGTGGAATCCCCAACGGATTGAGCAGCGTATCGGACGTTGTCACCGCTATGGGCAGAAATTTGATGTGGTGGTGATCAACTTTTTGAACGAACGCAACGAAGCCGACAAGCGTGTACTCGAATTGCTGAGCGAAAAATTCAATCTGTTTGATGGCGTGTTTGGTGCATCGGATGAGATTCTCGGCCGTATTGAAAGCGGGCTGGATTTTGAAAAACGCATTGCCAAAATTTATGACACCTGCCGCACTCCGCACGATATTCAGGCAGAATTTGATCAATTGCAACAGGAATTACAAACCGATATTCAGGCAGCCATGCAAAAAACCAACCATCAACTGCTCGATCACTTTGATGAAGATGTGCATGACCGCCTCAAGCTGCAATTAAACGTCAGCCAAGATCGACTCAACCACATCAGCCGCTGGTTTTGGCTTTTGACCCGCCATGCCCTTGCCAACCATGCCGATTTTGATGAAACGCACAAAAGTTTTCATCTGCACAGCCTACCGGCACCGCACTTGCCACCCGGGCTTTATCGTTTGCTGCATCAAAACCAACCGTTAAACGGCGTATGGCATGATTACCGCCTCAGCCACCCACTGGGCGAATGGTGCATCGAGCACAGCCTGAATGCAGACACCCCGCCTGCTTTCTTAACCTTCGACTATCAACACCATCCGACCCGAATCAGTGTTTTGCAGCAAAAACAAGGGCAAAGCGGCTGGCTGCAACTGGATAAAATCCACTTTCAATCTGAAGCGGAACACAAAGAGCAGCTACTGTTTACCGCCCGTAGTGACGACGGTGAATGGCTGGATGAGGACTTTTGCCGTAAGTTACTCAGCCTTAGCATTGCGGCAAACGAACGGGCAGACAACGTTCCCGCAGACATCGCCGCCAACGCTGCCCAAGCCGTCTCCGCCGCCATCGCCAAACAGGCCGAGCAGGAACATCGCCTGCTTAAACAAGAAAGCGAGCGCCTGGAGAAATGGGCGCAAGACAAAATTGCCGCCGTCAAACAAACGCTTGACGATACCGGCGAGCAATTGCAACAAGCCAAACGGGAAAAACGACATGCTGCCACTTTAACCGAGCTTGCTGAGTGCGAACAAAAAGTCAAAGAGCTGGAACAAAAACGTCGTCGGCTGCGGCAGAAAATGAATGATGATGAAGATGAGATTGAACAGCAACGTGACGAACTGATTGATGCCATTAACGCTAAGCTGCAGCAACGTAGTGACAGCAGTAAAGTATTTTGCCTGCGCTGGCGGATTGTTTAATTGCATTCATATGGTATAGATTATGCAAGCAGCCACGCACAGCAGCTGCCTATTCAGCATATCGTCTCCCGACTCAGCAACGTTTGCAAAATGTTGTAATAAGCACCTATCCAACCAATAAAAAAGCCCAAACATTTCTGTTTGGGCTTTTGATTAACAAAGCTTATTGTACTTTGATTTCCACGTCCACACCGGCCGGCAGATCCAACTTCATCAATGCATCGGTAGTCTTATCAGTCCAGTCCACGATGTCCATCAGGCGCAAGTGGGTACGGATTTCCAATTGTTCACGTGAAGTTTTGTTCACGTGCGGCGAACGCAGGATGTCGAAACGCTCGATTTTGGTCGGCAGCGGAATCGGGCCTTTTACAACGGCGCCGGTACGCTTGGCAGTTTCAACGATTTCTTGCGCAGAGCGGTCAATCAGGCTGTAATCGTATGCTTTCAAGCGGATACGGATTTTTTGGTTTGCCATTTGTCTATATCCTTAACTTAAGCGATTACAGAAGATACCACACCGGCACCTACAGTACGGCCGCCTTCGCGAATCGCAAAGCGCAAACCTTCTTCCATGGCGATCGGGGCAATCAGCTCTACGGTGATGGCCACGTTTTCACCCGGCATTACCATTTCCACGCCTTCGCCCAAGGTTACCGCGCCGGTAACGTCGGTGGTGCGGAAGTAGAATTGCGGACGGTAGTTGGCGAAGAACGGGGTATGACGACCACCTTCTTCTTTGCTCAGTACGTATACTTCGGCTTTGAATTTGGTGTGCGGGGTAATGGTGCCCGGCTTGGCCAATACTTGACCGCGCTCTACTTCTTCGCGCTTGGTACCGCGCAGCAATACGCCCACGTTGTCACCGGCCTGACCTTCGTCCAGCAATTTGCGGAACATTTCCACACCGGTACAGGTGGTTTTTTGGGTGTCTTTCAGACCAACGATTTCGATTTCGTCGCCTACGTGGATGATACCGCGCTCTACACGACCGGTTACCACGGTACCGCGGCCTGAGATTGAGAATACGTCTTCAATCGGCAGCAGGAAGGGTTTGTCTACGGCACGTTCCGGTGTCGGAATGTAGCTGTCCAGTGCATCAGCCAAAGCGAAGATGGCAGGTTCGCCGATGTCTGAAGTGTCGCCTTCAAGGGCTTTCAGAGCGGAGCCTTTGATGATCGGGCAGTCGTCGCCCGGGAAGTCGTAGCTGCTCAGCAGGTCGCGGATTTCCATCTCAACCAATTCCAGCAACTCTTCGTCGTCAACCATGTCGCATTTGTTCATGAACACGAGGATATAGGGTACGCCTACTTGGCGGGCCAACAGGATGTGTTCGCGGGTTTGCGGCATGGGGCCGTCGGCAGCAGAACATACCAAGATTGCGCCGTCCATTTGAGCGGCACCGGTAATCATGTTTTTAACGTAGTCGGCGTGACCCGGGCAGTCTACGTGAGCGTAGTGGCGGGTTTCGGTTTCGTATTCTACGTGTGAGGTATTAATGGTAATACCGCGGGCTTTTTCTTCCGGGGCATTGTCGATTTGGTCGTAGGCTTTGGCCGCGCCACCGAATTTTTTTGACAAAATGGTGGTCAATGCTGCGGTCAATGTGGTTTTACCATGGTCAACGTGACCGATGGTGCCAACGTTTACGTGCGGTTTGCTCCGCTCGAATTTTTCTTTAGCCATGAGCTAATTCCTTTAAATAAAGAACGATTAAAGATCAAATGTAAGGGGTGGCCGTCTGAAAGGTTTCAGACGGCCTATTCAGATTAGCCTTTACGGGCTTCTGTTACTTGCGAAGCAATGTGTGCCGGTGCTTCGGCATATTGCTTAAACTCCATAGAGTAGGTGGCACGGCCTTGGGTGGCTGAGCGCAGGTCGGTTGAGTAACCGAACATCTCTGCCAGCGGCACTTCGGCGCGGATTTTTTTGCCGCCGATACCGTCATCGTCCATACCTTGAACAATGCCGCGACGACGGTTCAAGTCGCCCATCACATCGCCCATATACTCTTCAGGGGTTTCTACTTCAACAGCCATCATCGGCTCCAGCAGTGCCGGAGAGGCTTGGCGCATACCTTCTTTAAAGGCTTGCGAAGCGGCCAATTCAAATGCCAGCTGCGAAGAGTCAACATCGTGATAAGAACCGAATACCAAACGGATACGCACATCTACCACTGGGAAGCCGGCAACCACACCGTTGGGCAGGGTGTCGCGGATACCTTTGTCAACAGACGGGATGAATTCACGCGGAATCACACCACCTTTGATTTCATCGATGAATTCGTAGCCTGTGCCACCCGGCTCCATCGGCTCCATCTCAATCACAACGTGACCGTATTGACCTTTACCGCCGGATTGTTTGGCGTGTTTGTATTCAGCTTTCACGGCTTTGCGGATGGTTTCACGGTAAGCCACTTGCGGTGCGCCAATGTTGGCTTCCACAGCAAACTCACGCTTCATACGATCCACAATAATTTCCAAGTGCAACTCGCCCATACCCGAAATAATGGTTTGGCCTGACTCTTCATCTGTACGCACGCGGAAAGACGGGTCTTCCTTAGCCAAGCGGTTCAGAGCGATACCCATTTTCTCTTGGTCGGCCTTGGTTTTCGGCTCAACGGCAACGTGGATTACCGGCTCGGGGAATTCCATGCGTTCCAAGATAATCGGTGCACCTTCGGCACACAAGGTTTCACCAGTGGTCACGTCTTTCAGACCAATGGCAGCAGCAATGTCGCCGGCGCGAACTTCTTCAATCTCTTCACGGTCATTAGCAGTCATTTGCACCAGACGGCCGATACGCTCACGAGTGCCTTTAACCGAGTTGATTACGCTGTCGCCTGATTTCAACACGCCCGAATAAACACGGATGAAGGTCAGGTTACCGACGTATTTGTCGTTCATCATTTTGAACGCCAAAGCCGAGAACGGTGCATCATCGCTGGCTTCACGGCTGTCAACCTCTTCCGAATCCGGCTTGGTACCTTGCACCGGCGGAATATCGGTCGGTGCAGGCAGCAGCTCAACAACGGCGTCAAGCATACGTTGCACACCTTTGTTTTTAAAGGCAGAGCCGCACAGCATGGGCTGAATTTCACCAGCCAGCGTGCGTTGACGCAAAGCTGAAACGATTTCTTCTTCAGTCAGCTCATCACCACCGAGGTACTTGTCCATCAGCTCTTCAGATGCTTCTGCTGCTGCTTCAATCATGTTTTGACGCCACTCTTCAGCAGTATCGGCCAAATCAGCAGGAATGTCACCGTATTCGAAAGTTACACCTTTGTCGGCTTCGTTCCAAATAATGGCTTTCATTTTAACCAAGTCAACCACGCCTTCGAAGTTGTCTTCTGCACCCACCGGAATCACGATCGGTACCGGATTCGCACGCAAGCGGGTTTTCATTTGTTCAACTACGCGGAAGAAGTTGGCGCCTTGGCGGTCCATCTTGTTTACAAAGGCCAAACGCGGCACTTGGTATTTGTTGGCCTGACGCCATACGGTTTCAGACTGGGGTTGTACGCCGCCCACTGCGCAGTAAACCATTACCGCGCCATCCAATACACGCATAGAACGCTCAACTTCTACGGTGAAGTCAACGTGTCCCGGGGTATCGATGATATTGAAGCGGTGTTCTTTAAACTGCTTGGCCATACCCGCCCAGTAAGACGTTACGGCTGCAGAAGTAATGGTAATACCGCGCTCTTGTTCTTGCTCCATCCAGTCAGTGGTGGCTGCACCATCGTGCACCTCACCCAATTTGTGGGTCAGACCGGTGTAGAACAGAATACGTTCGGTAGTAGTGGTTTTACCTGCATCAATATGGGCAGAAATACCGATATTGCGGTACAGGCTGATCGGGGTTTTACGAGCCATTTTGGTCGCCTTTCTAAATCGGGATTAGAAGCGGAAGTGTGAGAATGCTTTGTTGGCTTCTGCCATGCGGTGCACCTCTTCGCGTTTTTTCATCGCGCCGCCACGGCCTTCGGCCGCATCAATCAGTTCACCCGCCAGGCGCAAATCCATAGATTTTTCACCGCGTTTGCGGGCTGCATCACGCACCCAACGCATTGCCAGAGCCAAGCGGCGTGAAGGACGAACTTCAACAGGAACTTGGTAGTTGGCACCACCGACACGGCGGCTTTTTACTTCCACAACCGGTTTGGCATTGGCAATAGCGGTGTTGAACACTTCAATGGCTTCTTGGCCGGTTTTTTTCTCAATTTGCGCCAAAGCACCATAAACGATGCGTTCTGCAACCGATTTTTTACCGTCAATCATCAAAACGTTCATGAATTTAGACAACTCTACGCTGCCGAATTTCGGATCCGGCAATACGTCGCGCTTGGGGACTTCTCTACGTCTTGGCATTTTAAATTTCCTTTAGTCTATTCAGTTGGGGCATGCCCATGAGCATTTATCGAAACGCTCACTTACTCGGCCGCATTTTTTCAATTCAGACGGCCTACGTGCCTTAAATAATCTGTGTTGCGCCCTGCATTATTTAGGACGTTTCGCACCGTATTTAGAACGGGCTTGTTTACGGTCTTTCACACCTGCGGTATCCAAAGAGCCGCGAACGGTATGGTAACGCACACCCGGCAAGTCTTTTACACGACCGCCGCGAATCAGCACCACGCTGTGCTCTTGCAGGTTATGGCCTTCACCGCCGATGTATGAAATGACTTCGAAACCGTTGGTCAGGCGAACTTTACATACTTTACGCAATGCAGAGTTCGGTTTTTTCGGAGTAGTAGTGTACACACGGGTACACACGCCGCGTTTTTGCGGACAGGCTTCCAGTGCAGGCACTTTGTTTACGTACACGGGCTTTTGACGGCCTTTGCGTACCAATTGGTTAATAGTAGGCATTTTTTCTCGTTCCTATTGAGTGAAATACATTGCAGGCACCATGCCAGCAAGAGCGGAATTATAGCCTCTTTGCAAATACCGAGTCAACAGGCCGTCTGAAAAATGGTTTAATGCTCAAGATATTAACGACTTTATGTTGCACTCAAATGACACTTTTATATCCGCCTAAAAAAACAGTCATCCGTACTCGCTTCGCAGCATGATCGTTATTGCTTCAGCCAGACGCCTCATCAACGTGCTTTTTGAATGGGCAGTACCAAAGGCCGTCTGAAAATTGCTGCAAAAAACCGCCCTATGATTTCCCATAGGGCGGTTGGTTTGACTGAATACTTACTCGGCTTCTTCAACCTGCTCGGCCACTTCCGCTTCGTGATGTGCCTGCCATTGCTGGCGACGACTACGATGGTAAGTCAGGCCGGTACCAGCGGGAATCAGGCGACCGACAATCACATTTTCTTTCAGGCCGCGCAATTCGTCTTGCTTGCCCATAATGGCCGCTTCGGTCAGCACGCGGGTGGTTTCCTGGAATGAAGCCGCTGAGATGAAGGAGTCGGTAGACAACGAGGCTTTGGTAATACCCAACAGGATATTCTCATAGCGCGCCGGCTCTTTGTCTTCTTCCATCGCTTTTTCATTCGCCAGCATCACATCGGCACGTTCAACCTGTTCACCGGTGATGAAGCCGGTTTCCCCTGCATCGCTGATGTTCACGCGACGCAGCATTTGGCGGATGATGACCTCAATGTGCTTATCGGAAATCTTCACCCCTTGCAGGCGGTAAACCTCTTGCACCTCTTGCACAATGTAACGTGCCAGCGCTTCGATGCCTTGCAGACGCAAAATATCGTGCGGATCTACCGAACCGTCGACGATGGTTTCGCCACGGTTGACCACTTGGCCGTCGTGCACCAGAATCTGCTTCTCTTTGGAAATCAGAGTCTCATAAGCCACGCCGTCCACATCAGTGATAATCAGACGCTGCTTGCCTTTGGTTTCTTTACCGAAAGATACGGTGCCGGTTACCTCGGCCAGCATGCCGGCATCTTTGGGGATACGGGCTTCAAACAACTCGGCCACACGCGGCAGACCGCCGGTAATGTCGCGGGTTTTCGAGCTGGCTTGCGGAATACGCGCCAGCACATCGCCCTTACCGATTTCCTGACCTTCGCGCACAGTAATCACCGCACCGACCGGGAACGCCATAGACACAGGCGTATTGGTACCGGGAATACACACTTCCAAACCGTTTTCATCCAACAATTTTACCGTCGGGCGCAGCAGCTTGCTGGTGCTGGAAGCACGGCGCTTACCGTCAATTACCACCAATGTAGACAAACCGGTCACATCATCGGTTTGCTTGGCAACAGTCACACCCTCTTCAATATTCTCAAAGGCCACCCGACCGGCATGCTCGGTAATCATCGGGCGGGTATGCGGATCCCACGTGGCCAGCGTTTGGCCGGCTTTCACGCCCTCGCCGTCTTGCACCAGCAAAATGGCGCCGTACGGCACTTTATGGCGCTCGCGCTCGCGACCGATGTCGTCATGAATCACCACTTCGCAAGAACGGCCGATGACCACCAGCTCGCCCTTGTTGTTGGCCACATAACGCATTTGGCTGCTGAAGCGTGCGGTGCCGTTGGATTTAGCTTCTACCTGACTGGCCGCAGCGGCTCGCGATGCGGCACCACCGATGTGGAAGGTACGCATGGTCAGCTGGGTACCCGGTTCACCGATAGACTGAGCGGCAATCACACCAACAGCTTCGCCGGAGTTCACCAATTTACCACGCGCCAAGTCACGGCCGTAACAATGGGCGCACAAGCCGTAACGGGTTTTGCAGGTAATCGGCGTGCGCACTTTCACTTCGTCCACACCCGATTGGTCAATCAAATCAACCAACTGCTCGTTCAAGAGCGTACCGGCTTCCACCAAGGTTTCATTGGTAGACGGGTCGACAACATCGGAAGCAGTTACGCGGCCGAGAATACGGTCACGCAGCGCTTCAATCACATCACCGCCCTGCACCACAGCTTTCATCACAAAGCCATCAGTGGTACCGCAATCATCTTCCACCACCACCAAATCTTGGGTAACGTCTACCAAACGGCGGGTCAGGTAACCGGAGTTGGCGGTTTTCAAAGCGGTATCCGCCAAGCCCTTACGCGCACCGTGGGTTGCAATAAAGTATTGCAATACAGTCAACCCTTCGCGGAAGTTTGATGTAATCGGCGTTTCGATAATCGAGCCGTCAGGCTTGGCCATCAAACCGCGCATGCCTGAAAGCTGCTTAATCTGTGCCGCAGAACCACGGGCACCGGAGTCGGCCATCATATAAATCGAGTTGAACGACTCTTGTTCCACTTCTTTGCCGTCACGGTCAAGCACTTTTTGCTTGGAGAGGTTGTCCATCATCGCCTTGGCAATACGGTCACCCGCGCGACCCCAAATATCGACCACTTTGTTGTAACGCTCGCCGTTGGTCACCAAACCTTGACGGTATTGGTCTTCGATCTCTTTCACTTCAGCATTGGCGTCTGCCAGCAAACTGGCTTTCTCTTTCGGAATTTCCATATCATCGACACAAATCGAGATGCCGCCTTTGGCTGCAAAACCAAAGCCGGTATACATCAGATGGTCGGCAAAAATCACGGTATCCCGCAGGCCGCACAAGCGGAACGAACCATTAATCAGCTTAGAAATTTCTTTTTTCTTCAATGCCTTATTAATGTATTCAAACGGCAAGCCTTTGGGCAGGATTTCGCTCAACAGCGCCCGGCCGACGGTGGTTTCGTAGCGGTTGATTACCGGTTCGAATTCACCCTGCTCGTTTTTCACCCATTCACGCAAACGCACGGTAATCTTGGTACCCAATTCAACCTGCTTGGTGTGGTAAGCACGATGCACTTCTTTCACATCGGCAAACAGACTGCCTTCACCTTTGCCGTTGATTTTGTCGCGGGTCATGTAATACAGACCCAAAACGATATCTTGCGACGGCACGATAATCGGCTCGCCGTTGGCCGGTGACAAGACGTTGTTGGAGGCCAACATCAGCGTGCGTGCTTCCATTTGTGCTTCCAAGCTCAAGGGCACATGGACAGCCATTTGGTCACCGTCGAAGTCGGCATTGAATGCGGCACAAACCAGCGGGTGCAGCTGAATGGCTTTGCCTTCAATCAGAATCGGCTCAAATGCCTGGATGCCCAAGCGGTGCAGCGTCGGCGCACGGTTGAGCATAATCGGATGCTCGCGAATCACTTCTTCGAGAATATCCCACACCTCCGGCACTTCCTGCTCAACCAATTTCTTGGCCGCTTTTACGGTCGTGGCCAAACCTTGCACTTCCAGTTTGTGGAAAATAAACGGTTTGAACAGCTCCAATGCCATTTTTTTCGGCAGACCACATTGGTGCAAGCGCAGGTACGGGCCTACGGTAATCACCGAACGGCCGGAATAGTCTACACGTTTGCCCAACAGGTTTTGACGGAAACGGCCGCCCTTACCTTTAATCATATCGGCCAGCGATTTCAGCGGACGCTTGTTGGCACCGGTCATGGCTTTGCCGCGGCGGCCGTTATCCAGCAGCGAATCAACGGCTTCTTGCAGCATGCGTTTTTCGTTACGCACGATGATGTCAGGGGCGTGCAGCTCCAACAACCGTTTTAACCGGTTATTACGGTTGATGACACGGCGGTACAAATCATTCAAATCGGAAGTGGCAAAACGGCCGCCATCCAAGGGCACCAACGGACGCAAATCCGGCGGCAACACCGGCAGCACATCCATAATCATCCATTCCAGCTTCATGCCCGAGCGTTGGAATGCTTCCAACACTTTCAAGCGTTTGGCGATTTTTTTGATTTTGGTATCGGAGCCGGTGGATTCCAATTCTTGGCGCAATACTTCGATTTCAGCGGCGATGTCGAGACCGCGCAACAAATCGCGCACACCTTCCGCGCCCATTTTGGCATCAAAATCATCGCCGAATTCATCCAACTTGGCATAGTAATCATCTTCGGTCAGCAATTGGCGGCGTTGCAGCGATGTCATGCCGGGATCGGTAACCACAAAGGCTTCGAAATACAGCACGCGCTCGATGTCGCGCAAAGTCATGTCGAGCACCATGCCCAAACGGGACGGCAGCGATTTCAAGAACCAGATATGAGCCACCGGTGCGGCCAGCTCAATGTGGCCCATGCGTTCGCGGCGCACTTTTGACAAAGTAACTTCCACGCCGCATTTTTCACAGGTAACACCTTTGAATTTCAAGCGCTTGTATTTACCGCACAAACATTCGTAATCTTTAACCGGGCCGAAAATCTTGGCACAGAACAAACCGTCACGCTCAGGCTTGAACGTGCGGTAATTGATGGTTTCCGGTTTTTTCACTTCGCCGTAAGACCATGAACGGATGGTTTCCGGAGAGGCGATGCCGATTTTAATGGCATCGAATTCTTCTTCCATGCCGGCAGACTGCAACGGATTAAATAAGTTTAACAAATTCATTTTTGCTCCTTATGGAACGGTGGTTTTCAGACGGCCTGTTTGATGAAACGGCTTTCGAAAATATGGCTACTTTCAGACGGCCTTTCTTATTTCAAAGGCCGTCTGAAAACCGGTTCCGATATTTAGTAACGTTCCAGATCGATATCCAAGCCCAACGAACGAATCTCTTTTACCAACACGTTGAATGACTCAGGCATGCCGGCATCGATTTTATGTTCGCCTTTCACAATGTTTTCGTACATTTTGGTACGACCTGTAACGTCATCCGACTTCACAGTCAACATTTCTTGCAACGTGTAAGCAGCACCGTAAGCTTCCAGTGCCCACACCTCCATCTCACCGAAGCGCTGGCCGCCGAATTGGGCTTTACCGCCCAACGGCTGCTGGGTCACCAGTGAGTACGGTCCGGTCGAACGGGCATGCATTTTCTCATCAACCAAATGGTGCAGTTTCAGATAATGCATCACGCCTACGGTAACGCGGCGGTCAAATGCTTCGCCTGAACGGCCGTCATACAGCGTAATTTGGGTTTTACTGTCGTTGAAGCCCAATTTTTCCACTTCGGGATCATCACTCGGATATGCCAGGTTCAGCATATCGCGGATTTCCGATTCTTTTGCACCGTCAAATACCGGCGAGGCAAATGTGGCACCGCGTTTCAGATTGGCTGCCAACTCGAGAATCTCGTCATCATTCAATTCGTCGAGATGTTCCTGCTTGCCGCTGTTGTTGTACAGCTTGTTCAAAAATTCGCGGATTTCGCCCACTTTGCGCTGCTCTGCCAGCATACGGTCGATACGCTCGCCGATACCTTTTGCCGCCCAGCCCAGATGCACTTCGAGAATCTGGCCGATGTTCATACGCGACGGTACACCCAAGGGGTTCAGCACGATGTCCACCGGACGACCGTCTGCCATGTAGGGCATATCTTCGACCGGCAAAATGCGTGATACCACACCTTTGTTACCGTGACGGCCGGCCATTTTATCGCCCGCCTGCAAGCGACGTTTGATGGCGATAAACACTTTCACCATTTTTTGCACGCCCGGCTGCAATTCGTCGCCTTGTGTCAGTTTTTTCTTCTTGATTTCATAAAGAGCATCTGACTCTTCACGTTTTTGCTGCAGGCTGACTTTGATCAGCTCCATTTGTTTAGCCAACGACTCATCGCTCATGCGGATATCGAACCAATCGTGCTTACTCGGCAAACCGGCCAAATATTCGGTAGTGATGGCGCTGCCTTTGGCCAATTTCATCGGGCCGCCATTGGCTGTCTGACCGACAATCATGCGCTCGATACGGCTGAAGGCATCGTTATCGAAAATACGCAATTGATCGCTCAAATCTTGGCGGTAGCGTTTCAGCTCGGAATCGATAATTGCTTGGGCACGTTTGTCGCGCTGAATGCCTTCACGGGTAAATACCTGCACATCAATAACCGTGCCGCTCATACCGGTGGGCATACGCAGCGAAGTATCTTTCACATCTGATGCTTTTTCACCGAAAATCGCACGCAGCAGTTTTTCTTCCGGCGTAAGTTGGGTTTCACCTTTAGGTGTTACTTTGCCTACCAATACATCGCCGGCTTCGACTTCAGCACCGATATACACGATACCTGAATCATCCAAACGGTTTTGCATGCGCTCAGACAAATTCGGAATATCGCGGGTAATGTCTTCCGCGCCCAGCTTGGTATCGCGCGCCACCACATTCAATTCTTCAATATGGATGGAGGTGTAGCGGTCATCAGCGGCCACTTTTTCAGACAGCAGAATCGAATCTTCGTAGTTATAACCGTTCCACGGCATAAAAGCGATGGTCATGTTTTGACCCAACGCCAATTCGCCCAAATCGGTTGATGCGCCATCGGCAACCACATCACCGCGTTGCAACACGTCGCCGGCTTTCACCACCGGACGTTGGTTGATGTTGGTGGATTGGTTGGAGCGGGTGAACTTCACCAGATTGTAGATGTCCACACCCACTTCGCCGGCAGTCGCCTCATCATCATGCACACGCACCACCACGCGGTTGGCATCTACATATTCAACAATACCGCCGCGGCGGGCCACAATCGCAGTAGAAGAATCCACTGCCACAGCACGCTCGATGCCGGTACCGACCATCGGTTTTTCCGGGCGCAGACACGGCACGGCCTGACGTTGCATGTTCGCCCCCATCAAGGCACGGTTGGCATCATCATGCTCCAGGAACGGAATCAGCGAAGCTGCTACTGATACCACTTGGCCGGTGGCCACGTCCATATATTGCACGCGGTCAGGCGTGGCCATGATGGTTTCGCCTTTTTCACGACAGGTCACTAAATCACCGGTCAGCACGCCGTCTTCATCCAACTCGGCGTTGGCCTGTGCAATCACATAACGGCCTTCTTCAATCGCCGACAAATAGTCGATTTCATTGGTTACTTTGCCATCCGCAACACGGCGGTAAGGCGTTTCCAAAAAGCCGTATTCGTTGGTGCGGGCAAACACCGACAGCGAGTTAATCAAACCAATGTTCGGGCCCTCAGGGGTTTCAATCGGACATACACGGCCATAGTGAGTCGGGTGTACGTCGCGCACCTCGAAGCCGGCACGTTCGCGGGTCAAACCGCCCGGCCCCAAGGCTGATACGCGGCGTTTATGGGTGATTTCCGAAAGCGGATTGGTTTGATCCATAAATTGGCTCAGCTGGCTGGAACCGAAAAACTCTTTGATTGCAGCAGAAACCGGTTTGGCATTAATCAGATCGTGCGGCATCAGGTTTTCAGATTCCGCCTGATTCAGGCGTTCTTTTACCGCCCGTTCGACACGTGCCAAGCCGCTGCGGAACTGGTTTTCCGCCAATTCACCTACCGAGCGCACACGACGATTACCTAGATGGTCGATATCATCTACTTCACCATGGCCATTACGCAATTCAACCAGAGTGGCAATCGATGCCACAATGTCTTCTACGCTCAAAACATAACCGCCTTTTTCAGCAGCACCGGCAAAAGTTTCATTTAACAGACGGCCATACCATGATGCATTTTGCGCTTCACTTAATTTTTGCTCATAAGTGCGGGTATTGAACTTCATTCGGCCCACGCGTGACAAATCGTAGCTTTCCTCACTGAAGAACAAACGGTTAAACAACATTTCCACCGCTTCTTCGGTGGGCGGTTCGCCCGGGCGCATCATACGGTAAATCGCTACACGAGCCGCTTGCTGATCAGCAGTTTCATCTGTACGCAAGGTATTGGAAATATAGCCGCCCTGATCCAATTCATTGATATACAGAGTATCTACTTGCGTTACCCCGTGAATATCCAGTTTGGCCAACAACTCTTCGGTAATTTCCTCATTTGCAGTTGCCAATACCTCGCCGGTATCGGGAACAATCACATCACCCGCTAAAATCTTACCCAACAGGCTTTCCGCATCCACATCCAGGCGGGTCAGCCCGGCATTGGCGATATCACGGATATTTTTCGCCGTAATACGTTTACCTTGAGCTACCAGTACATTGCCGTCTTTATCTACAATATCGGCTTTTGCAGTTTCGCCTTTCAGACGGCCTGCGATTAAATCGGTTTGCACACCGTCTTTAGACAAATAAAAGGTTTCCTTGTCATAAAACGTGTTGAGAATCTGCTCATCGTTGTAGCCCAAGGCTTTCAACAAAATCGTTACCGGCATTTTGCGGCGGCGGTCGATACGGAAATACAGCAAATCTTTCGGATCAAACTCGAAGTCCAACCAAGAACCGCGGTAAGGAATGATGCGCGCAGAAAACAACAGCTTGCCTGACGAGTGGGTTTTACCCTTATCATGTTCGAAGAAAACGCCGGGAGAGCGGTGCAACTGAGACACAATCACACGCTCAGTGCCGTTAATCACAAACGACCCGCTCGGTGTCATCAGCGGAATTTCGCCCATGTATACTTCATTCTCGCGGATTTCTTTTACCACACCGGGCTTGGACGATTCTTTATCGAAAATTTTCAAGCGGATGCGCGCACGCAACGGCGCAGCATAAGTGATGCCGCGCAATTGGCATTCGGGAATATCAAACAGCGGCTCGCCCAATACATAATGCACAAACTCCAACTGGGCATAACCGTTATGGCTGACAATCGGAAAAATCGAGCTGAATGCAGCTTGCAGACCATCATCGCTGCGCTGGTCAAAAGGTTTTTCCAATTGCAGGAATTTAGCATAGGAATCCAGCTGGGTGGCCAGCAAAAACGGCACTTCCAATACATTGGCACGTTTTGCAAAGCTCTTGCGGATACGTTTTTTCTCGGTAAACGAATAACTCATGTGAAACTCCATAGAGAGGGAGACTTTTGATAATAAGCAATTGCTTACATTTATTTACAATAATTTTTTATACAACGGTAAATAAATGTAAATAATCAAATTTATACTTTCAGAAAGCGAAATAAGGCTGGCAGTAAACTGCCAGCCTTTAGCAAAAATCAAATTATTTGATTTCGACTTTAGCGCCTGCTTCTTCCAATTGTTTTTGGATGTCTTCAGCTTCAGCTTTAGAAACGCCCTCTTTAACAGTTTTCGGCGCACCGTCAACCATATCTTTGGCTTCTTTCAAACCCAGACCGGTAATGGCACGAACCACTTTGATCACGCCTACTTTTTGATCACCGGCAGCAGTCAGAACCACGTCAAACTCAGTTTTTTCTTCAGCAGCAGCGGCGCCGCCGGCAGCAGCACCACCGGCAACTGCCAAAGCAGCAGCAGAAACGCCGAATTTTTCTTCGAACGCTTTAACCAAGTCGTTCAATTCCATAACAGTTAAAGCACCAACGGCTTCCAAAATGTCTTCTTTAGTAATAGCCATGCTATTTAAACTCCTAAAATATTGATATTTAATGATTTATTAAAATAAATGCAAAATTGTTACGCAGCTTCGGTTTCTGCTTGCTTGGCTGCCAATGCGGCCAATGCGCGTGCAAAACCTGAAACAGGTGCTTGCATAACGCCCAGCAGTTTAGCCAACAGCTCTTCACGGCTCGGAATAGAAGCCAGCTCGGCAACACTTGCCGCATCCAGCAAATCACCGTTGTAAGAACCTGCTTTGATGATAATTTTGTCATCTTTTTTTGAGAATTGATGCAGTACTTTTGCTGCGGCAACCGGATCTTCAGATGCAGCATATACCAACGGACCAACCATTTGGTCTGCCAATGCTGCAAATGAAGTGCCTTCCACTGCACGACGAGCCAATGTATTTTTCAGAACGCGCAAATATACGCCTTCTTTACGTGCATTAGCGCGAAGCTCAGTCATGCTCGCAACACTGATACCGCGATACTCAGCAACGACCATAGTTTGAGCACCGGCAATTGCACTGCCGATCTCTTCTACGGTTGCTTTCTTGGTTTCAATATTGAGACTCAAGGTCCACCTCCCACTGTTTAAAAAAGAAATACCTCAATCAAGATATTTCACCAGCGCGGCAACCTAAATAGACATTTCACAAGCGACCTTGTTATTCGATTCAGGACTACCGTCTGCGTAGGGTTGTTTAGGATTAAATCTTGCGATCCCTACGGTCTTGGACATCTACTTAATGATTTAAGTAGCCCAACATTCAGACGGCCTCTCCAAGTGCAGGCCGCCTGAAAATTTCTTTAGTTGTTGATGCTGGAAGTATCCACACGCACACCCAAACCCATGGTGCTTGAAACCGATACTTTTTTCAGGTATTGGCCTTTTGCTGCAGCAGGTTTAGCTTTTACAACAGCATCCAGCAAAGCATCAAAGTTTTCACGCAAATCAGCTTCACCGAAAGAAGCGCGACCAATGGTTGCATGTACGATACCTGCTTTGTCGGTGCGGTATTGAACCTGACCGGCTTTCGCATTTTTTACTGCTTCTGCCACATTAGGTGTTACTGTGCCTACTTTCGGGTTCGGCATCAATCCGCGCGGGCCTAAAATAGTACCCAGCTGACCTACAATACGCATCGCATCCGGAGAAGCAATTACCACATCAAAATTCAGATTACCGGCTTTTACTTCGGCAGCCAAATCTTCAAAGCCTACGATATCAGCACCGGCTTCTTTGGCTGCATCAGCATTAGCACCTTGGGTAAACACGGCAACACGGGTCGTTTTACCAGTACCCTTCGGCAGCACAACCGAACCACGGATAACCTGATCGGATTTACGCGGATCAACACCCAGGTTGAAAGACACATCAACAGACTCGTCAAATTTGGCGGTAGCCGCACCTTTCACCAAGGTAATGGCTTCATCAATTGCATACAGTTTGTTAGCATCAACAGAATCACGCAAAGTTTTTAAACGTTTAGATACTTTAGCCATTACACGCCCTCCACTTCCAAGCCCATTGAGCGAGCGCTACCGGCAATAATACGCACGCATGCATCCAAATCAGCACCGGTCAGATCAGGCTGTTTGGTTTTGGCAATTTCTTCCAATTGCGCGCGGGTAACCGTACCAACTTTATTGGTCAGCGGATTGGCGCTGCCTTTTTGCAAACCTGCTGCTTTTTTCAGCAAAATAGATGCCGGCGGTGTTTTCATCACAAATGTGAATGATTTATCTGCAAACGCAGTAATCACCACAGGAATCGGCAAACCCGGCTCCATGCCTTGGGTTGCAGCATTAAATGCTTTACAGAATTCCATAATATTCAAACCACGCTGACCCAAAGCCGGGCCCACGGGGGGAGAAGGGTTGGCTTTACCTGCAGGAATCTGCAGCTTAATGTAGCCTACGATTTTTTTTGCCACTTGTCGCTCCTAAATTAACGGGTATAACGCGGAGATCCGCTTCCCAGAAAACAAGCCGATGATTATAAAATCTTTCCGGCTTTTATTCAAGCAAAACAATCACTCAATTCAAAAAGTGTTGCTTTTAAATTTTTTCAACCTGATTAAACTCAAGCTCTACCGGTGTTTCACGGCCAAAAATCTGTACCGATACACGCAACTTATTGCGCTCATAGTTCACTTCATCAACTACGCCATTGAAATCTGCAAACGGACCCTCATTAACACGAACCGGCTGCCCCACCTCAAATTCAACTTTAGGCTTGGGTTTTTCCACGCCCGACTTCACTTGCTGCAAAATAGCATCTACTTCGCGCTGTGAAATAGGCATGGGCCGATTGGCGGTGCCGCCGATAAAACCGGACACCCGCGGCGTACTCTTAACCAAATGCCAAGAGTCATCGCTCATTTCCATTTCGACCAATACATAGCCCGGAAAAAACTTGCGTTCGCTAATGGTTTTCCGGCCATTTTTAATATCCACCACCTCTTCAACAGGAACCAGAATTTGACCAAAATATTCATCCATCCCCTCACGCACAATGCGCTCTTTCAAGGTTTTTTGAACATTCTTCTCAAAGCCCGAATAAGCCTGAACGACATACCACCGTTTTGACATTTTTATCCCCTCTTCAACAACACATCATAAAACAGCCACGAAATCACACTATCGGCCATATAAATAAATGCTGCCAAAATAGTTACAAAGATAATAACAAACACCGTCATCCGAAAGGCATCATTACGAGCCGGCCAAACGACTTTCTTAAATTCCGTTACGGAATCACGCACATAAGCAATCAGCCTGCGGCCAAAACCACACCAGTAAAAAACAATCAGCAAACCCACAACAACACCGAACACCGGAGCCAGGATACGCAGATACGAGGGCAGAGAAAGTGCATTATAAAAAACCCAAATGCTTCCGGCCACCACCGCTGCCGCAATGCACAGCTTAAACATATCCGCCGCATTTGAGGCCGGCTTGACTTCCTGATCAGAGGCACGCCGAACCGGCTTTACAGCCTGCTCCTGCTTGGTTTCATTACTTTGTGGTGTATTTTTAGTCATTACGCACCCGATATTACTAAATATGATAAAAAAATTAACCGGCACCCGGGCCGGTTAATTTTTTATTTGGCAGGCCAGGAGGGTCTCGAACCCCCAACCCTCGGTTTTGGAGACCGATACTCTACCAATTGAGCTACTGGCCTCTAAACTTAAGCGATTACAGAAGATACCACACCGGCACCTACAGTACGGCCGCCTTCGCGAATCGCAAAGCGCAAACCTTCTTCCATGGCGATCGGGGCAATCAGCTCTACGGTGATGGCCACGTTTTCACCCGGCATTACCATTTCCACGCCTTCGCCCAAGGTTACCGCGCCGGTAACGTCGGTGGTGCGGAAGTAGAATTGCGGACGGTAGTTGGCGAAGAACGGGGTATGACGACCACCTTCTTCTTTGCTCAGTACGTATACTTCGGCTTTGAATTTGGTGTGCGGGGTAATGGTGCCCGGCTTGGCCAATACTTGACCGCGCTCTACTTCTTCGCGCTTGGTACCGCGCAGCAATACGCCCACGTTGTCACCGGCCTGACCTTCGTCCAGCAATTTGCGGAACATTTCCACACCGGTACAGGTGGTTTTTTGGGTGTCTTTCAGACCAACGATTTCGATTTCGTCGCCTACGTGGATGATACCGCGCTCTACACGACCGGTTACCACGGTACCGCGGCCTGAGATTGAGAATACGTCTTCAATCGGCAGCAGGAAGGGTTTGTCTACGGCACGTTCCGGTGTCGGAATGTAGCTGTCCAGTGCATCAGCCAAAGCGAAGATGGCAGGTTCGCCGATGTCTGAAGTGTCGCCTTCAAGGGCTTTCAGAGCGGAGCCTTTGATGATCGGGCAGTCGTCGCCCGGGAAGTCGTAGCTGCTCAGCAGGTCGCGGATTTCCATCTCAACCAATTCCAGCAACTCTTCGTCGTCAACCATGTCGCATTTGTTCATGAACACGAGGATATAGGGTACGCCTACTTGGCGGGCCAACAGGATGTGTTCGCGGGTTTGCGGCATGGGGCCGTCGGCAGCAGAACATACCAAGATTGCGCCGTCCATTTGAGCGGCACCGGTAATCATGTTTTTAACGTAGTCGGCGTGACCCGGGCAGTCTACGTGAGCGTAGTGGCGGGTTTCGGTTTCGTATTCTACGTGTGAGGTATTAATGGTAATACCGCGGGCTTTTTCTTCCGGGGCATTGTCGATTTGGTCGTAGGCTTTGGCCGCGCCACCGAATTTTTTTGACAAAATGGTGGTCAATGCTGCGGTCAATGTGGTTTTACCATGGTCAACGTGACCGATGGTGCCAACGTTTACGTGCGGTTTGCTCCGCTCGAATTTTTCTTTAGCCATGGCAATTCTTCCTATCCTAAGCTTTGGTTTGAGTGAAAAATAATCTGGATGGTGCCCATGGGCAGAATTGAACTGCCGACCTCTCCCTTACCAAGGGAGTGCTCTACCCCTGAGCTACATGGGCCTAATTGTATAATACTTAATGGAGCGGGTGAAGGGAATCGAACCCTCACCGTAAGCTTGGAAGGCTTCTGCTCTACCATTGAGCTACACCCGCACTTACTTTTCTCTGCTCCAATATTAAGATTGGATTTTGGTGGAGGGAGAAGGATTCGAACCTTCGAAGCTTACGCAACAGATTTACAGTCTGCCCCCTTTGGCCGCTCGGGAATCCCTCCAAAAGAGAAACGCAATATTATAGACCGGATGATGTGCCGTCAAGCATATTTTTTAATTTTTCTTGAAATCAGATGCAACTTGATAATTTTTAAATATTTTTATTTTTCAGCAATAATCCGCTCATATTTAGCCTGCAAATCCGCTTCGCTTTCGGGATGCTCTTCATCAATTAAAATACAGTCGACAGGGCATACCTGCTGACATTGGGGCTCATCATAATGACCGACGCATTGGGTGCACAGATTAGGGTTGATTTCATAAATCTCTTCACCCTGATAAATGGCATCATTCGGGCATTCGGGCTCGCATACGTCGCAGTTGATGCACTCGTCGGTAATAAAGAGTGACATTGTGCTTTTCCTTTTAGTGTGTTTTCAAAACCGATAACCCGAGATTATAGCATAAACTGCATTTCCGCCTGTTTCTTTATCATCCTTTTCACTCTGATAATAATTCTTAAACACTATTCTATTCAGCCACTTGCACATACAGCCGCAACTCAAAGCGGCTTATACCCGCCTTGCCCTGCCGATGCGCCGTGAGCCAGGACGGCATTTCAGGCAAACGGCCCGCTTCAATGTAAACCATGGCTCCGTTTTTCAGACGGCCTTGTAATAAATCGAACAATTGTGGCCATTGCTGCCAGGCAAACGGCGGATCAAGAAACACCACATCAAACTGCTGCTGTGTTTGCTGCAAATACAACAGGCCGTCTGAAACTACTATTTCCACCTGCGGCAACGCCAGTGTTTGCCGCGCCTGCTGCAATATACGCGCAGTTTGCCGGTTGCTTTCCACCATCACCACCTTAGCCGCACGGCGTGATGCTGCTTCCAACCCCAACGCACCGCTGCCGGAAAATAAGTCCAACACGCTTTTACCGGTGAGATCCTGCCCCAGCCAATTGAACACCTGCTCACGCACCCTGTCGGGCGTAGGGCGCAAGCCTTCGGCATCGGCAAACGCCAATTTGCGGCCGCGATGTGTGCCGCCGACAATGCGGACTTGGTTGCTGTATTTGCTACTCTTCATTCCTTGCTTTCATCAAAATAGGCCGTCTGAAAGCCAATACGCTTTCAGACGGCCTATTTTACCAATCAAACGACTTAATTATCCATACCGGCCATTTTGCGTAACAGCTCGATCTCCTTATCTTTTTGCGCCAATAATTCTTGATAATGAGCCAATTGCAGCTTCAACACCTTTATTTCAGCTGAATTATCCCCTATTAAATAAGAAATATCGCCACCACTCTCATCCCCTTCATTAATTTGCAGCACCAATCCCCCTTTGCCAGCATGAAACAAGTCCCACATGCTGACATTGAAAATCTTGGCAATCTGCTCCAAACGCGGAATATTCAATTGCGTTTCACCCCGCTCGATTTTGGCATAACCACCCGCCGACATTTCCAGCTTTTCCGCCATATCCTCTTGCGACCATTTATTCAACTCGCGCATCAGGCGGATTTTTTCGTGGGTTTCCATGATTAAACTTTCTGTCTTCAGTTGAATTTTAGCAGCAGGGCACATCGCACCCTGCCCTACTTGCCGATAAAGACTGTCTGAGACTTATTTCAGACGGCCTTCTTCTACCTTATTTACTCTTTCGGCGCTGGCGGTTCGATTTGTTCTTTCCAACCGCATTCTTTCTGCGGGCACACTTTTTCCACGCCCCAGCGTTTGGTGGTTTTGATGGTCAAAACCGGCCAATGGCAGTTCGGGCATTCTTCTGCAATCGGCGGATTCCAAGTGGCGTAGTTGCAGTCGGGGTAGGTGCTGCAACTGTAAAAAAGTTTGCCGTAGCGGGATTTGCGTTCAACCAGATGGCCTTTGCCGCATTGCGGGCAAACCACGCCGGTATCTTTGGGCTTTTCCAAGGGCTCGATGTGTTTGCACTTGGGGTAGTTGGCACAACCGATAAATTTGCTGCCGGTGCGGCTGTATTTATACACCAGGCCGCCGCCGCATTTGGGGCATTCGCGGCCGGCCAGCTCGGCTTGTTCGGCTTCGTCTTTGGCCTGGCGTTCGGCGGCTTCTTCGGCGGTTTCGTTGGCGTTGCGGGTGTAGCTGCATTCAGGGTAGCCGGCGCAGGCGATGAAGCGGCCGTTGCGGCCGAATTTGATTTGCAGTTTGTGGTTGCCGCATTTCGGGCAGATTTCGTCCAGCTCTTCGGTGGTAAATTTGGCGCGCTCGATGCCTTCTTTTTCTTTTACCTGTTTGTCGAAGCCTTTCCAAAATTGGCTCATCACGGGCACCCATTGGCGTTTGCCGCTGGCGATGTCGTCGAGCTGGTCTTCGAGTTTGGCGGTGAAGTGGTAATCGACATATTGGGCGAAGTGTTCGGTGAGGAATTTATTCACGATGTCGCCGGTGTCGGTGGGCATAAAGCGTTTTTGCTCAAGGGTAACGTATTCGCGGTCTTTGAGCGTGGAGATGATGCTGGCGTAGGTGGAGGGGCGGCCGATGCCGAATTCTTCCAATGCCTTTACCAGCGTGGCTTCGTTGAAGCGCGGCGGCGGGCTGGTGAAGTGTTGTTCGCCGTAAAGCGCATCAACAGGCAGGGTTTCGCCTTCTTTCATCTCGGGCAGTTTTTTGTTGTCTTCGCTTTCATCGCTGTCGTCGGTGCCTTCTTCATACACACTCAAAAAGCCGGCAAAGGTCTGCACTTGGCCGGTTACGCGGAATACGCCCTCGCCTACGGCGATATCGACGGTGGTTTGGTCGAATTTGGCCGGGGTCATCTGGCAGGCAACAGTGCGCTGCCAAATCATTTGATAAAGCTTGAATTGGTCGGCGCTCAGAAAGGGCTTCACGCTCTCGGGCGTGCGGTAAACCGAAGTCGGACGGATGGCTTCGTGGGCTTCTTGAGCATTTTTGGATTTGGTTTTGTATTGTTTGGCCGATGAGGGCAGATAATCTTTGCCGATTTTATTTTCAATGTAGTGGCGGATTTCGGTGAGGGCTTCATCGGAAAGGGTCACGCTGTCGGTACGCATATAGGTAATCAAACCGATGGCGCCTTGGCCGACATCCATGCCTTCATAAAGTTGCTGGGCGGTGCGCATGGTGCGGTCGGTGGTCATGCCGAGTTTGCGCACGGCATCTTGCTGCATGGTGGAGGTGGTAAACGGTGCGGCGGGGTTGCGGCTGCGTTTTTTCTTTTCGATGGCGGCCACTTGCGCCTCTTTGCCCTCAAGCGCTTTCAACGCATCGGCTTGGGCGGCTTCGTCGGGCAGGGCGAATTGTTCGAGTTTGTCGCCTTTATATTGCACCAGTTTGGCGCTGAATTTGCTGCGGCCTTTGTGGCTGTCGAGATGCACCGTCCAATATTCTTGGGTTTCAAAGGCGCGGATTTCGTTTTCACGCTCGCAAATCAGGCGCAGGGCGGGGCTTTGTACGCGGCCGGCGCTCAAGCCGCGGCGGATTTTTTTCCACAACAGCGGCGAGAGGTTGAAGCCGACCAGATAATCCAATGCGCGGCGCGCCTGCTGGGCGTCTACCAGATTCACTTCCAATTCGCGCGGGTGGGCAATGGCGTCGAGCACAGCGTTTTTGGTGATTTCGTGAAATACGACCCGCTGCGGTTTGAGGTTTTTCAGGCCGCGTTTGGATTTGAGGATTTCCTGCAAGTGCCATGAAATGGCCTCGCCTTCTCTATCCGGGTCGGTGGCGAGATACAGGTTTTCTGCCTCCTTGGCCGCAGCCACGATGGCATCGACGTGTTTGCTGTTGCGGGCAACCAGCTGGTATTTCATGGCGAAATCGTTTTCCGGATCGACTGCGCCGTTTTTCGGCACCAAATCACGCACGTGACCGTAGGAAGCGAGGATTTCAAATTCGCTGCCGAGGTATTTTTTCAGTGTTTTGGCTTTGGAGGGTGATTCTACAATCAACAGGTTTTTTGCCATTTTTTTCTCTATAAATGTATGGGTGTATTGCGTTTCAGACGGCCTGAAGATAAATATGGCCGTCTGAAAAACGGTATGTTGCTGCTGCCCTGCCCGCTTGCAATATAGCGGCATGAAGAAAACAGTGGGCCAAGGCAGCAAGGCCTTAGCGCTTTTTGATTCATTTCACGATAGCTTCGGCAAACGGCTTTCTGTATTAATGCATCACGGCTTTGCCGTGCAGCGCCATCATCAGCTCATCGCCGATCAGCACCGGCAATTCTGACTTATGCGCCCACAACACCAGCAAAGTGAGCACTTTGGCCATGTCTACGCTGATTTCTTCAGACGGCATGTGCAACAGCGCATGCACCACAAATTCACGCTGCTCGCCGTTGACGGCGCCGGCTTTTTCCAAAAAATGCAGCAGGCCCAACACTTCTTGCGGCAGCGCATCCAGCTCTTCCGGGCCGTAAATCCGCATCGCATCGGCACGGTATTGGGGTGCGGCCATACCCGGCCCTTCGCGCAATACGTCGAGCAGCATCAAGGCGTTGCCGATATCCACATCGTCAAAACCGACATCTTCGAGAATCTGCCCCAAATCATCTGACGGCGGACAGGCATCGAAGTCTTGGAAGTGTTCAATTAAAAAGGCGATGACTTCTGCCATTTCTGCCATGGTGTTTCCTTAATTTTTCTTAAATACGTTGATAGCGACCGCCGGGCATGGCTGCAACAGCCCCCTCGAGCTCAAGCTCCAGCAGTCGGGCATAAACATCGGCGGCGCTCAGTTGCAGCTGCTGTGCCAAACTGTCGGGATGTATCGGGTCATAACCCATTGCTTCCAGCAGCGGCGCATCTTTCGGCACCGGCGGCGCAGCCGATTGCTTGACCTGCTCAGAAGGTTTATCGAAAGATTTTCTGCCGGCCGGGGCTTCTTTATATATAGCATATGATGACATGGGTTGCTTTTGCAACAGTTGCGGGCACTCTTGCACAATATCATCCAAACATTCCACCAGTTTTGCACCTTCTTTAATCAATTTGTGACAGCCTTTGCTGTGCGGATTATCAATCGAGCCGGGCACCGCCATCACTTCGCGCCCCATTTCGGCAGCCAGCCGGGCAGTAATCAGCGAACCGGATTCGGGCGCGGCTTCCACCACCAGCGTGGCTTGTGCCAATGCGGCGATGATACGGTTGCGGCGTGGAAAATTACCGGCCAGCGGGCGGGTGCCGAGTGGAAACTCGCTCACAATCAGGCCCTGTTCGGCGATTTGATAAGCCAAGGGTTTGTTACCGGGCGGATAAATGCGGTCGATACCGGTGCCCCACACCGCGATGGTGCCGCCACCGGCCTGCAAAGCGCCTTGATGGGCGGCGGTATCGATGCCCGCCGCCATGCCCGACACCACGGCAATGCCGCGCCCGCCCATGGCTTCGCCGAAATCTTTGGCAATCCGCATGGCTTGCGGGGTGGCATGGCGGCTGCCGACCACGGCCACCGAAGCTTGGTGCAGCAAATCGGCATTCCCACGCAAAAACAACAACGGCGGCGGCGTCATCCCCTCGGTCAACATCACCGGAAAATCATCGTCACACAGCAACATCACCCGGCAACCGTCTTGCGCCGCCCAAACCATGGCTGCTTCGGCGGCCGCAACCGCTTGACGGTTATCGCCCGCCCATGCGGCCAAAGCCTGTTTGTGGTGCAAACATTCGCGCACTGCATCGGGCGGTGCGGCCAATGCGGCTTGCGGGCTGCCGAAACGCTGCAACAGCAATAAAAAACTTTCTGCGCCCACATAAGGTGTCAGCGCCAATTGTATCCAGGCAAAACGTTGGTCATCATTCATGACGGATTCCCCTTCAATAACTTTCATACTCATTCATAAAAATCATCTAACACCGTTGACCCGTCTCGCCGCCGGTGCCGCCTTATTAGCTGGCTTTTATGGGTGGGTTTCAGACGGCCTCAAACCGCGGCATCACTCCACAACGCCTTATGACATTTATTTATGGCATATTTTAACTGCGCGCGCAAATACTTGCCGATCCTATAGCACCGTTTGCTCCATCAAGAAAAGCACACATTGCTGTGTGCTTTCTTTCAGACGGCCTCAATCAATACAGATTGATATTGCTGCGGAAATTATATTCGTTGTTTTCGGTATCGTGCGGCTCTTGCGGCGCATTTTTCACATGCGGTACATCATCGGCCATATTATCCAAATCACGCCCCGGCTCCGAAGCCACATCGCCGATATTGATGTTGGTCAGGCTTTCCAGAATAATGGCCGAAGCCAGATGCTCACTGGTGCGGTATACCATCGCCAAGCCTGCTTCTTCGGCCGGAATCGATACGTATTTCACCACGCTGCGGCGGCCTTTGGCGCCTTCTTCCAAATCCACACGGGTTTGGCGGCTGCGTTTATACAGGCTCAACACCGTGCCTTTATCCAAACCGTCGGCCTCGCCTTTGTTGAGCGTGATGGTTTGAAACTGCCCCGCTTCACTCACACCGTCGAAAATCGACACCACTTTGGCGTTAACACGCACCGCCGGCGCATGGGGCATCATTTGGAAACTGTCGCCCTCATCGGTCATTTTCAGCAGAAAATCGCCTTTGCGGATTTCCGACACCGCCTCTTCCACCACCATCGGCCGGGCGGTTTGGGTGGGGATTTTTACCAGCGGGTGCAGGCGGGTGTAGTATTCGCCTTCCGGCAGATAGCGGGCATCGTTTTCACTGCGCGCATCCAGTGCGCTGTTGGTATAGGGCAAAGTGCTTACCACCCCGCTGAATACCACTTCCTGCCCCAAATATTTATTAGTGTCGGGGTCGAGAATATCTTTGCGGGCACGATACACCAGATAGCGGCCCGGCTCGGTGATGTTGTAGGCATAAACGCGGTCGCCCCTGCTGTAGAGCATGCGGCTGTCGGGGCCTTCAATCAGGCGCGGCGCATCTTGGGTCTGCATTTGTGCAATCACCTGCGGATGCTGCATAAACATGCGGTAAAAATTCATGTTGAGCGTTTGGATGCCATAACCCGACGACATTTCACGCACACGCGGCGTCAGCTTCACCACCGGAATGCCGTCGCGATATGAGGCGGCGCCGTCAAACGCCAAGCGCGGCCGGCCGTTCACATAATGCAGCACCAGCACCTGGCCCGGATAAATCAAATGCGGATTGCGCACGGCGCTGCGGTTGGCGCCCCACAAACGGCTCCATTGCCACGGGCTGTAAAGATATTTGCCCGAAATACTCCACAAAGTATCGCCCGGCTTCACCGTATAACGGGCTGGCGCATCGGCGCGCAGCTTCAGCCCGGCAGCAGATGCTTGGGCGGAAATTGCCAAGCCAACAGCACAAAGCAAGGTTATAATACGTTTTTGCATGACATGTTCCCCTTGAAAACGATCCAGACTGTCATCATTAAAATAAAATAAAACCGACAAAAAAACAGGCAGCTGTGTCTGCCGAAAACTAACGCATCATTTTACCACCGAATGTTGTTGGCATCATAGCGCTAAAACCGCGCACCTCATCAATGAGATTATTATTATGGCATTACTGAATATTTTAAAATACCCCGACGAGCGCCTGCACACCGTTGCCGCGCCCGTTGCCGAAATCGATGGCCGCATCAAAACCCTGGTGGCCGACATGTTTGAAACCATGTATGCCTCACACGGCATCGGCCTGGCCGCCACACAGGTAGACGTGCACGAGCGCGTGGTGGTGATGGATCTCACCGAAGAGCACAACGAGCCGCGCGTATTCATCAACCCCACCATCACGCATAAAGACGGCGAAACCACTTACGAAGAGGGCTGCCTGTCGGTACCCGGCATTTACGACACCGTAACCCGCGCCGAACGCGTTACCGTAGAAGCCTTTGATGAAAACGGCGAAAAATTCACCCTCGAAGCCGACGGCCTGCTGGCCATCTGCATCCAACACGAGCTCGACCATCTGATGGGCAAAGTGTTTGTCGAATACCTGTCGCCGCTGAAACAAAACCGCATCAAAACCAAATTGAAAAAACGTGCCAAACACGACCTCTAAACCTTTTCAGACGGCCTCCAATATGAACGTGATTTTCGCCGGCACACCCGATTTTGCCGCCGCTGCCCTTAAAGCCATCGCCGCTGCGGGTTTCCAAATACCGCTGGTGCTCACTCAGCCCGACCGCCCCAAAGGCCGCGGCATGCAGCTGCAAGAGAGCCCGGTCAAACAGGCGGCGCTCGAATTGGGCTTAAGCGTGGCTCAACCTGCTTCATTGCGCCACGAAGCAGCACAAGCCTTATTGCGCGAACAAAACGCCGATGTGATGGTGGTGGCCGCCTACGGGCTGATTCTGCCGCAAGCCGTGCTCGACACGCCCAAACACGGCTGCCTCAACATCCACGCCTCTTTGCTGCCGCGTTGGCGCGGTGCGGCACCGATTCAGCGCGCGATTGAAGCGGGCGATACCGAAACCGGCGTCTGCATCATGCAGATGGATGCAGGGTTGGACACCGGCGATGTGGTCAGCGAACACCGCTACAGCATCCGCCACACAGACACTGCCAATGAAGTGCACGACGCTTTAATGCACATCGGCGCACAGGCGATTGTTGCAGATTTACAACAACTACAGCAAACAGGCCGTCTGAACGCCACACCACAACCCGAAAACGGTGCAACCTATGCACAAAAACTCAGCAAAGAAGAAGCCAAAATCGATTGGCACGAACCCGCCACAGTGATTGAACGCAAAATCCGTGCCTTCAACCCCGTGCCCGGCGCTTGGACCGAATATCAAGGCAAACCACTGAAAATCTGGCAGGCAGAAGTGGTCGCCCAAAGCGGCGAACCGGGCACCGTATCGGCCATATCTTCAGACGGCCTCATCGTGGCCTGCGGCGAAGGCGCCTTGAAAATTACCGAATTGCAGCCCGCCGGCAGCAAACGCATGCCGATTGCCGCCTTCGCCGCCGGCCGCAGCATCGCAAAAGGCACACAATTATGAGCATGGCACGCGCCCAACAACTGGCTGCCCAAAGCATTGCCGCCGTGGCTGAAGGCCGCAACCTGCAAGATGCACTGGCCGACATCCGCGCCGCCCATCCCGACTTGAGCGCACAAGAAAACGGCGCCCTGCAAGACATCGCTTACGGCGTGCAGCGTTATGCCGGCAGCCTGCGCTTTATGCTGGCACAAATGCTCAACAAGCCCATCACCAACCTACAACTTGAAAGCCTGCTGCTGGCGGCCATGTACCAACTGCACCACAGCCGCAACGCCCCCCACGCGGTGGTCAACGAAGCCGTAGAGAGCATCGCCAAAATCGGCAAAGGCCAGTTCCGCTCGTTTGCCAACGCCGTTTTGCGCCGCTTTTTACGCGAGCGAGACCAATTGGCGGCCGCCTGCAAAAAAAACGATGTCGCCAAACACAACCTGCCCGAATGGTGGATTGCCTATTTGCGCCACCACTACCCGAAATATTGGCACAACATCCTCACCACACTGCAAACCCACCCGCCGATGACGCTGCGCATCAACCGCCGCCGCGGCAATGCCGAAAGCTATCTGGCCACGCTGGCCGAAGCCGGCATCGCCGCCAAAGCGCTCGACGATTACGCCGTGCAACTGGCCGAACCGCTGCCCGTTGCCCAACTGCCGGGTTTTTCAGACGGCCTGGTATCGGTGCAGGATTTCGGCGCACAACAAGCCGCCTACCTGCTCAAACCGCAACACGGCGAACGCATACTCGATGCCTGCGCCGCCCCCGGCGGCAAAACCGGCCACCTGCTCGAATTGGCCGACTGCCGCGTAACCGCGCTCGACATTGATGAAACCCGTTTGGCCCGCGTACAAAGCAACCTCGACCGCTTAGGTTTTCAGACGGCCTCTTTGGCCTGCGCCGACGCACAAGACCTGAGCGCGTGGTATGATGGCAGACCGTTTGATGCCGTTTTGGCCGACGTACCCTGCACCGCCTCGGGCGTAATACGCCGCAACCCCGATATCAAATGGTTGCGCCGGCCCGGCGATGCCGCCAAAACCGCCCGCCAGCAAGAAGCCCTGCTAGACGCTTTGTGGCAAACCCTGACAAAAAACGGCAGAATGCTGCTGGCCACCTGCTCGATTTTTGAAGAAGAAAACGCGCAGCAACTGCAAAAATTTTTAACCCGCCATGCCGATGCCGAGCTGCTCGAATCGCATGTGCTCTTACCCGGCAAGCACCAAGATGGCTTTTATTACGCGCTTATTCAAAAGCAGTAAACTGCTGCTGTTGCCCATTCTGCTGGCTTGGTCTTTTCAGACGGCCGCAGAAGGCATCGGCACAACCCGCGCACAAGCCAAGCTCACCGCTTCCGGTCAGCTGCTCATCAGCAGCCGTTTCCAAACCGAGCTGCCCGACCAGCTCCGGCAGGCGCTCTCACAAGGTGTGCCGCTGAATTTCACCCTGAGCTACCAGCTTTCCGCCCCCACAATTGCCGCCTACCGGTTTAAAATCAGCCAAATCGTCAGCAGCGACAACCAAGTGCAATACAAGCTTTCCTACCATCCGCTCACCAACCGCTACCGCGTTACCGTCGGCACCTTTTCCACCGAATACAACGCCCTGGATACCGCCTTGCGCGGTATCGGCGCCATCGCCAACTGGCGCGTGCTCACCGAAGGCACGCTCAGCGGCATTTCCGCCAACGAAGCCAAAGCGGAAATCCGGCTGGTGCTGAGCACTTCGCAGCTGCCCAAGCCCTTCCAAATCAACGCGCTCAACTCAAGAAGCTGGCAACTCGATTCAGGCTGGAAAACCTTGAGCATCACACAGGAATAAACCATGCGGCGCTTCTTGCTTATCGCCGGCTTCCTCGCCGTTGTTTCGCTCTACACCCTCACGGTGGCCACCGGCAATGCCAGCAAACTCGCCGATTATTTCTGGTGGATTATCGCCGCATCCGCCATCTTGATTACCGTATTGCTGATGGTGTTGCTGCGCTACGTATGGCTGCTGATGCGCGACAGCCGCCGCGGCATTTTCGGCTCGCAAATCGCCCGCCGCCTCGCCGGCATGTTTACCCTGGTGGCAGTGCTGCCCGGGCTGTTTTTATTCGGCGTATCCGCCCAATTTATTTCCAACAGCATCAACTCATGGTTTGGCAACGACACCGAAGAAGCGCTCGAACGCAGCCTCAACCTGAGCAAATCCGCCCTCAACCTCACCCTCGACAACACCGTGCGCAAAGCCACGCCGGTGCAAATCGACTTAATCAGCGCCGCCTCACTCGATAACGACCTGGGCGAAGCATTGCGCCACTCGCCCACCGCCGCAGAATTCAGCCAACTGGCTATTTACAACCTGAGCAACAACCGTATCGAAGCCGAACGCAACCCCTACCGGCTGCCCGCCCCCGTGCTGGAGCAAACCACCCGCGAGCTGATCGGCCAATCCGGCTCCGCCCGCAGCATAGAAAACATCAACAACGTATTGTATGCACAAGGCTGGCTGTATTTGAACGACATCCAAAACCACACCTACGCCCTGTTTTTCCGCCAGCCCGTGCCGGCCAATGTGGCCAAAGACGCCACCCTGATTGAAGCCGCGCGCGCCAAATACGCCGAATTGAGCTATGCCAAACAAGGCCTGCAAACTTTCTTTCTGGTAACGCTGCTGGTTGCCGCCCTGCTGGCCATTATGCTGGCGCTGGTATTGGCGCTTTATTTCGCCCGCCGTTTTGTCGAACCCATCCTCTCGCTGGCCGAAGGCGCCCGCGCCGTGGCACAAGGCGATTTTTCACAACGACGGCCGATTTTCCGCAACGATGAATTGGGGCGGCTGACCCATCTGTTCAACCACATGACCGAACAGCTTTCCATCGCCCAAGACGCCAGCGAACACAACCGCCAGCAGCAGGAAGCCGCCCGCCACTATCTCGAATGCGTGCTCGAAAGCCTCACCACCGGCGTGATTACCGTTGATGATACAGGCCGCCTGAAAACCTATAACCGCAGCGCAGAAGAGATTCTAGACACCTCACTGGCGCACATGCTCGGCAGCAGCTGGTACGACTGGGCCGATCAATCGCCGCAGCAAGCCATTTTGGCCGAAACTTTCGCCGCCATCACCGACACCGCCGCCACCGGCAAAGCCATCGAGCTCAGCTACGCCGCCCCTGATGATGCCCGCATTCTACTGGCCAAAGCCACCATCCTGCCCGAAGACAACGGCAGCGGCATGGTGATGGTATTTGACGACATCACCGCCTTAGTGCGCGCCCAAAAAGACGCCGCCTGGGGCGAAGTGGCCAAACGGCTGGCACACGAAATCCGCAACCCGCTTACCCCGATCCAGCTTTCCGCCGAACGGTTGGCATGGAAATTGCAAGGCAAGCTGGGCGAACAAGATGCCCAGATTCTGATGCGCTCCACCGACACCATCGTCAAGCAGGTGGCCGCGCTCAAAGAAATGGTGGAAGCCTTCCGCAATTATGCCCGCGCGCCCTCCCTCCGGCCCGAAAAACACGACCTAAACCGGATTATTGAAGAAGTTTTACTGCTGTATGAAGGCAGTGCATGTACTTTTTCGGCCAACTTAAGTAATATACCGTTGTGGATAGCTGCCGACTCCGGTGCCATGCGGCAGGTATTGCACAATATTTTCAAAAATGCAGCCGAAGCCGCAGAAGAAGCCCCCTCACCACACGTCCGCATCGAAACACGGCAAAGCGACAACCGCCAAGCCCTGTTGACCGTAGCCAATAACGGCAAAAAATTCAGCAAAGAAATGCTGCATCACGCGTTTGAACCCTACGTTACCGACAAGCCCGCCGGCACCGGCTTGGGTTTGCCCGTAGTGAAAAAGATTATTGAAGAGCACGGCGGCCGCATCAGCCTGAGCAATCCTGCCGAAGGCGGCGCATGTGTCAAGATTGCCTTACCCGAACTGGTAGAAGAAACTTATGCGCAGCAGTGATATATTGATTGTAGACGACGAAATCGGCATCCGCGACCTCCTCTCGGAAATCCTCCAAGACGAAGGCTACACCGTTACCCTGGCCGAAAATGCCGAAGAAGCCCGCCAACTCCGCCACCAAACCCGGCCGGCAATGGTGTTGCTCGACATTTGGATGCCCGACTGCGACGGCATCACACTACTCAAAGAATGGGCAAAAAACGGCCAACTCAACATGCCCGTGGTGATGATGAGCGGCCACGCCAGCATCGACACCGCCGTTGAAGCCACCAAAATCGGCGCCCTCGATTTTCTCGAAAAACCCATCGCCCTGCAAAAGCTGCTCTCCACCGTCGACCGCGCACTCAAATACAGCGAAATGCAGGCCGCATCCGGCCTCTCGCTCGACAAACTGGGCAACAGCCCGGCCATTCAGGCGCTCAACCGCACCCTCGAAGCCGCCGTCAAACAAAACGGCTCGGTATTGCTCAACGGCGAACGCGGCTCCCCCTTCGAGCTGGTTGCCCGCTATTTCCACAAAAACGGCACCCCCTGGGTAGAGCCCGGCAAAACCGAACACATCGTCGATACCCCGCTCGAATTATTGCAAAAAGCCGGCGGCGGCATACTCTATCTCGGCGACATCGCCCAATACAGCAAAAACATCCAGCAAGGCATCGGCTTTCTGCTGAGCAAGGCAGACCGCTACAACGTGCGCATCATCTGCGCCGGCAGCCCGGCCGAAACAGCCGACAGCACCAACCAAGACACCCGGCTGATTGAATCGCTCTCAGCACTTACCGTCAACATCCCGCCGCTGCGCAGCCAGCCCGACGACATTATCTTTCTGGTCAACCAGATTCTGACCGAATTGGCGGAAACCCAAAAAATCGCACCGGTCAAATTCAGCACCGCCGCCCTCAACATCCTGCGCCAATACGACTGGCCGGGCAATCTCGAGCAATTGCGCAACGTCGTCAAAAGCCTCACGCTGACGGCAGATGAAGAAGAAGTCAACGAAGCCGCCGTGCACGCCGTTTTAGGGCAATTCTCACAAACACCGGTATCTGAAGTCGTGGGCGGTTTCAACTTCAACATGCCGCTGCGCGAGCTGCGCGAAGAGCTGGAACGGCGCTATTTCGAATACCACATCGCCCAAGAAGGCCAAAACATGAGCCGCGTGGCACAAAAAGTGGGGCTGGAACGCACCCACCTTTACCGCAAACTGAAACAGCTCGGCATTCATTTTTCCCGCCGCGGCAACAATGATAAAGGCAGCGGCGAATAAATACCGCCCGCCCGCAGATGAGGCCGTCTGAAACTTTCAGACGGCCTCATTTTCTTCCATAAAAGCAAGCTTACCCATTCATGAAAGTAAGCTGACCAGGCGGCGAGCCGAAGGCAGCACAAGGGTAAGACGAGCCAACGCTGCTATAGATTCGGCAATTTTAATGCTAAAAATCTTTTGTTAATTTCTTTTTAAAACAATTAGATTTATTTAAAAAATTCAGTTATTCAATTGCCGTTTCTATCGGTTATTTTTGCAAATAACATGAGTGGCTCACACAACAAAGATTGCCCGGTATACGCCGAGGTGTTGGCGAGGCAGCTGAAGTGGGAGTAGAAACAGGCCGTCTGAAAATGATGGTGATGGAATGCGCAATGAAGCAAACCTGCGGTTTGCCGCCCTCTCCCCAACCCTCCCCCACAGGGGAGGGAGCCAGATTGCTGAATCGGTGAGATTGGCGGGAAAAACAAACGCCGGCCAAAACGTGCAACGGCAAACACAACAGCAACCGAATTCCCTTTCCCTTTCCCTTGGGCGCGGGTTAGGGAGAGGGCATAAGCCACGAAGCTTGAATAACGGTTAGGCCGTCTGAAACCCATTCACAACAGTAAGCTGGCCAGGCCGCGAACCGAAGACAGTACACACATATGGGGCTAGTTGACTTCGCGCTTCAGCGCCTTAGCAAAACCAATCCTCTTCGAGCTCAGGCGAGCCAACGCAATTAGGTTATCTTTGTGAATGGGTATGACTTTTGTGAACAGCTAGGGTGTCCTGATGTGTCGTTTATGAGGGGATTTTTGTTCCTGGAAACGCAGATGCAAGGCAAAAAACACAGCAAGATTGGGCATCTTGCGAGGCTTTTTAACGCAGCAGATGTGCTTTTAGCGCAAAAAAGATGATGATATATGACACATCATGACACCCTAGCAGCCTGTTTTGATAAATCAACCTCAATCAAACGCCAATGCCCACAATTTTCGCGCACCCTCGGTAAAGGCCGTCTGAAAATTTTCTACGGCCTCAGCTTGCCCATCGGTGTAGCTCACCGTCAGCAGCCACGACTGCGGCAACATGGTGTAATTGATGCCTAAGCCGCCGGGGCTGGTGGGGGCAAAGGCAAAATTACGGATAATTTCACCGTCGCCCAATGTAGAAGTGGATAAAAAATCTTCGCACAACAATCCATAAGCCTTATCGTCAAACCATGCCGGCACGCTGCCCCGCTGCTGAGCCATCAGCTTCAAACCCAACAGATGCCGGTTGACACCGTGGCCGGTTTTGCAGGCTTTGACCCGGTTTTTATGTTCGACCAAAGCCGCCTGCAACACAGCCTTATCTGCCGCACCTTCTGCCAACGCCTGCACCAGGCACAAGGATGCCATCGACAGCGGCCGGATACATTCGGTGCGGCCGCTTTGGAAATGGCTGACATCAACCGCTTCATAAGTGTTGCGCACCCTGCCCCAAGTGCGCAGTTGGGCATATTGCAGGGCAAACTGAATCAGCGCATCTTGGCTGATGCCTTTTTGCGCTGGCTGCGGCCAACTGATTTCGCAACTGCTCACGCGCATGGCGGCGGCCTGATCGGCATACTGCGCCTGCCATTGCGGCCAAGCCTGCTGTTGTGCCGCGGTCAGCACCCATTCCTTTCGGCTCGGCGCCAATTCTGCCACCGCCACACCGGCAGGGTTTGCCAACTGCTGCAAAATCCGCGCCACCATGCCTTTAATCATGCCGCCGTCGGGCCAAGTGTGTTCGCAATGCACCGCCAGATGGCCGCCGGCCAAATTGTAGCGGTAGCCCAAAGGTTTATACACCCAACCGCCGCTGTTGAACGTGGCGGCATGCAATTCCTCATCTTCACTCAAACCGGGCATGTCTTGCAGGCTGATGTGAAACAAATCCTCCCGCATCTGTGCCAGCAGTTCGGCGTTTTGCGAAACCTGTGCCAACGCATGGCAAACTGGAGCTCCACGTTTGCTGCCGAGCAAGGCCGGCGTAGCAACGGGATACGGATTTTCTGCCGTATCGGCGATAATCTGTAACAAGGCCGTCTGAAACGCTTCCGCCGCATAAGGCCTGCCTTGCCCATCCAATGCAGGCAGGCGGTAATAATAGCCATGCCAAAAAACGCCGATGCACCGCCCCTCAGCAGCCGCTGCGGCAAATTCATAGCGGTCGCAATCGGGCGCAGCCACCCGCACCGCCCCCTGCAACACCCGCCATTGCCGCAGACATACTGGCTGCCCTTGCGGTGTTTGCGCCGCTTCAATGCGCCCGTGCAGATAATCGGCATGCACCGCCGCTGCGGCCGCCACCCAACGCGCCAAGCCTTCCACCCCTTTCAGACGGCCTTGATGCTCGACGGCAAAACCCACGTTAGACACCAACGGCAACGGTTCGCGGCCGGCCAGATAGCTTTGCAGCCAGGCATCAATCAGCCAGCTCGAATTTTGCTTCTCTGCGGCAAAACGCAACAGGTCTTGTTGCAATTGTGCCCCTTCATGCGCCACAAACTGCGTCGTCAGCGCTTGCGTATGGGCAAATTCCGCATCATCCAACAGCGGGCGCACCCATTGCAGATAACGTTCGGCCGTTTCAGCCAACGGCGGCACAGGCAATAAAGGCGTGCTATTCATCATATTTTCCTCTTAAAACCGCTTTCAGACGGCCTAGGGTGTCCTGATGTGTCGTTTATGGAGGGATTTTTGTTCCTGGAAATGCAGATGCCAGGCAAAAAACGCAGCAAGATTGGACATCTTGCGAGGCTTTTTAACGCAGCAGATGCGCTTTTAGCACAAAAAAGATGATGATATATGACACATCAGGACACCCTAGGGTGTCCTGACCTTCTCATATAAACTTTAACATAAATTAAAAAAATAGAACATTTTGTTTTCAGACGGCCCCGTCTTCCTGCCGATACAAACAATCACAGCCTGCTGTGCAAGAGGCCGTCTGAAAAATGTCATCTCATTTGAGAAAACAAACCGGTATTGGGGCATCTTTACCATTTGTTTTCAGTGGCAAAAAACACCCGCAAATCAAATGGTCAGGCTCCCCGAAACCATCCCACGTCACCACCATGCGGCGCGGCGGGCCGCAGACGGTACGGCGGAGCAAGACAACGCAGTCTGATGACCCGGGTTGCTTTTACAAATGGATATTATTGATTGAAAAAGCCGCCGCTTCATGTTCTAATCAAACCGACGAAACAGGGGTGCTGCCACATGGCGGCTGAGAGTTACCCTTTACACCCGAACAAGATAATACTTGCGTGGGGAGTTTTCAGCGTATTTCTTTTCAGACGGCCTCAAACCATCCGATGCCGTCTGAAAAACCCAAATGCTCCTGTTTTCTTTCATTCCACCGAATTTATAAAAAACAGGAGCAACTTTCATGGCCGGCAAACCCACCGAATCGCAGCAACTCGACCAACTTTCGCACGACTTGGGCATCCAGTTTGCCTATCCGAATTCCGACAAAATCTATGTGCAAGGCAGCCGCGCCGATATGCGCGTGCCTTTGCGCGAAATCAGGCAGGACGACACCTTGTCGGCACAAGGCAGCGAGCCGAATCCGCCGATTCCCGTTTACGACACCAGCGGCCCCTACGGCGATTTGAATGCCGCCATCGACCTCAAACAAGGCTTGGCGGCGGTGCGCAACGCGTGGATTGCCGAGCGCGGTGACACCGAGCAGCTGGCCGGATTGTCGAGCGAATACGGCCAAGCACGGGCGCACGACCCGAAAACGGCGCATTTGCGTTTCAATCAAATCACCCGCCCGCTGCGTGCCAAAGCAGGCAGCAACGTTACCCAGATGCACTATGCGCGGCGCGGCATCATCACGCCGGAAATGGAATTTGCCGCCATCCGCGAGCGCATGAAGTTAGATGAACTGATGCGCGATGCACGTTATGAAAAGCTGCTCAAGCAACACGCGGGCGAAAGCTTCGGCGCCAACATTCCCACCCATCCCGACCACATCACGCCCGAATTCGTGCGCAGCGAAGTGGCCGCCGGCCGCGCGATTATCCCCGCCAACATCAACCACCCCGAGCTGGAACCGATGATTATCGGCCGCAATTTCCGCGTTAAAATCAACGGCAACCTCGGCAATTCGGCGGTAACGAGCTCGCTCACTGAAGAAGTGGAAAAAATGGTGTGGTCGTTGCGTTGGGGGGCCGACACCATTATGGATTTGTCGACCGGCGCGCATATTCACGAAACGCGCGAATGGATTATCCGCAACGCGCCCGTGCCCATCGGCACCGTGCCGATTTATCAGGCGCTGGAAAAAGTGGGCGGCATTGCCGAAGATTTAACCTGGGATTTGTTCCGCGACACCTTAATCGAGCAGGCCGAACAGGGCGTGGATTATTTCACCATCCATGCCGGTGTGTTGCTGCGCTATGTACCGCTCACCGCCGGGCGCCTCACCGGCATCGTGTCGCGCGGCGGCTCGATTATGGCCAAGTGGTGTCTGGCGCACCATCAAGAAAATTTCCTTTACACCCGCTTTGACGAAATCTGCGAAATCATGAAGGCTTATGATGTCTCGTTTTCACTCGGCGACGGCCTGCGCCCGGGCTGCATTGCCGATGCCAACGATGAAGCGCAGTTTGGTGAATTGCACACGCTGGGCGAACTCACCGCCAAAGCCTGGCAGCATGATGTGCAGGTGATGATTGAAGGCCCCGGCCATGTGCCGCTGCAACGGGTGAAGCAAAACATGACCGAAGAGCTGCAACATTGCTTTGAAGCGCCGTTTTACACCCTCGGCCCCTTGGTTACCGACATTGCGCCGGGCTACGACCACATCACTTCCGGCATCGGCGCGGCCAATATCGGCTGGTATGGCACCGCCATGCTTTGTTATGTTACCCCGAAAGAGCATTTGGGCCTGCCCGACAAAGAAGACGTGCGCACCGGCATCATCACCTACCGCATCGCCGCCCATGCCGCCGATTTGGCCAAAGGCTGGCCGGGCGCGCAATTGCGCGATAATGCCTTATCGAAAGCACGGTTTGAATTCCGCTGGCGCGACCAGTTTCGCCTGGGCCTCGACCCCGAACGCGCCGAAAGCTACCACGACCAAACCCTGCCTGCCGAGGGTGCGAAAATCGCCCATTTTTGCTCGATGTGCGGCCCCAAATTCTGCTCGATGAAGATTACGCAGGAAGTGCGCGATTATGCCGCCGCACAACAAGGCATGCAGGAAAAAGCGGTGGAATTTGTGGAAAAAGGCGCCAAGCTTTACAGCTGAAGCGTGCGCAATCTCTGTTCATACAATAACCTGCCGGCATTGGCACAGGCTTTTATTGGATGAATAGATATAATGCTACAGGCCGTCTGAAAGCTTTCAGACGGCCTGTAGCATTATCGGTCGTTTATTCGTGTAAAAACACACTTTCCGACAACGGCGCGCGTGCCGAGCGCCATTGGTTGATCACCGCATCATAATCGGGGCGGCCGAACGAAATGCCGAACAACAGCTTCCATTCAGGCGCGATACCCAGCGTTTCACGCACCACATCGGCATAATAGCCGAGATAGGTCTGCGGCACACCGCCGAAGCCGTGAGCGGTAAGCGAGAGCAGAAAGGTTTGCCCATACATGCCGACATCGCCGGCCACGCGCACATTGTCGGCCACCGAGGGCATAAACAGAAACGCCGCATGCGGGGCGCCGAAAAAGCGCAGGTTCTCCAGCCATGATTCGCGCCGGCCGGCTTTATCGTTGCGGTCGAGGCCGATGGCGGCAAAATAAGTTTTGCCCAATTCTTTCATGCGCGCGGTATTTTCGGCCGGATATTCTCTGTCGCCATACGGGAAATCAGGCTTGGGGTTATCGGCGGCGGCCACCAGCGCGGCGGCCAGTTTATCTTTTGCCGCGCCCGACACAATATGCATTTTCCACGGCTGGGTGTTGCTGTTGGAAGGGCTCAGCTGCGCCTCTTCCAACACCAGGTTTAATTCTGCACCGGTGAGCGGCTCAGGCAGAAATTTGCGGACAGATTGCCGTTGGCGCACAGTTTCTGAAAACGTTTTGTCAATCATCATCACTTCCTTTCCATTACCAAACATGTTTGAAGCCGCCCGATTGCGCAGCTGTGCATTCGATTATGGCACAAACTTGCGGGCATTCACACCTAGGGTGTCCTGACAATTCAGCCATCATACGAGACGGCAGGCTGACGCCATCAGATAATTGTCAGTGAATGGGTATTCAGTTAAACGACTGTCAGCCGCCAAACGGCTGATCCGCCGCAAAGGCTACATACTTTGCGCCGAACACCGCCACTTGTACGCCTTCGCTCCACAAGCCGCATTCCAGCGCCAAACGGGCGCGTTTGCTCCGTTGCAGCGCCTGCCCGAACGTCGAGCGCGTTGTTTCGTCTATGCGGCACACGGCCGTCAACGCGCCTTTGGCCGGCTTTAAGTAGCGGATATGGCTTTCCTGAATCACAATATTGGCATTGTCAAAACCGGTTTGCGCAAACACCGCCGCCCAACCGCACACCGTGCCGGCCAACACCATGCTGCCGCCAAACACGGTGTTGTGATGATTACGGTTGGCGGCAAACGGCAGCTGCAACACCAGCTTTTCAGGCCGGCTCTCGAGCACGGCAACGCCCAACGCTGCGGTTGCGGGAATGTGGTGGTGCAAAAAAGTTTGCAGTTCGGTTGCAGTCATCGCCAAACGCCTGTCGGTTGTCATGCCGCCATTATATCGGCAACTGCGGGCGGCGGCACAGCCGGTTTGCTTTCTTTCAAACGGCGCTCCGGCAACGAATAGCGGCACAATCTGCGGGCAATACCGCCGATATGGTTTCAGGCCGTCTGAAAGCACGTTACAATAAGCCGTTACCGGCTGTCGGCAATATGCCGCAGCATACCCGCTATCTTGATGCGCAAACATAAAAATGTTGCCACGCTTTTACCCAAGGGCAGCCTGACCATTTTAAATGCACAGCATGCCCGACAACGCAGCCGGTTATTTTGATTAATCAGGTTTCAGACGGCCTCAGGACAGCTATGCCCGCTCCCATTACTTTGGTTTGGTTCCGCCGCGATTTGCGCCTGTTTGACCACACCGCCTTGCAAACCGCCATACGGCGCGGCCTGCCGCTGGCCGGCGTGTTTGTGTTCGACACCGATATTCTTGACTCCCTGCCCGCCGACGACCGCCGCCTGAGTTTTATCCACGACAGCTTGGCCGCGCTGAAAGCCGCAATGGCCGCAAAAAACCTGCCGCTGTGGGTGCTGCACGGGCGCGCCGTCACCGAAATCCCCCGCCTGGCCGCCCGGCTCAATGCCGCCGCCGTAGTGTGTGCCGAAGATTATGAGCCGCAAGCCGTCGAACGCGACAATCTTGTGTGGCGCCGGCTCGATGCCGACAACCGCACGCTGGTGCGGGTGACCGATCAGGTAGTGCTGGCCAAAGCCGCGGTGATGACGCAGCAGGGCCGCCCCTACACCGTGTTTACCCCTTACAAAAAAGCCTGGTTGCAAACCTGGCGGCAGCAGTTTTCAAGCTGGCAGCCCGCCGATGATTGGGCGACACTGGCCGCACTGCAAACCCGCCTGCCCGAAGCCGCCCGCGCCCCTTTGCCCCTGCCCGCACTCGAAAAGCTCGGCTTCCACCGCCAACACGCCGTGCCGCCCGGCGGCGAAGCGGCCGCACAAGCGCAACTGGGCGATTTCCTGCCGCGCTTGGCCGAATACCACCTCGCCCGCGACTTTCCCGCCAAAAAAGGCACTTCTTACTTATCGCCCTATCTGCGTTTCGGCATGCTCTCGCCCCGCCATTTGGTGTATTTGGCGCAACAGGCCGACAATGAAGGCGCCGCCGCCTGGCTGAACGAGCTGATTTGGCGCGAATTCTACCAGCAGTTTCTTTACCACCACCCCCACGCCGCCCACCAAAGCTGGCGCCGCGAATACCGCAATCTGGCTTGGGAGCACCATCCCGAGCGGCTGGCACGCTGGCAGCAAGGTCAAACCGGCTATCCGATTATCGATGCCGCCATGCGCCAGCTCAAACACAGCGGCCAGATGCACAACCGCCTGCGCATGATTACCGCCAGTTTTTTAAGCAAAGACCTGCTCCTCGACTGGCGGCTGGGCGAAGCCTGGTTTGCCGCACAACTGCTCGATTTCGACTTGGCCGCTAACAACGGCGGCTGGCAGTGGGCTGCCGGCACCGGCTGCGATGCGCAACCTTATTTCCGCATTTTCAACCCGGTGCTGCAATCCCAGAAGTTCGACCCCCAAGGCCAGTTTATCCGCCGCTATGTGCCCGAACTGGCGCATTTGAGCGCCGAGGTCATCCACGCGCCCTGGCGTGCCAAATCCAGCATCGACACCCACGGCTATCCGCCGCCCATCGTTGATCATGCCGTGCAGCGGGAAAAAGCGCTGGCCTTGTTCAAACAGGCAGAGAGGCCGTCTGAAAGCTGACGACACAGCCTGTCGATATCGCAATGCCCCTTATAGCGCCTATCCGAAAACCATTCACCAGCGATGATTCCATATGCCGACACCGCCTTACCTGCTGACCCCGCAACCCTACCGCAACCTCGCTGCCTTTATCGCCGTTATCGGATCGCTGCTGCTGTGGCGCCATTATGCCGGCCAAGGCATAGCCGCTTTTGCCGCCGTCATGCTGCTGTTTGCCGGCGCACTTTGCGCCATGGCCGCAGTGGTGCTTGCCCTGCACCTGCGCGACAACGGCACCGCCATTCAAAGCCTGCTGCTGATGCTGTGGCAGATTGGTTTTCCGTTAATCTTGATGTCGCGCCTGTATCATCAGGCCGTCTGACACTCATTCACAAAAGCAAGCGAACAAGGCGGCGAATCGAAGGCAGTATCGAGTGTTGACTTGGCGCTTTAACGCGCCTTAGCAAAACCGCTTTTCTTCGCGTTCAGGCCAGCCGCACCGTTAGCTTATTTTTGTGAATGGATGTATCAGTGAAAAACAAGCCGTGCGGCGGGAGAAAGGCGGCGCCAAGCATACAACGGAGCAAACCGGCTTGCGTTTCAAACAAATATAAAAAAGGCTGCCGAAGCAGCCTTTTTTAACAACACCATGCCCAAATTAACGTTTGAACATATTGCCGAATTTTTGGTTGAACTTGTCCACACGACCGGTGCTGTCAACAATTTTTTGCTGACCGGTGTAAAACGGATGGCACTCAGAGCAAACCTCAATAGAGAAAGCTTCTTTTTCCATCGCAGATTGGGTGGTGAATTTGTTACCGCAAGAGCAAGTTACGGTGATTTCGTGGTAGTTGGGGTGAATACCTTGTTTCATGATGCTTCCTTTCAATTAAGCGGGCATAGGGGTTTTGCCTATGCTTCAAACAAACCTGTTGACAACAGGCAAGTTGGGTATTATCGCAAAATCCCGTTGTTTTAGCAAGCGTTATCCAGCATAGCCGGCCGACAGAGGCCGTCTGAATATTTCATACCCATGCATAAAAGTAAGCTGACCAGGCCGCGGCTGAAGCAAGTAAATATGTACGGAGCCGGTTGCATGGGCGCTTCAGTGCCTTAGGATGTCCTAACGAAACCTACCCTCTTCGAGCTCAAACAGGTCAACGCCGTCAGATTATTTTTGCACAAGGTATCAGACGACCTTATCCGCCCTGCCAACCATGCTTGTTTTCAGCGGATAACCCCGCAAATCATGCGCGCTCCGCCGCCGCCGAGCGCTGCCGGTTTATCGCTGTAGTTATCGCCGCCTTCATGAATCATCAATGCGTGGCCGTGCAGGTGGTGGATGTTTTTAATCCGCGGCGCCGTCACCGCTTCGCTGCTGCCGTCGGCCGCCACCGTCAGCACCGGCAAATCGCCCAAATGGCCGCCTTCATCGAAAGGGCCTTTGTGGGCGCCGGTTTTCAGCGGATCCCAATGACCGCCGGCCGCCTGACCCGCCGCCAGCACGCCCTTGTTGTTTAAGGCCGGCTCGCAGCTGGGGAATTCGTGCACATGAAAGCCATAGCTTCCCGGCGCAACGCCGTTGAGCTTGGCCGCAAATACCGCGCCGTCCGGGCTCTGGCTGATGCGCACTTCACCGGCGGGCCGGTTGCCTTTGAGCACATCAAGGTGCGACATCGGCACGATAATATCGTCAACAGGTGCGGCATATGCGCCTGCCGCGGCGCAGCACAATAAAGATATCAGCAATGTTTTCATCGGGTTTCCTCCTGTTTTACCGTTGCAACACAACAAAAATAATCCCCATCTCACTGAAAAGCCAAACCGACGGCGCGGGAGCTATAGTGGCATAAGGAAAGAAGTGAGACCAGGCAAGCAAGCCGCAGGCACTACAGCAACGCCGTAGCACTTTTTGATTCATGTCGCTATATAGCAAATATTAACGGATACCGGCATATTATACCCATTCAAACCAGCGGGCAAAGCAGCGCGCCACAGGCTGTCTGAATCTTTGATTTCGGCCTATCGGCCCATTCGCTATCGGGAATGGCTTCACAACAAAACACGAACCAGCCGACAATACCCATTCACCAAATACTTCAGGCCGTCTGAAAACCCATTTTCAGACGGCCTGTTTTTCTATGAGCAAGTGCGCCAACAGCCTCAACCCGCCATCAGCTGCGCCGCCAGGTGGTGCCGCCGGCTCCGTCTTCGAGAATGATGTTTTCAGCATTGAGCAGATCGCGGATGCGGTCGGACTCTGCCCAATTTTTATCCGCACGCGCCTGTTTGCGCTGCGCAATCAATGTTTCGATTTCTTCGCCGCTGAGGCCGTCTGAAACACCGCTTTGCAAAAATTCAGTCGGCTCGCGTTGCAGCAAGCCGATGATGCCGGCCAGCGCTTTCAGGCAGCCGGCCAGTTGCACATCGTTGGTTTTATTGATTTCGCCGGCCAGTTCAAACAACACGGCGACGGCTTCTACCGTGCCGAAGTCATCGTTCATGGCGGCGAAGAAACGGCGGGTGTAGTCGTTGCTGGTTTCACGCACATCGAATTCAGACGGCGCGGTATTTTTCAGCGCGGTATACAGCCGGGTGAGCGCACCTTTGGCGTCATTCAGATGCGCATCGGAATAATTCAGCGGGCTGCGGTAATGGGCACGCAGAATAAAGAAACGCACCACTTCGGGGTCGTATTTTTGCAGCACTTCGCGGATGGTGAAAAAGTTGCCCAGCGATTTGGACATTTTTTCGTTGTCGACACGGATAAAGCCGTTGTGCAGCCAATATTTAACGTGGCTTTCGATGGTTTTGCCGTGTTCGTGGTGGGTGCAGCCGCCGTGGGCGCCGCAGCTTTGGGCGATTTCGTTTTCATGGTGGGGAAACTGCAAATCCGCGCCGCCGCCGTGGATATCGAAAGTGTTGCCGAACAATTCTTCACCCATGGCCGAGCATTCGATGTGCCAGCCGGGGCGGCCGTTGCCCCACGGGCTTTCCCACGCCGGTTCGCCTGTTTTGGCGGCTTTCCACAACACAAAATCGAGCGGATCGCGCTTGAACGAATCCACTTCCACCCGCTCGCCGGCACGCAAATCATCGAGCGATTTGCCCGACAATTGGCCGTAAGCGGCAAATTCGCGCACGGCATAATACACGTCGCCGTTGGTGGCCGGATAGGCTTTGCCGTTGGCAATCAGGCGCTCGATCATGGCAATCATCTGCGCGATGTGCTCGGTGGCCTTCGGCTCCACATCGGGGCGGATAACCCCCAGCGCATCGGCATCTTCATTCATGGCCTGAATAAAACGCGCGGTCAGCTCGGCAATGGTTTCGCCGTTTTCCGCCGCGCGGGCGATGATTTTGTCGTCGATATCGGTGATGTTGCGCACATAAGTGAGCGGATAGCCGCTCTGGCGCAACCAGCGCGCAATCATGTCGAACACCACCATCACGCGGGCATGACCGAGGTGGCAGTAGTCATAAACCGTCATGCCGCACACATACATACGCACGTTTTCGGGATTGAGCGGAATAAAGGTTTCTTTTTGGCGGGTGAGGGTGTTGTATACGTTAAGTGTCATGGTGTTTTCATTAAAAATCATCAAAGAAAAGGCCGTCTGAACATTAGGGTGTCCGGACAATTCGATTTACGGGTGTATTTTGCCCCTGAAAACGCATCTGCTGCGTTAAAAAGCCTCGCAAGATGGCCAATCTTGCTGCGTTTTTTGCCTGGCATCTGCATTTTCAGGAACAAAAATCCCCTCATAAACAAATTGTCCGGATACCCTAGGACACCCTAAGGCATGCGCCGTAATTGCCAGCCTTGGCGGCTGTGTTGCAAACGGATGTTGCCGTCTTTCGAAGCATAGCCGCCTTTTACGGCATCTAAAACGGTGTTTTCCGGCACATCGGCGGCGAAGATTTCGGCTTGTGCTTTGTCTGCCGAAAAAATCACATACACGGCCAAGGTATTGTCGGCAGGGTCGTCAAGCTTGAGGTCGGCAGCTTGCCACGGTTGCACGCATGCTTGTTTCAACACCGACCAACTTTGCCCGGCCGAGCCGATGCAGCCGCGAGTATCAAGATCGCCACCCACTAATGGTGCAGACGGCGCGACACAGGCGCTGAGGGCAGTGGCGGCGACGAGGGCGTTAAACGTGTTTTTCATTTCAGACGGCCTTATTCGGCTTTAAATACCGAAGTATCGGTTTTCACCTGTTCGGCAGGCGCTTCGGTTTGTGCGGCCTTAGCGGCTTCTGCGGCTTCGGCTTCCAGGCGTTTTTTCTCGTTGAGGTAGCGGTTGATTTGATACACCAGCTCCTGTGTGCCTTGATGGGCAAGTGCGCTGATTTTAAACAGGCGCGGGGTGTTCATGTCGAAGTGATAGCGGTCGTCGGGCTGCGGATGATGCCAACCGATGGCTTCGAGAAAGGCGGCGGCGCGTGTTTCGGTTTCGGCTTCATCAAGCATATCGAGCTTGTTGAGCACCAGCCAGCGGGGTTTGTCAAACAGCGCTTCATCGTATTTGCGCAATTCTTCTGCCAATGCCAGCGCTTCATCGGCGGGGTTGACGGTTTCGTCAAACGGCGCCAAATCGACCACGTGCAGCAGCAGGCCGGTGCGCGACAGGTGTTTCAAAAACCGGTGGCCGAGCCCGGCGCCTTCGGCCGCGCCTTCGATCAAACCGGGAATGTCGGCCATCACAAAACTGTGGTTTTCATCAATGCGCACCACACCGAGATTGGGATGCAGGGTGGTAAACGGGTAGTTGGCGATTTTGGGCCGGGCGGCGGATACAGCCGTAATCAGGGTGGATTTGCCGGCATTGGGCATGCCCAACAGGCCGACATCGGCCAATACTTTCAGCTCGAGTTGCAGGGTGCGCATTTCGCCGTCTTCACCGGGTGTCGACTGGCGGGGGGCGCGGTTGACCGAGGATTTGAAATGGATGTTGCCCAAGCCGCCTTTGCCGCCGCGCGCCAGGCAGACTTTTTGGCCGTGGTGGGTCAGGTCGGCAATGATTTCTTCGGTGTCGATGTCGCGTATCAGCGTGCCCACCGGCATGTGCAGCTCGATATCGTCGGCGCCTTTGCCATAGCGGTCGGCACCGTGGCCTTTTTCGCCGTTTTTGGCCTGATAGCGTTTGACGAAGCGGTATTCCACCAAGGTGTTGATGTTTTCATCTGCCACGGCAAACACGCTGCCGCCTTTGCCGCCGTCGCCGCCGTCGGGGCCGCCGCGGGGTACGAATTTTTCACGGCGGAAGCTGCTGGCGCCATTGCCGCCTTTGCCTGCCACCACTTCGATTTTTGCTTCGTCGATAAATTTCATAGTTTTCTCAGTCGTTTTCAGACGGCCTTGATTTAAGGCCGTCTGATACCCATTCACAAAAGTAAGCTAACAAGGCGGCGAGCCGAAGACAGTACAGCTAGTACGGCAAGGCGAGCCAACGCTGTTAGGTTATTTTTGTGAATGGGTATGAAATGGGTATTCAATAGACTGATATTATAAAGGATATGTCAAGAGGCCGTCTGAAAAGTTTGGCGGGCGGGTGCTGCGGCCGTCTGAAAAGAAAAATGGAGCGGCGGCTCCGTCGGATTCAGCAGGCATGAATGGTCAGGACATCCTAACGGATTTCCACAACAAAATACGCTTTCAGCTTTTCATACACCTCATCGGTCACATTGATGCAGCCGTGGGTGATGTGGCGGTCGGCCGGGTTGGGCGAGGCGATGCGCTGCATGCGCCGCTCTTCGGGCTTGAGCGTCCACACGCGGTGGATGGCGTAAAGATATTTTTTGTCTTCTTTGAATTTCATCACGTCGCCGCCATAACCGCGACGGTTGGTTTTGACGATATTGAGGTCAAACGTGCCTTTTGGGGTGTCTTTGCCGACCAATACGGGATAGCAGCGGCTTTCCAGGCACAATTCGGCTTTTTCGGTATCCACCACCACTTTGCGCTCGCGCAGATTCACGCCGAAAGCCTGAGCACAAAGGCTCAGGCTGATCAGGGCAAGGCATGCGGTTTTGCCGTTCATTACTGGCGGATGGCCTTCGGCGAGGTTTCCACTTCGCGGATAATCACTTCGCGTACCGGTGCTTGCGGTTGCGGGGCGCAGCCTTCGGGCAGCCAGTAAAACGATTGGGCATTCATGTCTTTATCAAACAGGATTTTGTATTGGCAGGTTTTGTGTTCGCCGTTTTCGCGGTAGTTAAACAGATAATCCCATTCACGCACGCCGTAGAGGCCTTCCTGAAAATGCGGGCGGCCGATTAATTCGTAAATCTGGTCTTTGTTCATACCGGCTTCAATCATGCGCACATTATCCCAATTCGGCCACGAGCCATGCTGGCTGCCGTTGTGGCGCAAGGTGGTTTTTTCGGGATTCGGCCATACCGGGTTGTCGGTGCTGCCTTCTTTGCTTACTTTGCTCAAGTTGCCGCAGGCGGCCAATGCCAACGCAGCGGCCAGCGGTAAGATTAATTTTGAAAATTTCATCATCTTGTTATCCTTTATTTTTAAGTGGCACACAGGCCGTCTGAAATCTTTCAGACGGCCTGACGGATTTACCATTGATAACCGACGCTGCCGCCCCAGTTGACATGTTTCTGCGTGTTAACGCCCACGCCGACTTTGGTCGACCATTTGTTGTTATCGGCATTACGCGCATAGCCGACAGCCAAGGCCTGTTCGCCGCGATAACCGCCTACCGCCATAGAAACCATGCTCTTGCCCGCTTCATTGGGGCGTTGCAGGAAAGCAATCGCCGTGGCGCCTGCAATACCGGCACGCAAATCTTTATCGACATTGTCGATGCGGTTGTTGACGTTGGTAATCTGATCGCCGTAATCATCGATTTGGGTGTTGATGTTGTTGATGGCGGTGGTGTTGTTGGCGATATTAGTGGCATTGGTGCCTACCTGGCCGGCCACTTGATAGAGCTGGCTGCCGTTGATGGCATCGGTGCTGGCAGATGTGATGCGGCCGGCGGCCACATTGGTTACCGTGCGCTCGCTGCCGCTGCTGCCTACGCTGACGGTGGATGCAGGCGCAGTGCCGGCAAAACCGTTGTAAGACACGCCGTTAACCGTTGCGGCATTTGTGCCGACTGCGGCTGCGGTAGTCGAATATGCACCCAGCGCTACCGAGCTGTCTTGTGTGGCTGATGCACCGCGGCCGATGGCAACCGATTGTCCGGCGCCGGCAGCAGCCTGCAAACCGAAAGCCGCGCTGCCGTTACCCGAAGCGCTCGCTGCCGTGCCCACAGCGGTGGCGTTTTGCGCCGTGGCCGCCGCACCGGAACCTACCGCAGTCGCCGCACCACTGCCGGCAGTAGCCTGGCGCCCTAAAGCTGTGGCGCCATTGGCGGTCGCAGCGGCACCGCTGCCGAATGCGGCAGAGGCAATTCCGGTGGCTTGTGCAGTAGAACCCACGCTGGTGGCGGCTTGGGCAGAGGCCTGTGTATCTGCGCCGATTGCGGTGGCGGTATCGGCCGAAGCAGCAGCCCCCGTGCCGGCAGCCAGCGATTTATTACCGCCGGCCGCAGAGCCTGCACCGAATGCAGAAGACAGCGCGCCGGAAGCAATCACACCGGAGCCCACCGCCGTGCTTTGCCCGCCGCTGGCCTGCGATTGGCGACCCAAAGCAGTATCGGCATTGCGTTCGGCCACAGACTGCTCGCCAAGGGCAACAGACGATACGCCGTTTGCCTGGGAAACTGCGCCTACCGCCACCGCACCTTGTGCGGAAGCGGCGGCACGGGAGCCCATTGCCGTGCTGGTGAGGCCGGAAGCTTCCGCCCAAGTACCGACCGCAATGGCATAGCCGCCGGTTGCACCGTCGTTATCGTAATTCGGGCGGGTGGTATCGCCGTTTTGATTGATGCTGACATAATGATCAGCCGCCACGGCCGCCAACGGCGACCATGCCAAGCCGGCGAGCATCAGCGTGAGGGTAGTCTGCCGTTTGGCAAACCCCGACAGGGAAACAGAGCGGTGGTGATTCATAATACTCTCCTGATTATATTGGTTACGATGAATACAGCCTGCCCCGGTAATGTTTTTTCATTTATGAATATAATGAATATGGTTTCATCAGGTGCCGTATCGGATGGCGCGTTTTCCCCGATGCTTTCATCATATGCGTCTATTTTGACATTTCATTAATGACATACCTTTTTAAAGCATGGAAGATATTGTTTTATCAGTTATATTTATATTTGTTTTTAATTAAATGGCATTAAATGTTTCACATGAGCTGTGATTTGCTGTTTTGATGTGCCAATAGCCTTTGTTGTGCATCTATATTTTTCACCCAACCGACAAACAAAAAAAACCGCCGTTTATCCGGCGGTTTTTTCATGCAACTTATCGCTATTTAGCGGTTTGAAAAGTGTCGCAAATGCGCTAATGCTTACTCAAATAAATATTACCCGTTATTGCAAGGTTTCGTTCCGGGCGCTTACAACACCCCTTTGATGCCGTTTCCGGTCAACGATGTATCGCCGACGCCCAGCACTCGCCATACACCATTTTCATAATCCAGCCGCGTCACCGACACATTGGGCACGCTTTGGTATAAGGTGCTGGCCGGGTCGATGCTTTTTAAAATGGCGGTAATCGACATCCCGTGCGACACCAGCAACACCTTGCCATCAACCGGCGATTGCGCCGCCAATTCGGCCATGCCCTGCCGCAGCCGGGCGACAAATGCCGCTTCGGTTTCGGCCTGCCCCTGCGGATCAATGGCGCTGACGGTTTCGGCCAGCAGGTTATGCCCGGCGTGGCGGTATTGCGCCAACCAGGTTGCCACATCGGGCAAGCCGCGGTGCGCCATCACTTTTTCGTGTACCGCGGTGATTTTCTCGCCCTCAAAACTGCCGAACGAATATTCGCGCAAATCGGCCAGCTGCTGCACCGGCAAATCAGGTTGGCCGCCGGCATCGAGAATCAGTCGGGCAGTGGTAACGGCGCGTGGGCTGGTGCTGCAAAACGCAGCATCGAAACGCACCACCTCACGCAACCCGCGGCCGAGTATCACCGCCGCTTCTCTGCCCTCGGGCGTCAGCGGGGCATCGCTCCAGCCTTGCAGACGGCCGGCGGCGTTGTATTCGGTGCGCCCGTGGCGCACGAGGTAAAGATTTAATGCCATATCGTTCCTTTGCCGCTTGGGCGTTTTCAATTGTTTTCAGACGGCCTGTATTTTTCAGACGGCCTCTTGCTATATTTTCTATATCTATAATATTGATAGATGGTCAAACGATAAGGGGTTCAGGCCGCTTCCCAATAATCGATATAAAGCTGCAATTCGATATTGTTGCGCCATTCATTGGCCACAGGGCGGTACACCGTGCGGATGCGGGCGGGAATATCGTCGGTGCAGCGCCAAAACATGGCTTCAAATTCGTAACCTTCTTTTTGCAGCCATACTTTTTTATGGTTTACGCCCATCGGCTGCTGCCGCACCACGGCGAATTCATCGGTAAAGCTCGGCGGTGCGAAACCCTGCCCCCATACCTGCCGCGCCAGATTCTGCGCTTGGGTGAGCGTGATTTCGGCGGCGGGCAGGCTGCCGTCGGTGATATAGGTTTGCGACAAATCGTCTTCGTGCAGCAGGCTTTTCACCACTTGTTCGAAGGCCGTCTGAAAGCGGCCGATATCGGTTTGGCGTATGCTCAAGCCTGCCGCCATGGCATGGCCGCCGAATTTCAAAATCAAATCGGGCTGCTGCTTGCTGATGATATCGAGCGCGTCGCGCAGATGCAGTTTCGGAATCGAACGCCCGGAGCCGCGCACCTCACCGTTGTCGGCCGGGGCAAACACAATGGTGGGGCGGTAAAAGCGGTCTTTCAGACGGCTGGCGACAATGCCGACTACGCCCTGATGAAAATCATCGCGGTAGGCCACCACAGTGGTTTGCCCCGGCGGCAAGGTTTCGGGAAAAGCGTTGAGCGCATCTTGCAGCATCGATTGCTCGATTTCGCGCCGCTCGATGTTCAAATCATTGAGCCGTGCGGCCAGGCTTTGCGCGGCCGCATCATGTTCGGCCAGCAGGCAGGCAATGCCCACCGACATATCGTCCAGCCGCCCGGCCGCATTGATGCGCGGCCCCAGTGCAAAGCCCATATCAAACGGCTGCGCTTTTTTCCAATCGCGCTTGGCCACTTCAAACAACGCCCGGATACCGGGGCGCATTTTGCCCGCACGCATCCGTTTCAAGCCTTGCGACACCAAAATGCGGTTGTTGTGGTCGAGTGCCACCACATCGGCCACCGTGCCCAACGCCACCAAATCCAACAGCCCGCCCAAATTCGGCTCGGCCATCCGCCCGTCTGCAAAATAGCCGCGCGTGCGCAGTTCGGCACGCAAGGCGGTCAATACATAAAAAATCACCCCCACACCGGCCAGGCTTTTGCTGGCAAACGTGCAGCCTGCCTGATTGGGGTTGACGATGATGCACTCCGGCACGGTGTCTGCCGGCAGATGATGATCGGTCACAATCACATCCAGCCCCAGCGCCTGCGCCCGCGCCACACCGGCACAACTGGCGATGCCGTTGTCGACCGTTATCAGCAATTGCGCCCCTTGCGCTGCCGCCATTTCGGCGATTTCGGGGGTAAGCCCGTAGCCGTGTTCAAAGCGGTTGGGCACCAAAAAATCCACCGTCGCACCCATTGCGCCCAAACCGCTCACGCCCACCGCACAAGCCGTGGCGCCATCGGCATCATAGTCGGCCACAATCAGAATACGCTGCTGTTTTTGCAACGCATCAGCCAGACGGGCGGCGGCTTCAGTGCAGTTTTTCAAGCTTTGATACGGCAACAGGCCGGCCAATTTATCTTCCAATTCAGCCGGCGTGGCTACCGCACGGGCAGCGCACAGCCGTGCCAGCAGCGGGTCGGCGCCGGCGGCAATCAGGGTTTCGCAAACATGGGGGTTGATGGTACGGGTTTGGATTTTTACAGACATAAATACACTTTTAATTGAGCGGAATCACAGAGCATTCCATCATCGGGCGGCTGTTATTGTAGCGCTAAAAAGCCCAGGGTGTCCTGATGTGTTGTTGATGAGGAGATTTTGGTTCCTGAAAATGCAGATGCCGGGCAAAAAACGCAGCAGCTGCGCTTTCAGGGGCAAAAATCCCTCCATAAACGAATTGTCAGGACACCCTAGGGTGTCCTGACAATTCAGAATTATTCAGATTTTTTGTGATAAAAGTGCAGATGCAAGGCAAAAAACGTAGCAAGATTGGGCATCTTGCGAGGCTTTTTAACGCAGCAGATGTGCTTTTAGCACAAAAAAGATGATGATATATGAATTGTCAGGACACCCTAGCAGGTACAATTTTCAGACGGCCTCAACGCAGAGCAGACAAAACACGGCATGCCTCACCCGGTCATTTGCCCGGCAAATCTGCGCTTCGGCTTCCAAAACGCGCGTCCGGCTTTGGCTTTCAAGCATAATTCACCGCCGTTATCGCCGTCGGTTACTACCTTCAAGCGGTTCAGACGGCCTGACTTTAACGCCTGCCACAGCGGCGCAAACCAGCGGGTTTCCCAATCTTGCAACGTTTGCACATATGCTCCGGTGTCGCCGGTGTGGGCACAGGCCTGCAAATCATCCAGCCATATCAGGCCGTCTGAAACTACGCCCGCTTCCGCTGCCAGATGCTGCCAGGCAGCAAAATCATAAGGCGCATCACACCGTTTGCCCGGGTAAAACTGCGCCCACGGGCTGTCGCAAGCCAACAGCGGTGCTTCGGTTTGGCCGCCTTCCAAATCCTGCCACAACCACACGCCGTTAACCGCCGGCACGCCTGCAGCCGTGCGGCTGTGATTGAGCGGATGGCTGTGCAGCCACATCTGAATTTCGGTTTGTTTTTGCAGCCATTCGCGGCTGTCGCGCCCCTGCGCCCGCACCGAACCATCGGCCCGGCCAAGCACATCAGGCAGCGGCGGCACCTGCCAATCCGGCGCCGCCGGCAACCCGACCAGCCATAAATCGGCGCGCAATGCCTCGAAACACCAGCCTTCCTCACGATAAAAACTGCTTAAGCCGCGGCACCATTGCTCGGCTTCATCCAGGCCGATGCCGATGTCGGCACCACCCAACATGTCCATATGGTTCATGCCCATCTGCTGCCACACCGGCGAAGCAAGCACCGCCGCCCGCTCTGCGGGCATGCCCAACTGCTGTTTGGCCGATGCAAGCAGGCTGCCCCGCCACAGATAACGAGCCAGAAAAGCCGAAGCCGGCAAGGGCTTGCGGATCAATGTGCCAAAACGCAACATTTGGTTGAAAGCGGGCAAATCAGGCAACGGCAGCGGTGTGCCGTCACTGTGGTTCAAACCGGGTAAGGCAAGGGTCAGATTCATGGATGCAGGCAAAATAAAGGCGATGCGCCCTATTTTACGCTAAATTTTCAATGCCTACTGATGTAAGTCAACACCTGCCGAGGCTTAGGCAGCCATTTTATGGTAAACTGTTCAATTAGGTAAAACTCAGAAAATAGCGGTGTAAATCAAAGCAATAGCACCGATAATAGCGCCTGCTCCGCACTTGTGGGCCTCAATGCCGTCTGAAAGAACGGCTCTTAATATTGATGAAACACCCGGCCGGCGCCACAACAATAAAACCTGCGCCCGCCCGCTTTAAGGACTTGACAGCAGTGACGAAACAAACCTTTTCCCTCTTAGGCCGCTTTTGGCAAAACAAACCGGTGCGCTGGTCTTTACTCGGCATTTTGCTGCCTGTTTCCGGCGTGATGACCGCCTACGCCGTAACCGAGCCGCTGCCGCAACCCGCGCTTTACCAGGCCGAACGCATTACCGAAGAGCTGCCGGCCGTTTATATCGACAACGGCTCATTTCAAGGCAGCTACTGGACCGAAGAAGCGGTAGAGCCCGGCGACACCCTCACCGAAGTGCTCACCCGCCTGGGCGTGCCGCAGGCGAGCATTAAAAAAGTGCTGGCCAAAAGCCCCATCGACACCAAGCTCAAACAGCTGCGCGCCGGCCAAACTGTCAGCGTGCGCCTCGATTCCAGCGGCGACATTACCGACATTCAGTTTTTTAACGACGACGACAACGGCGAACGCAATCTGGTGGCCATCGAAAAAGTCAACGGCCAATGGCAGGCATCGGCCTCGGCTGTTGAAATGGAAACCATGCCCTCGCTGCGCTCCGTCATCGTGCGCACCTCCGCCCGCGGCGCCATGGCGCAGGCCGGCATTCCGGTTGAAATCCGCGAATCGCTGAGCGAAATTTTCAGCGGCAGCCTCGACATCGGCAGCCTGAGCAGCGGCGACACCATCCGCCTGCTCTACAACAGCATGTATTTCCGCGGTCAGGAAATGGCCACCGGCGACATTTTGGCCGCCGAAATCGTGAAAAACGGCAAAACCTACCACGCCTATTATTTCGGCCAAGACGACGACCAGGGCGGCAGCTATTACGACCAAAACGGCAAATCACTGTCTAAAGGCGGCTTCAGCACCCAGCCCGTGAGCTACACCCGTATTTCCTCACCTTACGGCGTGCGCTTCCACCCTGTGCTGCGCACCGTGAAAATGCACACCGGCATCGATTACGCCGCCCCCACCGGCACCCCCATCAAAGCCCCGGCCGACGGCGTGATGACCTTTAAAGGCTGGAAAGGCGGCTACGGCAACACCGTGGTGCTGCAACACAGCAACGGCGTGGAAACCCTCTACGGCCACATGAGCGCCTTTTCGCCGGCCGGCGGCAGCGTGCGCGCGGGCGACATCATCGGCTATGTGGGCAGCACCGGCCGCTCCACCGGCCCGCACCTGCATTACGAAGCCCGCGTCAACGGCCAGGCAGTCAACCCCGCTACCGTTGCCCTGCCCACCCCCAAGCTGAGCCAGACCGACATGGCGGCTTTCCGCAAACAGCAACAAACTGCCGGCAACATTCTGGCCACCGTGCGCGATTTGCCGGTTACCGTGGCGCAGCTGGATTAAACGCAGACGGCATCAAAACAACACGGCGGGCAGATAGGCCCGCCGTTTTTTCGGCATCTGTTATACCCATGCAAAAATCATTTTCGGGTTTCAGACGGCCTGACCGTTATTCAATTCAAGCTTCGCAGCTTGCGCCCGCTCCCTAACCCGCTCCCACGGGAGAGGGAACTCGGTTGCCGTTGTTTTACCGTTGCACGTTTTGGCCGACGTTTGTTTTTCCCGCCAATCTTACCGATTCAGCAACCCGGCTTCCTCCCCTGTGCAGGGGAAGGTGGGAAACGGGCGGCAAAGCGCAGGTTTGATTTATCGCATATTCATCATCACTTTCAGACGGCCTATTCTTGTCCACTCCGGCTGCTCGCCAACACCGCCGGGTTGTTTTTTCAATCGGTATCACCACAAACTTAATCCAACACAAACCGCCGCCGCCCGTGATATGTTCCAATATTGCCTGCCCGGCAACGGGCTTATCTGCAATAAAGTTGCAGCACAACCCTACCGCTGTTTTACCCTTGCGGCCGCAGAGGCCGTCTGAAAGCCGAAAATATGGCCGACATGCTCCGACAGTTTTTTGCCACCCTGGCCGAGCGCTGGTTCAACCCCTACAAACGCTACCGCTACCACCGTCTGATACACGCCGTGCGCCTGAGTGCGGCGGTGTTGCTCGCCACGCTGATCGGCCGTGGCTTTCAGCTGCCGCACAGTGAATGGATCAGCATTACCGTGTTTGTGGTGTTGGGCATGTTGCAGTTTCAGGGCGCAATTTACGCTAAAGCCTTCGAGCGCCTGCTCGGCACCTTTATCGGCCTGGGCGCAGGCTTGTTGCTGCTGTGGCTCAACCAGCATTATCTGCACAACGGCTCGCTGTTTTATCTTGCCATCGCCCTGCTCAGCGCTTTTGCCGGCTGGAGCGCACTGGGCAAAAGCGGCTATATGGCCATGCTGGCAGGGCTGACCATGTGCATGCTGCTGGGCGAAGAGGGCAGCAACTGGCTGGGCGGCAGCATGATGCGGGCGCTCAACGTGGTTATCGGCGCCTCGATTGCGCTGGCTGCCGCCCGCTTGGTGCCGCTCAAATCTACCCTGATGTGGCGCTTTATGCTTTCCGACAACCTCACCGCCTGTAGCCGCCAACTGGCCGAGCTGACCAGCGGCAAAGCCGTCGGCCGCCAACGCTGGTTTGCCCTGCTGGAACAGCAAAAAGCCATCAATACCCGCCTGGTCAAAAGCCGCCCGCTGCTGGCGGCCACGTCGCAAGAAAGCAAAATCAGCAAGGGCGTGATGGAAAGCATCCAACACAGCCACCGCACCATCGTCAGCAGCATCGATTTGCTGCTGCACGCCGTGCCCACGCTGCCCAAACCACGTATCAGCCCCGATGAAGAAAAGCTGCTCGCACAACACTTTTTCAGCCTCCAGCACGATTTGCGCCTGACCGCCCACCTGCTCAAAGGCAGCTACGCCCGCCACTTCCAGCCCGATGCCGGCAGCGAAGAAGCCATCCGTGCCTTGGCGGCCAAGCTGCCGTTTGAATGGCAGGGCTTTATCTGGCTGAGCCTCAACATCCGCCTTGAGCTGTTTACCCTGGTTACGCTGCTGCAACACAGCCGCGAACGCTGGCTGGGCCGGCGCGAACGGCAACGCTATCATGCCAAAAGCCACGGGCACTCCGGCCACCCCAATCAAACGGCGTAACAAAATCATCAAGGCCGTCTGAAAACCATTTTCAGACGGCCTTGATGATTAGGATACCCTAAACAAACCTCAACCTTTAAACACCGGCACTTTTTCCAGCTGGCTCAAAATTTGGGCGGCGATATTGATGACGCCGAAGGCAAACACCCACACAATCAGCCACATGCCGCCATAGACGCGGTAGCCGCGGCTGTCGGGAAATTTCTTGCGCGCTTTGTGGAGCAGCATGGCAGGAATCAGCGCCGTCCACACCGCGGCGGCCAAGCCGACATAACCGATGGCGGTCACAAAGCCGGTGGGAAACAGCAGGCAGGCCACCAGCGGCGGCAGAAACGTAAGCGCTGCGGTTTTGCTGCGGCCGGCGGTGCTGTCGTCCCATTTGAACATATCGGCCAGATAATCAAACAAGCCCAGCGTCACCCCCAAAAACGAGGTGGCAATCGCCAAATAGGCAAAAAACGACAGAATTACCCCCATGCTGCCGGTGGGCACAAAATGGGACAGCGTTTCAATCAACACCGACACCTGCCCCTCGGCAGCAATCACCGGTGCGAATTCATGGCGCGGCAGATTGCCTTGAATGGCCAGCTGCCACACGACGTAGATAACCAATGCAATCAGCGTGCCCAACCACAATGCCCGCGCCACTTTCGGAGCATTGCCGTTGAAATATTTGAGCAGGCTCGACACATTGCCGTGAAAGCCGAACGAAGCCAGGCACACCGGCAAAGCGGTGGCGGCATAAATCCAGTAGCGCGAGCCCTCGGCCGCCCCGCTGTCGAGCAACACCGGCAGCTGCACATGGGTAATCAGCCCGCCGGTGGCCCAGAAAAAGGCGATAATCATGCCGCCGATTAAAATACTGGTCAGGCGGTCGACCAGACGGGTGGAAGCCCACACGCAAAACGCCAATACCACAAAAAATACCAACTGCCCGGCAGGCAGGCCGACCCCGCCGCCGACCAGCCGGCTCAAGCCCTGCGCCGTCAGATCGCCGCCGACAAAAATATAGGCATAGGTGAGCAGATACAGCACAAACGCCACCGCCAAGCCGTTAACCGCATTCCAACCGCGGCCGAGCAAATCTTTCACCATGGTATCGAAGCTGGCGCCGTGCGGATAATGAGTGTTGACTTCCAGCAGCATCAGGCCTGAAGAGAGCATCGAAAACCACGTATACAGCAACACCAGCAGCGAGCCGGCAAACCACACGCCCGAAGTGGCCGTGGGGTTGGCAAACATGCCGGCACCGATAACAGTGCCGGCGATAATCAATGCGCCGCCGAGCAGCGAGGGAGGGGTGGCAGACATAACAATTCTTTCTGGCCGTCTGAAAAAGACCGGCGGTTGGCGGAAAACTTAATCAAGCCCGCATATTATACCCATTCGCAAAAGTAAGCGAACAAGGCGGCGAACCAACGCCGTGAAGTTATTTTTGTAATGGGTATGATGCCGTCTGATGCCGCTGCACCAGGCGCGTCCAGTTATAATAACCATACACCGAATTGCACAAATACATCACATACATCAGCAACAGCGGCAGGCTGGTTTCATGGTGGTGCAGCCACATACCCGTCCACAGCGCAATGGTGAGGATGTTGACCAAAATCCACAACACCCACTGCTCGCGGTAACGCAACACCATCAACAGCTGCGCCACCATCGAAATCACCACCGTGGCGCCATCGAGCGCCGGCAGGGCGCTGCCGAGCGATTTGAGCAGCTCGATATAGGCCAGCGTGCCGATTACCGTGCCCACCACCACGCAGGCCCACTGTTTCACACTTAACGCTTTGGCCATCACTTCCGGCGCATTGTTGCGGCTGAGCGTGTTTTCACGGGTCATGTGGCGGCGCCACATTGCAAAGCCGATAAACTGCACCGGCACATAAACCAGCAGATTCAGCATCATCTCACCATAAAGCTTGAAGGTGTACGACACATAAGCATAAAGCGACACCGATATCAGCCCGAAAAAATAATTGCTGATTTTGCCCTTGCCCACAAACACCACACACAAAATACCGCAGACAGCGGCAATACTGGCCGCCGGCGAATCGGGCTGAACAATAAACACCGCCGCCTGAATCGCCACAAACAACCCCAGCCAGCCGGCTTCAAACTTCGTCCAGCCGTCAAACAGTTCGTGTTTCAGCCATTGCATAATGTTCATTCGGTTTCTTCTTTGCCGGTGATGATGAGATTGCGTAAACAGAGATTATGCCCAAAATGTAAGTGACTGCAAAGGCCGTCTGAAAATATTATTTTCAATATAATTTCTTATGTAGGTAAAGGTAAATATAGGCCGCAGCATCAAATACTGATTTCAGACGGCCTAGGGTGTCCTGATGTGTTGTTTATGAGGGAATTCTTGTTCCTGGAAACGCAGATGCCAGGCAAAAAACGCAGCAAGATTGGACATCTTGCGAGGCTTTTTAACGCAACAGATGCGCTTTCAGGGCAAAATACACTCTTAAAACGAATGGTCAGGACACCCTAGGGTGTCCTGATGTGTTGTTTATGAGGGGATTTTTGTTCCTGAAAATACAGATACCAGGCAAAAAACGCAGCAAGATTGGACATCTTGCGAGGCTTTTTAACGCAGCAGATGCGCTTTCAGGGCAAAATACACTCTTAAAACGAATGGTCAGGACACCCTAAGGTACCCAACCCATCCGACAGCATCGGCCTGTGTCAGCGCACAAAAGCTATCGCTTTTGCCCGCCGCCTTGCCGGCTTGCTTTTGTGAACGGCTATTATTTTATGCATTGGTATGACTGCCCCGCGGTGCCTTATAATAGCCCCATGATCTACCACCACATCGCCATCAACGTGCCGCTGGCCGGCGGCCTGCTTACCTACAGCCACCCCGAAGCCCTACCCGCAGGCACGCGGGTGGCGGTGCCGTTTACCAACAAAACCGTGGCCGGCATTGTGTGGCAAAGCGGCGTTACCCCCACCGTCGACACCCGCAAAATCCTGCCGGTGCATACCGTTTTCGCCCATGAAGCGCCGCTGCCCGAAAGCTGGCGGCGGCTGCTTGAATTTACCGCCCGCTATTACCACTACCCGCTCGGTCAGGCCGTGGCCGCCGCACTGCCGCAGGGTTTGAAAGAAATCCGCCCGGCCGCCCAACCCGAACCGCCGCAGTTTTACACGCTCAACGCCACCGGCAGGCAGCAAACCGCACCGCCGGCGCACCACCGCAAAAAACAAGCCTTGTGGCAGGCTTTGCAGTCCGGCAGCCCCGCCATGCCGGCCTTGAAACAGCTGCACCCGCAAGCGCCCAAGCTGGTTGAAACATGGGCGGCACAAGGCTGGATAAGCCGCCACAGCGCCGCCGCGCCCGTGTTGCAGCCGTCTGAACACCACCTCAACCCCGACCAGCAGGCCGCCGCCGCAGCCGTGTCCGCCGCCTCGGGCAGCTTTCGGCCGTTTCTGCTTTACGGCATTACCGGCAGCGGCAAAACCGAAGTGTATTTCGACGTGATGGCCAAAGTGTTGGCCGCGGGGCAGCAGGTTTTGTTTCTGCTGCCCGAAATCAACCTCACCCCGCAACTGCTCAAGCGCGTGCAGGCGCGTTTCGCCGATGTGCCCACCGCCGTATTGCACAGCCAAACCGCCGCCGGCGCCCGCACACAAGATTATCTGCGCGCCCGGCTCGGCCAGGCCAAACTGATTATCGGCACCCGTCTGGCGGTGTTTACGCCGCTGCCTGATTTGGGGCTGATTGTGGTCGATGAAGAGCACGACACCTCGTTCAAGCAAGAAAACGAATTGCGCTACCACGCCCGTGATTTGGCGGTGTGGCGAGCACAACAGGCCGCCTGCCCGATCATACTCGGCAGCGCCACCCCCAGCCTGGAAAGCTGGCACAAAGCGCACAGCGGCGCATACATGCTGCTTGAGCTGAGCCGGCGCGCCCACACCGCCGCACAACTGCCGCAGGTGCAGATTCTCGACATACGCCGTCTGAAACTCGACAACGGCTTTTCCACGCCGGCGCTCAAGCTGCTGCACGACAACTTCCGTCAGGGCGGCCTGTCGTTGGTTTACCTCAACCGCCGCGGCTTTGCCCCCGCCCTGTTTTGCAGCGACTGCGGCCACACATTCGGCTGCCCGCGCTGCTCCGCCAAAATGGTGCTGCACCAACGCGCGCGCCAGTTGCGCTGCCACCATTGCGATTACCGCCAAGCCATACCCCGCCAATGCCCCGACTGCGGCAACCAAGATTTGACCGCCGTCGGCCACGGCACCCAGCGGGTGGAAGAAACCCTGCGCCAAGCCCTGCCGCAAGCCCGTATCGAGCGGGTCGACCGCGACAGCACCGCCAACAAAAACGATTGGGCCAACTTATACCGCCGCATCAGCGAACACAGCATCGACATTCTGGTCGGCACGCAGATGCTGGCCAAAGGCCACGATTTCGCCCGCCTCAATCTGGTGCTGGTGCTCAACGCCGACGGCAGCCTCTACAGTGCCGATTTCCGCGCGCCCGAGCGATTATTTGCCGAGCTGATGCAGGTGTCCGGCCGCGCCGGCCGCGCCGAATCCGCCGGCCGCGTGCTGATTCAAACCCAACTGCCCGACCACCCCGTGTTTGCCGCCGTGCAAATGCAAGATTACCGCCGCTTTGCCGATGAAGCGCTGGCCGAACGCCGGCTGTTTGCCATGCCGCCCTACGGTTTTCAAGCGGCCATCCGCGCCGATGCGCCCGATATCGGCACCGCCCTGCAATTTCTGCACGACATCAAAGCCGAAGTGGCGGAGCAGCTGCCCGACACCGTATCGCAAATGGGCCCCGCGCCGATGCTGATGGTGCGGCTGGCCGAGCGCGAGCGGGCACAGCTGTTTCTTGAAAGTCCCGACCGCCGCGCCCTGCATCAGGCGGTGGCACAATGGCTGCGGCTGCTGCAACATCACAGCCATCATAAAGTGCGCTGGTCGGTAGACATCGATCCGCAAGAAGTATAAAAAAGAGCGTCCGTCTGCCCAGCATTTTGCCAACGCTTTCAGACGGCCTGTAATATCCGTTGACCAAACAATCTAACCCGCCGCCTCATGATTTTTTTGCCCTACACCACCATGAACACGATTAAGCCCAGGCCGTCTGAAATGCTCCGCACCCTCTTGATAACCGCGCTGCTGGCGCTGTCTGCCCATGCCGCCGCGCTGGATTTCGGCCGCATCCGCACCGACGAAGTTGCCGTGTATGCGCAAAACTTGGCCAGCGGCGAAGTGATTGCCGCCCACCGCGCCGATGCAGCAGTCAACCCCGCTTCCACCATGAAACTGGTGACCACCTTTGCCGCCCTGCGCGCATTGGGCGATGATTACCGCTGGCTCACCGAATGGAAATCCGATGCCGCCGTCCGCAACGGCGTGTTGGAAGGCGATATTTACTGGGTGGGCAGCGGCAACCCCGTGCTCGACCAAAACGACTTGCTCGACATGCAAAGCCAGTTGCGCACACAAGGCATCCGCAACATCAGCGGACAACTGGTGCTCGACCGCAGCGTGTGGCAAAGCACAGGCAGCGCCGATGATTTCGACGACGATGCCGGCGAAACCTTCGCCACCGCGCCCGACCCGCAGATGCTGGCCTATAAAGTGGTGTGGGCCAAACCCGAACGCAACGCGCTCGGCAACCCCGAGATCTCGCTCAACCCGCCGCTGCCGGGCATCCCCCTGCAAAACCGCAGCACCATTACCGCCGGCACCACGGCCTGCCGATCGCTGAAACCCTATCTGCAAGCCCGCTATCAAAACGGCACCTTATGGTTTGACGGCCAAATACCCGCAAGCTGCCTGGGGCAGGAAATCTTTATCAATATGCTCGACCCGACGGCCTTTGCCGGCAAAAGCTTTATCAACCACTGGCGCGCCGCGGGCGGCGGCATTGCAGACGGCTGGCGCACCGGCCGCGCACCCCGGCACGCCACCACCGTGGCCGCCAACCAATCAAAGCCGCTGGCCGCAGTGCTCGCCGACATGAACAAACATTCCAACAACATCATCGCCCGCAGCTTGTTTCTCACCTTGGGCTCAACCGCCGGCAACCCAAGCACCGCGCGACGTGCCGAAGCCGAAGTCCGCCGCCAATTGGTACAGGCAGGCATCGATGATGAAGCGCTGGTGCTGGAAAACGGCTCCGGCCTCTCGCGGCGCGAACGGCTCACAGCGCGCATGCTGGGCCAAATACTCGCCAACGCCTGGCACAGCCCCTTTCAGACGGCCTTTACCGACAGCCTGCCCGTTGCCGGTCACGACGGCACCCTCAAAAACCGTTTCAAACATATCGGCCGCCCGCTGCACCTGAAAACCGGCACCCTCAAAAACGTGCGCGCACTGGCCGGCTACTGGCTGCCGCAAACCGCCACACAGCCCCCACTCGCCCTGGTGGTGATTATCAACAGCGATCGCTCGCCCGACTATCTGCCCGATCTCGACAAACTGCTGACCGATCTCCTGCAAGCAGCCGGCGTGTATGGCGCAACAGCGCACCTTTCAGCAAGGCCGTCTGAAACCCATTAAAAACAAATCCTTGCCGACACCCGGTCCGCAACAGCATACCCGCGCACTTTTACAAAAACCGCAAGCCTTGTAAAATCGAAGCCGCGCCCACATATTGGGGCTTCGTAACCATTCGATTCGATGAATGAGTATTTGCCTCATACACGAATGGCCGCCAACCCCGGCCGACCAAACCGCACAACCGAAAGCAAACGCCCCCTTATGCAACCCGTCAAGCTCTACTCCGGCCCCTACTGCCCTTATTGCACCATGGCCAAACAATTTTTAAAATCACTCGGCGTTACCGGCATCGAAGAAATCCGCGTCGACCGCGACCCCGCCGCCTATGCCGAAATGCAGCAGATTACCGGCCAGCGCAGCGTGCCGCAGATTTTTATCGGCACCACCCACGTCGGCGGTTTTACCGATTTATACAGCCTGCACCGACAAGGCGGCCTAAACGAGCTGCTGAACGGCGAGCCGCAAGACTGAAACACAGCACCCGATATCCTTTGCTGCAAACGCAGCCCAACCCCTCCTATAGAGAGAAACCCTTATGAGCGAAGAATTACAACCCGTATTCAGCATCGAAAAACTGTATGTAAAAGATATGTCGCTGGAAGTGCCGCATGCCCCGCGCATTTTTCTGGAGCAAAGCGAGCCGGAAGTCGACATGCGCGTTTCCACCGAGAGCAGCAAACTCGAAGACGAATTCTATGAAGTGAGCGTAACCGTAACCGTAACCGCCAAGCTCGAAGACGAACGCGTGATGTTCCTCAACGAAGTATCGCAAGGCGGCATTTTCCGCCTCGCCAACATCCCCGAAGAAGACGTGCAACTGCTGCTGGCCGTAGCCTGCCCCAACATCCTCTTCCCCTACGCCCGCGAAGCCGTGTCCAACACCATCACCCGCGCCGGCTTCCCGCCCGTGCTGCTCGCCCCGATTAACTTCGAAGCCATGTATCAGCAAAACCAAGAAGGCAACGCCTGATATCAAAGCACCACACAAAGGCCGTCTGAAACCCGCATCTGCAAGCGTTTCAGACGGCCTTCAGCATATATTCAGCGTATAGATAGCCAAGACAAGCCAACGCAATCAGGTTATTTTCACATTGGCTGCCGACAGCCCTTTACTGTTTTGCCCTAACCCGTTGGCACGGGAGGGAATGGTGTTGCTGAACATTCAAACTTTTGGTGGAACAAGTGTGGCAGGCGCAGATCAGATACTTGTATCCGACAAATCGTTCGAGATTCTTATTGATACCAAATGATTTCAGCCGTCTGAAAATGTCAGATTCAAACATCCGACCCACATCGTGTATCGCATGAATTCTGCCCACGAAAACCCTGCGCATACAAAGGCCGTCTGAAAAAACATGCTTTCAGACGGCCTTGTTTACAGAATAATATCCATTCATAAAAGTGAGCGGATAAGGCAAACCGATGCAGCCAGGTGATTTTTGTAAAGGGTATGCGCGAAGAGCAGCAATGCAGCAGGCTTACAGCGCAACACTCGGGCACGGAGCCAATCATCACGGGCTGCCGGGCTGATGGATAACGGAAATGAAATTATCCGCCGGCGTTCGATTACCGTTCGGGTGGTTCGGTCAGCGTTTGATGAGCGCTCTGTCGGCAGCGCGGCACTCCGTTCCCTGCTCCACGGGAGCAAAACATAACCCGCCCCGCCCGACACTTCAACAAACTCAGCCGCCCGCTTTTTCAAGCCGCCCCGAAAAAACCCAGCAGCAGCGGCAAATAACCGCTGCGCTCCAACACCACCCAAGCCACACCTCCCGCCACCGCCAACCAGCCATACAGCATCAGCAAAGCCTTGGCATAATTGACCTTACTCGGATTGGTATTGCGCCCAAACAGCCAAAAACAAGCAGCAAGCAGATTCAGCGGCGGCAGCATCATCACCGCCACCGCCCACAACCATTCCCCCGGGCGGACCACAGGCGCATATTTCGGTTCATCAAAAGGCGTACGCATCATTCACACAGCCGGCATAAATTAGAAAGGCTCGGATAGTAACATAACAAGAATAACTTTCAAAATAACAGAAAATGCCAAAAATATTATCTTGCCGCCTACCCTTTTCCGCTCACAGACAGCCGCCTCCGGCAACCGGCTTGTTATGCCGAAAAAATACACAAAATGCATGACAAAAAACGCCAAAACTGACAAAATGCGGCAGCCTGTTGCCACGCCTACCGTTTCAGGCCGTCTGAAACGGTAGGCTTTCAAAAGCCAAAAATATAAAAATTAATATAAAACAATTTATTATAAAAACTCACCGCTGTTTTAAATATTTGGCATGGCAGATGCTTGCTACCACTCATCCGCCACCCACGTGCCGAATCAGAGCAGCGGCGCGGCAAGGGCGGAAAGCTGTTTATTCCTTCTTCGTTTTGCTATAAACATGCCGAACACATTACGGTTTTATACTAAAAATTATTCACATTTCATTTATTTTGGAGTTTTAAGAACATGAAAGCAACCCAAAAAGGCTTTACTTTAATCGAGCTGATGATTGTTATTGCCATTATCGGTATTTTGGCTGTCATCGCTTTGCCGGCTTACCAAGACTACACTGCACGCGCTCAAGTATCTGAAGCCTTCTCTTTGGCTGAAGGCCAAAAAGCAGCCGTTACCGAATTCTTTGCCGATCGTGGTGAATGGCCGGATGATAATGCAGACGCAGGCGTAGCAGCGCCGACGGATATTAATGGCCGTTATGTAGAACAAGTGACGATTGGTGGTGAGGGTGTTATTACTGCAACCATGCGCGAAACAGATACAAATGCCGATATCCGAGGCAGAACCTTAACACTTACGCCGACTCAACAAGGCGGCTCCTTTACTTGGGCTTGTAATGGCACCATTGACGCCAAATTCCGCCCTGCATCTTGCCGCGAGTAAACAGGCACGATAATCAAAGTTAAAAAAGCGGGGCTTATGCCCCGCTTTTTCTATGAAAATATTCAAGGGGCGGCTATGCTATCTAACCATCGAACAAAAGGATTTACGTTAATTGAACTGATGATTGTGATAGGTATCATCGGCATATTGGCGGTAATAGCTTTACCTGCCTACACAAATTATGTTGCCCGTGCTCAAGTATCGGAAGCCATTCAATTGGCCGCAAGTTTAAAAGTTGAAGTAGAAGCTGCTTATGCGGATACCGGTAGCCTCCCCATCAATGCAGCCATCTCTCAAAGAGGGGGTAATGCGGGTAATTATGTGGATAGGATTAACGTAGATAACAATAGCGGTGTTATCACCGCCACCATCTCCCAGCAAGCTGCTACCCCCATCCAGGGATTAACCGTTACCTTAACGCCCGGGTTTACCGTAAATGACCAGCAAGGGAACACCTCTTGGGTTTGCGGCGGCACCGTACCTGATAATTTCCTGCCGGTTTCTTGCAAATAAATGGCCAACTCACAAACCGTGCAGCTATTGTAGCGTCATCGCTGCCCACACAACCCACCCACAACCGCCTAACAAATCCAGCATAAAATCAGGCCGTCTGAAACAGTTTTCAGACGGCCTGATTTTATTGCCGATCAAAGCTTATGCCGCAACCGCATCAGCCGATTGTTTGCGGATGGCTTTGGCCGAATCCACCATGGCTACGAAGCCGCAGGCCAGCATCATGATGTCTTTCAATACCAAACGCCCGGCACCGGAAAGGTAGGGAAAGCCGGTGTGCGCATCGGCGCCGTGCACCCAGGTTTCAGGTGTGAACAGCAAAAACGTGAAGGTCACAAACGGGGTTAAAAAGCACAGCAAGGCGCCGAAAAAGCCGACTTTGGGCGAAAGATAGTGCGACAGCAGCAGCAGCGCAAACGCAATTTCAACCACGCCCAGGCCGTTGGAATAGCCGTAGGTGTTGTTGGCTTCGTGCCAAATGCGGTGTTCGGGTATCAGCGCGCCTTCGTGGTTCATATATTGCAGATAGTTGAGCGGGTCGTTATACAGCCACGACATAAACGGGCTGTTGGCCACAAACGGCACGATGCTGTCGGCTTCGTAAGGAATAAATTTCAGCCAGCCTATCCACAAAAACACCACGGCGATAGCAATCCGGCATAAATGCACACCCAGTTGCTCTGAGTTGGCAATCTTGTTGATTAAGTCACGATAGAAATCCATTGTAAATCCTTTCAAGTTATTTACAGGTTAAAAAAAGAATTTCTTCCTGGCTTAATGTGTTATGTATTTGTTTTATTTTTTATATTGACTGCCAGCCGGCTTAATTTCCGCGCTGGCTCTCCACGGCCTCCATCGCCCGCAGCGAATAGGTGTAGGCGGCGCCGGCGTTGAGTGAAATCGCAGTGGCTAAGGCGCCGGCGATTTCGCTGTCGGTAGCGCCGGCTTTTACTGCGGCTTCGGCATGCACGCTGATGCAGCTTTCGCAACGGGTGGTAACCGCCACGGCCAGGGCGATAAGCTCGCGGGTTTTCGCATCAAGCGCTTCGGCAGCTGCGGCCTGCTCCAACGCCTGATAAGCCTGCAACATGCGCGGATGCTTGCCGCCGAGTTTGCCGAAGGCTTTTTTCACCAGCGCGGCGTGTTGTTTCCAGTCTAAAAACATGGTGTTGCTCCTTTACGGTGGTCTTGCTGATAATCGATGCGTTTATTTTGCGCTTGTTTCAGCACACTCGCTTATCTGATAATCTCTTTTTTCGTTGCAAAAAGCGCATTAACGGCTGTTAAACATTCGTGTACGGATGGATTTTGACAGCCGGGATGGTCTAGGGTGTCCTAAAACAACAAATGAGATAAAGGTTTTTGATGAGCAATATTTTAGACAAGCTGCTGGAATACGCGCAGGTGTCGGCGGCAATCGACACGCAATGCATGGTGAGCGGGCGCTGGCAGTTGCGCCACCCGGAAACAGAGCGGCGGGCTTATGTGCATATCGTCACTTCGGGCACGGGCGTATTGCAGCTGCCGGATGCGCCGCCGCAGCGGCTGTATGCGGGCGATTTGGTGTTTCTGCCCGGCGGCGGCGAGCATTGCATCAGCGATTACAACGGCAGCGGCGAGGCGGCGCCGGTGTCGTTTTGCCGGCGCGGACCGTGGACCTTGAAAAGCAACACTTCGGGGCGGGAAGATTTGGGCATGCTGTGCGGGCGCTTTGATTACCGGCTGCCGGGCAGCCTGCTGGATGATTTGCTGCAAGGCTATCCGCCGGTGGTGATTGTGCCGTGGCAGGACCTGCCGCAACTGCGCGCCTGGGTGGGCTTGTTGCAGCTGGAAATGCAGACGGCCGAAGATGAAGCGGAAGGCGCCTACAGCGTGGTCAACGGTTTGGCGCAAGCGCTGCTGGTATGGCTGGTGCGCTATTGCTGGCAGCAGCCGCAATGGCAGAATCCGCCGCCGGGGCTGCTGCGCGGCCAACAGGATGCGCGCTTGCGGCCTTTGCTGGCGGCGGTGATGGCCGACCCGGCCGGCGCCTGGACGGTGGAAACCATGGCCGAGCAGGTGCATTTGTCGCGCGCGCAATTTATGCGCGTGTTTCAGGCGGCCATGGCGCAAAGCCCGCACCAGTTTGTGATGCAGACCCGCTTGCGGCAGGCGGCGGTGTATCTGCGCAACCGCACCGACAGCGTGTTGCAGATTGCGCTGGCCACCGGCTTTCAAACCGAATCGCACTTTGCCCGCCTTTTCAAACAGCACTACGGCGCCACACCGCGCCAATACCGGATGCAGGCGGCATCACTGGGCAAGACATCGCCGCCGGCCGCCGAAGTCTGGATGGATTTTGCGATTTAGCCGCCGCAACCGCAAAACCGGCCTAGGGTGTCCGGACAATTTGTTTATGAGGGGATTTTTGTTCCTGAAAATGCAGATGCCAGGCAAAAAACGCAGCAAGATCGGCCATCTTGCGAGGCTTTTTAACGCAGCAGATGTGCTTTTAGCGCAAAAAAGGATGATACATGAATTGTCCGGACACCCTGGGTGATACTTGTAGGCCGAATGCTCGAATCCGATATTGTTCAGACGGCCAAAATCATTGGGTATCACAAGAATATCAAACCATTTGTCGGATACAAATATCCGGCCTGCGGCTTACTTTTGTGAATGGCATTATCCGTTTGAAAAAACAAACCGTTCAGACGGCCTCAAACAGGCCGTCTGAACGGTTTTATACACATTCGATTTTTTGCAGATGGTCGGATTATGCCTGAAAATCATCCACTTTTTGCTGATGGCTTTTCAGCAGTTGTGCCGATTGGTTAAATTTTGCCGCTTCATTTTCATCCAGCGGAATTTCAAATACGCGCACGGCACCTTGGCGGTTGATAACGGCAGGCACGCCGATGTATACGTTGTCTTGCCCCAATTCGCCCTGCAACAGGGTGGATACGGTCAGCACCACGCCCTGATTGTGCAAAATGGCATTGGAAATGCGGCTCAACCCCATGCCGATGCCGAAGCTGGTGGAGCCTTTGGCTTCGATAATGTCGTAGGCGGCGTTGCGCACATTTTGATGGATTTTTTCCATGCGCGCGCGGCCGTTTGCTTCTTGCTCAAATACTTGTTTCAGCGGCATGCCGGCAATGTGGGCGGCGCTCCAGGCGGCAATCACGCTGTCGCCGTGTTCGCCGATCATGTGCGCATCCACGCTCACCGGCGCCACATTGAATTCGTTGCCCAAACACACGCGGAAACGGGCGCTGTCGAGAATGGTGCCCGAGCCGATAACGCGCTCTTTGGGCAGGCCGGAAAACTTCCAGGTGGCGTAAGACAACACGTCGACCGGATTGGTGGCCACCAGAAAAATGCCGTTAAAGCCTGAAGCCATCACTTCGCTGACGATGGTGTGAAACACTTTAAGATTGTTGTCGATTAAATCCAGGCGGGTTTCGCCGTTGCGTTGCGGCACGCCTGCGCAGATGCACACGATATCGGCATCGGCACAATCGGCATAGCCGCCGACAAAAATATTGGCGGGCGTGGGCGCGTAAGGCATGCCGTGGCGCAAATCGCGCGCTTCGCCTTCGGCACGTTTGCGGTTGAGGTCGATCAGCACCATATCGTCGCAATGGCCTTGGTTGAGCATGGAATAGGCATAGCTGATGCCCACGGCGCCGGTGCCGATTACCACGACTTTGTTGCCCACTTTTTTCGTCATGCTGCGCTCCTGAAAAGGTTTGTCTCACCCCGATTATAGTGGTTTTCAATTTTGTAGCGTGATTTAGTCTGCTTTAAATTGCGTTAAAACTGATGCCGCCCACGCCTTGGCAGTTGCTTTTCGGCGGCGGCGCCCCCAATCTGTTAAAATCGTATCCACACATCACAAAGAGTTTCTCACATGAATATTCCAGCTATCGAAGCCGCCCTTGCTGCGGTTGAAATCCCCACTACCGGGCGCACTCTCGGCAGCGAAAATGCCGTGCAAAGCGTGGAAGCGCGCGCAGACGGGCTGCATATTGCCTTACAGTTCGGCTTTCCTGTGCAACATATCGGCGAAGCGCTGGCCGCGCGCGTTCAGACGGCCTTGCAAGATCTGGCCGGCACACAGCCGCTGCATTTGAGCCTCACCACCATAGTGGCTACCCATAAAGTGCAGCCCGGCGTGGCCACCATCAAAGGCGTAAAAAACATCATCGCCGTGGCTTCGGGCAAAGGCGGTGTGGGCAAATCCACCACTACCGCCAATCTGGCGGCCGCACTTGCGCGCATGGGCGCCCGTGTGGGCGTGCTCGATGCCGACCTCTACGGCCCCAGCCAGCCGACCATGTTCGGCGTGGCCGAGGGCAAGCCCGACCAGCGCGACGGCAAACTGGTGCCGGTGGTGGCCGAAGGCGGCGTGCAGGTGATGTCGATCGGCTTTCTGGTCGACACCGATCAGGCCGTGGTATGGCGCGGCCCCATGCTCAGCCAGGCCTTGCAGCAATTATTGTTTCAAAGCGAGTGGAACAATGTGGATTACCTTTTTATCGACCTGCCGCCCGGCACCGGCGATATCCAGCTGACCCTGTCGCAAAAAATCCCCGTAACCGGCTCGGTGGTGGTCACCACGCCGCAAGACATCGCCCTGATTGATGCACGCAAAGCGGTGGACATGTTTCAAAAGGTGAATATCCCGATTTTCGGCGTGTTGGAAAATATGTCGGTGCACATCTGCACCCACTGCGGCCACAGCGAAGCCATTTTCGGCAGCGACGGCGGCAAAGATTTGGCGGCCAAGCTCAAGGTGCCGCTGCTCGGCCAGCTGCCGCTGAGCCTGCCCGTGCGCGAAGCGATGGACAACGGCACCGCTGCGGCGCTGTTTGAACAGCAACCCGCCATTGCCGATATCTACACCGCCGCCGCCTTCCAAGTGGCGCTGGCGGTGGCCGACAAAGGCAAAGATTTCAGCAGCCGCTTCCCGAAAATCGTGGTGGAATAAAAACAGGCCGTCTGAAACCGGCTGCCGGCGCGCTGCCCGGGCGGCTTTCAGACGGCCTTTTTAACCCACATCAAATCCCGACAAGCAACACGCAACGACAACATCAAAATATGTTATAAAGCTGTTTTGCCAACTAACCCCTATTGGAGCAAGCGCATGGAATTAGTATTTATCCGCCACGGCCAAAGCGAGTGGAACGCCAAAAACCTGTTTACCGGCTGGCGCGATGTCAAACTGAGCGAGCAAGGCCTGGCCGAAGCCGCCGCCGCCGGCCGGAAACTGAAAGAAAAAGGCTACCAATTCGATATCGCCTTCACCTCAGTGCTCACCCGCGCCATCAAAACCTGCAACATCGTGCTGGAAGAAAGCGATCAATTGTGGGTGCCGCAAATCAAAAGCTGGCGCTTAAACGAGCGCCATTACGGCCAACTGCAAGGCCTCGACAAAAAGCAAACCGCCGAAAAATACGGCGATGAGCAAGTGCACATCTGGCGCCGCAGCTACGACACCCTGCCGCCGCTGCTCGACCCGGCCGATGAATTTTCTGCCCACAACGACCGCCGCTACGCCCAACTGCCCGCCGATGTGGTGCCCGACGGCGAAAACCTGAAAGTTACCCTCGAGCGCGTGCTGCCTTTCTGGGAAGACCAAATCGCCCCCGCCATCATCAGCGGCAAACGCGTATTGGTGGCCGCCCACGGCAACAGCCTGCGCGCATTGGCCAAACACATCGAAGGCATTTCCGACGACGACATCATGGGCTTGGAAATCCCCACCGGCCAGCCGCTGGTTTACAAGCTCGATGATGATTTGAAAGTGGTTGAGAAGTTTTACCTTTAATGCCGCACCCGCCCCGCTTTTGCGGCAGCGGGTTTCAACAACAGGCCGTCTGAAATATTGTTCAGACGGCCTGTTGTATTGTGCCGAACGGGATAAATACCGTTCACCAAAGTAAGCCGACAAGGCGACAAGGCGAAGACAGTACGGCTAGGCAGGCCAACAACCTCAGATGGTTTTTGTGAATGGGTAGAATTCCCCACAAACCGGCACTCTGCGTTAGAATAAAGCTTCCCGACACAATCAGGAGCACATCATGTTAAACCGCTTGTATGAAAGCAGGCAGAGCCTGTTTCTTTTCAGCACCTTCACCCTGATGGTGGCGTTTGCCCTATCGGCGGTGGCGGTGTTCGGCACCATCAGCCGCGATATTCATTATCTGGCGTTTTTGCCGGTGGGCTTTATGTTTTTTGTGAGCGCCCTGTTCGGCTTTCTGGTGCTGGCCGATGAAGATGCCTCGCTGGCCAAACGCAAAGCGTTTTTCTCGATTGAAGCGGCCACGGCGCTGTTTGCCCTGTTGCTGCTGCCGCTGTGCTGGTGGTTTGTGGCGCAGGCGGTGTAAACACTTGAGGCCGTCTGAAAACCCATGCAAAAAATAACCTGCGCCATCGGCCGGCCTGCACGCAAAAAGGATAGACGGGCTATTTTTGTGAACGGCTCAACGTGCGGTTTTCTTATTCAGATGATACACCGCCACACCCATCAGCAAGCCCCAAAACGCGCTGCCGATGCCGAGCAGCGTCATGCCTGAGGCCGACGCCAGCAAGGTAACCAGCGAAGCTTCACGCGTGGCTTCGTCTTGCCAGGCGCCAAGCAGGTTGGCTTGCAGCGTGCCGAAAATGGCAATACCGGCCAGCGCCGCCAGCAATTCGGCAGGCAGGGCGGCAAACAGCGCCACCACCATGCCGCCGGCCGCACCCAAGCCCAAATACATCACCCCCAGCCAGATATTGGCCAGATAACGCCGTTGCGGGTCTTTATCCACATCACTGCCCATGCAGATGGCGGCACTGATGGCGGCCAGATTCACCATAAACGCACCAAACGGCGCAAACAACACCGTGGCCGCGGCGCTGCTGTTGATCAGCGGTTTGGCCGGCGTATCGTAGCCGTAGCTGCGCATAATCGCCATGCCCGGCACATTCTGAGTGGCCAGCGAAGCAATAAACAGCGGCACGCCCACGCTGATGATGTGGCCGATGTGAAACTCGGGCGGCACCCATTCCAGCACCGGCGCGCGCCATTGCAGCTGCTGCCAGTCGAGCAGCCCGGCCGAAGCTGCGTAGCCGAACCCCACCAGCAGCATCAGCAAAATGCTGTAGCGCGGCATGCGGATTTTGCTGAGCAGGTAAGTGGCCAGCATCAGCAGCACCAACACCGTCTGCCCCTGCATGGCGGTAAACACGCGGCTGCCGAAATTAATCAGAATTCCCGCCAGCATGGCCGCTGCCAGCGAGCCGGGAATCAGCCGCACCAAGCGGTCGAACCAGCCCGCTGCCGACACCAGCAGCATCGCCGCGCCGGCAAAAATAAACCCCGCCACCGCTTCGTTGAGCGAAATGCCGTGCATGCCCACCATCAGCGCCGCTCCCGGTGTGCACCAGGCCATCATCACCGGCGCCCGGTAGCGCACGCTCAAACCCAGCGTGAGCACGCCGCACACCAGCCCGATAATGGTAAACCATGAAGTAATCTGCGCATCGGTGGCGCCAAACGTTTGCGCCGCCTGAAAAATAATCACCGCGCTGCTGCCGTAAGACACCAGCAAAGCCGCCACAGCAGCGGCGAAATGAGCGGGAGAAAAAACAAAACGTTTCATATTTATCCACAAACCGGCAGGAAAATGTGTTTATAACATATTTTAACCTGATGTTTGTGTTTCCTGCCTATCCGTTGGTGTGTGGCGGCGCGCCCAGATAGGCAGGCTTCAGGCCGCAAGGTTGCCGTGTGCACAGAAAAAAGGGGAAGATGGCTCAAATCGATTTCAGACGGCCGGGCGGCTTTTGCCAACAGGATGCCGTCTGAAACCGCGATGCACTTATCCCGTTGCGCAGCAAACCGCAACACCGATGTTTTTAGAAATATCATGCTGTTTTCTGTTAAAATTCTTCTCTTTTTTATCTCAACATCATCAATCATTATGGCTTCCAACAAATCCAAAATCGGCCTCACCGCGCTGACGGCGCTGGTGATCAGCTCGATGATCGGCTCGGGTATTTTCAGCCTGCCGCAAAACATGGCCGCCGTGGCCGGCTCCCAAGCGCTGCTGATCGGCTGGCTGATTACCGGTATCGGCATTATCTTTCTCGGCCTTTCCTTTGCCAGTCTGGCCAAACTGCGCCCCCACCTCGATGGCGGCATCTACACCTACGCCCGCGAAGGCTTCGGCGATTTGATGGGCTTTTTTTCGGCCTGGGGCTACTGGCTCTGCACCACCGTGGGCATTGTCGGCTATCTGGTGGTGGCGTTTGAAGCCGTCGGCACTTTTGTCGATACGCCTGATGCGGTGATTTTCGGCAAGGGCAACACGTTTGCCTCGTTTGTCGGCGCCTCGGTAATTGCCTGGTTGGTGTATGCTTTAGTGGCACGCGGCATCAAACAAGCGGCGGGGGTGAATCTGGTGGCCACGGTGGTGAAGGTATTTCCGCTGCTGCTGTTTATCGGCTTGGCGGCGTATTTTTTCCAACCCGATATTTTCATTGCAGACTGGCGCGGCGCGAGCATTGCCGCCGAAACCGTGGCAGACAACAGCATCATGAGCCAGGTGAAAAACACCATGCTGATTACGCTGTGGGTATTTACCGGCATCGAAGGGGCAGCGGTGTTGTCGAAACACGCGCGCAAGCGTTTGGATGTGGGGCGCGCCACCGTGATCGGCGTGGTGATTGCGCTCACGCTGTATGTGGCGATTACCGTATTGGCGCAGGGCGTATTGCCGCGTGCTGAAATTGCGGCGATGAGCAATCCCTCAATGGCCGGCGTGTTGGCGCATATGGTCGGCGGCTGGGGCAAAGTGTTAATCAGCGTGTGTTTGATTGTATCGGTGCTGTCGTCTTATCTGAGCTGGACGCTGTATGCCACTGAAATTCCGCATTTGGGCGCGAAAAACGGCGCGTTTCCGGCCTCTTTTCTGAAATTCAACCGCAATGAAGTGCCGCACAAATCGCTGCTGTTTACCACGCTCACGGTGCAATTATGCCTGTTTTTGGTGTGGCAGACCGGCAACAGCTATGAAGCGCTGCTGCTGATTTCCACTTCGATGATTCTGATTCCGTATTTCTTAATCGGCGCGTTTCTGCTGAAAATCGCCTTCACCGAAAACCTGGCGCCGAAATACAAGCTCATCGGCCTGATGGCCACCGCTTACGCGCTGTGGATTGTGTATGCCGCGGGGGTGGAATATCTGCTGTTTTCGGTGCTGCTGTATCTGCCGGGCGTGTTGCTATTTCTCTATTCGCAGCGCAAACACCACGGCTCTTGGCGCTTCAACGGCTATGAAAAAGCAATTTTGTTGCTGCTGGCCGTGTTGGCCGTGCCGGCGGTGATGCAGTTTGTGCAGAGCCTGTCCGCTTGATGATTGAATCAATAGAGGCCGTCTGAACCCGATGTTTCATACCAATTCACAAAAATAACCTAACGGCGTTGGCTCGCCTTGCCGCACTATTTGTACTGTCTTCGGCTCGCCGCCTTGTTAGCTTACTTTTGTGAATGGGTATCAGACGGCCTTGGGTTTGCGAAACATCGGGTTCACAAACCCAACGGCTTGCAACAACGGCATAGGTCGGATACTTGCACCCGGCCAAACGGTTGCTGTTGCTGCTGTTTCCCGGCATGGCGGTGATGTTGGAAATGTCGGATTCGAGAATCCGACCTACGCCGGCTGTTTTACTTTTCCATTTAAGGCCGTCTGAAACCTTTTCTTTTTCAGACGGCCTTTATTCGGCACACAGTTTCAACAACGCTTCCCCGTATTTCGCTATTTTCTCATCATCCATGCCGTGCACTTCACACAGCTCCGACTGACGTTGCGGCTGTTTGGCGGCAAGGGCGCGCAGGGTGATTTTGCTGAGCACCTGATAGTCTTCAACACCTTCGGCGGCAGCGGTTTGGGCACACCATTGCAGCAGTGCGCGCATGCATTGGCGGCGGCGTTCGTTTTCGGGGCTGAGGCCGTCTGCAAACGGGGCGCATACGGCGAGGATGTCGGCGCCGTATCTGCCGCTGCGCACGTCGCCCAGACCGTATACGCCGTGCAAATCCAGCCCGGTGGCAGGGGTGAGGTTCAACAAATCGCGCAGGGTGTCGTCGCTGCACACTTTGCCGGGGGCACAGCCTTCGCTTTGCGCCTGCTTATCGCGCCAGGCGGTGAGTGCCGCCCACAGCTGCCGTTGGCGCTCGTCTGCCCACGACGGCTCGGCGGTTGGCGGGTTTTCCGACGGGTTTTCAGACGGCCTGTCGTCATCGGCGGCGGTGTGGCAGACATTGAGAATATCAAGGCCGAATTTGTTGATTTTGGCTTCGCCCAAGCCGTAGATATGGTGCAGGTCGGCCAGTGTTTGCGGCATTTTTTCCACCACGTCGCGCAGGGTTTTGTCGCCGCAAATCACATAGGCGGGCACTTCTTCGGCGCGGGCTTTTTCGATGCGCCAGCTTCTGAGCGCCTGCCAGATACGCTCTTCACGCTCGGTGCGCAGCCAGTCGTCTTTCGGTTTTTGAGTGGCGGCTTTTTCGCGTTTGAGCGGGCGCAGCCATACTTGGCTGTCGCCTTTGAGCACGGCTTTGGCCGCTTCGGTAAGTTGGAGCGATTGGTATTCGGTGACGTTGACATTCAAAAGCCCCAAGCCGATGCTTTGGCGGATCACGCCGCGCCATTCTTTGTCGGTCAGCTCGCTGCCGATGTTGTAGGTAGAGAGCTTGTCGTGGCCGTTGCGCGCTATCCAGTCGTCGCCCTTGCCACGCAACACGTTGATCACATAACCGGCGGCAAAACGCTGGCCTACCCGGTAGATACACGAAAGTAATTTTTGCACCAATACCGTGCCGTCAAAGCGCACCGGCGGGTGCAGGCAGTTGTCGCAATGGCCGCAGGGGGCGCTCGTTTCGCCGAAATGTTGCAGCAGCATCACGCGGCGGCAGTCGGCGGTTTCGCACACGCCGAGCATGGCATCGAGCTTTTGCAACTCGATGTTTTTCTGCATCTCGCCGCTGGCACCCTGCTGGATGCGTTCGCGCAAAATCACCCAGTCATTCAGCCCGTAGCACAGCCAGCTGGCGGCAGGCAGGCCGTCGCGGCCGGCGCGGCCGGATTCTTGATAGAAATGCTCAATGCTTTGCGGCATGTCGAGGTGGGCGACAAAACGCACATCGGGCTTGTCGATGCCCATGCCGAAAGCCACGGTGGCCACCACAATCACGTTGTCGTCCTGCGTGAAGCGGCGCTGGTTGGCTTCGCGGTTTTCCATGCTCAATCCGGCATGGTAGGGAATGGCATCGAGGCCGTGTTCGCACAAAAATGCCGCCACGTCTTCCACTTTTTTACGGCTCAGGCAATAGACGATGCCGCTTTGGCCGGCCATCTGCTTTTGAATAAATTCTAAAAGCTGCTTTTTGCCGTTGTTTTTTTCGATAACCTGGTAATAGATGTTGGGGCGGTCGAAACTGGCGACAAATTCGGGCGACTGCTCCAGCTTGAGATAATGTTTGATGTCGGCGCGGGTTTCGGCGTCGGCGGTGGCGGTGAGTGCGATACGCGGCACTTTGGGGTAGCGTTCGGCCAAAAGGCCCAGCTGCTGGTATTCGGGGCGGAAATCGTGCCCCCACTGGCTCACGCAATGGGCTTCATCGATGGCAAACAGGCTGATGGTGTTTTGGTCGAGAAAACGCAGAAAACGCTCGTTTACCAAACGCTCGGGGGCAACATACAATAATTTCAGACGGCCTTGGGCGATATCGTCGGCGATTTGGCGAATATCCTCAGGATGGGTGCCGCTATGCACACACGCCGCCGCCACACCCGCCACATGCAGATTGGCGACTTGGTCGTTCATCAGCGCAATCAGCGGCGACACCACCACCGCCACGCCCTCGCGCATCAAGGCGGGGATTTGATAACACAGGCTTTTGCCGCCGCCGGTGGGCATCAGCACCATCAGGCTTTTACCCGCAGCCAGCGTGTTGACGATGTTTTCCTGCGTGCCGCGAAATTCGGGGTAGCCGAACACATCGTGCAAAATCTGCCGGGCGGCGGGCGGGTTGGTCATAAAGGGCAATCCGTTATATGATAGGTTTCAACACGGAGCCGATACATCTAACGGCCCCGACCGGTAAACTGACTGCTTCCGCACATTATCCAGGAAGCGCAATCAAGTGCTATTTTATCGTTTTACGGCTTTTCGCTAAAGGCCGTCTGAAAGGAAACCCATGAATATTTCCCGCGCCCTGCACTACACCGCCGCTGCCGCCTTGGCCGCGCTGCTTGCCGCCTGCGCCGCCACCGGCCCCGACGTGGCCGGCAACTGGAAAGAAATCGGCACCATCAACAGCGGCAACATCAAAGCCGCCATCGACACTTCAAGCATCAAGCGCAACGGCCAGCTGGCTACGTTTCGCGATAAGAAAACCGTGCTCAAGCCGTCTGAAGAGCGCTATGTCAACACCCCCGCCTACAAAACCGCCGTGGGCGAATGGGAAATACACTGCCGCAACAAAACCTACCGCCTTACCGCCCTGCAATTGCTCGACGAACGCGGCCAAGTGTTGATGAACCAAAAATACACCGCCGCCGGCCTGCGCCCGATGTCGGTGATGGGCGGCTCGATTACCGAAAAACAATTCGAAACCGTGTGCAAATAACCGCAGGCCGTCTGAACCAATCCGCACGTTCACGCATCATTTCAGACGGCCGCCACATCACAGAAAGGATATTTTATGAAACAAATCATCATTTTGGCATTGGCCATCTCAAGCTTTGCCTATGCCGCCCCCGCCGATGAATTATTGGGTGCGCAAGCCGCTTTTCGTCAAGCCTTGAGTGCCCAAAACAGCAGCGGCAGCAAAATTACCTCGCTGCAAACCGACTTGGCCGCCGCTCAAAGCCGCCTGCAACAAGCGCAGGCCGATGTTACCCGCCTGGAGGGCGAGCTGCAAACCGAGCAGGCGGCAAAAGCACAACATGATGCCGCCCTGCAAGCCGCCGGCGAACGCCTGAACGCCGCATGGAGCGCCGCCCGCTCCGGCCAATAAACGGCGGCAGCCAGGCGGTTTTCAGACGGCCGGGTAGCTTCACGATAGCTGTCAAACGGCCGCCAACATCGGGCTGCCTGCCTTGGTCAGCGCCCGCCGGTAAGCCTCATCTTCCTCAATACGCTGCAAATAAGCACTGATATGCGGGTAAGCGGCCACATCAAAACGCACCGCCGCCGCCTGCAACGGATAGCTCATCATAATATCGGCACCGCTGATATCATCGCCCATCAGCCAGCGCCTGCCTGCCAGCTCATGATCCACATAACGCAGATGCAGCGCAGTTTGCGGCTCGATAAAGCTTTGGCGGGCGCGGGCGCTGATTTTTTTGGCTACCGGTTTGACAAAGAAAGGCATAGGGGCGCTGTCGATTTTGCGGAACACCAGCGCCATCAGCATCAGCGGCATCAACGATGCCTCCGCATAATGCAGCCAGCGCTGATACGCCCAATAATCGGCGCTGCCGGGCGCGGGCATCAGCCTGCCGCCGCCGTAGGTTTGAATCAGATAATCGGTGATGGCGCCGCTCTCGGCCAAAATCAAATCACCGTCTTGCAACACCGGCGCCTTGCCCAGCGGATGAATGTTTTTCAAAGCCGCCGGCGCCAACAGCGTATCGGGGTGGCGCTCGTGTTGTTGCAGCGTATAATCCGCCCCCAATAATTCCAGCAGCCACACAATGCGCAGCGAGCGCGATTGTGCCAAAGCATGTAAAGTCAGCATCGGCTTGTCCTTAATGATAAACAGCATTGTCCCGCTACTATACAGGATGCCGACGGAAATTTTAACGCTCCATCAGCTAAAGCCTCTTGCCGCAAGCACGGCAGCCATCACAAAACAGGCCGAACTCTTTGCAAAACCCTAGCTTTGATTACAGTTCGAAGTTAGCGCAGCACAGAAAGCGCAGACATCTCATTTAGACAGCAAGCTTTCAAGCAGCGCATAACGAAGAAATGTGCCTAAGATAGGGATTTTGCAAAAGTCTCAGGCCGTCTGAACATTTCAGACGGCCTGTTGATTCACCCTCATCCGTTTTCCAAGCGCTCAGCTTTCGATAAAACGGTATACCTGTTCGACATCTTGCGGTCGGTTTTGATAACACACGCCGGCAATCCCCAATGCGGCGGCGGCATCAATATTCACCTGCATATCGTCGATAAACAGCGTTTGCGCCGGATTGAGCCCATAAGTTTCCAGCGCATAGCGGAAAATGGCCGGATCGGGCTTGATGAACTGCACTTCGGCTGAAATCACCATACCGCGAAACAGCGGCCAATAATCGTAACGATGGCGCAGATAGCGGATGGCGTGCAGCGGCATATTGCTGATACAGATTAAATCAACGCCTTGTTGGTGCAAATCGCGCAGCAATGCCACGCCCAAAGGCAGCGGCGCCAGCGATTCGCGCATGGTCTGCATCAGCCGCTCGATTTCCGACTGCGGTTTTTGCAGCAAACCGGCATAAAATTTCAAGGCTTTGTCGTATTCAATCAAGCCCGCATCCAGCGCCTGCCAGCATTGGCCCGACAACACCTGCGCATAAGCCCTGCGCTCTTGTTCGTCATCACTGAAGCGGCGCAGAATGGCTCGCGGATCCCAGCGCAGCAAAACGTTGCCCAAATCGAAAATCACTGTTTTCTTCATATGCCGCCCGCCTTTCAGGTGCGCGCCAACACCTCATCGGCCAGCGCCAAATAAGCCAGCGTGCCCTTGGCTTTGGCATCGTAGGCCAAGGCGGGCAGGCCGTGGCTGGGCGCTTCGGCCAAGCGCACGTTGCGCGGAATGGCGGTGTCGAAAAGCTGCTTGCCGAAATGTGTTTGCAATTGCTCGGTTACTTCTTGCGAAAGGCGGCTGCGGCTGTCGTAAAGCGTGCGCACGATGCCGAGAATATCGAGCTGCGGGTTGATGGCCTGACGGATTTTGCGCACCGTGGCCACCAAATCGGAAATGCCTTCGAGCGCGTAATATTCACACACCATCGGCACAATCACGCCTTGCGCCGCCACTAAGCCGTTAAGCGTGAGCAGCGTGAGCGTGGGCGGGCAGTCGATCAACACATAATCATAATCGCCCTCTACCGCAGCAAGCGCGTTTTTCAGGCGCATTTCGCGGGCGATTTCCTGCACCAGCTCGATTTCCGCTCCGGCCAAAGTGCGGTTGGCGGCCAGAATATCATACCCGCCGGCCTCGCTGGCCACCACGGCATCTTTCACTTCGGCCTCGCCCAACAACACCTGATACACGCCGCCGCTGATGCTGCTTTTGTTGATGCCGCTGCCGGTGGTGGCGTTGCCTTGCGGGTCGAGGTCGATAACCAGCACACGCTTGTTTTTGCTGGCCAACGAAGCGGCAAGATTGACCACGGTGGTGGTTTTGCCGACGCCGCCTTTCTGGTTGGCCACGGCGATGATTTGTGCGCTCATAATTTGTCTTATCGAAATCGGTTGGATGGCTTGGATTGTACCTTTATTTGCCTGAAATGGATATGCAGAGGCCGTCTGAAAAGTTTCAGACGGCCTCCGGCTTATGTGTCTTGTTTGCCGCTCAGCGTTTGGGCTGCATAATCACCATATGGCGCTCGGCATTCAACTCGGGCACGGCCAGTTTGTCGACTTTGACCACGGCCACATTCGGCGGCATCTGGGCGATTTCTTCATAGGGATACACGCCTTTCATCGCCGCCCAATAGCCGTTTTCGTTGAGCAGGTGTTTGGTCAGCGAAATAAAGTCGGCCAGCTCGGCAAAGGCACGGCTGGTGACCACGTCTACTTTTTTATCGTGCATGGCTTCAACACGGCCGCTGGCCACGGTAACGTTGCCCAAACCCAGCTCGATGACGGCCTGTTGCAGGAAGGTGGTTTTTTTGGTGTTGGAATCAAGCAGCGTAATCTGCAAATCGGGGCGGCAGATGGCGGTGGGAATGCCCGGCATGCCGCCGCCGGAGCCGACATCCATCAAGGTTTGCGCACCGGCCACATAGGGCAGCAGCGTGAGGCTGTCGAGCACGTGGTGGCTGACCATGCTGGCTTCGTCGCGCAGCGCGGTGAGGTTGTAGGTATTATTCCATTTTTTCAGCAGCGCCACATATTCGAGCAGCAGCAATTGTTGGGCGGTGCTCAGGCTCAAGCCCATTTGTTGCAGGCCTTGCTGCAATTTTTGCTTGTTGTCCATTTTTTTATCCTTATTCTTGGGTTTACCCGTTATGTTAGCCCAAAACCTGCTTATGCGGGTGTGAATTGTTTGATAGGCCGTCTGAAATGTGATTCATAAACGCACCGGTTACCGCACCCGCATGCGGGCGTATAGTATTGACAGGTTGAGGAAACCGGCCTTGGGGAGATTCACATAATCAACCGCAAACGCGCATAACAGCAGTGGCAAAACGAAATCAACGATTACGCCGTTTATTCGCTGCCGCCCATGAAAAAAGCCGCACGACCACAAAATCAGCAGCAAGTCTGACATGTATCAACAACATATATTTCATAAAATATTAACATTAGATGTATTGATTTAATATTTTAGGGCTATAAATGGCTGTTTTTAAAATTAAATATCAGGATCATGAGTTTGATTGCGCCGGCGATGAATATATTCTGGATGCGGCAGAGAGAGCAGGATTGGAAATTCCCTATTCATGCAGGGCAGGCTCATGTAGTACATGCACCTGCTATTTACTTAAAGGTGAAGTAGAACAAAGCGATGGTTCTTTCCTTGACGAACAACAGCAGAACGAAGGTTATTTTTCTGCTTGTGTTGCTTACCAAAAAAAGATTGCAATATTACCTATGTCAATGATATAGATACTTTCCCTACTAAAGGAAAATGGGTAGCTATTGATGTTGATTATGATGCCATTAAGGACACCGCCATGATTGCAGCCCAAGGGATAGCGCATGCAGAAGAAGGAAAATTTACTTTCTCTGACCCTAGGGCATATATAGGCACAACCAGGACAATTACATTAAGATGGGAACCTCTAGAAATATCAGATATGGCGTTTGATGATTTTGAACGCCATCCGTTGGGAACCATAAAAACTGTGCGGCAAAAGTATATTTACGGCTCGGATGAGCTCGCGGGCGGTTTCTCTTATTATTGGTATCCGCATGCAGGAGGTGGCTATTGAAAACAAGGCAGTCTTTATTTTATAAACTATTGGCGTGTTTTGATATTTTTGCTGTGGCATGGGTAATTTTCCCCTTTTCCGGGAAATACCCCTTGATATGGCAGCAATTCCGGCAAATTGAAAAATTATCGCGAGACTTCGCACCCTTTGGCACAGGTTTGTATATTTTATTTGCTGCTGCACTGCTGCTTTATGCCACTTTACTTTTTTCAGCCAAGCAGTTGTGGCAGCAAAATCCGCGGGTTTGGAAACTGGCATTGATACAGCTGCCGCTGCGTTTGATTGCCTCAACCCCCAGCATCCCTTTTCTGCTGACATTGGTGCTGCCGTTGGGCGCTTTATTTGCCTATCCGGTTTGGCTGGCGGTGGAAATCGGCAAAATTTATGCTTTGCGGCGTTGGGCCAAACATGGATAAACGGGTAAAGATAAGGCCGTCTGAAAGCCAGTAAACCAGTTTTTCAGACGGCCTTATCTTTACCCGTTTATCGGCATATCAAGCCTGCCGGGCATCTTTAAACCCGCGCTTCAAATGCACCATCAGCAGCGCCACCGCAGCGGGCGTAACGCCGGAAATGCGGCCGGCCTGTCCGACGGTTTCGGGGCGGTTGAGGTTGAGCTTTTGCTGCACTTCGGCAGATAAGCCCTTGACTTTGCTGTAATCAATATCGGCGGGCAGCTTGAGGGTTTCCAAATCGCGGCGGCCTTCGATTTCTTCGTTTTGGCGGTCGATATAGCCTTGATATTTCACCTGAATTTCCACTTGTTCCACCACATCGTCAGCCAGCGGCTGCTCGGGAAGTGCGCCTTCGAGCGTCATCAGCGCGGCGTAGTCGAGATTGGGGCGGCGCAGCAAATCATGCAGGTTGGCTTCGCGGCTGAGTTTTTGGCCGAACACGCGCTCCTGCTCGCTTTCGGGCAGTTTGGCGGGGGTGTACCAGGTGGCTTTCAGGCGCTGGATTTCGCGTTCGATGGCTTCGCGTTTTTGCTCGAATGCCTGCCATTGGCCGTCTGAAATCAGGCCGATTTTGCGACCGTCTTCGGTGAGGCGCAAATCGGCGTTGTCTTCGCGCAGTTGCAGGCGGTATTCGGCGCGGCTGGTAAACATGCGGTAGGGCTCGTTCACGCCTTTGGTAATCAAATCATCAACCAACACGCCCAGATAGGCCTGCTCGCGACGCAGCAGCAGCGGATCTTGCCCGCGCACAAACTGCACGGCGTTGGCACCGGCCAGCAGCCCTTGTGCGGCGGCTTCCTCGTAACCGGTGGTGCCGTTGATTTGGCCGGCAAAAAAGAGGCCGGTGATGGTTTTGGTTTCGAGGCTGGCTTTGAGGTTGCGCGGGTCGAAATAATCGTATTCGATGGCATAACCGGGGCGCAGGATGTGGGCGTTTTCCAAGCCTTTCATCGAGCGCACGAGGGCGATCTGGATGTCGAACGGCAGGCTGGTGGAAATGCCGTTCGGATAATATTCGTGCGTGGTCAAGCCTTCGGGTTCGAGGAAAATCTGATGGCTGTCTTTATCGGCAAATCGGTTGATTTTGTCTTCAATCGAGGGGCAGTAGCGCGGCCCCACGCCTTCGATTTTGCCGGTAAACATCGGGCTGCGGTCGAAACCTGTGCGGATGATGTCGTGGGTTTGCTGGTTGGTATGGGTAATCCAGCAGCTCACCTGCTGCGGGTGCAGATTGGCATGGCCGCGAACGGAAAACACCGGCACGGGTGTATCGCCCGGCTGCTCGGTGAGCTTGGAAAAATCAATCGTGCGCCCGTCGATGCGCGGCGGCGTGCCGGTTTTCAGACGGCCTTGCGGCAATTGCAATTCTTTCAGACGGCCGCCCAAAGATTGCGCCGCCGGATCGCCTGCACGGCCGCCGGCGTAGTTTTCCAAGCCGATGTGGATTTTGCCCGACAGAAACGTGCCTGCCGTCAGCACGACCGCGCGCGCTTTGAATTCGACACCCATCGCCGTCACCACGCCGCTGATGCGGTCGCCCTCAAGCGTAACGTCGTCGACCTGCTGCTGAAACAGCGCCAGATTGGGCTGGTTTTCGAGCATATGGCGGATGGCGGCCTTATACAGAATGCGGTCGGCCTGCGCACGGGTGGCGCGCACGGCGGGGCCTTTGCTGGCATTGAGGCGGCGAAACTGGATACCGCTCATATCAGTGGCCAGCGCCATTGCGCCGCCGAGCGCATCAAGTTCGCGCACCAAATGGCCTTTGCCGATACCGCCGATAGACGGGTTGCACGACATCTGGCCGAGGGTTTCGATATTGTGGGAAAGCAGCAGCGTTTGCGCGCCCATACGTGCCGCCGCCAGCGCTGCTTCGGTGCCGGCGTGGCCGCCGCCGACCACGATAACATCGTATTGTTTCGGGTAAATCATCATTATTGTCTTGGTTAACCTGCGTGTGTTGGCGGATATTCTGTCATGCCCATGCCCTCAAGCAGCCTGATTATCTTCGGCTTGCCGCCTTTGTCGGCTTATACCCATTCACAAAAATAACCTAACAGCGTTGGCTCGCCTTGCCGTACTAGCTGTACTGTCTTCGGCTCGCCGCCTTGTTAACTTACTTTTGTGAATGGGTATGACTTGGGCAAATGGGGATGAAACAGCCGCATTTGGAAAAAATAGTTTTGAATTGTACGCCGATTCAGACGCTGCTTCAATGGTGGCAATATTACAGAAGATATTGATTTTATAAACAAACAGGCCGTCTGATACCCATTCGCAAAAATCAACCGACCAAGCGGCGAGCCGGAATGAGTGTTGCCCGACAGCGCCGGTTAAGCGTTTGCCGATAGATTAAGGCCGTCTGAAAACGGTGCAAGTGCAGTTTCAGACGGCCTTGAAAGACAGGCGGGCTGTATTTTAAGAGTGGGCGGTTGTGGCATTGCCGGTTTGCCGCCCCCTGCCGTCGCGCCGCGCATACCACCAGTTGTTAAACAAAAACACCGCCGCCACCGACAGCGCGGGCACGGTAAGCGCCAGCGCGATGGTGTAGAAATTCCAGCCCATGCCCAGCATCCAGGCGCCGGCAAAAGCAGAAATAATCGCGCCGGTGCGGCCGATGCCGTGCATCCAGCCGTTGCCGGTGGCGCGGGCATTGAGCGGGAAGAAGTTGCTCGAAAAAGCGTTCATACCGGTGCCGCCGCCGTTAAAGGCCGCGCCCATCAGAAAAGCTGCCGCACACAGCAACACATATTGGCCGCCGGCATTGCTCATTACCACCAGCAGCACCGCACCGCCGGCGTAAGCCGCCGCCAGCACCAAAGATGCGCGGAAACGATCCATAAACCAGCCCAGCATAATCGAGCCTAAGGGGCCGCCGAGCTGGAACATGGCGCTGATAATCGCTGCTTGGTGCATCTGCATGCCCGCTTCTTTAATCATGGTCGGCATCCAGCTGCCGAGCAGATACACCAAAAACAGGTGCAAAAAATAAGCCAGCCACAGCAATACGCTGCCGACGCGGTAATAGCCGTTAAACAGCGTTTTTACCGGGCTTTGCGGCGCGTCGCCCACGGCTTGCGGCAACGGAATGGTAAACATGCTGGCGGCAGTGGTGGTGCCCGGTGCACAACGTTCGACGATTTTGCGGATGATTTCACGCCTGCGGCCTTTGTGTACCAGAAAGGTTACCGATTCGGGCAACACGAAATACATCACCACACTCAACAGCATCGGCAACACGCCGCCGAACACAAACACGCTCTCCCAGCCCCAATGCGGAATCATCCATGCCGCCAGAAAGCCGCCGCCCGCCGCACCGACGGTAAAACCGGCAAACACAATGGTTACCATCAGCGCGGCACGGCGGGCGGGGGAATATTCGCGTGCCAGCGTCGCCACCAGCGGCATGATGCCGCCCATCGCCAGCCCGGCGATAAAGCGGTAGAGAATGATTTCGGTGATGCTCCCGGCGCGCGCCACCAAAAGGGTAAACAGGCCGAACAGCATCACGTTGGCACACAATACCGTGCGCCGCCCGAATTTATCGCCCAAAGGCCCGGCAATCAGCGCGCCGAAAGTGAGGCCGAACAGCGCCGCGCTCAAAACCGGGGCGAGGTGTTCGTTGGTCAGCTGCCAGGCGTCTTTGAGGGCGGGGCCGACAAAGCCCATAATCACCACGTCGAAGCCGTCCATCACCACCACTAAAAAACACAAGGCGATAATCCATTTTTGATAGGCGCTGACAGGGCGGCTGTCGAGCAGCGCGCGCACATTGATTTCATGAGTTTGCAGCATGTTGAGGCTTTCTCGACCGGCGGCGGTGTGTCCGCTGCTCGGCGTTTGTGAATATTTTATGAAAACAGGGCGTATTGTAGCCGAAGCGGCCACGCTTACCGCGCCGCTGCTGCAATTTGCCCGTAAATAGCATGGTGATTGCAAAGGCCGTCTGAAAAATCACTTTCAGACGGCCTTGTTTAACACAATCATTCATTATCGGGCGGTTTTTTTAAATATTCTGCCAATACTGCCCACAATTTCCGTTTTTGCACGGCGGTTAACCGCTTGATGCGCACTTCCAAGCGCATCGCTTCGCTGCGCGACAAACCTTGATAGACCAAGCGCATTTCGTCGGGGCGGTGCATGCGGGTGAATTTCGCGCCTTTGCCCGCTGCGTGTGCGGCAAAACGCGCTTCGGGGCGGTTGCTGATGCCGCAGTAAAGCACTTGGTCGCAACGCAGCAGATACACACACCAACCCGCATCACGCGGCACCAGCACCGGCAGCCGCAAAGCCGCATAAAGCTTCATGCCGCCCCCGGTGTGTCGGCAAAACTCTGCTGCAACAGCCGCAACACCACTTCGGTTTTGGCCGACTGCACCCGATACGGCGTTACCGCATAAATATTGACGGCCGGCAGCGCCCATTCGGGCAACACCACTTTCAGACGGCCTGCGGCTACCATGCCGGCAATTTCACCGTCAAGCTGCATCGACAAACCCAAACCCGCCTGCGTGAGCGTCGATACCGCCGCCAGTTGGTTGCACAACATGCTCTCGGGTACATCCAACACAAAGCTTTCCGCACCGTGCCGCAAGGTGGTGTGCACGGGCAGGTAATGCAGCCAGCGGTGGCCGGCCAGCATTTCGGGGTGTTCAACCGGCGCATGGGCGGCCAGATATTCGGGGGCGGCGCAAATCTGCCACTGCCAAACAGCCAGCTGACGCGCTATCAGGTCGGGCGCATCAAGCGCATGTTCGCCGCCGCGCAGGGCAATATCGACCGTGCCCTGTTTCAAATCGGCCAAGGTGTCGCTGAAATAAAGCTGCGGGCGGATTTCGGGATATTGCTGCTGCAACCGTTTTAAGGCCGTCTGAAACGGCGGTGCCAACGCCATACCCGAAGGCAGCGCGATATTCACATCGCCCGCCGCCTCGGTTTTCAGATTATCGAGCGCCTGTAACGTGTCGGCCAGCGTGTGGCGCAAGCGCAGGCAATATTGCGCCAGCGCCTGGCCGGCGTCGGTGGGGGTGAGGCGGCGGGTGCTGCGGTGCAACAGCTTCACGCCGTGCAGCTTTTCCAGCCGCGTGATGTGCTGGCTCACGGCAGAGGGGGTCATGCCCAATTGTTGCGCCGCAGCATTCATACTGCCCTGCTCAAGCACGGCGGCAAACACCAGCAGCGGTTTGATGTCTTGCATTTCAGACGGCCTTTATTAACGGGAAACGGTGTTTAACCAATCAACGGCTTCGCTTGCAGCCAGCACGGCACCTTGCTTGCCTTGCGCCCGTTGAAACCGCCAGTAACGATTGGTATGGGCAATCACCGCTTCCACAGGCGGCGCGCCCCATTGGATTTTGTCGCCCGCCGTATGCGCATCGGCAACCAGCGTCACATCATAGCCTCTGACAAATGCACCATGAAGCGTGGAGCGGATACAGGCATCAGTTTCCGCTCCGGCCACCAGCACATGCCCGACGCTTCTTGCGGCGAGGATGGTTTCCAGCGCCGTTCCCTCAAAAGCATCGCCATAATGTTTATGAACCACCGGCTCGGCAGGCAGCGCGGCAAGCTCGGGAACATATTCCCAATCATGGCTGCCGCGAAGCAGATTATCGTCATCGTGCTGAACCCAAATAACCGGCAACCGTTGGCTGCGCGCCACGTCCACCAAACGCACAATATTGGCGACTACCTCATCACGGCGGTACACGCCATCGACCACCCCGTTTTGAACATCAACAATCAGGGCAACACCTGCGCGGCCTTCCAAAGCAGACATATTCAGACTTTCCGATTATTTAGACAAGCTTAATAATATAAACAGCAAACGCGGGATTATCAAGCCTTTCAGACGGCCTTATACTGCACCCATCTTTACGCAACCCGCACAAGGAGCAAAATATGAATATCGCAGTGATTGGCGCCACCGGTTATGTCGGCAACGCCGTGGTTAAAGAACTCGCCGCCCGCGGCCATCAGGTTACCGCTTTTGCCCGCAACACCGGCAAAGTATCGGAAGCCGCCAATGTGAAAGCCGTAGCCGCCGATGTCAACGCCGCTGATTTTGCCGGCAAACTCGCCGGCTTCGATGCCGTGGTGAGCGCGTTCAACCCCGGCTGGAACAATCCCAATATCGGTGCGGATTTCGCCAAAGGTGCAGCCGCCATTACCGAGGCCGCCAAAACAGCGCAAGTGCCCTACCTGCTGGTGGTCGGCGGCGCGGGCAGCCTGTATGTCGCCCCGAATCTGCAATTAATCGACACGCCCGAATTTCCGCAAGATATTTTTGACGGCGCCAATGCCGCCCGCAACCTGCTCACCGATTTGCGCGACCGCCGTGATGTCAACTGGGCGTTTATCAGCCCGCCCGCCGCGTTTTACGAAGGCAGCCCCAGCCGCCCGCAAGGCAAATACCGCAGCGGTAAAGACGAAGTGCTGATGAACGGCGAAGCACCGGCCGGCATTCATGTTGATGATTTAGCCAAAGCGATTGCCGATGATGTAGAACAAAAAGCCCATCTGCACCAACGCTTTACCGTGGCCGAAGTATAAGCATCAGGCCGTCTGAAAGCAGCCGCCAACTTGCCTGCCGGGCTTTTTTTCAGACGGCCTGTATACCCGTTCACAAAAATAACCCAACAGCGTTGACCCGCCTTGTGTGCTTACTTTTATGAATGGGCATTATCCAGCCATTTCCCAACCACCCGACCGGAAAAAACATACCATGAAAAAACTCCTGCTTGCCGCCGCCACCGCCGCCTGCCTGCTCAGCGCCTGCGGCACCGCCCAAACCACAACGGCACCCACCACCGCGCAAACCAACATGCAAAGCCAAATCGAACGCAACAAAGCCAATGTGCTCGCCTTTTACGATCTGGCCTTCAACCAGCACCAACCGCAACAAGCAGTAGCGCGCTACATCGGCAACGAATACATCCAGCACAACCCCAGTGTCGCCGACGGCGGCCAAGCCTTTATCGACGTATTCGCCCCGTTTTTACAACAACATCCGCAATCACGCGCCGAAGTAAAACGCGTGGTGGCCGAGGGCGACTTGGTGGTGTTGCACATATTCAGCCGCACCTCGCCGCAAGACAGAGGCCGGGCCATAGCAGACATCTTCCGCCTCGATAAAAACGGCAAAATCGTCGAGCATTGGGATGTCGTCCAACCCCTGCCCGAACAATCTGCCAACAATAACAGTATGTTTTGATTAAATATATAATATAAAAGGCCGTCTGAACCGATAGGGTTCAGACGGCCTTTTATATTGACGTACTGCAAATAACCATCTGTATCACGATATTACGTCCTGCTTTTCCGGCCGCTTCTTTAGAGTGTCCTGGTGAGGGTGTCCTGATGTGTCGATTTACGGAACACCCTACCCCCATCAGCATGGTTTTCAGATGGCATCAACATGATTGGAAGCTCACCAAGTGACGCTGATCGAGCGTTCGCCCAACAGTTGTTGCAGGCTGTCAAACAGTTCGGCTTTGGGGGTAACGGCCCATTTTGCGGCTGTTTTCAATTCGCCGTAAGCGGCAGGGTTGCTGTAGCTGATCCGGATGGGAATCTGGCCGGCGCCGGTTTGCCGATACGTGCTTAATAATTCAGCCAACCGGCGGATATCGTGTTCCGGTTTCAAGCTGAGGTTGAGGCCGCGGGCGTATTTTTCTCGGGCATTTTGCAGGGTGATGACTTGGTTGGCCATAATCCGCAGCGCATCGCCGCCGTTGTAGTCGTCGCGGCTGATTTTGCATTCCATAATCAATACTTGGTCGGCTTTCAGACGGCCTGTGCATTCTTCCAACACTTGTCCGCTGATCAATACTTCTGCCTGGCCGCTTTGGTCTTCCAGCGTGGCAAAGGCGATTTTGCCGCGTTTGCCCATGATGGTGCGCACGGCGGTGACGAAGCCGGCCACGCGTACGTGGTCTTGCGGTTTGAGTTTGCTCAGGCGCATGGGGGCGAACTGGCGCACTTCTTGGGCAAACGGGCCGAAGGGGTGGCCGGAAAGGTAAAAACCCAGCACTTGCTTTTCTTCGGCCAGCTTTTCCGATTCGCTCCATTCGGGCATGTCGGCAAGCTGCACCGGCTCGATGGCGTCTTCCATCAAGTCAAACAATCCGCCCTGATTGGCATTGGCGGCTTTCTGTTCGGCATTGCTGATGGCCAAATCGATGTTGGCGATTAATTTGGCGCGGTTGGGGTCGATGCTGTCGAAGGCACCGCCGCGTATCAGTGATTCAATGGTGCGTTTGTTGATGTGCGCCTTGCCCACGCGTTCGCAGAAATCGAGCAGGTCTTTAAACGGCCCGCCGTTTTCGCGTGCCGCCACAATCGCTTCTACTGCGCCTTCGCCGGTGCCTTTCACGGCGCCGAGGGCGTAGCGGATACGGCGCTGGCTGTCGGGGGTGAAACGGTAGTCCGACTGATTGACATCGGGCGGTAAAAATTCAATGCCGTTGGCACGGGCATCGTCGTAAAACAGCTTGAGCTGGTCGGTGTTGTCCAATTCGCTCGACATGGTGGCGGCCATAAATTCGGCGGGATAATGCGCTTTGAGCCAGGCCGTCTGATAGGCTACCAGCGAATAGGCGGCGGCATGCGATTTGTTGAAACCGTAGCCGGCGAATTTTTCCATATAGTCGAAAATTTCATCGGCTTTTTGTTGGTTGATGCCTTTTTCTGCCGCACCGGCCACAAAGGTGGCACGCTGTTTCACCATCTCTTCGACTTTTTTCTTGCCCATGGCGCGGCGCAGCAAATCGGCACCGCCGAGGGTGTAGCCGCCGATAACCTGTGCGGCCTGCATCACTTGTTCCTGATACACCATAATGCCGTAAGTGGGCGCTAATACATCGCTCAGCAGCGGGTGCAGATATTCGAATTTGGCGCCGTGCATGCGGTCGATAAAGTCGGGAATCAGATCCATCGGGCCGGGGCGGTAGAGCGATACGAAGGCGATAATTTCTTCAAACTTGGTCGGCTTGGCTTTTTGCAGCATTTTTTTCATGCCAGTCGACTCAAATTGGAACACTGCTGTGGTGTTGGCGCTGGAAAACACTTTATACGCCGCCGGATCATCGAGCGGAATATGGTTCACATCCACTTTTTCGCCGGTGGTTGCGGCGATAAAGTTTTGCGCCATTTCGATAATGGTCAGGTTGCGCAGGCCTAAAAAGTCAAACTTCACCAAGCCCACATCTTCCACATCGCCCTTGTCATACATCGACACCGGCGAGGCGGATTCGTCGGCCTGATAAACCGGGCTGAAATCGGAAATCTTGCCCGGCGCAATCAATACGCCGCCCGCGTGCATGCCGAGGCCGCGGGTAAGGTCTTCCAGCCGCTTGGCCAGGTCGATGAGCTGGCCGGCGTCTTCGTTTTCAATCAGGGTTTGGATTTCCGGCTCCAGCTCCATCGCCTTTTCCAGGCTGACCGGGCGGTTGGCTTCGAGCGGAATCAGTTTCGATAATTTGTCGCACAGGCCGAACGGCAGCTCCAATACGCGCCCAACGTCGCGGATCACCGCTTTGGACGACATGGTGCCGAAGGTCACAATCTGGCTCACCGCATCGGCGCCGTATTTTTCACGCACATATTCGATCACGCGGCCACGGTTGCTTTGGCAGAAATCGATATCGAAGTCGGGCATCGATACCCGCTCCGGGTTCAGAAAGCGTTCGAACAGCAGCGCATATTCGAGCGGGTCGAGGTCGGTGATTTTCAGCGCATAAGCCACCAGCGAGCCGGCGCCCGAACCGCGCCCCGGCCCTACCGGGCAGCCGTTTTCTTTGGCCCAGTTGATGAAGTCTTGTACGATGAGGAAATAGCCGGGGAAGCCCATCTGAATGATGATTTGCAGCTCGAAATCCAGCCGCGCCTGATATTCGGGCATTTTGGCCGCGCGCTCGGCTGCATCGGGATACAGCACCACCATGCGCTCCTGCAAGCCTTCGTTGGAAAGCACGGTGAGGTAGTCATCGAGCGACAAGCCGTCGGGGGTGGGAAACTGCGGCAGAAAGTTTTTACCCAAGGTAATGTGGATATTGCAGCGCTTGGCAATCGCCACCGAATTTTGCAGCGCTTCGGGCAGGTCGGCAAAACGCTCCGCCATTTCTTCGGGCGACGCAAAAAATTGGCTCGGCGTGAATTCGTGCGGGCGTTTTTTATCGGCCAACACCCAGCCGCCGGCAATACACACGCGTGCTTCGTGCGCTTCAAAATCATCGGCGTTCAGAAACTGGGTCGGGTGCGTGGCCACCACCGGCAAATCCAGCGCCGCCGCGATTTGCAGGCTGCCCGACACCGATGTTTCCCATTGCGGCCGCTCCGGCAGCCGCTGCAATTCCAGATAAAACGCACCGGGAAACCAGGCGGCGTATTTCTGCGCCGCCGCCAGTGCCGCATCTTCGTGGCCGTTCATCAGGTTGGCGCCCACTTCGCCGTAATGCGCGCCCGACAGGCAAATCAGGCCGCTGTTGTCGCCTTCGGCCAACCAGCTTTGGCGCAGCTCGGCATGCTCGGTATTGCGGTCTTTACCCACATAGGCGGCAGTGAGCAATTCGCTCAGGCGCAGATAGCCGGCATCGTTTTTCACCAACAGCATAGCGCGGTAAGGTTTTTCGGGCGCATCGGGGTTTTCGATCCACACATCGGCCGCCGCAACCGGCTTGATGCCGGCACCGCGGCAGGCTTTGTAGAACTTCACCAAGCCGAACATATTCATCAAATCGCTCACACCCAAGGCAGGCAGGCCGTATTCGGCGGCTTTTTTCACCGCTTGTTTGATGCGCACGGTGCCGTCGGTAATCGAAAATTCAGTGTGCAGGCGCAGGGGGATGTAAACGGGATCGGTCATGGCGAATCTGTTCTGTGGGTAAAAAAGCAAAACCGTATTGTAACGTTTTTGGCGGATGAGATGTATCGGATTCGGGAATGCCTTGGGCGTATCTTGACGCTATACAGATCAATCTGTATAGTTTTAATATACAAGGGCAGCTTTATGCTTAAGCGCTTGAAACACAGAGGGCTTGAAAATTCTTTACCCGTGGCAACCAAGCAGGCATTCAGCCTGCTCACGCACCCAAATATCAGCCTGCAACGAACCGCGCTCAAGCAGACTTATACACGCCCCGGCTGAACTCTGCCCTTTAAGCGGTGATTTGAAAGGGCATTGGCTTATCAAAGTCAACAGCAACCAGCGGCCGAGCTTTACTTTATAACGGCACCGATGCCGAAATTGTGGATTATCAAAACCATCATTAGGAGCACATCATGCGTATGCACAAGCCCGTTCATCCCGGCTGGGTATTGCGCGAATATCTGGGCGATACCAGTGTAACCGAAGCCGCCAAGCGCTTGGGCGTGACCCGCGCCGCCTTGTCGCGCATCCTCAACGGCAAAGCAGCCGTTTCTGCCGACATGGCCGTGCGTCTGTCGATTTTGCTCGGCACCAGCAGTGAAATGTGGGCCGGCATGCAAACCCAATACGATTTATGGCAGGCCGAGCAAAAACCGCACGATTTCGTGGTGCCGCTGAATGTCGCCTCTGCCTGAACCTTTCAGACGGCCTCAATCTCCGCCGCACAACTTGTTTTCCCGCTCAACACACCCACTTTATCAATATTAACGAGGCCGTCTGAAACAGGCCGTCTGAAAAGAAAGCAACAACCATGCAAGCCACCGTTTATTTGGAAGACCACGAATACATCGCCCTGTGCGATTTGCTCAAACTTGCCGGCCTGGCCGACAGCGGCGGCCAAGCCAAAGCCGCCATTGCAGAGGGGCAGGTGTTGCGCAACGGTGAAGTGGAAACCCGCAAAACCGCCAAAATACGCGGCGGCGAAATCATCGAATTCAACGGCGCAGTGCTGGAAGTGGAAAACGGCTATGACCCGGAAACTGAAGCCTGAAGATTTAATGCCCGAGCCGGTGCGCCCCGAGTCGTGGGAATGCTGCGGCAGCGACTGCGGCGACGCCTGCATCCAAACCATTTATTGGCACGAAAAAGCCAAATACGATGCACAGCAGCGCGAATGGAAAGTACAACAGGAAGCAGCAAAAAACGAAGGCCGTCTGAAAGATAACCATGATTGATTTACACTGCCACTCCACCGTTTCAGACGGCATGTTAAGCCCGCGCGAAGTGGTGCGGTTGGCGCACCGCAACGGCTGCACCCTGCTCGCACTCACCGACCACGACCACACCGGCGGGCTGGCCGAAGCGCGCGCCGAAGCCCAAACACTGGGCTTGCGCCTGATTAACGGCGTGGAAATATCGGTGACCTGGCGGCACCGCAGCGTGCATATTGTCGGGCTGGATTTCGACGAACACAACGAAGCGCTGCAAAACCTGCTCGCCCACGTGCGCAAAGGCCGTCTGAACCGCCTGGCCGCGATTGCCGCCAAGCTGGAAAAGAAAGGCATCACCGGCGCTTATGATGGCGCACTCGCCTTGGCCGCCAACCCCGAAATGGTCAGCCGCACCCACATCGCCGAATATTTAATCCACAGCGGCCACGTGCGCAACAAGCAGCAGGCATTTACCAGATATCTGGGCGAGGGCAAACCCGCCAGCGTGGCGCACGACTGGGCTTCACTGCCGGACTGCGTGGCCGCCATCAAAGGCGCGGGCGGCCTGGCCGTGATTGCCCACCCGATGCGCTACGGCTTTTCCGCCACCGCCAAACGCAATTTATTTGAAGAATTTAAAGCACTCGGCGGCAACGGCATCGAAGTGCACAGCGGCAATTGCGATAAAAACGATCGCTTGAACTACGCGCTGCTGGCCGAACGCTTCGGCTTGATGGCAAGCTGCGGCAGCGATTTCCACCGCTTGGGCGACTACAGCGGCGGTGTATTGGGCGCCTGCCCCGAATTGCCGCCGGGCTGCAAACCGGTGTGGGAAAGTTTTCAGACGGCCTGAATTTTCAAAAGGCTTAATAAGGGCTTCCCGGCTATTGGGTTGATGGGGCATTTTGTCATTCACACCCATCAACGATATTGGGAAACTCAAGGAAACGATGATGAAAAAACTGTTTCTCACCGCTTACTTTGCCCGCACTGCCGACTTGCTGCCGCCGTTTGCCGGCGATTGCTCCGGCCGCCGCGTCTGCTTCATCCCTACCGCCGCCATCCCCGAAGCTGTGGATTTTTATGTGGACGAAGGCAGAGCGGCTCTGGAAAAGCTGGGCATGACGGTTGATATACTGGATGTGGCCGCCGAGCCCGCCGCCGTGATTGCCGCCAAACTGCATCATTGCGATTGTATCTATGTGTCCGGCGGTAACACTTTCTTCCTGCTGCAAGCGTTGCATAAAAAGCAGGCGGGCGAAATGCTGGCGGCACAAATCAGCGCAGGCAAGCTCTATATCGGCGAATCGGCGGGGGCGGTGATTTTGGCGCCAAGCGTTGATTATATGCGCGCAATAGACGATGCGGGGGCGGCGGAGCAGACAATTTCCACAGGCTTGCAGATATTGGATATTTACCCCTTACCGCACTACGGTGAGTTTCCGTTTGCCGAAGCCACCGCAGAGATTATCCAAAACTATGGCCGCAAATTGGCCATTTGCCCGATAAACAACGGGCAAGTAATTTTAGTCAGCGGTCAGCAATTTGTTGTCAAAAGCATAATAAATGCCCATTCATAAATGCAGTCAGGTAATTTTATGAACGGCATCACCCACTTTCAGACGGCCACTCAACAAACCAAAAGCCGTCTGAAAATAAAATAAAAGGAACCTTATCATGGCACAATTTTTCGCCATCCACCCCGACACCCCGCAAGAGCGGCTGGTCAAACAGGCGGCAGACATCATCAGAAAAGGCGGCGTGGCGGTCTACCCCACCGACTCCTGCTACGCACTCGGCTGCCAAATCGGTGACAAAACCGCCATGGAACGGATTTTACAAATCCGCAAAATCGACCTCAAACACCACCTCACGCTGATGTGCGCCGACTTGAGCGAATTGGGCACTTACGCCAAAGTGGACAACAGCCAATTCCGCCAGCTCAAAGCCGCCACCCCCGGCAGCTATACCTTTATCATGCAGGCCACCAAAGAAGTGCCCAACCGCACCCTGCACCCCAAACGCAAAACCATCGGCCTGCGCGTGCCCGACAATAAAATCGCACTGGCCTTATTACAGGAATTGGGCGAACCCATGCTCAGCTGCACGCTGATGCTGCCCGAAGACGAAGAGCCGCTCACCGACCCCTATGAAATCCGCGACCGCCTCGAACATGCGGTAGATGTGATTATCGACGGCGGCTGGTGCGGAACCGAGCCGACCACCGTCATCGACATGACCGACGGCATCGAGTTGGTGCGCGAGGGCAAGGGCGACAAAACCTTGTTTGGATTGTAAAGGCCGTCTGAAAACACAGATTCGATTCATGGAACGAATACAGGCAAAACAGCACCTTTAGCGCAATGCTTACCGACTGTATCTTGGCCGCCGCATCTTTAAGGTATCGGCTACGCTTAGATCAGGTGCCGCAATTAACGCAGGGCCGGAAGCCCGTCTGGATTTGACCGACATTATTCGGCCTGAATAAGCGCAGCTGCCATCCAAGCATCAGGCGGTTGCCATGTATCGTGAATGAATTGGCGGCGAGCCGAAGACAGTACAGGCAGTACGAGCTTAACTTATACCCATTCACAAAAGTAAGCGAACAAAGCGGCGAGCCGCAGACAGCACACACGCACGGGGCTGCTTGACTTGGTGCTTCAACACCTTAGCGGAACCGGTTCTCTTCGAGCTCAGGCGAACCCACCCTGTATTCGTTTAAAGCTCATTCTATGAGATTATTTTCAGACGGCCTCATCCCATAACAGGCCGTCTGAACACACACAAGGAAACTTTAATGGGCAATTTCAATTTAGGCATATTTTTATTGGCCGTATTGCCGGTATTGCTGGCAATTACCGTACACGAAGCAGCTCACGGCTATGCCGCGCGGTATTACGGCGACCGCACCGCCGAGCAGCTCGGGCGGCTCACCCTCAACCCACTGGCACACATCGACCCCATCGGCACCATCGTGGTGCCGGCAGTGATGTTTTTCACCACCGGTTTTATGTTCGGCTGGGCCAAACCCGTGCCGGTGGTTACCCGAAACCTGCGCGATACCCGCATCGGCATGCGCATGGTGGCCATTGCCGGGCCGGCATCGAATTTTGCCATGATGTTCGGCTGGGCCGTGCTGATGATGCTCTCCCCGCTGGTGCCCGAAAGCTTCCAATATCCGATGCGGCAGATGGCCACTTTCGGCGTAACCATTAATGCCGTGCTGTTTGTATTAAACATGCTGCCGATTCTGCCGCTCGATGGCGGCCGCTTTGTCGATACCTTTCTGCCGGCCAAGGCATCCTACAGTTTCCGCAAAATCGAACCCTACGGCATGTGGATTCTGATTGCACTCTTATTTACCGGCATGCTCAACAAAATCATGCAACCGTTTTTGGCCGTAGTGCTGGGCTTGGTGCAAAGCTTTATCCGACTACTGGGTGGTTAGCCCACATTGATTCAATCTAAGGCCGTCTGAAAACTTGATATTTTCAGACGGCCTTAGATTTGCATTTCAAATGCAACACTTGGAAGTAAAGGTTTAAACACCCCCAAAAATAAAGCACTGGGCGTTTCATAGCCAAGTTTTTTCTCGGACGGTGGTTCAACGCATCCTGAACAGCCTTAATCTGGCGCTTACTGAACAACCTGAAAGCCGTTTTCTTTGGAAAGTATTGGCGGATAAGGCCGTTGGTGTTTTCATTGCAGCCCTTTTCCCATAAGTGATAGGGGCGGCAGAAATAAGTTTGGGCGCCTAATGCCTCGACCACTTTCTTGTGACGGTAAAATTCCTTGCCGTTATCCATGGTAATGGTCAAGACCCGGTTTTGGTGTTTTCTCAATACGCGAATGATGGCTTTTTTCGTATCTTCCGCTTTGAAATTTCCCATCTTTTCAATGATATAATCAAAAAAAACAAAACCAGTACAATAGAAAAACCATGGCATACTCAAAAGATTACCGACAAATGATATTAGCAAAGCTCGAATCAGGTGAAACCTATCGAGCTTTAGCCGCTGAATTCAACATCAGTAAAAGCACCATACAAAACTGGAAGAAGCAGCCTGAGCGAAAAATAGTAACCACCCGTCACTCCAAAATCGATATGGAAAAGTTACGCCAAGATGTAGTGCAGTATCCCGACCATTATCAAAGAGAGAGAGCCGTCCGCTTTAACTGCACGCAACGGGCAATCGGCATTGCATTGAAACGGTTGAAGATTACTCAAAAAAAAGACCTTGAAACATCCTCGGGCTGATAAAGCAAAACGCCGTTGTTTCAGTCAGCAGCTCGCACGTTACGAACAAGATGGCAGACCGATTACCTATCTTGACGAAAGTGGCTTCAAATCCAACGATTACCGTCCCTATGGATACGCAACGAAAGGCGAAAAGTGTTACGGCACTGACAACCGGCAATTGAAAAACACCACCAATGCTATTGGCGCGATTCACGATAACCGGTTATTTTCGGTAGGTCTTTATAATTGCAGCATTGACAGTACCGTTTTCCATCACTGGGTTGAAATGCTACTGCTGCCAGAACTGCCTCCAAGCAGCGTGATCGTGATGGATAATGCCACATTTCATAAAAGACAGGATATTCAAGACTTGATTGAAAAAGCGGGGCATACGATTCTTTGGCTGCCTCCATACAGCCCCGACCTAAATCCGATTGAGCAAACTTGGGCTTGGATTAAGCGGAAACGGCAAGATTGGAGGGTGGATTGTCTGGATACGCTGTTTTTCTATTTCTTGTGGATTTGTGACAGTTTTTAATTTCTTCGACTATAGTTTTTTTCTTTGAAGATATTACAGAGGATGGCTTTAGGGGGCTGGGCGCACTCTTTCCAAACATCCCATTTCAACTGTGCCAATTCCACCAACAGCAAACCATCAGCAGCTATCTGCCGCACAAGCCGCAGCCCGATGCAGTAAAAGCCTTGAAGACACGTTCAGACGGCATCGTTCAAGCAACGGAGCCGGTTTAACCGCGGTTTGAATAAATGGTATCAAACGTATCGCAATCATTGAAACGAAATAAGCCAAGGTGCCGCGGCAGCAACCCGGCGGGCACCGCCGCCAACACCCGGTATTGTGCAGCCGCCATTCCCCCCTAAAGCAAAGGCCGCCCGAACGGGCAGCCTTCAAACAGCTAAACGCAGCATCACGGCTTCTTAAGCGCAGGCTTGGCCTTCTTCGCCGCCGCCCCCGATACCGAAGCCTCATCCTTCAGACGGTTGTAAATACCGTCTCCGATCCCCTTCACGTTCTTCAGCTCCTCCACACTTTTGAAGTTGCCGTTGCGGCTGCGGTACTCTACAATCGCCGCCGCTTTCGAGGGGCCTATGCCCGGCAGGGCTTTGAGCTCTTCTTCCCCGGCGGTGTTGATGTTGACCGCCGCCAGCGAGAAGCCGGTGCTTATCAGCGCCAGTGCGCCCCAAATCAGTTTTTTCATATTGTTTTCCTTCGTAATGTTGTTCGGCCTTCACCGGCAGCCTCTGCTGCATGCCGGCATTTGTTTATGATAAGGGTATTTTTTGATGCGTTCAAATATTTTTACTGCATTAACGGTTATGTGCCCGAATATTGCGCCGGTTTGTCGCAATCGGGCAACAGCAAGAGGCTGTTGGGGCCGTCCACCCGCCAACCACCCACAGAATAAAGCCCCGATACGTTTCCGTATCGGGGCTCTTGAATGGGTGTCTGGCAGTGACCTACTTTCACATGGGTATCCACACTATCATCGGCGCTGAGTCGTTTCACGGTCCTGTTCGGGATGGGAAGGCGTGGGACCAACTCGCTATGGCCGCCAGACTTAAACTGTACAAATTGCTAAAGCCGTCGCAACATGGTCTCCCATCTTGCTTTATCAACATGAACCGAGGCGCGCTCTGGGCGCTGCGCCCGCTTCCAACAAGGGTAATGTGTATCGCATGTCCGTACTGCTGTACGGCTCATGACTTCAGTAAGCTTTATCATCATTCGAAGTTCTTCAAATGATAGAGTCAAGCCTCACGAGCAATTAGTATCGGTTAGCTTCACGCGTTGCCGCGCTTCCACACCCGACCTATCAACGTCCTGGTCTCGAACGACTCTTTAGGGTGGTTAAACCACCAGGGAAGTCTCATCTTCAGGCGAGTTTCGCGCTTAGATGCTTTCAGCGCTTATCTCTTCCGAACTTAGCTACCCGGCTATGCCACTGGCGTGACAACCGGTACACCAGAGGTTCGTCCACTCCGGTCCTCTCGTACTAGGAGCAGCCCCCGTCAAACTTCCAACGCCCACTGCAGATAGGGACCAAACTGTCTCACGACGTTTTAAACCCAGCTCACGTACCACTTTAAATGGCGAACAGCCATACCCTTGGGACCGACTACAGCCCCAGGATGTGATGAGCCGACATCGAGGTGCCAAACTCCGCCGTCGATATGAACTCTTGGGCGGAATCAGCCTGTTATCCCCGGAGTACCTTTTATCCGTTGAGCGATGGCCCTTCCATTCAGAACCACCGGATCACTATGTCCTGCTTTCGCACCTGCTCGACTTGTCGGTCTCGCAGTTAAGCTACCTTTTGCCATTGCACTATCAGCCCGATTTCCGACCGGACCTAGGTAACCTTCGAACTCCTCCGTTACTCTTTGGGAGGAGACCGCCCCAGTCAAACTGCCTACCATGCACGGTCCCCGATCCGGATAACGGACCTGGGTTAGAACCTCAAAGTCACCAGGGTGGTATTTCAAGGACGGCTCCACCAAGACTAGCGTCTCGGCTTCTAAGCCTCCCACCTATCCTACACAAGTGACTTCAAAGTCCAATGCAAAGCTACAGTAAAGGTTCACGGGGTCTTTCCGTCTAGCAGCGGGGAGATTGCATCTTCACAACCATTTCAACTTCGCTGAGTCTCAGGAGGAGACAGTGTGGCCATCGTTACGCCATTCGTGCGGGTCGGAACTTACCCGACAAGGAATTTCGCTACCTTAGGACCGTTATAGTTACGGCCGCCGTTTACTGGGGCTTCGATCCGATGCTCTCACATCTTCAATTAACCTTCCAGCACCGGGCAGGCGTCACACCCTATACGTCCACTTTCGTGTTAGCAGAGTGCTGTGTTTTTAATAAACAGTCGCAGCCACCGATTCTCTGCGACCCTCCAATGCTTACAGAGCTAGTCTTTCACATCAGAGGGCATACCTTCTCCCGAAGTTACGGTATCAATTTGCCGAGTTCCTTCTCCTGAGTTCTCTCAAGCGCCTTAGAATTCTCATCCTACCCACCTGTGTCGGTTTGCGGTACGGTTCTGATTTAGCTGAAGCTTAGTGGCTTTTCCTGGAAGCGTGGTATCTGTCACTTCGCATCCGTAGATGCTCGTTATCACTTCTCGGTGTTATGAAAGTCCGGATTTGCCTAAACTTTCCACCTACCGGCTTGAACGGCCTATTCCAACAGACCGCTGACATAACCTTCTCCGTCCCCACATCGCACTAAATCAAAGTACGGGAATATTAACCCGTTTCCCATCGACTACGCATTTCTGCCTCGCCTTAGGGGCCGACTCACCCTACGCCGATGAACGTTGCGTAGGAAACCTTGGGTTTTCGGCGAGCGGGCTTTTCACCCGCTTTATCGCTACTCATGTCAACATTCGCACTTCTGATACCTCCAGCAACCTTCTCAAGTCACCTTCTTCGGCCTACAGAACGCTCCCCTACCATGCTAATCTAAATTAGCATCCGCAGCTTCGGTTATAGATTTGAGCCCCGTTACATCTTCCGCGCAGGACGACTCGACCAGTGAGCTATTACGCTTTCTTTAAATGATGGCTGCTTCTAAGCCAACATCCTGGCTGTCTGGGCCTTCCCACTTCGTTTACCACTTAATCTATCATTTGGGACCTTAGCTGGCGGTCTGGGTTGTTTCCCTCTTGACAACGGACGTTAGCACCCGCTGTCTGTCTCCCGAGGAACCACTTGATGGTATTCTTAGTTTGCCATGGGTTGGTAAGTTGCAATAACCCCCTAGCCATAACAGTGCTTTACCCCCATCAGTGTCTTGCTCGAGGCACTACCTAAATAGTTTTCGGGGAGAACCAGCTATCTCCGAGTTTGTTTAGCCTTTCACCCCTATCCACAGCTCATCCCCGCATTTTGCAACATGCGTGGGTTCGGACCTCCAGTGCGTGTTACCGCACCTTCATCCTGGCCATGGATAGATCACTCGGTTTCGGGTCTACACCCAGCAACTCGTCGCCCTATTAAGACTCGGTTTCCCTACGCCTCCCCTATCCGGTTAAGCTCGCTACTGAATGTAAGTCGTTGACCCATTATACAAAAGGTACGCAGTCACACCTCTAGGGTGCTCCCACTGTTTGTATGCATCAGGTTTCAGGTTCTGTTTCACTCCCCTCCCGGGGTTCTTTTCGCCTTTCCCTCACGGTACTGGTTCACTATCGGTCGATGATGAGTATTTAGCCTTGGAGGATGGTCCCCCCATCTTCAAACAGGATTTCTCGTGTCCCGCCCTACTTGTCGTATACCTAGTACCATACTTGAAATTTCGAATACGGGGCTTTCACCCACTATGGCCAAGCTTCCCAGCTTGTTCTTCTATCTCAAGTATTATCGTATACAGGCTCCTCCGCTTTCGCTCGCCACTACTTGCGGAATCTCGGTTGATTTCTTTTCCTCCGGGTACTTAGATGGTTCAGTTCTCCGGGTTCGCTTCTCTCAAGCTATGTATTCACTTGAGGATACCGTACAGAATACGGTGGGTTTCCCCATTCGGACATCGCGGGATCTTTGCTTTATTGCCAGCTCCCCCGCGCTTTTCGCAGGCTTACACGTCCTTCTTCGCCTATCATCGCCAAGGCATCCACCTGATGCACTTATTCACTTGACTCTATCATTTCAAGAACCTCATTGACTTCGCCCAACCTCCCGTTGACTAGGGGACCGGACTTGAGGTGCCTACTTTGATAAAGCTTACTGCTTTGTTGTGTGATTCACTCTGCCTTTTGTGTTTCAGAGTGAATCCGATACAATCATCACCCAAATTTTTGTGCTCCGATTGCTGCTGGGCTGTCGCCGGATATACCGGCTCTGCTTTTGCTGAAACGCATTCCGTTGCAACGGTTTGCGCTTCCAATCGAAACAACATTGTCTTTGTTTGTTGATTTCGGCTTTCCAATTTGTTAAAGATCGATGCGTCTGCCGCCGCGGATTTTGCCCGGGCTTCAGAATAACTTCGCAAATCAAAATGAGCTGGCCATTATAACAGCCGCTTTCGCTCTGTCAATTAAAATAAGAAGCTGCCGCTTCTTTTTCCTTTTCCAACTCGCTTTGATTTGGGAAGCTTTTGGTGGAGGCAAACGGGATCGAACCGATGACCCCCTGCTTGCAAAGCAGGTGCTCTACCAACTGAGCTATGCCCCCAGTACCGGCCGTGCGGTGCTACTTCTGTTTGGTGGGTCTGGGAGGACTTGAACCTCCGACCCCACGCTTATCAAGCGTGTGCTCTAACCAGCTGAGCTACAAACCCAAGGCCTTTGCTTCTTTAATTCTGCATCTCTTCTACAGTTTACCGATAAGTGTGAATACGACAACGCCTCTTCTTTCTCTAGAAAGGAGGTGATCCAGCCGCAGGTTCCCCTACGGCTACCTTGTTACGACTTCACCCCAGTCATGAAGCATACCGTGTTAAGCGGGCTCCCGAAGGTTACCCTACCCAATTCTGGTATCCCCCACTCCCATGGTGTGACGGGCGGTGTGTACAAGACCCGGGAACGTATTCACCGCAGTATGCTGACCTGCGATTACTAGCGATTCCGACTTCATGCACTCGAGTTGCAGAGTGCAATCCGGACTACGATCGGTTTTCTGGGATTGGCTCCACCTCGCGGCTTGGCTACCCTCTGTACCGACCATTGTATGACGTGTGAAGCCCTGGTCATAAGGGCCATGAGGACTTGACGTCATCCCCACCTTCCTCCGGTTTGTCACCGGCAGTCTCATTAGAGTGCCCAACTTAATGATGGCAACTAATGACAAGGGTTGCGCTCGTTGCGGGACTTAACCCAACATCTCACGACACGAGCTGACGACAGCCATGCAGCACCTGTGTTACGGCTCCCGAAGGCACAACTCCGTCTCTGGAGTCTTCCGTACATGTCAAGACCAGGTAAGGTTCTTCGCGTTGCATCGAATTAATCCACATCATCCACCGCTTGTGCGGGTCCCCGTCAATTCCTTTGAGTTTTAATCTTGCGACCGTACTCCCCAGGCGGTCAATTTCACGCGTTAGCTACGCTACTAAGGCATCATGTACCCCAACAGCTAATTGACATCGTTTAGGGCGTGGACTACCAGGGTATCTAATCCTGTTTGCTACCCACGCTTTCGAGCATGAACGTCAGTGTTATCCCAGGGGGCTGCCTTCGCCATCGGTATTCCTCCACATCTCTACGCATTTCACTGCTACACGTGGAATTCTACCCCCCTCTGACACACTCTAGTTACCCAGTTCAAAACGCAGTTCCCAGGTTGAGCCCGGGGCTTTCACATCTTGCTTAAATAACCGTCTGCGCTCGCTTTACGCCCAGTAATTCCGATTAACGCTCGCACCCTACGTATTACCGCGGCTGCTGGCACGTAGTTAGCCGGTGCTTATTCTTCAGGTACCGTCATCACCACCGAGTATTAGCCGGCGGCTTTTCTTCCCTGACAAAAGTACTTTACAACCCGAAGGCCTTCTTCATACACGCGGCATGGCTGGATCAGGCTTGCGCCCATTGTCCAAAATTCCCCACTGCTGCCTCCCGTAGGAGTCTGGGCCGTGTCTCAGTCCCAGTGTGGCGGATCATCCTCTCAGACCCGCTACTGATCGTCGCCTTGGTGGGCTCTTACCCCACCAACTAGCTAATCAGACATCGGCCGCTCAAATAGCGCAAGGCCCTAAGGTCCCCTGCTTTCCTCCTCAGAGAATATGCGGTATTAGCCATCCTTTCGGACAGTTATCCCCCACTACTCGGTACGTTCCGATGCGTTACTCACCCGTTCGCCACTCGCCATCAAAAGAGCAAGCTCTTCTATGCTGCCGTCCGACTTGCATGTGTAAAGCATGCCGCCAGCGTTCAATCTGAGCCAGGATCAAACTCTTATGTTTAATCTCTAACTTTTTTTAACTTCTGGTCTGCTTCAAAGAAATAAACGAAGATATGTTAAAACATTTCTTGTCTATCTTTTTCAACAGTGTGAGGCGTCACCGCACTCACACTTATCGGTAATCTGTTTGTTAAAGAGCAAGAACGAAATTATACAACACCCAATCTTCTTGTCAACCGCAGAATCTAAAAACTTTATCTATAAAGCCTTCTCAATCCCACCGTCCGTGCTATAATTATCAGTTCGTTTCGTCACCGCCGAAGCAGCGAAGAACCGAACTATACCCCCTCCCCAAACACCGTCAACCAAAATGCCGGAAGTTTTTTACCTAAAACCGGCATCGCCTTGTTTTAGATGCGCATTTTGTTTCGGCTTCTCTACTGCTTTTTTACCTGCACTGCTTCAAACTGGCTGCGGCCGCTGATTTTATGCTTGTGGCCGTCTGAAAACATCTATATCGGCATTTGTTTTTCAGACGGCCAATCTTTCAATTTTAATCAGAACAACTTAATCCAGCAGAAACCATCTGACACATTCTTTTATTTCCATATGATTACCAATACTGCCCAGGTGCGCATAGGCTTATCTACTCAGATAACTTGTGTTTCAGATTTTTTATTCTAATAATTCTCGATAACTTAATATATTTAATCTTTATAACCGGATTAAGGATTAGAGTTCTTGTACTTTTATTTTAAATGATTTACATTTTGAAACATCAAAAGTGAGCGGACGCTCCTGAATAAGCCAAGTAAGCAAAGGCGTAGAAATCATAATAGAGAGAGTTTTTGAGCAGCAGTATTGTGGAAAACAGGCTATCCTAAAGGATGGCCTGTTTTAGTTTACAGCTTGAGTTCTAGGGTATCCTAAATAAGCCGACGCTTTCTTCATTCCATATCGGAATCGATATCCATATTTTCAACCCGACCAGCACTGCGGCTTTGCAAAGGCTGCCCGCAGGGCTATCATACCGCATTCACTCCTGCTAAAGCCGAACATCATGAACCCTTCTTCAGACGGCCTGAACGAACAGCAAAAAGGCCTGCTTTATGCATTCGGCTGCTATCTGATATGGGGCCTGTTCCCGCTTTACTGGTATCCGCTCAGCCACGGCGCCATCGGTGCAGAGCAGATGTTGGCGCAACGGGTATTATGGTCGGCGCTGTTTTCGCTGGCGGTCTTGTTTGTCTGCCGCCAAAGCCACCTTTTGGCCGCCGCCATCAGAAATCCCCGCTTGCTGCTCACTTTTACCGGTTCGGCGCTGGCCATTTCCATTAACTGGCTGGTTTTTTTATGGGCCATCACCCACAACCACGTGCTTGATGCCAGCCTGGGTTATTTTATTTCGCCACTGTTCAGCATGCTGCTCGGACGGATGTTTTTCAACGAGCGCTTCAACCGCGTTCAGCTTGCTGCCATTGTTTTGGCGCTGACAGGCGTGTTGTGGCTGGCGCTGCCGGCCGGACAAGTGCCGTGGGTTGCACTGCTGCTTACCGTCAGCTTCGGCATTTACGGCCTGCTGCGCAAAATCGCTCCCTTGGCTGCGCTGCCCGGCATGGTGCTGGAAACGCTGCTGATGCTGCCGTTTGCCGCTGCCTATCTGCTGTGGACTGCACACAAGGGCGATTTGGTATTCGGCGCCTTGCCGCCGCTGCCGCTGGCCATTTTAATCGGCTCGGGCGCGGCCACCACTATTCCGCTGATGCTGTTTGCCGCTGCGGCCAAACGCATTACCATGAGCCATTTGGGCATCATTCAATATTTTTCGCCCACCTGCCAATTTATTATCGGCCTGACGGTATTTGGTGAAGCGTTTGATTTATCGCGCTTTATCGGCTATGTGTGGGTGTGGGCGGGCGTGGCGGTTTACCTGTTGGGCATTTGGCTGCAACACCGCGCCGCTGCGCCGGAAAACCCGTGTATATAATATGTAACACACAGGTGCAATCTCCCATCCCTTACAGCATCAGGCCGTCTGAACTATGGTTCAGACGGCCTGAAATCTTTACAGCATACTTTTTCAGCGTGGAAATACTCCATTACGCCATCATACTCACACCCCTCAACGGGAATTTTGCACAGACCAGATCAGCCGCCCACAGTGATTTGAGATGCCGCAAGGTTGGTTTGATTACCCATGCATCAAACTTATCGGCGTATTTCGGCTTGCACTTAACCGCTCTACGGTTGGAAGCGCCCGCGCTTAATCTGCAAACCGCCTTGCTGCAATTGTGCGGCCAAGCCGTGGTTGCGCAGCGCATGAGTAAGCGCCACGGCCAGCCCGTCGGCGGCATCGGCCTGCGGTGTGCCCGACAAACCCAGCATCTGCACCACCATATGCTGCACCTGCTCTTTGGCCGCTTTGCCCTGCCCCACCACAGCCTGTTTGACTTGCAGCGCAGTATATTCGAACACCGGCAGCTGCCGCATCACCAGCGCCGCCACCGCAGCGCCGCGCGCTTGCCCCAGCATCAGGGTGGCGGCCGGATTCACGTTCACAAACACCTGTTCGACAGCTGCCTGTTGCGGCCGGTAGGTGGCCACCACTTCATCAAGATGGTTCACAATCACCGCAATACGCTCAGCCAACGGCGCGTTCGGCGGGGTTTTGATGCAGCCGGAAGCCACATAGAAATGCTCGCGGCCGCGCACATCAATCACACCGAAGCCGGTAACGCGGCTGCCGGGATCGATGCCCAAAACACGAGTGCTTGAAGTATGCATAAGAGTTTCTTTTCAGACGGCCTGCAATCAAAGCGGTATTATCAAAGCGGTATTATATAGTGCCATGAATAAAAAAGTGTTACAGCGTTGCTGCGCCTTGTATCGCCGCTTTCTTCATTCCACTATAACAGGCCGTCTGAAAGCGTTTGTTTTTGCTTTCAGACGGCCTGTTGTGTTGAGCCGGGCGGGTTTCAGGGTGCCCCGACAGAATATGCGCGCGCGTTCACGCCCAAATACACTCACGCCTTATCACGTGATAGCCGCATTGGGCAGAATATGCGCGCGCGTTCACGCCCAAATGCCGCTCAAATTGAGCAGAAACAACACCGCAAAGCCCACCAGATACACCAGCCCGGCAATGGCCAAAGCATTCATCGCCGGCGTAACCGCATGTTTGTGGGTGTTGCGTACCAGGCGGTAATTCAGCCAGGCAAACACCGGCGCGGTGAGAAAAGCTGAAATCATGGCAAATTTCAGCATTTCACCCAAGGCGCTGTTAAACCATAAAATCACAGCCAAACCGGAAAACACCGACCAGCAGGTCCACACGGTTACCGCGCGGTTGCTGCGCTGTTTCTGGCGCAAAATCAGGCGCAGCGCCTCAGCATTGATGCGGCCGTAACCGTCGGCCACCGTCAGCGTGGTGCCGAACATGCAGGCAAACGCGATAAACGCCACCAACAGGCGCGACCACTCGCCGATGGTGCGGGCATACATCTCGATCAACTGGCCGATATACGCACCGCCGGCCAGCTTGACTTCTTCGCCGTTGCCAAACTGCACCCATGCGCCCAAGGCCAGAAATACCAAGGCCAGCAGCGCCGATACCGCATAGCCGACATTAAAATCAAACATCGCATCTTGATAATTGCTGGGATCAAGTTTCTGTTTGGCGGTGACCCACATCGAGTTGATGGCGGTTACCTCCATCGGCGCCGGCATCCAGCCCATCAAGGCAATGATAAAGCCGAGCGAAGCCATATTCCACGGCGAAGGCTCAATAAACCCGGGCTGCACCTGCGCACCGCGCGAAGCCGCCACCGCCACCGCCTCCAGTGTGGCCAAGGTCAGGCTGAGCATAATCACTTTAGTTACCCGGTCGAGCGCGCGGTAGTGACCGAGCAGCAGCAAGGCCAACGTGGCCGCCAGCACCACCACCGACAGCATATTCACCGATAAGGCGATGGAAGGCAGCGCCATTTTGATAATCACCGCGCTGATCAGCGCCAGCGCGCCGGTGCTGATGGTGGCCGAAAGCACGGTCAACACCACAAACACCCACAAATACACGCGGCTTTGCGAGGCATAACCTTCAATCAGGCTGTTGCCGGTGTCTAGCGTGTAGTGGGTGCTGAAGCGGAAAAACGGGTATTTCAACACATTGACCAAAATAATAATCACCGCCAGCTGCCAGCCATAGAGCGCACCGGCCTGCGTAGAGGCAATCAAATGCGAGCCGCCCACCGCTGCCGAGGCCATCAGAATACCCGGCCCCAAAGCCCGAAAACGGCTTTTCCAGCTCGATGCGGCCGGCGCGGCCATGCGGTTTTTTGTTTGAGTTTGCATAGATAATGTCCTTATACCCATTCATCAAAATCATCTGACTGTGTTTGCCCGCCCCAGCTCGAAGAGGGTGGGTTTTGCCAGGGTGTCCTGACCATTCGTTTATGGAGGGATTTTGGTTCCTGAAAATGCAGGTGCAAGGCAAAAAACACAGCAAGATTGGATATCTTGTTAGGCTTTTTAACGCAGCAGATGCGTTTTCAGAGGCAAAATACACCTTTAAATCAACACATCAGGACACCTAGGCTGTTTTGACCACTCACCGGTTCCAAATCAGCTGTATTGCTTTCATCAACGTACTTTTATGGATGGGTATGATTTGCTTGTTGCCGCCATTTTCAGACGGCCTTAAAATTTGTATGCGGCATCTTAGCCGAAATTAACACTAACCGCTTTCATATTATTGAAACAATATTGCTGTAATAATAAAAAATGCAAAATGTTACATCAATGTTTATTAGTTTTAAAAAACAAAATGCCTACAACGGCTTTCAGACGGCCTTAGTATCGCTTTTTGCCATATTGTCCAATCCGATGTCGTCACAGGATTAATCAGGCCGTCTGAACGGTTGGCGCTTACGAACCATTCAGACGGCCTGCAAATCATAGTGAAATGAATAAAAAGTGCGGCGGCGTTGGCCTTGCTGCCTTGTATCATCACTTCTTTTCTGATTCCACGATAGATACCGATACGCTCAAGTTTTTAAAGCAACCCCGGCTGCTTCAACCCAGCGCGCCGGAAAGTTGCAGCAAAAACAGCACCGCAAAGCCCACCAGATAAATCAAACCCAACCAAGAAAACGCCATCAGCGACGTATGGATTTTATGCTGCGCCCCGCGGGCCAGCATCAGGTTGAGCCAGGCAAACACCGGCGTGGTGAGAAAAGCGGTAATCATGGCAAATTTCAGCATCGGCGCCAGCGAGCCTTTAAAAAACAGAATCACCACCATGCCCGCGATGCAGGCCGCCACGATCCAGATATTCAGCGCACGGATGCTGTATGACGGCTCTTTTTTTAACAGCCGCAGCGCTTCAGTATTGGCGCGTGCATAGCCGTCGGTGGCGGTGAGCGTGGTACCGAACATGCAGGCAAACGCGATAAACGCCACCAGCCAGCGCGCCCATTCGCCGATGGTGCGCGCATACATATCGATTAATTGCGCGATATAAGCCGGCCCCGCCATTTTCACTTCCTCGCCGCTGCCGAACTGCACCAGTGCGCCCAAAGCCAAAAACACCACCGCCAGCAGCGCCGAGCCGATATAGCCCACATTGAAATCAAACAACCCGTCGCGATACGACACATGGTCGAGCTTGCGCTTGACCGACACCCACAACGAATTGATGGCGGAAAACTCAATCGGCGCCGGCATCCAGCCCATCAGCGCGATGATAAAACCGAGCGAAGCCAGATTCCACGGCGAAGGTGCTACAAAATCCGGCGCCGCAGCGGCTCCACCGTTGGCCGCCGCAATCGCCACCGCCGCCACAGTAGAAGCCGTCAGCGCAATCATAATAATTTTAGACACTCCGTCTAAAGCGCTGTATTTCCCCGCCAGCAACACCAGCAAGGTTACCGACAACACGCCGCCGGCCAGATAGTTGATGCCGATACCGGGCAGCATAAAGCTCAGAATCACCGCCGTAATCAACGCCACACCCGCCACATTAACCACCGTGGCAAAAATATTCAGCACAAAAAACGCCCACAAATACAGCGGATTTTTATCACGGTAGCCTTCCAACAGGCTTTTGCCGGTGTCGAGCGTATATTGCGCGCCGAAACGGAAAAACGGGTATTTAAACACATTCACCAAAATAATAATCGCCGCCAGCTGCCAGCCGTAAATCGCGCCGGCCTGCGTGGATGCCACAATATGCGAGCCGCCTACCGCCGCCGAAGCCATCAAAATGCCCGGGCCGATAGCGCCGAGCCGCGATTGCCAGGTCGAACGCGGTTCCGCCGCCCGGTGTGTTGCTTTATTCATCATCTGCCTTTTCAGTTGTAATACCCATTCATCCAACCACCTATTTGTGAATGGGCATGATATTCTCAATACAATAATTGAGACAAGTTGTCGAATTATATAGATGAACATCAATTATGTATATTAAAAATAGACATTTCTGATATACCGTGTGGTATTTCGCTGAATTTAGACAACACAGGCCGTCTGAAACAGATTCAGACGGCCTCAAGAGTGCCCGGACAACGCTTTTATGAGGGGATTTTTGCTCCTGAAAATGCAAAGGCCAGACCAAAAACGCAGCAAGGCAGGGGCATTTTACAAGGCTTTTTAACGCAGCAGATGTGTTTTCAAAAACAAAAAATATCCGTCAATCGTCCGTCAATCGAATGTTCAGCAGGAGTAGCAACTGTATTTTTAAGGCCGTCTGAAATACTGTGAACTACTCACACAAATCCTGCGAAAACAAAGGCCGTCTGAAAAGTTTCAGACGGCCTCGATTCAAGCTCAATCCATCATTACCGCTGTTTGCCGGTTAATTCGGCACGCAGTTTTTGGGTCACGTTCATCATCACTTCGAGCTGCTCGACGGTTTCTTTCCAGCCGCGGGTTTTCAGGCCGCAGTCGGGGTTGACCCACAGGCGCTCGACCGGCACCACGTCCATGGCTTTGCGCAGCAGGTGTTCCACTTCAGCTTCGGTGGGCACACGCGGGCTGTGGATGTCATACACACCCGGGCCGATGTCGTTGGGGTATTTGAAATCGCCGAAAGCAGTCAGCAAATCCATATCGGAGCGCGAGGTTTCGATGGTAATCACATCGGCGTCCATCGAGGCAATCGCGGGCAAAATGTCGTTAAACTCCGAGTAGCACATATGGGTGTGGATTTGGGTGCTGTCTTCGGCATCGGTGCTGCTCAAGCGGAACGATTCGCAGGCCCAGGCCAGGTATTCGTTCCATTGGGCTTTTTTCAGCGGCATGGCTTCACGGATGGCCGGCTCATCGATTTGAATCACTTTGATGCCGGCTTTTTCCAAATCCAGCACTTCATCATTCAAGGCCAAGGCGATTTGTTTGGCAACGGCGCTCAAGGGCACGTCGTCGCGCACGAAAGACCATTTGAACATGGTTACCGGGCCGGTGAGCATGCCTTTCATCGGGCGCTTGGTCAGCGTTTGCGCGTAGGTAGACCAGTAAACCGTCATCGGGTTGGGGCGGGAAACGTCGCCGAAAATAATCGGCGGTTTCACGCAGCGGCTGCCGTAGCTTTGCACCCAGCCGAATTGGCTGAAGCAGTAGCCGGCCAGCTGCTCGCCGAAATATTCAACCATGTCGTTACGCTCGGCTTCGCCGTGCACCGGCACATCGATTTGCAGTTTTTCCTGCTCTTCCACGCAATAGGCGATTTCTTTTTTCATTGCGGCATCGTAATCGGCGGCAGAAAGTTCGCCTTTTTTGAAGGCGGCGCGTGCCTGGCGGATTTCGATGGTTTGCGGAAATGAGCCGATGGTGGTGGTGGGCAGCAGCGGCAGGTTCATCCAGGCCTGTTGCGCTTTAATGCGCTCGGCAAACGGCGATTTGCGCTGATCGGCACCTTGGCGCAAACCGGCCACACGTTTTTGCACGGCTTCGTTGTGGATTTTTTTGTTGGTAGCACGGTCGGCGGCGGCAGCATCAGAGGCGGCAACAGCTTCTTTCACGCTGTCTTTGCCGTGTGCCAGCGCTTGTTTTACCACACCCAATTCCACCAATTTTTGGGCGGCAAAGGCCATCCACGATTTGATTTCAGCATCGAGCTTTTCTTCTACGCCCAAGTCTTGCGGGCTGTGCAGCAGCGAGCAGCTCGGCGCAATCCATAAATTGTTGCCTAATTTTTCCTGCACCGGTTTCAAAGTGTCGATAATTTTGCTCAGATTGGCACGCCACACATTACGGCCGTCAACCAAACCGACCGACAATACTTTGTTTTCCGGCCAAGCATCGGCGAATACTGCCAATTGTTCGGGCGCGCGCACAGCATCGATGTGCACGCCGTGCACCGGCAGCGTTTTCAACAGATTCAGATGCTCGGCCACAGAAGCAAAATAAGTGCCGATGATGATGCGCACGCCGGTGTTGGCCAGCTCTTTATACACACTCGCAAACGCATCCACATAAGGTTTGGGCGCATCTACGGCCAAAACCGGCTCGTCGATTTGAATCCAATCCACCCCTTCGGCGGCCAGCTCGCGCAACAGTTGCGCATAAGCGGGCAGCAGCTTCGGCAACAGGGTTTCCACACGGCAGCCGAATGCCTCTTTCTTTTTGCCCAACCACAGCAGCGTCAGCGGGCCGACCAGCGTGGGCTTGATGTCGTGGCCTTGCGCTTTGGCTTCTTTGATTTGCGCAATCAGGCGGCCGGCATTCACTGAAAATTCGGTGTCGGCATGCCATTCGGGCACGATATAGTGATAATTGGTGTCGAACCACTTGGTCATTTCCATCGCAAACTGGGTGGCATTGCCGCGCGCCAGTTGGAAATACTCGGGCAGGCTCAGGTTGGCAGCATCAAAGCCGAAGCGTTTCGGAATCGCGCCCAAGGTGCAGAGCAGATCAAGTACATGGTCGTAAAACGAAAAATCACCGACCGGCAGCAAATCGGCGCCGGCCGCTTTTTGAGCCGCCCAGTTGAGGCGGCGGATTTCGGCGGCAACATCTTGCAGCTCGGCTTCGCTTTTCGCGCCTTTCCAAAACGCTTCGACGGCAAATTTCAATTCGCGCTTCGCGCCGATGCGCGGATAACCTGAGAGGTGGAAAGTATTCATAATTGTCGGTTCTCCTGTGTATGACCGGATAAATGTGTTGATGGTGCCATCATGCAGCCATTTGCCGCCGGATGCAAACGACAATTTTGCATGGCCGTCATGAATCATTTTAATGTTGCTTTACGTTATTGATGAAACAGCCATATGCAGGCAAACCCCGCTTGTTCAGACGGCCTCATGCTTCTTGACGTGTTTTTACACAGCCGGTGATTTAGGGTATCCTGACGTGTCATATATCATCATCTTTTTTGCGCTAAAAGCACAGCTGCTGCGTTAAAAAGCCTCGCAAGATGCCCATCTTGCTGCGTTTTTTGCCTGGCATCTGCACTTTTATCACAAAAAATCTGAATCATTCTGAATTGTCAGAGCACCCTAGGGTGTCCGGACAATTCGATTTACGGGTGCTTTTTGCCCCTGAAAACGCATCTGCTGCGTTAAAAAGCCTCGCAAGATGTCCAATCTTGCTGCGTTTTTTGCCCGGCATCTGCATTTCCAGGAACAAAAATTCCCTCATAAACGAATGGTCAGGACACCCTAGCGGCGGCTAAATTTATAATATCCGCCGTTCAGACGGCATCATTTCCATTCACAAAATCCGCCCGGCAAGGTATTGAGATTATTTTGTGAATCGGCATCAGAGGCCGTCTGAAAGCATCAAACCACAACAGGACAACCATCATGAATCCGATTTACGCTCCCCTTTTCCAACCCTATACGCTCAACAACGGCGCCGAAATCCGCAACCGTCTGGTGGTGGCGCCGATGACCCATTACGCGTCCAACCCCGACGGCAGCGCCAGCAAAGAAGAGCTGGCCTGGCTGCGCGGCCGCGCCGGCAACATCGGCATGTTTATCACCGCCGCCACGCTGGTATCGGCAGAGGGCAAAGCCTTTCCCGGCCAGCCCGAAAGCATCAGCGAAGACGACATCTACAGCCTGCGCCGCGTGGCCGCTACCATTCAGGCGCAGGGCGCCAAAGCCATTTTGCAGATTCACCACGGCGGCAAACTGGCGCTCAAAGATTTAATCGGCACACACGATATCATCGCACCCTCGGCCGACGAAACCACCGGAGCGCGGGCCATGACGGATGAAGAAATCCGCCGCACCATCGCCGCCTTTGCCCAAGCCGCCGAGCTGGCCGTGGTGGCCGGCTTCGACGGGGTTGAAATCCACGGAGCGAATAACTACCTGATCCAACAGTTTTATTCCGGCCACAGCAACCGCCGCAACGACGAATGGGGCGGCAGCCGTGAAAACCGCATGGCTTTTCCGCTGGCTGTAGTCAAAGCGGTTACTGATGTGGCCAAACGCTGCGGCAACGGGCAATTCATTATCGGCTACCGTTTCTCGCCCGAAGAGCCCGAAGCGAGCGGCCTGACCATGGAAGACACCTTGGCGCTCATCGATGCGCTGGTGCAAACGCCGTTGCAATACCTGCATGTGTCGCTGTGGGATTTTTACAAAAAAGCCCGCCGCGGCGCCGACACCGCGCTCACCCGCATGCAGCTGATTCACCAACGCATCGGCGGCAAGCTGCCCTTAATCGGCGTGGGCAACCTGTTTAGCGCCGATCAGATTCTTGCCGCCTATCAAACCGGCTGGGCCGAATTTATCGCACTGGGCAAAACAGTGATGATTAATCCGAACATCGGCGATTTGATTGCCAACGGCGAAGAAGCCGACATCATCACCCGCCTCGACCCCGAACAGGAAGACCATTACCGCATTCCGCCAAACCTGTGGGCCGCCTGCCTGCGCGGCCCCGCCTACCTGCCGCCGCTGAAAGACAAGGCATGGGCACCGGTGGATTTATAACGCCCCGCATCAAGGCAACAACAGGCCGTCTGAAACCATTATCGATAATGATTTCAGACGGCCTGTGATACTTGAACGGGTTGTTATACCCATTCACCCAAACAACCTAACAGCCGTTGGCTCAACGCCCCAACATACGCGGCAACACATCTTCCCCTTTCAAACGGTGCACCGCCACCATGGCGATGTGCCCCGCCGCCAGCGCAAACAGCACCCACGCCAGCGTGCTGTGCCAATTGCCGCCCAGCTGCACCATCCAATCGATTTTCTCCGGCGAACCCTGCATCACGGTTGCGCCGAACACTTCCAATGCCCCGCGGGCGCCGCCATATTGGCGGATAAGGCCGATAAACGGCACCGCCACCATCAACACATACAGCGCAATATGGCCGAACAGAGCCGCCATACTGTCGGCAGGCGGCCGGCGCTTGAGGTTGGCCAGCGCCCACAACAGACGCAAGACCACCAGCACTGCCAACAAAAAGCCCACCGATTTATGGTAATACATCAGGCCTTTGGTCCATTCGGCATCATCGGCCAACAGCCACGAAAGTGCGGTAAACAGCATAAAGGCAAAACCGGCCGCCATCAGCCAGTGAAAAAAACGGCTGATGCTGCCGTAAGATTGGGCATTGTCTGCCTGCATAATTGTGCTCCTGTATAAAAAATCAGTAGGGTATCCCGTTTCTCAAACAACCTGACTGCATTAACCCGCAAACCGGCCTGCTCCAGGGTGTTCTGACTATTCATATATCATCAGATTTTTTGTGATAAAAGTACAGATGCCAGGCAAAAAACGCAGCAAGATTGGGCATCTTGCGAGGTTTTTTAACGCAGCAGATGTGCTTTGAGCGCAAAAAATCTGAATCATTCTGAATGGTCATGACGCCCTAGGGTATCCTGACAGACAGGTATTTATCTCTGACGGATGCTGAAATGATAAAGGCCGGCCGGCAATGCTGCAAATCTGCCGGCCATATTTTACCGTTTGGCATTGGTGCGCTTCATCAGGCCGTCTGAAAGCTTCGGCGCTTTTTCAGACGGCATCAATCTTTCGATTCATCGTTTTGCTGCTGGCGTAATTCTTCATATTGCGCCTGTTGCGCCAACACCGAGCCTTGCGGCGCTTCCGAAGTTTCGCCCTGCTCCCACGGCGCATTATCGGGCAATTCTTCGATATGGATGGTTTTCAACGAATAATCGGGCTGATAATGCAAGTCGTATTTCGCCGCTTTGATGGTGGAGAGCATAATCAGGCTCATAATCAGCAGCAGCGGTGCGCCCGCAAAAATCGAGGCCGTCTGAAGCGTGGAGAGGCCGCCGATAAACATCAGCGAAGCCGGCATAAAGCAAAGGGTAAACGCCCAAAATAAACGGTTCCAACGGTGCGGCTCGCCATCCACTTCGCGCTGCACCACCGAGGCCAGAATATAAGAAATACTGTCGAACGTGGTGGCGGTGAAAATCACAGCCAGCACCGTAAACACCGCAATCGCCAGCTTGGCCATCGGCAACGTGCCCAAAATGGCGAAAATAGTGGCGGTAGCACCGCGCTCGTTCAACACCGCCACCACATCCAGCGCACCGGTCAGCTGCATATACAGGCCGTAGTTGCCCAAAATAATAAAGAACACCGCGCAGCCGAGCGAGCCGAAAAAAATCGAACCGACCGCCATTTGGCGAATGGTGCGGCCTTTGGAAATCTTGGCGATAAACAAGCCGATGGTGGGCGCAAACACCAGCCACCACGCCCAATAAAACACCGTCCAATCCTGCGGAAAGTTTGTGCGCTTAAAGCCGTGCTGCTCAAACTGGCCGAAAGCTTCCGTCCACGTCATCATGGTAGCCATATGAGTGAGCGAGCGGCCGAGGCTTTCCAGCCCGGTATTGAGAATAAACACCGTCGGGCCGGCAAACAGCACAAACAGCAAAAAAGCGATGGCCAGATAAAAATTGATGTTGGATAAAAACTGAATGCCGCCCTTCAAGCCTTGGTAGGCGCTGTAGGCGAAAATCAGGGTCGTGAGCAGCAACACGCCCAGCTGCATGCCCAGGCCGCCGGAAGTGCCGAATAAAACCGACAAACCCTCGGTAATCATCGGCGAAGCCAAGCCCAGCGAAGTGGCGCCGCCGCCGATCATGCCAAACACAAAAAACACATCCACCAGCTTGCCCCAATTGCTGCGGGTAAAGCGTTCGCCCAACAGCGGCATCAGGCTCTGGCTCACTTTCAGCACCGGCGAATTGCGCACATGGGCAAAATAAGCAATCGACACCGCCGGCACCAGATAAATCGCCCACGCCACCGGTCCCCAGTGAAACATACCGTATGTCGACGCCCAGCGCACGGCATCAGGCGAACCTGCGGCAATGCCGAAAGGCGGGCCTTGATAATAATAAACCCACTCCAAAATGCCCCAATAAAGAATGCCCGAACCGATGCCGCCGCAAAACATCATCGCCGCCCACGAGGCAGTTTTAAATTCCACTTCATCTTCAGGCTTGCCCAATTTGATGTTGCCGATATCCGAAGCGGAAATGTATGCCACAAACACCACCGCCAACACCCCGAAAGCCAGATAAGCGCCGCCGAATTTTTCGGTAACAAACGCTTTGGTCAGCGCCACCCAGGCCGCACCTTGTTCGGGAAAAATCACCAACGGCAGCGTCACCGTCAGCAAAATCAGCAACACGCCGAAAAAAGTAAATTTGTCGATACGGGTGTCGGGCGTGGCCGAAGCGCGCGGTTTGAAATTTTTATCGGCGTCAAACATGCCCAAATGGCGGTAAGAAGAAGATGAGTGTGCCGGTTTATAGCGCAGCGCAGGGCGGCCGGCAGAAGATTTACGAACGGACAATGTTGGCTCCTTAGTTGGTTATTCGTGAGTGTCATGTCGGTTTTTAGAACGAAATATCGAAAAACAAACTACCTGTGAAAAATCATGTAAGCAACTTATTATAGCATAAATATAAATACATGATTTAAAATGAAATTATAAACTTCAAAGCAAATATACCTTTATCAACGGGTAAATTTTCGTTACCGGAAACTAAGGCATCCTGATGTGCCGCCGCCAACTCAGCCGCCGCAATCGTTTTGCACCTTTCAGCAGCCGCCCGCCTTTCAACCGCAACCACCCTTTCGAACGGAAATACCCGGCATATCCACTCAAAAAAGCACGGGCGCAGGCTGATTTTCTGATGGATATCAGGCCGTCTGAAAAACCGCCCGCGCAGTAGGCGCAGCCGGCTCAAACCGCTATAATGAAGCAAATTCATACTCACACAAAAACCGCTCATGGAATCCATCATCGAATTACGCCATCTGAAAACCCTGCTGGCGCTGGAAGAAACCGGCAGCGTATCGCTGGCGGCCAAACGCGTGTTTCTAACCCAATCAGCCTTGTCGCATCAAATCCGCGCCCTCGAAGACTACTACGAAACCTCGCTGTTTGAGCGCAAATCCAACCCCTTGCGCTTCACCCCCGCCGGCGAACGCCTGCTGCAACTGGCGCGCGAGCTGATGCCGCAAGTGGCCGCCGCCGAGCGCGACATGGCGCAGATTATCGAAGGCGAAGCGGGCGAACTGCGGCTGGCGGTAGAATGCCATACCTGCTTCGACTGGCTGATGCCGGCAATGGGCGAATTCCGCCCGCTATGGCCGCAAGTGGAGCTGGATATCGTCTCCGGCTTCCAAGCCGACCCGGTCGGGCTGCTGCTGACCCACCGCGCCGATCTGGCCATCGTATCCGAAGCCGTACCGCAGGCCGGCATCGTTTACCAGCCTTTGTTTGCCTATGAAATGGTGGGCATTTGCGCCAAAGACCATCCGCTCGCCGCCAAAGCCGTATGGCAGCCGGAAGATTTTGCCGATGAAACCCTGATTACCTACCCCGTGCCCGATGATATGCTCGACTTGCTGCGCAAAGTGCTGCTGCCCAACGGCATCAACCCGCAACGCCGCCACAGCGAGCTGACCATCGCCATCATCCAGCTGGTGGCCAGCCGCCGCGGCATCGCCGCCCTGCCGTATTGGACGGTGATGCCTTATCTGGAAAAAGATTATGTGATTTCGCGCAAAATCACCAAACACAGCCTGCAAAGCGAACTTTATGCCGCCATGCGCGCAGAAGATACCGGCAAAAGCTATCTCGACGACTTTTGCCAAACCGTGCGCGAACGCGGCTTTGCCGACCTGCCCGGTTTGAGCGTGCTGGAGATGTAATCTTTTCAAAATAACCATCTGATGCCCATTCACAAAAGTAAGCGTAGATCAGATACTTGTATCCGACTACGCTTGCTTTAATTTAGGCTATTTTTGTGAATGTTTTTCAGACGGCCTTTGCCTGCCGGAATCTCAAACCGCTTTGGTTTTCAGCGGCAACTTGATGTGCGGTTTGGTTTTTTTCTCCGGCGCATCTTTCAAGCCCAGCTCGATTTGTTGCGCATCGCTCAAAAGATTGCTCCAATCACCGTGCCGGTACCATTCCGGGCCGTCCATTTCAATCGGGTGTTGGATACGTTCGCAGCCGTTACCGCACTGCAAATCGGCGGCTGAGCAATATTTATCGCAACCCCAACAGATACGCTCGGGGTTTTTCGGATAGATGGGAAATTTTTTGGCCATGATAGCGGTTTGCGGTTGATTTTTGAACCACTTTACGCTTATATTAATCAGTAAACAATATTCCGAAGCCAACAAACGCCGCTTATCGGGCAGGTTTTACCCGATTTTAAAAATTACCTTTTGTTACAACCGGTTGTATTTACGAAACCCTCACAGTCATCTGTTTGTCAAACAGCGCTGACACACTGTTACCGTAATATTTCCCAACCCCTCCACAGAAGGCGCCGTTTATGTCACCCAATCTCGAAGGCTCCGGCCGCAAGCTGTTTATCCTCGACACCAATGTGCTGCTGCACGACCCTTCCAGCCTGTTCAAATTCAAAGAACACGACCTTTACATTCCCATCATCACGCTTGAAGAAATGGATGCGCACAAAAAAGGCATGTCCGACGTTGCCCGCAACGCCCGCCAAGCCAGCCGCTTTCTCGACGAGCTCATCAATGCCGACCTGCATCTGCTGCGCACCGGCATTCCACTGGCCTGCACCGGCCGCAGCGAAGCCGAAGGCATGCTGATTCTGCAAACCCACATCGAAGAAGCACCGCTGCCCGCCGGCCTGCCCACCGGCAAAGGCGACAACCAGATTTTGGCAATTGTAAAAGCCTTGTCCGACAAAATCAGCGATTATGACTATGTGGCACTGGTGTCGAAAGACATCAATATCCGCATCAAAGCGCGCGCCCTCGGCTTGCACGCCGAAGACTACACCAACGACAAAGTATTAGAAGACAGCGACATCCTCTACAGCGGCTACCACGAGCTGGCTCCCGATTTCTGGACCAATAACGGTACCCACCTCAATTCCTGGCAAGAAGCCGGCAGCGTATTTTACGAAGTAGAAGGCCCCGATGCCGAAAACCTGCGCCCCAACGAGCTGCTCATCGACCGCAACGAAAACCAAATCCTACAAGTGCGCGTGCTGGAACAGCAAGGCCGCCGCGCCACCCTGCAAACCGTAAAAGACTACAGCAACATCCGCCACAACGTATTCGGCATTACCGCCCGCAACTGGGGGCAAAACTACGCCCTCAACCTGCTGATGGATCCCGAAATCGATTTGGTCACCCTGCTCGGCCAGGCCGGCACCGGCAAAACCCTGCTCACCCTGGCCGCCGCCCTCAACCAAACCCTCGACCACAAACGCTACAACGAAATCATCATGACCCGCATCACCGTGCCCGTAGGCGACGACATCGGCTTTCTGCCCGGCACCGAAGAAGAAAAAATGAACCCGTGGATGGGCGCGCTCGAAGACAACCTTGAAGTGCTCACCGGCATCGGCCACGAAGGCGATCCCGAATTCGGCACCTGGGCCAAAAAAGCCACCGCCGATTTAATCCGCGCCCGCATCAAAGTCAAATCACTCAACTTTATGCGCGGCCGCACCTTTCAAAACAAATTTCTGATTATCGACGAAGCACAAAACCTCACCCCCAAACAGATGAAAACCCTCATCACCCGCGCCGGCAACGGCACCAAAGTCGTATGCCTCGGCAACCTTGCCCAAATCGACACCCCCTATCTCACCGAAGGCAGCAGCGGCCTCACTTACGCCGTCGACCGCTTTCAAGGCTGGAAACACTTCGGCCACATTACCCTGCAACAGGGCGAACGCTCGCGGCTGGCCGATTATGCAGTAGAGATTTTGTAGGCCTGACCGGCTTTGAAAGCAGCATCAGCAGAGCGATAAAACAACCCTGAGGCCGTCTGAAACAATATTTCAGACGGCCTCAGGGTTGTTTTATGTTTTATTTATTCAGGACTATTTTTCCACTATACCCATTTGGTAAATCCTGCCTACATTTTGCGCGGCAGATACCAAATTATCATGGCCATTTTTCAAAATATCTTCCATACTGCCGAGCTGGCGGATAATCGGGAATACTGCATCAATTCCTTTTGCATAAACCACTTCATAATCTTCGCGCAGACAACCCACAATCGCAATTACCGGCTTGCCGAAAGCTTTGGCCGTTTGCGCCACGCCAACGGGGGTTTTGCCGTGAATACTTTGTGCATCCATGCGCCCTTCCCCAGTGACCACCAAATCGGCATCTTGCACTTTGTCGGCCAGTTTTACTGCATCAATCACAATTTGTACGCCGGCTTTCAATTGCACATCGGGCAGCAGCAGCAAACCGCCGCCCATACCGCCGGCAGCCCCTGCCCCTGCTTTATTATTGATGTCCAGCGCTAAATCACGTTGTACCACTGTGGCAAAATGATTTAATGCTTTATCCAGCTCCACCACCATTTCGGGCGAGGCTCCTTTTTGCGGGCCAAATACTGCTGAAGCGCCTTTTTCACCACACAAAGGGTTGTTCACATCGCAAGCCACTTCGATTTCTACGGCTTGCAAACGCGGATCTAATCCGCTTAAATCTACTTCGGCCAGAGCTTGCAGGCTACCGCCGCCAAAACCGACCGGCTGCTGCCCTGCATCAAGCAGCTTCGCACCCAATGCTTGCAACATGCCCGCCCCTCCGTCATTGGTGGCGCTGCCACCGATGCCGAGAATGATTTTTTCCACTCCGGCATCCAATGCGGCTTTAATCAATTCACCGGTGCCGTAGCTGGTAGTTTGCAAAGGGTTGCGCTCTGAGGGCGGTACCAAATGCAAGCCGGAAGCGGCTGCCATTTCAATAATGGCGGTTTTACCGTCGCCCGAAATACCAAATGCAGCAGTGGTTTGATTACCCAACGGTGCCGTTACCGCTACTTCCAACAGGCGGCCATCAGTAGCATCAATCAGAGATTGCACCGTGCCCTCACCGCCATCGGCCATCGGCACTTTGATATATTCTGCATCAGGTAATACTTTTTTCAAGCCGATTTCAATCGCAGCAGCCACTTCCAGCGCAGTCAGGCTTTCTTTGAATGAATCAGGCGCGATTACAATTTTCATCTCAGGCTCCTTAAAATTTAAATACACCGAAAATCAGGGTGGAAATTATCGTCATCATCAAACCTACCGCGCTTTCATACGGAATCAACGTCAAGCGCTCTTTAATGTTCATATTCACACTACCGCCGGTGGCGTGGAAAAACGAACCGTGCGGCATATGGTCAAACACTGTGGCACCGGCATGAATCATTGCCGCACCGGCAATCCCGCTGATACCGAGTTCCAGCAAAGTGCTGCTGAACACATTTGATGCCACAACTGTACCGGCGGTAGTAGATGCGGTAGCCAGCGACATCAGCGCACCTGATATCGGTGCCAACAGATAAGAAGGCAGGCCTGAAGCAGTAAGGCCGTCTATTAACACATCTTTCAAGCCCGAATTGGCGATAATGCCGGCCAAAGCACCCGTGCCCAACAGCATGATGGCTACTGGTGCCATTTTGCCCAACCCGCTCACAGCATAATGATTGCTGTGTTTAAACTTGCCCATCAACAACGCGCCGACCAAACCGCCTGCCGGTAAGGCAATCAGCGGATCAACAGCAATACCGGCAATCGGACGCAAGGCCAATAAAACAATTGCGACCAGCGGTGCGGAAATCGCAGCAGCGAAGCGCGGCAGGTTGCTCGTGTCTTCAATTTCCACCTCATCATCCTGCACGACACTGCCTTTTTTGATTAAGCGCTTGGCTAAAAAGTAAGTAACGACCACCCCAAACATTGCAGGCACGATGCCTGCGACCATGACCGAAGTAAGCGGGATATTGAAGGCATCTGAAGCGGCAATAGCATTGGGATTGGGCGACATGATATTACCGGCTTTACCGCCACCGACCATGGCCAGCAAAATAGCCGCTTTCGACAGACCGCCGCGTTTGGCCAACGCCAAAGCAATCGGCGATACTGTAATCACCGCAACATCCACAAACACACCTACAGTGGTCAGAATCATGGTAGCAATGGTCAGCGCCAGTAAGGCACGGGTTTCACCCAGCTTTTTCACAATGGTTTCGGCAATCACCGTAGCCGCACCTGATTCAATCAATACCCCTGCCAGCACACCTGCTGCCAAAATACGCATCACGGCCGTGGTAATGCCTTGTGCACCGCCAATCATCAGACTGACGGTTTCGCTCAAGCCGGCGCCGCCCACCAAGCCGCCGACCAATGCACCGACAATCATGCCGTAAGCCGGTGGCACTTTCTTTAAAATCAATCCGATGGCGACCACCAACGCAATGATGGCACCGAAAGCCGATACGCTGACCATAATGCTTCTCCTATGTAATTAGCTGTTTACTATCAAGTTGATAGCTCGCATTATCGGCCTGAAAAAATGAAAAGTCTTTATAGTTTCAAATAAAAATTACATCAAACAACATCATTCTTTTGTATGTTTTTCCAAATTATTGTCCAATATTGTGCTTAAAAATAAAACAAAACGGGTGTCGGTCAAGCTCAACGACAGGCCGGTAATCTGCTCGATTTGTGCCAAGCGATAGCGCAAGGTATTGGGGTGTACAAACAATTTGGCGGCTGCCTGTGGCAAATCGCCGTTACAAAGAAAATATTGGCGCAGCGTTTTCTGCAACATCTGGCCATGCTTGTGTGCAGTCAGTTTTTGCAATGGTTTGAGCAACTCTTTTGCCTGCCAGGTGCCCGAAAATGCTTCCAGCAAAACCGGCAACCGGTAATGATGGAAAAAATAACAACTTTGCCCAGGGTAGTGGGCAAGTGCATAATCCAGCGTACCGCGTGCCGTTTTATAAGCCAGATACAACGCATCATCACCGCAAAACATACCACCCGCCGCCATCCGGAATGCATCCGGACGAACACTTTCAGGCAGCAGCAGCTGTAAATTTTTATCGCTGAGCGGCCGCGCCGGATCTGACTGCTTCAACACGGTAATTTCGTTTAATGCCGTAATAACTACCAGCTGCTTGAACTGTGGCTGTTCTAAATAAGCCACCAGCCGGTGTATCAGTAAAAATTCTTCCGGATTCAGGCACTGGATAATCACGGCCGTGAAATGGCCGGATAAATCCAAATCCAAAAAGGCAGCCTGCCGCTGCACATATGTAAAGTCAGCTTGGCCGCGAATTACCGCCAGCAAAAACTCCTCTTGATGGCGGCGTTTCCAATGTGCTTTTTCCAGCAGAGCCTCTTGTTCGATAATCAGCTCGGCGGTCATTTTGACCAGCTCGGCATAAGGGCGCACTTCGGCCGGTATTCCGGAAATCCCTACTACGCCCAGTGGTTTGCCCAAATAAGTAATCGGCAGATTGATACCGGGCAAAGCTTCATAATGCCACTGGCGCGCCAAATCGTTATCGATTTCGACAATCCGGTTTTCGCTTAAAGCCAACAACGCGCCTGGGTGTCGCTGCCCCAAGCGCTCGGGGTCGCCCGAAGCAATAATTACGCCGCGCTCATCCATCACATTCACCGATTTCCCGATGATTTTCATGGCTCGGTTTACAATGCTCTGAGCGCTGGTTTCATTCATTTTCATCACTTACCCCTCAAGCCTTTTCAGACGGCCTTTTGATTGTTTAGCCGGATGCTTATCACGCATAGCAAATGTGTTTCCAGCTAAACTTGTCAGTCAAAAACAGAGTTGCTACGCCAACTTGTATCATTTTTATATTTGACTATATTTCAATATTTAATCAACAATCGGCAATGCAAATTATCGCAGTCAAGCTTGGCGTAGGCCGCTTTTTACCCGCCGGCATTCGGCTGCATAGGCGCTGCCCCAATCATACATCGCCTGTACCACCGGTTGCAGTGTGCGGCCGAATTCGGTGAGCGAATATTCCACTTTCGGCGGTAATACCGGATACACCTTACGATACACAATACCCGCTTCCTCCAGCTCACGCAGTTGCAGCGTCAGCATGCGCTGGGTAATCTCCGGTATCAAACGGTGTAGGGCATTGAAACGCTGTGTGTTTTGCAGCAAATGATAAACAATGGCCGGCTTCCATTTACCGCCGATAATGCTGAGTGTGGTGTTGACGGGGGTGCAGGGGTTGGCGGGCATATCAGGCTTTCTGTTGAGTGGTATCCGACTCTATTTTGCCACAGTATCCTTTTTATGCGTACTTACCTTTCAGACGGCATATTGATATAATGGATTTGTATTTAAAGTACAATTTTCCTTAGTGTGCAGTCGGCGGCAGTTGCTTGCTTTAGGTAGCGGTAAACGGAGCTGTAGTGGATTATGATTTGATGGTGTTTGTACAGGTAGCCGCAAATCTGTTTGGGACTGAGTTTCTGTGTTATACCCATTCATAAAAATAACCTAATTGCATTGGTTACCAGTTCTCTTCGAGCTCAGGTAGCCAATGCAATTAGGTTATTTTTATACGCTAATATTACACGCGGTGGCGGTTGGCTTCGGCCAGCATTTCGAGCATGGTTTCGGTGGCATCCCAGCCGATACAGGCATCGGTAATGCTTTGTCCGTAAGTTTCCGGTTTGTCTTGGCGGCCTTCGATCAGATGGCTTTCAACCATCAGCCCCATGATATTGTCTTCGCCGGCGTGCAGTTGTTGGGCGACATCTTGCGCTACTTCCATCTGGCGGGCATAGTCTTTGCGGCTGTTGGCATGGCTGCAATCCACCATCAGTTTGGGGGTAACGCCGGCTTTTTGCAGCTGTTCGGCGGCGGCCTTAACATGCTCGCTGCTGTAGTTGGGCTCTTTGCCGCCGCGCAGAATCACGTGGCAGTCGGGGTTGCCGGCGGTGTGCACGATGGCGGAATGCCCGGCTTTGGTTACTGATAAGAAGTGGTGCGGATGTGAGGCGGCGCCGATGGCATCGATGGCGATTTTCAGGTTGCCGTCGGTGCCGTTTTTGAAACCTACCGGGCACGACAGGCCGCTGGCGAGCTCACGGTGCACCTGGCTTTCGGTGGTGCGCGCGCCGATGGCGCCCCATGAAATGAGGTCGGCATAGTATTGCGGTGTAATCATGTCGAGAAATTCGGTAGACGCGGGCATGCCCATATCGTTGAGGGTGAGCAGCAGTTTGCGTGCCTGGCGCAGGCCGAAATTGATGTCGAATGTGCCGTCGAGATGGGGGTCGTTAATCAAGCCTTTCCAGCCTACGGTAGTGCGTGGTTTTTCAAAATATACACGCATCACGATGAGCAATTCTTTTTCGTATTTTTTGCGCAGCGGCAGCAGTTTTTGTGCGTATTCGAGTGCGGCGGCCGGGTCGTGAATCGAGCAGGGGCCGATAATCAGCAGCAGGCGTTTGTCTTCGCCATGCACCAGCCGGGCGATTTCTTGGCGGGTGTTGTGCACCAGCTCGGATGCGGTTTCGCTGATGGGCAGCTCGTAAAGGTGGGCAATCGGGGGCAGCAGCTCTTTGACTTCTTTGATTTTGATATCGTCGGTTTGGTGTCTTGGGGTCATCTTTGTTGTTCTTTTACAAGTTATACAATTGCTGCACAGCTTAGCGCTTTTCAGACGGCCTGACAAGGGAATCTGCGCTCGTGAAGCTATTTTATAGCGTAAAACTATTATTTTTGATTTAAATAGAATTTAAATAAGTTTATTTTCTGATTATTGGTATTTTATTTCACTAAATAAATTAAAGGCCGTCTGAAACTTTGCTTTCAGACGGCCTTTAACAGTGAAACAATCGGGTAAGTTGTGTGGCTTTTGCGGGCGGATTATGTCTATTCAAACAGTTATACCCATTCGACAGCACAAGCTGACTGCATCAGCTTGCTTGGGCGCAAGGCAAGCTCTTATTTTGCCAGCTCTTTATCGATTTCTTGATATAAGGCGCCAAAATCCGGCTCGCCGACAAAGGTTTTCAGCAGCTCGCCTTTTTTGTTGATGAAAAACGAGGTCGGGTAAACTTGGGTGCCGAATGCTTTGCCTGCGCGGCCCTCGGCATCATACATCACGGTAAAGGGCAAACTGCGCTCGGCCACATAGTTTTTCACGCTTGCGAGCGGGTCGAAAGGCTCTGAAATGGCGATAATCTGAAAGTCTTTGTCTTGATAATCTTTGGCGGTCTGCACCAGCTTGGGCATTTCGCTTACGCAGCCGGGGCAGGAGGGATACCAGAAATTAATCAGTGTAACCTTGCCCTGCAAATCGGCATTGCTCACGGTTTGGCCGTTTAAGTCGGGCAGTGAGAATTCGGGGGCGGGATGGTATTTGGGCCACAAGACGGCGGCTAATAAAGCGGCCACCACAACAGCGGCGGCCAGGGTGAGCATTTTTTTCATGGCTTGTGTTGGGTCAGCTTGGTCAGATAATCAAACAATTCGGGGTTCAAATCGGTGGCGCGGCCGGTTTCGCTGCTCACGGGCACTAAGGTGAGCTCGGCTTCCACGGCATTTTTGCCGGCGCCGGTCAGCACGATGTTTTGCGTCAATACCATTTGGCGGGGTTCGAGCTGCAAAAAGGCGGTTTCAACGCGCAATTCGTCACCGGCGGTTGCCGGGCGGCGGTAGCGGATATCGATACGCGCCACCACCATCATTTCGCCTTTGAGCAGCTTGAACAAATCGTGTTGTTCAAAAAAAGCCCAACGCGCTTCTTCGAGAAATTCGAGATAACGCGCATTGTTGACATGGCCGTAGCCGTCGAGATGGTAGCCGCGCACGCGGATAAGGGTGTCAGTCATTATTGAGGCCGTCTGAAAAATCAATTGAGGGTAAGCGTAAGCGGTTGGAATGATTCGCGCTCAAGCGGTTCGTGCGATAAATCGGTGAGCACGGTAGAGAGTTGGATATCAAACCATTCGTTGAAAATATCGGCATGCAGATCAGGCCACTGGCTTTCGTCTTCACACCAGTCGGCCAATTCGGCGGCAAAAATTTCTTCGAAGCGCGATTCGATTTCATCCCATACTTCTTCGGCGCTGTCGCAGGGGTTGACCAGATAGGCATTGGCATCGGCCTGCAAATCTTCCAGTGCAAAGCCGTTTAAATCCACTTCAGGCAATGACAGCAGCCAATTCCAAAACGGCTCCAAAGGCATCAAAATAAAGACGCTGCGGTTTACTTCATACATGGCCATACTCCTCAGTGAAATGGGCGGGCGCAATTGCCGGGCGGATATCCGGGTTGTGCCGCGATACGGTGTTTGCACCGGCACACACGTTATAACACAGTGATGCCCATCATAATGCGAAATCTTCGCTTCGTCATCCCGTATGCGGGATAAAAACGTAAAAAAGCAGGAGGATTCCTGCTTTTCCAACGCCGATCGCCGGTAAATTCAGACGGCATGGCTGCTCTGTGTTTCAGACGGCCTCAAGATGATTTATGCGTGTTCTGCGGCCGTTTGGTGCCTTTAATAAGCCAGGCGACTGTCGGGCTGCCACAAGCCGATAACGGCCTGATCCGTGTGGCTCTGCGGCTGCCATTCGTCAAGTTCGGCTGCCGGTTCGTCGGGTATCGCGGCTGTGTCTGCCGTATCTTGTGCATCGGGCGCAGCCACTTCCGGCGCCGGCTCGCTGCCGGCATCCACCAAATCATCGATATCGACATCATCGCCGGCGCTTTGCGGCAAAGGAGCGCCGGTTTGACCGGCACGCAGGCGCATATACATGTCGCGGGTGTAGGCATATTTGTCTACCGCAGCGGCATCCAGGCTGTCGGTAAGGTCGAGCAGGCCTTCGCGGGTATTGGCTGCGTTGAGTGCAACGGCACCGATGCGTGCAGCAGGTTTGTCAAACACGGCGTTTTGCACCGGGTACACGCTCACAATGGTGGTGCCCACGCTGTCGCGCACGGTAGAAGGCCCTAACAGCGGATAAACAAAATAATGGCTTTTTTTCCAGCCCCACGAAGCGAATGTGTCGCCCAAGGTATTTTTATTGTTGGGCATCTGGCCGGCATCGGCAATATTGATTAAGCCGCCGAGGCCGAAAGTGGTGTTGATGCCCACACGCACCAAATCTTCACTGGCACGCTTGATGTCGAGGCGCAAAACGTTGCTGCCGAAGCTGACCACATCGCGCAGATTATTGAAAAAATTGCTGACCCCGGTGCGCACCGGCTTGGGGGTAACGGCACGGTAGCCTCGTGCTACGGGCGTGAGCACATAGCGGTCGGCCGTGTCGTTGACTTTATACATTACGCGGTTGTAACGCTCGTAGGGGTCGTCCGGGTTGGTTTCGGCCCAAACCGGCTGGCTGGCGGCCAGCATCAAGGCAATGCAGGCGGCGCTGCGTTGGTGTTTCATACACTTACCCAATCTTTGATTTCATATAATTCGGCCAGCGCCGCCACTGAAGCGGGCACGCCGCGAAAACCGACCGCAGCGGGCTTGAGGCGCAAGGCGGTGAGCAACAGCGACACACAGGCGGAATCAGCCTGAGTAACGCCCGACAAATCCAGTGTGTGCACCTCATGGGCGCGGCATTGCTGTTCAAAGCGGGCATAATTGGCCGAAGCCACTGTTTTCACGGTAACCTCGCCGCTCAAATACAAAACGCCGTTGCGGCTTTCGCTGTTCATGGCTTATTTGCCGCCGTTGTTTTTGGTTTTCAATTCGGCGATCAAACCATCGATGCCTTTGCTTTTGATGGTTTCGCCAAACTGGTTGCGGTATACGGTAACCAGGCTGGCGCCCTCTACCGCCACATTATAAACGCGGTAGCGGCTGCCCGATTGATAGGTGGTGAAATCCATGTTGACCGGCTTGCCGCCGGGCTGAGCCACTTCGGCACGCACGATGATTTCTTTGCCGCCGCGGTTGACAACGGGGTTGTCTTTAACATTGACGCGGGCGTTTTTGAATTTCAGCATGGTGCCCGAATAAGTGCGGATCAGCAGGGTTTGAAATTCTTTGGTCAGCGCCTGTTTTTGCGCGGCGCTGGCTTCGCGCCAGGGGTTGCCGACTGCCAGCGCGGTCATACGCTGAAAATCAAAATACGGCAAGGCATAACTTTCAGCCTGGCGGCGCACGGTGGCATCATTGCTGCCGTTGGCTTTTTGCAGGATATTCAGCACCTGGGTGGCATTGCTGCGCACTTGGTTGACGGCATCGGCAGGGGCGGCCACAGCCAGGCCGATGCTCAATACGCCGATGCTCAATGCGCTGATCAGTGAAGATTTTTTCATCGTAGTCTTTCCTTGATATTGTTTTGATAGAATGATGCGGTTGTGTTTATTCGGCCGCAGGCGTTTCGGCGGGCGAATCGCTGCTGCTTTTCTCGGCAAAGCTGGTCATCAGACGGCCGATTAGGTTTTCCAGCACCATGGCGGAGCTGGTGATGGTGATGGTGTCGCCTGCCGCCAGATTTTCCTCATCGCCGCCCTGCTGCAAGCCGATATATTGCTCGCCCAAGAGGCCCGACGTTAAAATCTGCGCCGACACATCGCTGCTGAACTGGTATTCGCTGTCGATGTTCAGGCTGACTTTGGCCTGATAGTTTTGCGGGTCGAGTTGGATGCTGCCGACACGCCCCACCAATACGCCGGAGGTTTTCACCGGCGCTTTTACTTTCAAGCCGCCGATATCGGTAAATTCGGCATACACGGTATAGGTTTTGCCGGAGCCGCCCACGTTGCCGCCGCCGGCCACGCGAAACGCCAGAAAGCCGATGGCCGCCACGCCCAACAGCACAAACAAACCTACCCAAAATTCTAAAACACTTTTTTTCATCGTTTTACTCGGTAAACATCAATGCAGTTAAAATAAAATCAATCGCCAACACGGTTAATGCGCTCGACACCACCGTGCGGGTGCTGGCCCGTAAAATACCTTCCGACGTGGGCACGCAGTGAAAGCCCTGATACACGGCAATCAGCGTGACGGCGACACCGAAACACACCGATTTGATCAAGCCGTTGAACACATCATAGCCGAAGGCAATATTGTTTTGCATCTGCGTCCAGAAAATACCGCCGTCGAGCCCCAGCCATTGCACGCCGACCAAATAGGCGCCGTAAATACCGGCGACATTGAAAATCGAAGCCAAAAAGGGCATGGAAACCACACCCGCCCAAAAACGGGGCACCACCACACGCGCCACCGGGTTGACCGCCATCACATTCATGGCCTCAAGCTGCTCGGTGGTTTTCATCAGGCCGATTTCGCTGGTCATGGCGCCGCCGGCGCTGCTGGCAAACAAAATGGCTGCCAACACCGGCCCCAACTCGCGCAGCAGGCTGGCCGCCACCATATAGCCCAAAATATCGGCCGATTTGAATTTTGCCAACTGGGTGTAGCCTTGCAAGCCCAACACCATGCCCACAAACAGGCCGGACACGGCGATAATCAGCACCGACAATACGCCCGCAAAATAAATCTGGCGCACCGAAAGGCGCACCCTTTTCAGCGCCGTGCCCGACTTGGCCAGGATTTGGAGCAGAAACAGGCAGATGCTGCCCAGCTCGCGGATAAAGTTGAGGGTTTTCGCCCCGATGGTTTGGATAAAATTCATATTCGCTTAAAAACGGTTGTTCTCTTTTCAGACGGCCTGGGCGCTTTATCAGCGGCAAAAGCAGCTGTCGAACGCATAATCAGAATGCCGCAGGCCGTCTGAAACTTATTGACTGCCCAATAAAGCCTGTTGCAGGCTGGTTTGCGCCGGATAACGGAAGGCCACCGGCCCGTTGGGCAGGCCGCCGACAAACTGTTGCACCCACGGCGAATCAAGCTCGCGCATTTGCTCGGGGCTGCCGGAAAACATCACTTCGCCGTGCGCCAAAAAAATCACCTGGTTCACAATGGCCAACGATTGCTCTATATCGTGTGTCACCATTACGCTGGTCGAACGCAAAGCTTTGTTGGTACGGCTGATCAGGTGGGCAATCACGCCCAGAGAAATCGGGTCGAGGCCGGTAAACGGCTCGTCGTACAACACAATTTCAGGGTCGAGCGCGATGGTGCGCGCCAAGGCCACCCGCCGTGCCATGCCGCCTGATAATTCAGACGGCATCAGCGTTTCGACACCGTGCAGGCCGACAGCATTGAGCTTCAGCAACACCAAATCGCGAACCACCGCTTCGGGCAGCCCGGTCAGCTCGCGCATCGGAAACGCCACGTTATCAAACACCGACAAATCGGTAAACAGCGCGCCGTGCTGAAACAATACGCCCATCCGGCGGCGGTGTTCATATAATTCGGCGGCGCTCAAGGCGGCCAAATCTTTGCCCTCAACCAACACTTGCCCGCGCTGCGGGTGGATTTGGCCGGTAATCAGGCGCATCAATGTGGTTTTGCCGCTGCCGGAGCCGCCCATGATTGCAGCAAAATTACCTTGCGCGATTTTAAAATTGATATTGTTTAACACGCAGCGCTCGCCATAGGCAAACGCCACATCTTTCATCTCGATAAAGGGGGTAGTCATCAGCGGCTTACGGGTGTTTCTTCAAAGTATTGTATTTTAATGGTTTACAGCATATCGGGCAAATCATTTCGGCAACATGCAGATGCAAAGATACATCATTGTATGTAAACATGCCGCCGGCTCAATGTTTTGCCGGCGTGTTTAAAATACAACATTTTTAATATGAGGCCGTCTGAACAAGGTAATAATGCTTCAGACGGCCTGCTTGATGTGTGCGGTTTGTCGGCAATATCTGCCACAGCAGCTGCTTTTTTTAAGGCGCATCCTTGTCTGTATCATCATCGGCCTGCGGCAGATCGGGCTTATCTTTCAGCACATCGGTAACGGTTTGCGTTACCGGGTTGATGCCCGACTGTTCGCGCACGATTGCCCGCTGGCGCTCGGTTAGCGGCGCATTTACCGCCACGGCATCGTTTTCGCGCGCTTGTTCGGCTTCTTCAAAGCTTTCATAAGGTTGCGGTTTCATTTTGCTCAAATCGGGTTTGTTTTGCTCAGCCATCTTTTATGCTCCTTTATTAGGGTGTCCTGACCATTCATATATCATCATCTTTTTTGCGCTGAAAATGCATCTGCTGCGTTAAAAAGCCTCGCAAGATGTCCAATCTTGCTGCGTTTTTTGCCTGGCATCTACATTTTCAGGAACAAAAATCCCCTCGTCAACGACACATCAGGACACCCTAGCATGGTGTTGCGCCATGGTTAATGCGGTATCGACCGCCACAATCAGGCTGCCCGAATCGGCGCGGCCGCTGCCGGCCAGTGCCAGCGCTGTGCCGTGATCGACCGAAGTGCGCACAAACGGCAGCCCCAGCGTGATGTTGACGCCTTTGCCGAAACTGGCGTATTTCAACACCGGCAAACCCTGGTCGTGATACATGGCCAACACCGCATCGGCGCCTTGCAGCATAAACGGCTGAAACAAGGTGTCGGCCGGATACGGGCCGTGGATATTCATGCCGCTTTCACGCAAACGCGCCAACGCCGGCGAAATCACATCGATTTCTTCGTGCCCCAGATGGCCGCCTTCGCCCGCATGCGGATTGAGGCCGGTAACCAGGATATTCGGATTTTCCACCCCGAATTTGCTGCTCAAATCTTGTGCCAGAATGGTGGCCACCGATTCCACCAACGCGCCGTCGATGGCGGCAGCAATGTCTTTCAGTGGCAGGTGTGTGGTGACCAGCGCCACCCGCAGGCCGCCGCCTGCCAGCATCATCACCACCTGTTCGGCGCCGCTCTTTTCGGCCAGATATTCGGTGTGGCCGCTGAAAGGCACGCCGGCATCGTTGATGATGCCTTTGTGCAGGGGTGCGGTTACCATGGCGGCAAATTCGCCCGTTTGCACGCCTTCGTAAGCACGATCGAGCAACGAAAGCACATAAGCGGCGTTTTCCCGCGCCAACACACCCGTTTCGCACGGCACGCGCAACGGGATATGCAGCACTTCCAATACACCCGCCTCAGGTGCTTGCGCGGCATCATAATCGCATATCCGCACTTCTTTGCCCAACGCCGCCGCACGCGCCTGCAATAAGGTTTTATCGCCCAACACCACGCAGCGGCAGGGCAAATCGGCGGCGGGCAGATCTAAGCAGATATCCGGCCCGACACCGGCCGGCTCGCCGCTGGTTACGGCCAAAACAGGAAGATGATTCATGGAAACGGCTTTCAAAAAAGGTTGGTGTCATTATAGCAAAGCCGCCGGGCATGCAAAGCGATTTCCGCTGCTGCCGCTGTCAGGGTGTTCTGACTATTCATATATCATTATGTTTTTTGCACTATAGATTCGGCAATTTTAATTCTAAAAATCTTTTGTTAATTTCTTTTTAAAACAATTAGATTGATTTAAAAAATTCAGTTATTTAATTGCCGTTTCTATAAAAGCACATCTGCTGCGTTAAAAAGCCTCGCAAGATACCCAATCTTGCTGCGTTTTTTGCCTTGCATCTGTACTTTTATCACAAAAAATCTGAGTCATTCTGAATGGTCAGGACACCCCAGCGGCAGATGGTTTGCCATCTTGTTTATCATTGAATAGACAAAGGCCGTCTGAAAGCGTTCAGACGGCCTTTGCGGCTTATTTTGTTTTTGTTAAAAATAGATTTAAAAATACTTGAAGGCCGTCTGAATCATCTGTTTTACAGATTCCGTTGTCGCTTATGCTCATTCATAAAAGTCAGTAAACCAGCTGGCAAACCGAAGAAAGTCCGCTTCGCACTCAGGCGGGCCAACGCTGTTAGGTTATTTATTAGGGTGTCCTGACCATTCAGAATGACTCAGGACACCCTAGCCCGCTGCTTTCAAGCGCAGCATTTCCTGCAACATGGCCGGGCGGTTGGCGGCATAAGTTTGCCGCACTTCTGCCATCCGCACGCCCATCGGCTCGCGTACGGCAGGAAAGCGGTCATACAGGTGGTTGAGTTTTTTCACCCATTTGGCGTAGTGCTTGCGCTCTTTTAAGCTCACTGTGGCGGCCATGGTCAAATCCAGCCAGTTTAATGCCGCCGCGCTTTGCTGCGTTTCGTTCAGACGGCCTATGTATTGCTCCAGCAAATATTCTTTCTGTGTCTGTTGCAGCAGGCGGCATAGCTTTTCGCTGCAATTTTCTAATGTATAAAGCTGTGCCAACGCATCTTCTGATACCGGCTGCTGTTGCAATTTCTGCTCCTGCCGCGCCCATGCCTGCGGCCATTCCTGCTCGGGCAGCAAGGTTTTCCAGCGGCGGTAATAAGCTTCATCAATCTGATTATCGCCAAACGCCAGCGCTTTGGCATAGTCACACGCAGCTTGCTGTTGCCCGGTTTGTTCGGCGATTTCCAGCAATAAAGCCGACCATTGCCGCGTTTCTTGGTTCGGGTTTTGTTGCAGCGCCTGTTTCAGCAATTTTTCGGCCGCCTGCCATTGCTGTTGCGCCATTAATTGATCGACTGCGATTCGGCGCATTTTCGGATAACGCAGCATAGTTTGCATCCATACCTGCGCCCGCGCCTCGTCGATAACGGCCAATACTTGATATTTGCGCACGGCCAAATCTTCACGCTGATAGCCGTTATCCCGCTTTAAGTTTGCCCACTCCTGCTCCAGCCAGATCAATACTTCATCTGCACGCCCGAAAGCACACAATGCTTCTTGCCACAGCAACGAGGCTTCCTCAACGGCAATCCAATGGGTTTCACGGTCATCCATCATTTTGCGCCAAAATTTTTCAATTTTTACCCGCAGCTTGGCATCGCCCTGTCGGTGCAGCCGCCCGCTGGTTTCGATGCAGTAAAATATCAAATCGCCCAAATAGCCGCCTGAATCGTCTGAGCGCTGGATGATGCTGTTCAAACGCTGATACACCTTATGATAAACCGCAAACCTATCGGCGGTATCCAGCCCGGCGGCCTGCTCCAGCAACGCCCACACTTCATTGCCCAAACGGCCGCTTTCATGATAATCACAACCGCGCGCATAACGGCGAAACAGCGCGGTGGCCGTATCCAGCAAATCCTGCGCCGCGGCAGTATTCGCCGGCGGCTGCAATACCCGCAGCTTGCGCGGCGGTTTTTCCGCTACGTTGGGCGCAGGCAGTTGATCTGCCGACAGCGCATACCACACCGCCGCGATGTGTTTGCACAAGCCATCATACGGGCAATCACACAAAGCCTGTTTCAAAGCGCCGTTGTCGAAAAAACGCAGTTGCACCCGATACACCTGCGCCGCCTGACTGCCCGATACCTGCGCCAGCCAAGCGCCATCCGCCTGCTGCTGCATCGAGACAACCTTGCCGCGGCGGCAATAATCTGCACCGCGTTCGGCGATAGTGGTGCCGAGCACGGCGGCAATCGGGTCGGGTGCGGACATATATAGAATCCTTCTGAATAAAATATATTTTGTAAAGATAACAGAAATCAGCGCGAGATACACAGCGGCATTAGGGTTTCAGCACACTACAATTTATGCCGCTACGCTTACTCAATTAGCTAACCTGATTGACTAAACGAATTTGAGTTAATATAATGAATTCAACACGGCTCCCCTCAGTCTCGCTGTATAGCAGATTGCTGGGGAGTTTTTTCTTGGCTGTATATTCTCTAAAGTTGCCAAAATTTTTGCCAGCTTTCAGGCTCCCCCATCCCTCGCAAATTCAAGCCAATATGACCCAAGGCGGGAAATGCCTCCAAATGATTTTTCATTCGGACAGACCAAGTGGAGTTAGGGTTAATCTTCTTGACCATATGATTACATATAAAAAACAATAAAAAACAGCGGGCCCTTGCATGTGCGTCATCTTTAAAAAGCCTTACCCAAGGCAATTGGTCTTCAGAGGGCAGTTTCGGCTGATCGACAATATTGCGGTTCCATAATCTGCTATGGTGCGCACAAACATTACGCAGATAATTCAAACTTCTCAACCAAGTGGCAAATATCCGCCCGTTTTCCAAACCATATTTTTGTGCAATCTCATCTTGTTCACTTTCCTTCATGCCGCTGAACAAGATTGACATCGTACCAAAATCCCAAACTTCACAAGCTACCCATATCGCAAGGGGTAGCCCATATTTCTCTTTATTGTGTCTGACAAATTCTTCTTTTGAACGGCTGATTAATTGGGCATGCTTGCCAAGCCAAGTGTGATGCAGGCTTAGTCCTGTTTTTTTTATCCAGCTCAGAACAAAATTTCTCATGTAGGCAAGCCGGTTTCAAATAAGCAAATTTATTCAGCTTGCCCAAAGCATAGGCTATATCAACGCGGACGGAAATCTCAATCCTTTCCAATGCATCTGTAGCCAGCAAACGCAATTGTTTGTCGAAAATATATAAAGCTACTGCATTTTCAAAACTGGCGCCTCTTTTAAAGTCATCCATGACCATTTTTTTGACTTTAAGCTTTTGCGGCTTTTGAAAATTTTGCAGTTCACTATACTCACCACTCAATTCACGCATGGCATAGAAATAGCCGCTCAACCGGTAATAGCCGATACGCTCCAAATATTCCGCTGCCTTTGTATCATCTGAAATCGCCAAGCCCCTGGATTTAAGTAATGCTATTTGCTCCGCGAGACTTTTCCATGTTTTAGGATATGACATTCCTTCCCCTTTATTACCCAAATATTGGTCCTCCGACCCATTCTCCTGAATAAATAGCCGGTGCTGCCTGATGTCCGG